>JBIKWN010000112.1:0-3178 GCA_044356295.1 Bdellovibrionota bacterium
GCTGCTATGCGTAGGTTGATTGTTACTCTTAATGCGACTCTTCGTGACTTTTATTCTAACAAAAATCTCAGAAATGCAGATTTGTTAGAAACACATGCTTGACTTCTTATACAGTCGCTTCGCGTTACATTAAAAAATCTACTTGGAATTAAGAGAGCAGGAGTTACCCAGCAGCAGCTTCTTTGTGATACACAACCATCGGTTTTTCCCCATCTTTAATTACTTCAGGGGTAATAATAACTTCTTTAATATGACTATCACTAGGAGCATCAAACATCACATCAAGCATTGCATGTTCAATAATTGAACGTAGCCCTCGTGCACCTGTTTTACGCTTTAACGCTTCTTCTGCAATAGTTACAAGAGCATCATCAGTAAAGACTAATTCAACACCTTCTAGTTCAAGAAGTTTTTTGTATTGTTTTACAATCGCATTTTTAGGTTTTGTTAAAATTGAGACTAATGCTTCTTTATCAAGTTTATCTAGCGCAGCCAACACTGGCATACGACCGATAAACTCAGGAATTAAGCCAAATTTATTAAGATCTTCTGGTTCTAGATTAGAAAAAGTTACTTCAGAAGGTGGCAGTGCAGCTGTGCTGTTAGAACCAAAACCTAAAGCTTTTTTCCCAGATCGTTGATGAATGATTCTTTCAAGTCCATCAAAGGCTCCTCCTAAAATAAAGAGGATATTTGAAGTATCAACCTGAATGAAATCTTGTTGAGGATGTTTACGTCCTCCTTTTGGGGGAACATTTGCTTTAGTCCCTTCAAGCATTTTTAAAAGTGCTTGTTGAACTCCTTCACCAGAAACATCACGAGTAACAGATGGTGAATCAGATTTACGAGCAATCTTGTCTATTTCATCAATGTAAACTATTCCACGTTGAGCGCGCTCTACATCATATTCAGCAGATTGAAGAAGATTTACAATAATGCTTTCAACATCTTCACCAACATATCCTGCCTCTGTAAGACTTGTTGCATCAGCAATTGTGAATGGAACATCAAGAATTCTTGCAAGCGTTTGCGCGAGAAGAGTTTTTCCAGAACCTGTCGGGCCAACAAGTAAGATATTAGATTTTTGAATCTCAACATCATTCTTCTTAGCGGATGAGTTACTCTTTAATCTTTTATAATGATTATGTACTGCAACAGCTAAAACTTTTTTTGCACGCTCTTGTCCAATGATATATTCATCAAGCGTTTTTTTAATATCTTTTGGAGTAGGGATATTTAGTTTGAGAGCACTATGCGATTTGTCATCAAGCTCTTCAGTCAGAATGTCATTGCAAAGATCGACACATTCGTCACAGATATAGACGCCAGGTCCTGCGACTAGCTTTTTTACCTCGTCCTGCATTTTACCGCAGAAGGTACAGATAATTTGGCTGGTATTCTTTTCTTTACTCATTCCAGGCTGGCTCCTTTCTATTGTGATGCTGTTTGGGCAAATTGCGCACCCCAGAAAATGCAGGTCTTGTCTTTCTAAACTAGGGAAAATTGTAATAAAATTGTACCGATAGGGGTATTTTGAGCATCCTAGATACTAAAGATTTAATTCGGAGAAGCCAGATGGCACATACATTTAAAGCAGGTGATAGGGTTATTAGAGTACACGTTCCAGGCAGCCTGGGTACTGTTAAAGAGATTAGAGAAGAAACTGTTCAATCAGGTGATTCACGTGAAAAAGACCGTCCGGTCATTATTGGTGTTCAATGGGATAATGGTACGATGTCTTTTTTCGGCAGTGCCGGACTTAAGCTTGTTCAAAGCTAATGTGATCCAAAAATTTTTATTATGCATTGTTTTTTTGTTATGTGTGGTGACTAAGGCATCAGCACGTCCGATCTATGTCTATCAACAAGCAGATGGGTCAAAGAAATTTTCAACTCAACCGCCACCATCAGGAACATCTGCAAAAGTATTTACTGCAAGAAAATCAACATTCTCTTGGTATAACCCAAAACCGATGTATGGTGGGCTTAGTTTATATAAACAGAATAAGCATACATTTGATGCATACATTAAGGATGCATCATTAAAGTCAGGTATTGAATACTCACTGATAAAAGCTGTTATTCACGCTGAATCGGGATTCAATCCAAAAGCAATATCTCCAAAAGGAGCAAGGGGGCTTATGCAGCTTTTACCATCCACTGCCAAGGATATGGGGGTCGCAGATATTCATTCACCTACAGATAACATTGCAGGTGGTACTAAGTACTTAAAACTTCTCTTAAAGCGCTACAACGGCGATACGGTTCGTGCACTAGCTGCTTATAATGCTGGAATGGACTGGGTAGACAAATATAAAGGCGTCCCCCCATTTGAAGAAACGCAAAAGTATGTAAAAATCGTCGCGAGACTTCGCGATAGATACAGCTCTGATGGTTAAAATTACACTCTCGCTTCCAAATATGATCACTCTTTTTCGAGTGATGATGATACCTATTCTTATTTTATTACTTCGCGATCCTTCTGATGCAATGTTACGGGCTGCATTTTATCTTTTCGTATTTGCTGCAATTACAGATTATTTTGATGGGTTAATAGCTCGTGCATTTGGCAATGTTTCAGATTTTGGAA
This sequence comes from Bdellovibrionota bacterium, assembly GCA_044356295.1. Classification (GTDB taxonomy): domain Bacteria; phylum Bdellovibrionota_C; class UBA2361; order UBA2361; family JBIKWN01; genus JBIKWN01. The sequence goes on from JBIKWN010000112.1 coordinate 2,590, forward strand.
AATTAATGGATCCAATTGCTGATAAGATATTAGTTATCTCTACATTGGTGATGCTTGTTGCAATTAGAGACCCTATCTACGGGGATTCTTGGATCCCAGCGTGGATGGTTGTTCTTGTGATTGTTCGTGAAATTTGGGTTACAGGTTTACGAGGTGTTGCCGCGGCCGCCGGGCTTGTTGTTGCTGCTGGAACTTCTGGGAAAGTGAAAAGCTTCCTTCAGATGTTTGCAATTGGAGCATTGCTGCTTAATGATTTTTCGCTCGATCTAGGAATTTTGCAATTACCTGCACGTGCTGTTGGTTTAAATTGTATGCTGATCTCTTTGTTTTTTTCTTATTGGGGTGCAGTGCAGTATACCCAGCTGGTGTTTGGTGGATCGCCGGTAGTGGGTACTGAAGAATAACCTTATTTTGTTCTCCAAAGGTATTTCCATAAACGTCCGGTATAATGACTACTTATAGTCTTTAAGTGGTTGAAAAGTTACCTCTGAACAAAGAGTGGATATTTTTTTACAATTAAGTTTAGTAACGCGAAGGTCGCGGAGTAAGCGAAGGAAGTAAATAAATACGTGGCGGGAGTAGCGCCCGT
>JBIKWN010000020.1:0-37898 GCA_044356295.1 Bdellovibrionota bacterium
CCCAATCAGCAAGACCTACTTCATCGTTTTCAAAACGTTCGGGTTTAATCAGAAACTCTCTTCCTTCCCATGTATCAGGAATATCTGCGTTAAACCAAAAACTTCTTCCCTTCACAATTCTTCCGTCGCCAAGATCAAACCATGCAAGTCCCTTCTCTGCTGACATCTCATGTTTTAATTCCTCAGCACTGACAAGATCTTCTTCATCTTCTGAAAGCGAGATCATATTCGACTCGCCACCCATTTGACGTGCCGCCATATCAACTGGTCCACGAAAAACATGTGATTGTGTACTCGTTGTTATTCCAGCACCCATTGATTTTTTATAGGTGTTAATTTTTCCAAACCACTCAGCCATCTCCATTGCAGTTCGGTTATCACCGATTCGCATCATGACTTTTAAATTCACATTCGCCATGACTCGTTCATAAAATGCTTCACTGAGTCCAAGCGCTTGATCCGTAAGACCACCAGCCGACTGAGCACCAAAGATCAGTGCAAATCTACCTTTTCGAGCGAGCTCAAAAAGATTCGCCCAGGTTGGTCCAAAGGTCGACGATCCCTCATCGATAACAACTAAATGTGGATCTTCTAAGTTATGGACTCTCGAAGATGTAATCTCTCCGATACTGACTTCTAGATCTTCACGGAATAGTTTTACCATCCGCGCGGCACTCTCGGCTTCTTCTAACCGAGGTAACATAAAGTAGATAATTTTACCGCGTAAAATAGCATCAGTCAGAACTAAGTCAGTATATTTGGTGCAAAAAATCCCCCCCATTTCAGATCCTGCGATCGCATGAAGCTCTGAGGCTATCCCTCGAAGGTTGTCAGTTATTCGTGCAGTATCGAGTGTACCTTTTGGATTTCTGTAACTTGATGCTAAGTGTCCAAGCTCAACCATTGCTTGACGTGCCCCTACGCGGTGAAGCATCTGCCTTAATTGTGGATAGGCAATATTAAATGCAGACAATGCAACGGCTATGTCTTTAATTGACCATGCCAGTCCCATACTCTCGAGAGCTCGAACCATTCTATAAATTGAATCTGCTGCTAATCGGTCATAGTGTTTTGTTGTACTTTGATCAGATGTTGGAGGAAGTCCAGCTCTTAAAACTTTTCTAGCTTTTACATCAGCACGCTGGTTTGTCATTACAAAATTATATGCATGCACTGGATCAAACGGATCGATCACAATCAGATCTTCAATGCGTCCCGTCACAATCGCCATCATGATAATATGTGCAAGTGTTCCCGAATCTCTTTTTGCATCAATAAAAGTACAACCACTCGCTCGTCCACGAGCCATCTGTTGATACATGAGTGATTCAACCCAAAGAGTTTTTCCTACTCCTGTTTTTGCAAATACCGCAGCATGTGTACAAATATCTTCATCACTAATCCAAAGTGGTTTTCCTGAATCCAGTTCAAAACCTACAAGATATTTATCAAGAACTGGTTTTCCACGTGCTCGGGCATCTTCAATTGCTTCTGCAAATGCATCTCGTTCTGGCGGCATTCCAAGAACTCTTTTTCCACCGCGACGTTTCGCTTCTCTATCACGCTCACTTTCAAGAAGATAATCACGAGTAAGTTTCTTACCGAGCTGTCCCATGAGTAACCCTGGAATGATACTCAGTGCGAATAACCCTGATGGTCCGAAATAACTACCTAACGGCGAGGCAGCAAGAACAAGCGCAACAAACGAAGCAAGCGCTGAATACTTAATGGTTCGTTTGAGTTCATCTGCATGCTCTTGATTGAAATCATCCCGGGTATACTTACGTGCCACGACTATCCTCCTCTTCGTCTTCACTATGAAGTGGATCGTATCCAGTCAGTAATTTTTCAAAGTAAGCTTTGTCTTCAGCAATCGAAGCACTTTCTGCTACTGCAAATCTACTTCGCCAATTTTTTCCAAGTCGTAATTCAAATGCTGTTGAGCGAAAGGGGATCATTCCAGTTTTACCAAGTAATCCAAGGCTATTGGCTTCTTTAGACCACTCAGCTCCTCGAAATACTATATAGCCGCACGATTCTTCAGGTACGATCGTTGTTCCTACTTGTCTTGTGATCCATCCAAAACTATTAAAAATATTTCTGGAAATACTCCATCGTTGAATAATTTCTTGGGAAACTAAAAAGTCATCTGCTATCTGTTTTATTCGCACAAACGGAATCGGCAAGAAAATTCGTTGAAATGTTGGAAGCGATCCTTTCGTCGCTTCTCCGTCTTTCATTTCATCTTTTAGATCAATTACTTTTTGAGTTTGACTTACTAAACTTATGAGATCAGAGAGTCTATCTAATTCTTCCTGTGAAATTACTTCAGAACAAATATCGACGATAGATTTTACATGAACACAAATAAGACCGGATTCAGTTGCAATAATTGATTGAAGGAGATCTTGATCGTAACTCTCTATTCGTTTAAAAAATTTATTTTCAAAAAGTTGATATGCTTTAAAACTTCTTCCATAAAGCTCAACTTCTGCAGCTACCGTTTGCACATTTTGTGGAGCAGCTAAAAGTACTTCAGCAACTTGTCTAAGCGCTCTTGTTTTGTGATCCATCTCTTGCGGTAAACGAACAGGACCAAAGCTACTATAACGCCTTGCATAAACGAGTGATTGACGAATTGATTGACGCTCTAAGGAAGTAAAATCATCTTTATATGATGGGATCGAGTGAAGAACGCTTCGTGCATTTAGATTTATAAAACTGGAACGACGCACCCAATGATTACCCTCTTTTAGATATCCCATTGCTTTGCCAGCTTGTATTGAGAGCATCAGAGCAGCAAATTCACAGGGGTGGATCTGAGAAGCACCTTCTTGAAAGGGCATCAAGACAGACGAAAAAGTATTTTGCACAAAATGTGATGACAACAATTGATAGGTTCCGTCGATGAGACTTATATCACTGGCAGAAAACTCTTCATCTCCGGCAGGCGCGAAGAATGGATGATTTGGATACGCTAAAATATGTTGCACCAATTCTAATGTCGTATCGTTGAGTGCTTGATGTGAGGAAAGGAGTGATGTGAGTTTTGAGCTCCGAGCTGTTTCAATACTAACACGCTTTAATGTTGCAAGATTAGTTACAAGCTGTGCTGGCTCTCCTTCATCGGTAACCTCATCAAGACTTGCACGAATACCTGAATAAAAAAGTTTGCCGATACCTGTTTCTCCGAGGAGGTCTCTTCCAATATACGGACGAAATGTTTTTGTTGAAGAAAAAATTCCCCAGAGAATACAGATCAATAGAAATCGAAATGAAGCTATAAGAAAAAACGATACTCGAACCAACCCGCCAATAACGTATGCGTACGGGGTAAAGATAAAAGAATCAGCATCGAGCTGTTCAATTCTTGATAAAAGCGAAACACCAATGAATTCAAAAAGTGAAACTTCAAATTGATACCCATGCGAAACAAGCCACTCGCTAGAGGTTTGCACTGTTAACGCGATCCCCTCCTTCGTCGCTACCCGTTCAGCTACGATTTCTGCACTACGTGACTGACGATTTGCATCTGGAAGGTAGCTTACAAAGGTAACAAAGAGAGCACTCACTACAACGTACTGAATAATACGAGCACGGTTAATAGGACGAAGTTGCCGGACCTCCTGCACCTGTTTTTTCTTGATCGCTTCAATACTCATCTAACAAGAACAACGTTTAAAATTTTGCTTAAAAAGTCTCAGAGACCTTTCATGGTATAATTTTTAAGTGTAATTTCAGATATTTATCTATGCAACTGATGATTTTTTTACGAATTTTTACTATTTTCTGAAGCGAATTACCCTCAAGTACCTATACTAGTTAGGAAATAATCCTTTACCGATTTGGATTTTAGTTCGAAAGAAACTGTGCATAAGGAAAAAATTTAATGAGAACAGTATTTTATCTTTTAACATCAATTCTAATAATATCTAACCTTGCCCTCGCTGATGCTCCTCCGTTGGCGGCTGTTGAAGAGGTGCCGGTACAAAAAAATGAAGCGTCTCAATCAGATACTACGAAGGAATTAGCCCAGAAATCCTCTGATATTAAGGCTAAACTACCTACTTCTTCAGCTAGACCAACAGCTCCAAGTACTTCAAACGCCACCGAAATCATCTCTGCAAAAGGCGAAAAACTAGCAATTGCCACCGGTCACTACGCGCGAGCGAGAGCCCTCCTAATCTCTGCCCTTCGTGAGTTTGATAAGGGACTTGAGCTAGTTGATCCAAATGCCCTAGTAGATGTTAATTTATGGAGAAATAGCATACTCGATAGAGCAGAAGACCTTGAGCGAATCCTTGACCCACAACCTCGAAAAAGCCGTGGAGGCGTCCGGTTTGACGACTCTACAGCAAAAACAGGAGATGCAGGTGCTCTTCGTAAAAAAAATTGAATCAAAGTAAGGCTATAGACCGATAATACGTGTGCAGCTATGGATAACGGCGAAGAATTAGCAATGTTAAATGAACCTTGGGCATTCTTGGGTGTGAAACTCAATGAATGGATCACCGGTTTTATGGTGATGATCCTTATCATGGGAATCACAGGTGCAAAGTCACCTGGCATTATGCCGTTTGTTCTTATCGCTGGACTTGGAACTGCAATATTTACTGCAGGGCTTCGAAGAAAATTCCCAGATGAAGAGCGTGGAGTCAGAAATTTTTTCATGGTGTATTTAGGCTTTGCTCCTCCAGGCATCCCTACTCCATCTTCTCTACAACCATATTGGAGCGGTGGAAGAGTTGTTCAACTAAAAAACACTACTCGTTATCAAGAACTTGAACTCGATGAAATACTTCTCACGGATGAGGATCAAAAATGAGCAATAAAAAACTTCAAACATTACTCGATCAAGGTAGCGTCACTTCTGTTAAGAATGAAAGTGATACCATCAAACTTTGGGAGTCGTATCGTCAACAAGCTCTCTTGTGGAGGGCGATTGCGCTGTTACAAATTCCTGCGACCGCACTTTCTATTATTTTTGCTCTTTTAATGTGGACAACTCGTTCTATAATTTTAAAAGTACCTGCAAAACCACTCCCTGGTACATATGCAGCTCAAGATATTCCTGATACTGAGTTTATAAATTTTACCCAAGATTTCGTGAACCTTATTGCAAGTTACCAGCAAAATGTTGCACGCAGACAATATGAACGAGCAGTGATGATGGTAACCGAGCCATACCTTACTCAGTTTAAAGAGCAGATGCTCTCATTTGAACTTCGCGCTATTGAAACAACGTCCAGAACTCAGTTCTTCTTTTCAGATCCTTCGAAGACCGAGATAAAACGTGAAGGTAGAAATGTACTCGTTTCATTTACTGGGGATCGTTTAAAAATGGTTGCTGGTCAAGAACTTCCACTAGTAAAAACAAAATATACCGTTCAACTTTCAATGATTCCTCGAAATCCAATTAATCCCTATGGGATTGCGGTTTCAGGTTTTAGCGCAGAGGAAGCAAAATAAATTTTTAAGGAATAGCTATGAAAAGAACTTTATTTTTTCTCATTTCACTCGTTATAGCAGCACCAGCATTTGCTCGCGATCTTGATTATAACAATCAAGAAGTTGTTGTACGAGTTAATCCAGGTGAGCCAACACAAATTCAGTTTCCTGGTCAGATATCAGGCGGTTTTAAAAGAAAAAACGCTGCTGTATCTCTCGATAAAAAAAATGAAGACTTAATTGTTTTTGCTCAAGAAGCAATTCCAGATCAAGGTGAAGCGATTATTGTTCGCTTAGAAGATGGTCGCTCGTTTTCTTTGCGTGTTCAGAGAGCTTCAGCAGAATTTCCACGTGACGACTTGATTAAAATCAACGATTCCCGGGATAGTGGACTTCCAACTGATGAAGAAGAACCACAGTACCGAGAGAAAAATTTTCAGTATGCTCCAGCAACTGCAATTTCGGGTCTGGTACGAGAAATGATGTTGGCTACTGAGTTCGGCAAAAAATCTGTTTCTGGTTACCGTGCGAGTGATCGTTATAAAGGTCAAGTTGTTTTAGACGATGGAACCGTTCGTGCTGTTGTTGAAAACATATTTATCGGATCAAATCTTTGGGGATATGTTGTTACGGCTGAAAATCAACTCGATACAACTCAAAAAATAAATCCTGCAACGTTTCGACTTGATGGAACGAGAGCAATTTCTGCAAATAACTGGGAGCTTGCCCCAAAACCCGTAACGGTTGAACAACAAGTTGCAGGAAAAGATAAAGCTAAAATTTATATTGTAACAAGGTCACGGTGATACTATGTCACAGAAGTTAAATGACTTAATCACAAGAATAAAAACTGAGCGTAAGTTCACTTTTATCGCCATTGCAGTTGGTGCAGCGATACTATTCTTGATACTTTCGAGCGATCCAACACCAGTTCGCAAAAAACAAGTTGCAAAGACAGCGAATGAAAAAGCTGCAACACTTGCACAGAAAGAAGCATATGACGATATCATCACTCGCTTCCAAACTGATCTTCAAACACTCCGTGAAGATAATAAAAGTGCAAAGAACGAATCCGCTGAGCTAAAAAAATCGATGAAAGATTATGAAGAGCGCACCGCTCAGATCTTTAATCAGATTATTAAAAAGATGTCAGATCAACCTCAAGGTCAAATGGCTGCTGGTGGTGCTGGTGGACTTCCACAACCAAACGTTAATGGACTACCTCCACGTCCAGTCAATGTAGCTGGTGGGAGTGGCGGAGAAGGTATGTCAAGTGGGATTGAAGATGTTTCACTTTCTAATCAAGAACTCGAATCATTCGGAATGGATGTGAAACAAGTTGCACCTCCTGCTCCACCTCCTGCTGAAAAAGTTGCATTTATTGGAGCTGGTGATTCAGTGCGCGTTAAACTTCTTGCAGGTGTGAACGCTCCCACTGATGGAACTCCTTATCCAGTGGTATTCAAACTTGTAAGTGATGTGTATGGACCAGATGGTTCAGCGCTTCCAATTGGTGAAGCTCGAGTTATCGCAGCAGCACAAGGATCACTCACTGATTCAAGAGCATTGTTTCGACTGACGAGTGTGAACATTCGATTACCAGATGGACGTCGTAAAGTTTTAAAAGCTGATGGATGGATTGTTGGTGAAGATGGAATTCGTGGAATGTCCGGTGTCCTCATCGATCCAATCGGTAAAGCAATCGGTGGTGCTGGATTTGCTGGATTTGTACAAGGTATTGGTCAAGGTATATCAAATGCGAATCAATCTACTCGTACTGATATTACAACGGGTGCAACAGCATCTGTTGTAACTGGAAGTGTTGCACAGTTTGCAGCAGGTCAAGGACTCTCTCAATCAGCAAACGAATGGAGCGGAATTATTCGCGAGCGTTTACAGAATATGGTGCCCGTTGTTCAAGTTTTGTCAGGTCGTGAAGCAACTGCAGTTTTTGCAAAGAACGTTACTATTTCAGGTTTGTTTGATCAGCTTGAAGAAGATGACACTGGAGCTGATGCAGTAAGCGAATAAAATTTTTTGATAGGATTACTATGAAACATACTTTTAAATCTACACTTGTCATAGTTGCATTGAGCTTCCTGCTTACAGGGTGCTCATCTATGTCAAATATTTTAAATCCATTTTATGAAGAACCAACACCTGAAGCTCAATTAGGTGAGCGATCAGATCGCGCACTGAATGAATCAGAGGGCAAAGGTGAAAAAGCACGTGCAGCTCTTGAAGCAATGAGTGAATATAAATCAGCACAAACACCTCGACCATATGATCCTGTTATGCAACCGGCTGTTGTACGACTTATGTGGGTTCCTGATCGTGTTAATAAACATGGTGATTTAATTCCAGCTCACTTTTATTACTTAAAAGTGCTCAGTGACCGTTGGGCAGTTTCTGATGCCTTTGAACTTGAGGCGCAGTTAAATAAAGGCGGAAGTGGCGCAGGTAATGGTGCTGGTTCCAATGTTCCTTACACTACGATAGATGACATGGATGCGAGTAAATAATTAAAACCTACTGGAGCAATTGATTGTGCAAAAGATTATTCATGTTTCCATTTTTACAATTTCAATTCTTTCGCTCCTGAGTGGTTGCACTCCTCGCTACACTGGTCCTGAGTATTTAACATCTCCTCGCCAAATAGCCCCGCAACCAGTCTATAACCGCGTTACGATTGCACGACCTCCAGAAGTGTTACCTTCTCGAAGTATCACTTTTAAAAATGCTCCTAAGGTTTCTCCGATGCTTCATCTTGAAGTAAACGATGTTTCTCTTGAAAACGCAGCTCGAGAACTTGGATCTTTGGCTCATTATCGTACCTATACGGCAGCTGCTGTTGCTGATAAAAATATTTCAATAGATGGACTTGGGACAATCGACGAACTTGCCGATATGATCTCAAAAGAAGCAGATGTCTACGTTTCGGTGGATCATGGCAATCATGAGATTAGAGTTTTGCCACCGAAAAAGACTTCGGCAAAACTGTATGGAAAATAGATGACAAGTCTCAATCGCACGACGCGACAAAGATTATTTCAAGATGAAGAGCTTTTTAATCACCTTCTTCCTTTTGCACGATATGATGTCGAGCATGGAATTTTTGTTCATGCTGATGCTTCGCTTTGGTCAATGTATGAGCTTGAACCAAAATGGCTTACTTCAACTTCTGATACAGATGCATTTGATCTAACAAAACAACTGCAAGAACTTCTTGATTCACTTGATCCTGAGATTTCCTGTCAGTGTTCATGGATTACTACTTTTGATGTTGATGGAGTCCTAAGAAACTCACTCAACAGTTATCCACTCTCTGGTCCTGCTGGTTGGATGGCTAAGCGTTGGATTCGTATGATGTATCAAGCATCACGCAGTGCAAATATTAGTCGACGACCTCGTCGCATGAGACTGCTTTTTATGTTTCGTTTTGATCCTGCTTGGAAACGAGGAAACTTACTACAAGAATTAAAAAAATCTATTCAAGCAATCTTTCATGATCCAGGAAAAAAAACGAAAGAGGAAAAATCAGTAGAATATACTGGCTATGCAAATAAGTTCAAAGGGATCGTGGAAGGTAAAGCTTCTAAATTAAGAGACCTAGGATTAAAGCCGAAACCTCTTGATGCACAGGGATTAATTAATATTCTTTTTCCTTTACTCAATCGTAGAAGTGTTAAGCAATCTAAGATTCGTGGGGGAAGAAAGATATCACTTCCAGTTCCACTATTTGATAGAGCAGAGCTTCTTTCAAATCAGGTCTCTGAAACACCCGTTAAACATCCAAAAGATGGAATCATTGTTAAAGATGGTAAAGTGTACCGAAGTGTGTCGATGGTAAAGCCACCTAAGAATCTTTTACCTCTTATGGTTGCGCCACTTCAAGGTACCCCCTATGAAAATATTCTTACGATTACTTATTCAAAAGATGATGTTCAGAAACAAATTGCTCGACTTGATAATTTAGATTCAACATTAGGATACCGCGAAAATACTGCTCGTGGTCGCTCTAACCAGAAAGTACAAAATCAGATTCAACAAGTTCGTGCTGCTCGACAAGAGCTTTATAATAACGAAACACAACTCGTTCGTGTTGGGCTTCATCAGACATTTATCTGTCAAACTGAAGATGAAGCGATACGAGCAACGTCTGAGGCGATGGCTACATTCCCTCAACTCTACGGTGCAAGAGGCATGGTGCATGAAATCACAGATCTTGCTTGCATGATTAATTCACTACCTGGTTGTTATGATCCATCAACTGATGGAGCTGGATGGACTAATCTTTTACGTTCGTCTCGTGCTTCAAGATTGTTTCCTCTTTGGGGGAACTGGCGAGGAAGTGAAAATCCATTGTTTGTTTTACCAAGTCTTTGGAATAGAGAACTTGTTGGTTTTGATTTTTATGATTCCAATACGGCTCCAAACGTTTTAATTAGCGGTGTCTCTGGTGCTGGTAAAAGTTATTTACTTTGTTACATTTTAATCACGATGAATCGTGGGCATTTTTCTCCTACCTCTGATGGTCGGTATCTTGAGAAGCCACCTATTACTTTTGTTTTTGATAAAGGGATGACAGGACAGCCGTGTGGATTTGAAAAGGTTGCCAAACTTTTTGGTGGCAAAATCTACGAAGCTACTCCTTCAAAAGCCCCTTCGATGAACTTTTTAGCCCGACTTGGAGAAACTCCTCCTGATCCAACACACGACGACTATAAAGATCTTGTCGATATGTGTGCAGATATTATTGCTGATATGGCGAGTGAAACTAATATTGCAGTTGATCGTCTTGGTAAAAACGTTGTGACTGAGTGTTTAGTTGAAGCACATCGTGTATATCGTTCAGGACCAATGCGGCGTGAGTTTATTTTGAGTGATGTTGTGTCTGGGATGCGGGCTCCTAAGAAAGTTACTGAAAGCGATGAGATGGTTCTTCGACGTCAGCGCATGTCGCAGATGCTTGCTGATTACTACGGCGATGGAACATACGCACGATTTTTTGATAGACCTGGTGCTTTAAAATTAAAAGAAAGATTTATTGTTTTTGATTTAAAAGCATTAAGTCGAAATCCGGATCTGCAACGAGTATTTTTGAAAGTTGCAATGCTTTGGGCGGATACCGTGATGAACGATCCGAAAGAATTAGATACAAGAAAAATCCTAGTTTTTGATGAAGCACATGACCTGATTGGTAAGACTTCTGTAGGGACGATTGAAACTGCGTTCAGGCTTTACCGTAAGCGTAAAGGGATTGTGATTGCGGCTTCTCAGTCTGGGGAGGATTTCTATGTTGGTGCTGGCGGGCAAGCAATTGTTCAAAACAGTGCTCATAAGATCTTTTTACGTCAGGATCCTGCTAAATTTCATATGACTGCTGAAGCGTTTAACTTATCCGAGCAGCAGCAAAGTGTAATTCTGCAGTTAAGAACGATTAAAGGGATTGAATCTCAGTTTTTCATGATGAGTGATATTGGTGAGGGAGCGCTTTGTTTACCGGTTGAGCCTGCTTTTTATTGGGCGAGTACAAATAATGGTGACGACAATCAGCTGTTTAATGATGTATTAATACAGTGTGGAGGAAATTTCTGGGCAGCATTGGAGCAGATTGTGAAGATTGCTCCGTACGGAGTAGCCGCAGCCCGCAGCGCTAGCCAAGGCTTCGCCCCCGAAGAAGCCTCCGCCACCAACCTCGCTATGAAAAGTCTCAAGGACATTTCATAGACAATTTTAGGAGAAAATTATATGAGAAAAAATATTAAAAAGATTATTATTTTCGGCATGTTGGGCTGTTTACTAGGTGGTTGTGCTTCTGGTCCTGCTCAAATAGTTGTAGAGCCCGCAATTGATCATGACGGATTAGCTCGAGACGGTATTGCCCCACATATCTGGGAAGAACCAATGGTAGACGTTATTGATGTGCCTCCTGGTACAGACCCTGAAGGACACTATTACCGCCCTGCTCATCAAGAAGTTGTAGAGATTCGCCAAGGACGTTGGCAGTACTATAAGGATAAAAAATAAAAGATCTTATTTGAATTACTAGCATGAGTCTTATTGATCCAAAACATTTAGCTGCGCCTTTTCAAAATACAACACACATCGTGACTATCGTCTTCCTTGTAGTCCTTTTTGCTGTGTTTAGACTAGCTACTGGTTCAGTCGAAATTCGTACTGGCACTGTTTCAAATACTGGTACGTCAAGACTTGGCACCCTTCCAGAGGCGCCTCAAAAACCAATCCTTCCAGATGCTTCAAAAAATCAGAATGATTCTGAAGCCCAAGGACTTAATGATATTGAGAAAGCCTTAGGTATTAAGCAGTGATAATCCGTAAATCCTGGCGCTCTGAATGGTTTATACTTTTGCTATTTTTAATTACTTCAATCGCCTCAGTTCAGTTGTCTCATGTTTTACCATGGAGCGTAATTAAAGGAGATATCTGGAACGAAGTCTCGTTGCAAGTTTATCTTCATCTTCCCCTCTTTTGGCTAGTCCCTGCTTTCTTTCTAGGTCTAGCATTTGTAAGAGTACATGATGTTCAATTTCATATACTTGAACATATTTTAGAAGCTCATTACGGTATCGTATCTTTGCATCGCAAAGTTGTCAGAATTCGGTATGAAGATATTCGGTCTGTTGAGGTCATACAATCAGTCTTTGAGAGAGTATTGAAGATTGGCATAATTGAAATCTCTACTTCAGCCACTGGTGGAGTCGAAATTATCATGGAAGGAGTGTCTCAACCACATTTCATACAAGAGATGTTACTCTCTACCAAGAATAGGAATTGATAAAAATGACTTTTAAGAACAAATATTTCAATCGTCTACTCTCTTCATCCTTTCTTTTATTCGCTTTGCTCACTCCTAGACCGATTTTGGCTCAAGAACTACCTACCCCTGACCCTCGTATAAATGAATTAGAACAAAAACAAAAAGAGCTCCTTGAAAAAGAGCAGGAAATACTAAAGCAAAGTCTCAAGGATGTTTCACAAGAACAAAATCAAACGTCCAAACAAATTTCAGGCAAAAAAATAAAAAAACCGTCCACAAGTAATACTCCAGTAATTCCATCTACAGCCAATACTCCTGAGACTACACCTACCCTAGATCCATTACAGCAAGCGCAATTCACAATAGCAAAACTCAAAAAAGAATTGGATGAAACAAAAAATCGTCTTGCCCTATCTGAAACGGAAGTAGAGCGCTTGGCTTTACTTATTGATAATCGACAAAAACTACAACCAAACAATAAGTCTCAGACATCTTTCAATTCAAAAAATCCATCTGGATATAATCAAGCTTTACGCGTAAGAGAACCATCAGAAATACAAGCAAAAGTCGATGGAGATATGCAGATCGCAACAGTCATAGCCGAAAAAGCTCAACTTAGGACTGGTCCAGGGCTAACTAATTCTCCTCTTATGACTGTTGGACAAGGAACGCGTTTAGCAATAGAGACTCAGAAAGGGGAATGGTTTAGAGTAATCGCACCAAGCGGAGCAAGAGCATGGGTATCAGCTGATGTACTAGACATTGGGAGAAACAAAAATACGAACAATCCTATTTCATCAACAAATAACGAATCCGATAATGGTGGATTTCCAACTGACGCTGAAGTGGAAGCCTTTAAAGCACTCCAATTTAATAATAAAAATTCTAAGTAATTCTTTTTACATACCGTGGCGGCGTATATGTACCTGGGGGGAAATCATATTTCATAACTCCTCTTAAAAAGTAGCTTGATGCTCTTTTAAATCTATTCTTTATTTCAAAATAGATTTTCAAGAAATATATCCTTACTTGAGAACATAAAGAGAGGACGATTGGACGTTTCGTAAAGCGAGTTGATTGCTTTGAAGATTTAGGGCAGCTTCCAATACTTTGCTTCATCATTAAAGCTTTTCCTAAAAATCCCTTACCTATGCTAAGACGATTTTGCTGAATTTGTAGCGTTCTTTCAGTAATTTTTGTTTTAAAATAATCTTTAATTTTAGAGATTAAAATATTTTCCTGCCCTGGTAGACGAGAGAATTTTAATTCGTATTGAACTCGAAAATCTTCAGGTTTCAGTGAGCTATTAGACCTTTTTGCCAAGCAGTATAAAGACCAATTTGTCCAGTAGTAGCTTCTTACTTTACCATTCATATAATCATGATGAGAATTAAATGCCGTATACTTAGCAACACAGTCAACAATTCCAGAAGAAACAGGATTTAAGACCAGATAGAGATACCAATTTTCTACATCAGCATCACGAGGTAATATTTGATATGCATATCGTCTTGCCCAAACAGCACGACGCCCTTTTACGAAATAGTAACGACTAACAAGTCGTGCTATGGCGGAATTAAAATCTCTCATGAATGAGGCTCGATTCTCTTTTGGGAATCTCGCAATAAGGTGATAGTGATTTCCCATAAGAATAAATCCAAATATTTCAACTTCATAAATGGATTGATATCTAGCTAAGCATCCAAGGATCTCTCTTTCCAATGCTTTATTGTTAATAAACCACAACCGAGATTCTGCTGTTCTGGTTGTAATGAATACGATCCAATCTTTATTTTCAACTGAAAGGGGTTGTGACATATAAGAGGAATCGAAATCCCAACAAGATTAGTTTCTTCAATAAAGAGAATAATTTCGAGTTCTTACGTATAGTTATAAATCAACTAAACACTCAATATGATTCATTATTTTGTCGATGACTGATAGGTGAAGCGTTTAGTCTTTTTGTTCTTTGTAATGTCCTTGAGACCTTGCTATGCGGAGCCCCGGGAGTTGGGGTTGGTGCCGTTTGTGTATCCGGTGATGACGCCGCGGATTTCTAGCTCTTATGGATTGCGCAAACATCCGCTTTTGAAATTTTCTAGCCAACACAAAGGCACTGATCTCGCGGCAGAGCTCGATACCCCTATCCGTGCAGTCTCATCCGGGCATATCGTCTTTGCAGACCCATACGCAGGATACGGCAACCTTGTCGTAATCCAACACAGCCGCGGAGTTACCACTCACTACGGACACTGCGATAAGATAAAAATTAAACCTGGGCAAAAAGTGAATGCAGGAGATATCATAGCTACAATTGGATCTACTGGACTGTCATCCGGACCTCACCTGCACTTTGAGATCAGAGTAAACGGTGAAGCCATAGATCCTGAAACAATTATTCCTGACCTAGCTGAACATCCCGATGGTTGAAAATCAAACTGCTCTCGCAATAGATATTGGCTCCAATGCTATGAGATGTGCTGTAGGAAAACTCGATGAACATGGCGACCTAAAAATATTTTTTCAATCTCGAGCCCCAGTCAGTATCGGTCGTGCCGTTTTTAATTCAAAAGAACGCTTGATTGACGATACGACTATCCAAAAAACACTCGTTGCTCTGAATGATTTCATTCAAGAAGGAAAAAAATTCAATACAACTCTCACAAGAGCCGTCGCAACAAGTGCGATGCGAGACGCGCAAAATTCAGAAACATTAATCGATGCAGTCAAAAAAGAGCTTAATCTTACAATTCAAATTATAAGCGGAGACGAAGAAGCAAGACTCGTCCGCCTCGCCGTAAGCAATCGGTATGATGTATCAAAAGAGCTCCTCGGTATTCTCGATATCGGTGGAGGAAGCGCAGAATTCAACCTTATTGACCATGGAACTCTTCTCTTTGCCATCAGTGAACGAGTCGGAACAATTCGCTTACTGCAAGCAGTCTCTGAACAACGAATTTCTAAAACAAGATTTACAGACAGAATAAAAAAAGTCATAGATCTTTTGGCGCAAAAAGTAGAACAAAATCTCGAAGGGAAAAAATTAGATTCTCTCCTTGCTACCGGAGGAAACGTAGAAGAACTAGGCAAACTAAGAACTCAACTCATTCCTGGAAAGAAAAAATCAAATAAAATACGCCTAGAAGAACTAGAGACAATAATCACCCTCCTCGAGCCCCTCACCCCTCAAGAAAGAGAGAAGAAATTCGGATTTCGACCAGATAGAGCAGACGTTATTTTACCCGCAGCAATCATCTTGAGGGAAATTTTAGTTCGAGCAAAATTAAATAAAATCAAAATTCCTGGGGTTGGACTCAGAGAAGGAGTGCTCCTGGAATTGCTCTCGGGCATCTAATTAGTACAGAATTACCTTAACTATATGCCAGCTAAAAAAACAAAGAAAAAAAACCAACGTCCCTACCCAGGATTTTTAATAGCGGTAGAAGGATTAGATGGTTCTGGAAAATCTACGCAACTTGCACTTCTAAGAAAATGGTTTGAACTTGAAGGGTTAAAAGTTTTCTTTACTGAATGGAATTCTTCAGCAGTGATTAAACCTGTCACAAAACGAGGCAAGCAACAAAAAATACTTACTGGGGTAACATTTAGCTTAATACATGCAACTGATTTTGCAGATCGCTATGAAAGACAGATACTTCCCCTCCTTCGCGCTGGATACATAGTGCTTTGTGACCGTTATGTATTTACTGCCTATGCCAGAGACAGTGCACGCGGATGTCAACCTGAATGGCTTCGTTCGATTTATTCATTTGCCAAAATACCAGATGTGACTTTCTATTTCCGTACTCCTTTAGACGTCGCACTACAAAGAATACTTTCGGGTCGCCCAGAGCTAAAATACCACGAAGCAGGAATGGACCTCGACCTTGATGATGACATTGAAGAAAGCTTTAAAAAATTTCAAGGTTTACTCTTTAAGGAATATCAAAAAATATCTAAAGAGTTTGGGTTCCTGGAAATAGACTCAACCCTACCGCCAAAAAAACAACAAGATATTTTGAGACAAGAAATCTCAAAACGAATTCCACTTAAAGATTTCAAACAAAAGATTCACTCATGATTGCAGCAAGAAAAAAGAAGCCATCAGGAACTCTTATAGCAATAGAAGGTCCAGAAAATATTGGATGCTCGACGCAAACAACACTACTTATTGAAAGCTTTCAGCGCTCTGGAAATCCAACACTCCGTGGTGGCCTAGGCTATTCTGAATTTATAGGAACTGACTTAGAAGCAATAATCACGGTGCACCCAATTCGTCCACATACAATGAGCCTATTTCATGCCACTGAAATTTTTGATCAACTCGAAAAGAAAATTATCCCAGCTCTTCAAGCAGGCTTCATCGTTGTTCTTGATAGATGGATTTTTTCAGTGATTGCCCAAAGTATGGTGAGAGGTGTTGAGCTTAAATGGCTCAACAAACTTTTTGCACATCCACTTTCAGCAGCAAAAACTTTTGTTCTTAAGGCTGAACCTGAGAAACTAATCCAACGTTCTTTCACACAACAAGGCACTCTAGGTTTTTGGGATTCAGGACAAGACTGCGTTGTTCGAGATGGACTCTATGAAGGTTTTATCGAATACCAAAAACGGCAAAAAAAGATATTAAAAGACCTTACAAAAAAATTCGATTTAATTCCTATTTCTGCTGATGGTACGATTGAAGATACTCATCAATTAATACTGAAGCAGCTTAGCTAGTTTCTCTGTATAGAGATTAGACCACCAGAAAGCTTGAGTAAAAATTAAAGCCCTGAGCCTTAGAAAGGCATTCTGCCACCAGGACTTTTAGTCATCACATCGTACCCGTCAGGGGTGACCAAAATAGTATGCTCCCACTGTGCAGATAGTTTATTGTCAGCTGTACGAACCGTCCAACCATCAAGATTGGAGAGGATAGTTTTGTGAGTACCGAGATTAATCATTGGCTCAATTGTAAAAGTCATCCCAACTTTCATTTGTTCACCTAATCCACGTTTACCTACATGAATGACTTGTGGTGGTTCATGAAAGTCACGACCAAGCCCATGTCCAGTATACTCGCGAACGATGCCATAATTTTTTCCTGTAGAGGCTATGTATGCTTGAATCGCAGCTCCGATATCCCCTATTCTGCCACCCGGTTTTACCTGTTCAATTCCGACTTTCAAACACTCAAGTGTCACGTCGACCAACGTCTGAGCCTCAGATGAGCAAGCCTCACGACCTCCTACAAAGTACATTCGAGAAGCATCTCCATGAAATCCATTTTTGATACTCGTGACGTCGACATTAATAATGTCTCCTTCTTTGAGAGAAACATACTGACTCGGAATTCCATGACAGATTACTTCATTGAGCGAAGTACAACACGATTTTGGATAACCTTTATAATTAAGCGTCGCTGGAGTAGCGCCATGATCGAGCATTGTCCGGTGTACAAACGTATTAATATCCTCGGTTGAGATACCAGGCTTAATAAAATCATTCAGTGCATCAAGAATAAGAGCAGTCACTTGACATGACTCTCTCATAAGGGCGATCTCTTCTTCTGTTTTAATCGGAATTTTATAAAGCATTGGTCAGTTAAAAACTTATTTCTTGGCAAGTTCAAGTATATATCGAAATTCTGATTCTTTCACCTGTTGAACACTTAACCTACTACCTTTTTGCATCAAAGCCATTCCCGAAAGAGGTTTGCACTTTTTAAGCTGTTCTAATGTAATTGTTTTAGGGAATTTTTCAACAAAAGCAAGATCTGGGCAAAACCACCGAGGGGCATCTTTGCTAGCCTTCGGGTCGTAGTACTCACTTTTAACGTCAAATTGAGTTGGATCAGGATAAGCGGTTTTTTTAACTTCAACTAATCCTACGATGCCAATAGGCTGCTCTACAGAATGATAATAGAGAACTAAATCGCCAAGCTGCATCGCCTTGAGGTTATTTCTAGCCTGATAATTTCTGACCCCATCCCAAAGAGTCCACCCTTTTTTTTGAACTGAATCAAGAGAACACTCACTGGGTTCACTTTTTACAAGCCAATAATTTTTCATATAACTACAACCAAGACACCGAACAAAATACCTTACAAAACGGTATACATGAATAATAATTAATTTTTCTGTATGAGGGTACAACCTATATCAATTAACGAATTTATGATTAAATAGGCTTACTTGATATACCTTTCGCTCAATTCATTTACATCACCAAAAAACGAATCTCGATCAGATACGTCTTTCCTTGCAGGCAGAATAGCCGCTTCAAGCGCATTAAAGAAAATATCGATACACTCTCATGTTGGTAAAAATGAAGAAGGACTGCCCGTATGGCCTGAAGGAATTTGCGGCTCTATTAGTCATACCGAAGAACAAGCTGTAGCAGTAGTAGGTTTAAAAACTGAATATCTCAATCTTGGTGTTGATATTGAAGTAGACTACTTAAAAGCTCAAAAGGTTTTTCATCGAACTGGAACCTTACAAGAACAACAAACCTATCAAACTCTTCAACAAGCCGCCCAGTCAGAGCAAACGAATCAACTTCCACATGAACTTTTTCCACTTTTCATTTTTTCAGCAAAAGAGAGTTTTTATAAAGCTTTTAACTCTCTCATCGCATTTCCACTTCGTTTTAATGACATTTCGCTTTCAGTGCCTGAATCAGGTTTTGAACAAAATATCTCTTTTGATGAAACTCTCATTCCTCATTTTCGAGGAACAGCCAAGCTTGTAGCTTCCGAAAGACTTGCTCCATTCCTTCAAGGAATATTTATAACATTAGATATTATGCAAATAAGCCCACATACAATTATTACGATTATTTCTGCCAAAAACTCTAAACTATGAAAGCTATATTATTTGATTTAGATGGGACGCTCATTGATTCAATCGAACTCATTGTTTCCTGTTACACAAAAACTATTGAAATTCATCTTGGATATACACCTGAGCGTTCCTGGATTTTATCTTGTATTGGTAAACCTCTACGCCCTGCACTTGAACAATTAGCCCCAGGTCGTGGAGAGAACTTAACGGAAACATACCGTAACCATCAAACACTCCTACATGATTCATTGGTTAAGCCATTTGAAGGAATTCAAGAAACACTCTTCACCCTAAAAAAGAAAGGATTTCAGTTAGGTATTGTCACTTCAAAGGGTCGAGCTGGAACGAACAAAGCACTTGCCCTTATGCCTGAAATCACACCATTATTTTCTTCGATTATTACCGTTGATGACTCGTTGACTCATAAACCTGAAGCAGAACCACTTCTTCTTGCGCTCAGTGAAATCAATCAAAAAAATCATCACCCTCAACATCTCCAACCTAAACAGTGCTACTACGTAGGAGATACAATTTACGACATGCAGGCTGCCGTGAATGCATCAATGAAACCAGTCGGAGTTCTCTGGGGTGTTGCTGATAGAAACGCACTGAGTGAATACACTAATACAATTCTAATAAATATTGAAGATTTAACAAAACTATAAATGATTTCAAAGCGAATTGCTCGAAACATAGAAGGAGTCATTAATCCAAGAAGTATGTGCTTTCAATGCATGAGACCAAGTGATCTTTGTGTTTGTAAACTCATCCCACAATTCACTGCACATTGTAATATTCTTTTATTACAGCACCCACATGAAAAGAAAAAGTATCATTCAACATCCAAGCTGATAGTGAATGCAATTAAAAATGCAAAGATACTTCGAGGGATAAATTTTTCTGAAGAAACATTATTCTCAACGCAATCAAAAGAGAATTTTTATCTTTTATATCCCGGCGTCGATGCTGTTGATGCGTCAGAGGTCTCGTTATCATCACTCGATACGCTTATCGCCATAGATGGAACATGGGTAGAAGCTCGAAAAATTGTTTATCGAAATCCTTTTTTACGAACCCTAAAAAAAATATCTTTTAAAGAACAACTTCGCTCGGAATACCTTATTAGAAAACAACCAAAAGATTTTTGCTTAAGTACATTAGAATCAATTGGACATGTACTACAGCGAACAGCACATTCAGACGATCATAAACTGCACTACGACTCATTATTTCATGCATTTCATACTATGGTTGAAAAGCAGTATGCTTTTTTCCCTAGAAATCAAAAATAAATCATTATTTCTAAGCATTAAAAACTACTTTAGTTACACTTAACCTCTGACGATATGTCTATGTGATAGGCAAGAATGCTTTATCAAAGTTATATTAAAAAATTTGCAAGGAAGCATGGATCTTAATTCACTTTCCATAGAATCAATATCTGCCAGCAAACAATCACAAATTGCTCTGGAAGCACAAGTCGCTGTCGCTCAGAAAGCAAATAAACAGAATGAAGTAGCCGGCCAATTAATTATTGCCGCTGTAAAATCAGCTGAGCCTGGCAAAGGCGGCTTGGTCGACACTACTGCGTAATAAAGATTTCTACTGCTTTTCTGGTGATTTTAACTTGATTTTTCCTATCATTTAGGCAGATTCCCTTTCTTTGATAAGAACCCCAAAAAACTGATACAATCTAAATGTGTCAGATAAAATCATTGATTCAATATCCCTACCTCAGGGTCTCCGGCTTCTTGACAACTCAAAGCTCAAACTTGTAGCCAGAGAGCTTCGAGAAGAGCTTATTGATTCAGTTGCTGAAAGCGGTGGTCACTTCGCATCGAGCTTAGGAACTACAGAACTTACCGTGATCCTTCATCATCTTTTTGAAACTCCAAAAGATAAAATTGTTTGGGATGTAGGACACCAAGCGTACATACATAAAATGATTACTGGTCGTCGTGATCGAATGCATTCAATTCGAAAAAAAGGTGGAATCTCTGGATTCTTAAAACGAGACGAAAGTGAATACGATACATTTGGTGCAGGACATGCTGGTACTAGTATATCTGCTGCGGTAGGAATGAGTGTTGCTCATCAACAAAAAGAATCTGTGCCGTTTGTCATCTCGGTGATTGGCGATGGATCACTAACTTCAGGGATGGCATTTGAAGCATTAAATCATGCAGGACATCTTAACCTAAAAAAATTCATCGTCGTTCTTAATGATAACGAGATGTCTATTTCTGAAAACGTTGGTGCTCTCTCAAGACTATTTTCCAAGACTGTTACTTCACAAGCATACACTCAAGCACGTGCAGGGTTTAAACAGCTCCATAAATCTGGGTACGTTCCTGATCTCGTGTATAAAGTTCTCGACCGCGCTGAAGAAGCTGCCCAAAGTTTCGTCTCGCATACAGGTGTATTATTTGAAGCGTTTGGTTTCCGTTATATTGGTCCAATCGATGGGCATAATATAGATGAACTCTCGACAGCATTACAGCATGCCAAAAACCAAGATCGTCCAGTTCTTGTTCATATTCGTACTGCAAAAGGAAAAGGATATGAACCAGCCGAAGTAGATCCAATCACTTGGCACGGAGTCACACCTTTTGATCGAAGTGAAGCAAAGTTTCTAGCAAAAGCTTCATCAACTAAAACTCCTCCTTCTTATACGAAAGTATTTGCTGACAGTCTCTCAGAAATTTCAAGCTTAGATGAAGGTAGTAATATCGTTGCGATAACAGCTGCAATGCCTGGAGGCACTGGGCTTGATAGCTACGCCAAAAAACATCCTGATAAATTTTTTGATGTCGGCATCTGTGAACAACATGCTGTCACTTTTGCTGCTGGGCTAGCGTGTGAAGGTAAAAAACCTGTCTGTGCAATTTATAGTACTTTTCTTCAAAGAGGTTATGACCAAGTAGTGCATGATGTATGCATTCAGAAACTTCCAGTCGTCTTTGCAATGGACAGAGGTGGAGTTGTCGGAAATGACGGAGAAACTCATCAAGGAGTCTTCGATATAAGTTACCTTCGAAGCCTTCCCCACATGGTGCTCATGGCTCCGAAAGATGAAGCAGAGCTTCGACAGATGCTCTATACAGCAGTGAAACATGATGGACCAATAGCAGTAAGATATCCTCGAGGAAACGGTATTGGAGTTCCACTTGATGCACCGTTTTGTAGCCTTCCAATTGGTAAAGCAGAGTTACTTACCTCTGGTAATGATATTTTACTGATTGCTTATGGAACGATGGTTCAAACCGCATTAAGCGTAGCTGAAAAATATAAAGAAACTTTTGGTATAACCCCTACAGTCATCAATGCACGTTTTGCAAAACCGCTTGACGAAAAACTACTGTGTTCTGAAATCCCACGTCATAAAATTGTTGCTACCTTAGAAGACCATTCATTAATGAATGGTTTTGGATCGGCCGTTTTAGAATGCATTAACGATAACCATCTCGTACTTAAAGGTGAGCTTCTCCGTTTTGGGATTAAGGATGAGTTTGTTACTCACGGTTCACAGGCTGAGCAACATTGCATGAATCAATGTGATGTTACGAGTGTTTTTCAAACTCTATCTAAACAGATGGATCTGATTGGAGCATTTAAGAAAGCTTCTTAACGTATTCCTAAAATCTCATCAGTAAAACTACGCTTTAAACTATATTGAGAGAGCCAAATACCAAGAAAGCTGGCAGCAAAATCAGTTCCGGCCACTACCCCTTTTTTTTCACCGTTGTAGTAAAGTGTTGTTCCAATCTCAGGGACAAATTCGATTGCATAGGTGTCACCCTCTTTTACATTTTGATAAAGAGCATTCATCTGTTCATTTTGAACACTGACTTTTTGATAGGGTATTTCTTCATTATCTTTCATAAAAGCACCGCCACTTTCTATGAAGTCTTCTCGTTTTAAATCTCTTTTGTAGGTTAATTCGAGTCTCAGTGGAGTTTTGCCGAGGGTTGCTTGAACATCCTTAACGTCTGCTGGAACAAAAACTTTGGCGTGATATACGGTAAAGCCCCAGTATGTATAGGTAGCTTCACCTCGAAGTGGCAGATCGTTTGTTCTGAAATTTTCTGCAAATGACAGATTGATAAAGAGAAAAAATAGCAAGAAAGAAACTATTAATTTTGATTGAAATAAATTTTTCATAAAATGCATTAAAATAAGGAATGGTTAGTTTACGTTTATCTGAACCTTTCCACCAATACCAATATCAACATCATCTATAAACCTACCCATATTTTTAGCGATCTCAATCCGTCCATAATCATCTTTAAGGATTATATTGTCATTTTGTGGAACATCCCCAAATGTCCTGCCAACGATTATTTTTTTTGAAATTGTATCGTTGAATTTCACGCTCAAAACTTGGTTGCTCTTAAAATGAAAAGAATCCCACTGCTCATGCAGGATATTTAAGTGAAGCGAACCAAATCGATTAATTTGAATAACTTCTGAATCAATATAATTTTCACAAATGACTGCCTCAGTATATGCAGCAATTTTCAATTGTGATGACTCAATTTCTGGTCCTAGTTGGTTAATCGAGATGCCATTAGCAAGATGTGCTGCGGCAGGAGCAAATATATCTCTACCATGGAAAATAGATGACACTTCCCTACGCATATAGTGAGGATTCTCTATCGAATATACTTTTTGAATCCCTCCCAGTAATCTGGCTGCTGGGATCAAAACACCATTGTCTGGACCAATTAAGATATCACCTCGTCCCACCTGTATAGCCAAGGCCATCCTGCTCGTGCCAACCCCAGGATCACAAACACAGACATGATATCCAACAGGAAACGTACGAAGGGTTTCAAGTGTACGAGCAGCGGCTATAATATTAAATTCTGGAAGACCATGCATTAAGTGTATCAAGCGAGCTTGTGGAGCAATCTCGAATGCAGCAGCTTCCATTGCCCCAACACCCTGGGTTTGTACGCCAAAATCACTGGTGAGCGTTATAAGAGGTATGTTCGTCATAGTTGTTTAATATCACATTTACACAACAAAAATCAGACATTTTTTGGCATATGTCATTCGAATATCAAGGGGGCAAAGATCTTGTCCTTTCACCTCATTGAAAGCATGATAACCGCTATGAAATTATTTTCTCGACCCATTCTTATTGTCTTCTCTATCGCTATACTTTCGTCTTTTATTTCTTGTGGTTCGATGAAACCTCAAGACTTTGAACAAGAATCTTTAAAGCTAGTTCCTGAACAATATTTCTTAGGCACCACACGTGGCGTTGGAGTTTTTTTTGACCGATTCGGAGACCTACAAACAAGCTTTACCGTTGACCTTGTAGGAACATGGGACGGCAAAGTTCTTACATTGACAGAAAATCTTCTCTATAAAAATGGAGATAAGCTAACCCGAATCTACAACATTGAGAAAAAAAATGAACATGAATACATAGGACATACTCCAGACGTCGAAGGAGATATCAATATCGAAGTGTACGGTAATACAATGAAGTGGATATATAACCTCAATCAAGACATAGATAAATCGAAGGTTCTGCTACATTTCAATGATTGGATGCACCTTCAGCCTGACGGTATAATCCTTAACCGCGCCTACGCTTCTAAATACGGTATTGGGCTTGGGGAAGTATTTATGAGTATCCGAAAGGTACCGTAAAATAGTATCTTTCGAAGTGCATGATTACCGATCTTTCAAAAAACCTTCTTCGCCTCAACACTGAACTTTCTAAAGTTTTCGAACCTCCATTTGATGCTTCCATAGAGCAACACCACAAACGTGGAAAGCTGCTTGCTCGAGAACGAGTCGAACAGCTCATCGATACGGGGAGTTCATTTCTTGAATTAAGTCCACTCGCAGGGTTATCCCTTTATGATAACGTTCGTGCAGGTGCTGGAATTATTACTGGCATAGGACAAATTAATGGAACTCACTGCGTTATTATTGCTAATGATGCAACAGTCAAGGGTGGGACCTACTTCCCGATGACAGTCAAAAAACATCTTCGCGCTCAAGAAATTGCGTTACAAAATAAATTGCCTTGTGTGTATCTCGTCGACTCAGGTGGTGCATTTTTACCGATGCAAGATGAAGTGTTTCCGGATAGAGATCACTTTGGAAGAATTTTTTATAACCAAGCACAAATGAGTGCTCAAGGTATCCCACAAATCTCGGTGGTCATGGGATCGTGTACTGCTGGTGGAGCGTACATACCAGCAATGAGTGATGAATCTGTCATCGTAAAAAATCAAGGAACAATTTTTCTTGGTGGTCCTCCATTAGTGAAAGCAGCAACAGGTGAAATAGTAACTGCTGAAGAATTAGGTGGTGGCAATGTTCACACAGAAACAAGTGGTGTTTGCGATTACTTAGCCGAAAATGATCATGATGCCTTAGCAATTGCAAGGTCAATTGTCAGTCACCGTGCACAAGCATGTTCTGGTTTAAGTTTAGATAGAATTGCAGAGCGAAAACCAAGATTTAATCAGAGTGAAATTTTAGAGCTTATCCCTCAAGAGAGGAAAAAACATTTCCCAATGAGAGATATCATTGAACGAATTGTTGATGATAGCGAGCTTGATGAATTTAAAAAATTATACGGCACAACTATTATCTGTGGATTTACTCGAGTAAAAGGTGCGTTATGTGGGCTCATCGCAAATGATGGGATCTTATTTCCTGAAAGCGCAGAGAAAGCTGCTCATTTCGTACAGCTCTGTGATCGTCGCAGGATTCCAATTGTTTTTTTCCACAATATCTCTGGGTTTATGGTTGGAAAAGAATACGAACACCAAGGAATAGCTCGAGCTGGAGCAAAAATGGTCACTGCTGTAAGCTGTGCCACAGTGCCTAAAATTTCATTTGTACTGGGTGGCTCTTTTGGCGCTGGAAATTACGGAATGTGTGGACGTGCATATTCTCCACGATTCCTCTTTATGTGGGCATCAGCACTCATCAGTGTTATGGGACCAGAACAAGCAGCAAAAGTTCTTCGTGATGTTCGTGAAGAGTCAGCACTCAAAAAAGGATCCCCACTATCGGAACAAGAACTCAAAACATATCAAAACGAGATTGAATCCCAATATTTCAAACAAAGCGATGCATTCTATTCTACAGCACGACTTTGGGATGATGGGATAATCGATCCGCTTCAAACAAGAGATGTATTAGCATTGGCACTTTCATATTGTCATATACCGAAAGAGCCTGCGCAGTTTGGAATTTTTAGAATGTAATCCTCATGAAAAAATTACTGATTGCAAACCGTGCAGAGATTGCTCGCCGAATAATTAAGAGTGCTAAAAAGAACAACCTTAAAACAGTTCAGATCTATGGGCTCTCTGATGAGAAAAACTCGTTTATGTATGATGCTGATGAAGCAGTTTACTTAGAAGGAAATTCAGTTTCTGAAACATATTTAAATATTGAACAGATTATTGCGATTGCCAAATCGTATAAAGCCGATCTCATTCATCCAGGATATGGTTTTTTATCTGAGTCACCTACGTTTGCAACTGCCGTGCAACAAGCAGGGATCACTTTCATTGGTCCATCTGCTGAAATTCTTGCTCTTACTGGGGACAAGCGTGCTGCAAAAAAACTTGCAAATGATTCAAACGTACCAACACTCCCCTCGTTACAGGTATCACCTGATAATATTTCGGAACTAGAGACTTTTTCTCAGACAAACGGATTCCCCCTCATTATTAAAGCCGCTTTTGGCGGAGGTGGGCGTGGAATGCGAATTATCAACTCAATGCTTGAAGCAAAAGATTTCATTGAGCGCGCACGTAATGAAGCTCAAAAGTTTTTTGCATCTCCTGAAGTATTTGTCGAACCATACTTAAAAGATGCCAGACACGTTGAAATGCAAATTCTTGCAGATCATACAGGCGAGGTCCTTATTCTTGGGTCTCGGGATTGTTCGATGCAGCGAAGCCACCAAAAAGTTATAGAAGAAGCTCCCGCACCTTTTTTAAGTGAGCAAACCACCACACTTCTACACCAATACGCAGCAGCACTTGCGAAAAATGCTCGATATGTAAATGCAGGCACCGTTGAATTTTTGATAGCAAAAGAGAAAATTTATTTTCTCGAGATAAACGCAAGAATTCAAGTAGAGCATCCTGTTACCGAAGAACTATTCGGTATCGATCTGATTGATGCCCAGATAAAAATTGCATCAGGTAAAACACTAAAATCTATATTCCCTACTCCTCCAATGCCTTGTGGTCATACCATTGAAGCACGAATTTGTGCTGAAAACCCAAGAGATAATTTTTCTGCAAATAACGGATTATTACAAAAAGTCACTGCTCCTTTATCAGCACGTTTTGATTCAGGCTTTTGTGAAGGTGATTTCATCTCTTATGAATTCGACTCTATGATTGCAAAAGTAATTGCACGTGGGGATTCAAGGGACGAAGCAATTAAAAATCTTCGTAATGCACTTACTGAGCTTATGATTGATGGAGTATGCATCAACTCTGAACTTTTAATTTCAATCTTAGATAATAAAAATTTTCAGAGTGGAACATTCTCAACCAATACGCTAGACAGCATCGATCAATTTTGTATAAGCGATGAAGATCTAATTGCTTTATATGTGAAGAGTGAAACTTCTAAGAGCCACTACCCTGCATTTCGAATTTTCGGAGCTGCTAAAAAAAATATATCCTTTTCACATCAGGGCAGAAAGTATACTGCTGAAGTACAATTTCATAATGATGGTTCATTTACTGTTAATAAAAAAACATATCAAAATGATTCTCAATTTTCAGTTTCAGTAATCGGCTCTGAGCGATTCCTATATACTAAAGTTGGACAATTTGTCTTTGATGACTCAATCCAACGATTGAAAAATCAAGCTATTGATTCAGATAAAAATGGCGCACAGCACATTAATTCCCCCCTTCCTGGAACCATCGCTAAAATACTTGTTACCCAAGGTGAAACAGTACTCGCCGGACAAACCATGATACTGCTAGAATCGATGAAAATGGAGCATGAAATTAAAAGCCCTGTGGTTGGAACAATAACGTCCATACATGTCACAGATAAATCTGTTGTAAAAAAAGGAACTGCACTTGTCACCGTTGGATAAAGATCTAGAAGAAAAAATCCTTTCATTCGGTAGTGTTATTTTTGATACACTTGGATCTGAAAAACCATCTGCGTTTAATAAGGAATTCTGGAGCGCAAAAGTTTTGGGATGGGCTTTTTTATATCCCAAATTTAAAGTCAATCTCTTTCGATTAGTTGATGTATTGCCTACTCTTCGTGACTCAAAGGCAATTGCAGAACACATAGACCTCTATCTTTCTGCTGAAGCAAAAAAAATTAGTTTAATTGCTGGTTGGGCATTTCGAATGAATCCTAAGTCCCTTAGAGCAAAAATAGCGGCTGCAATTACACAGGCATCAGTCAAGAAAATGGCAGATGATGTTATTGCAGGTACTACGGCTGAAGATGCAATAAAAAAACTAGACTCTCTTAGAAAAGAAAATTTGGCTTTTACCGTAGACCTACTCGGAGAATATTCAGTTTCTGAAAAAGAAGCTCTCATTTACCAAAATCGTTATTTTGAGATACTCGATTCGCTTGAGCAAAAAATCAGCTACTGGAATACTCTTGGTCAAATTGTTAAAGATCATCCAGGTGAAACAAGCCCAATTTGTATCTCAGTAAAATTATCTGCATTGTATTCTCAAATTTCTGTTCTTAATTTTGACCGAAGCGTATCGATACTCACCGAACGACTTTCAGCAATTGTCCGAAAAGCTGTTCGGATCAATGCACAAGTATACTGCGATGCCGAGGATAGTGGATACAATCCCGTTGTCTATGAAACGTTTAAACGAACGTTTATGAGTGATGAATTTCGTGACTATCCATATCCTGGCATGGTAGTTCAAGCATACGCAAAAAACTCTTATTCGATTACTGAAGACCTTATTGCTTACTCAAAAAACCGTGGCACTCCGATTGCAATAAGACTAGTAAAAGGTGCTTATTGGGATTCTGAAACAATTATTTCTGAGCAGAATCATTGGGAATCCCCTCTTTATTCAAAAAAAGAATCAAGCGACGCAAATTTCGAACGAATTTCAAAACTACTTATCGATAATTATCGTTATACACTCCCTGCTATTGCCTCTCATAACATTAGGTCACTGAGCTTTGCATGTTGTTACGCAGAACTGAATGGACTCACAAAAAAAGATTTTGAGCTTCAAATGCTTTACGGAATGGCTGCTCCTATTGCAAGAGCTTTTACGAAGATGGGATATCTCACTCGGCTCTATACCCCAATCGGAGAACTTATTCCAGGAATGGGATATCTCGTTAGACGACTCCTAGAAAATACTTCTAATGAAAGTTTTTTAAGACATACTTTTTTCGACAAAACCGCCGTACTCTCACTACTAAAAAAACCTGAGTTTCAAGAAAATCCATAATTTTTGAGGATAGACTATGTTTAAGAATGAACCGCTTACTGATTTTACAATTCAAAGTGAGCAAAAAAAATATCTCACTGCTCTCGACGTTCGTGAAAAACAGATTAAAAGTGGCACGCTTACCGCGTGGGCAATTATCAATGGCAAAGAAAAAAAAGAATCGTCTGAAGTTATCACTGCAATTAATCCAAGCAAAACTTCCGAAAGTATAGGAAAAGTTTTTTTTGCTGATGTCGATGATTCAGAAGCTGCTCTGAACACTGCTTATGAGTCCATAACAAGCTGGTCAAAACGTTCAGTAAAAGATCGTTCTTCAATTTTAAGGAAAGCTGCTTCAATAATGCGCGAGAGGAAATTTTCTCTTTCAGCCTTAATAACACTAGAGGTTGGAAAAACTTGGAAAGAAGCTGATGCCGATCTCGCTGAAGCAATTGATTTCTGTGATTACTATGCAGATCAAGCTGAAATACTTTTCACTAATACAAAGACTCAAGAGGTTCCGGGTGAAGATAATTTCTACTCCTACCAACCACGCGGCGTTAGTGTAGTAATCGCGCCTTGGAATTTTCCGCTCGCAATTGCTTGCGGTATGACGGTTGCCAGCCTTGTTACAGGTAATCCGACGATTCTTAAGCCTGCAGAACAGTCCTCACTTATTGCTTATGAATTTGCAAAAATTCTTTATGAAGCCGGCATTCCTCCTTCTGTATTTCATTTTCTTCCCGGGCGCGGAGAAACCGTTGGGAAAAATTTAGTTGAATCTGCATTAACCTCGCTTATCTGCTTTACAGGATCAAAAGCAGTTGGACTTGAAATATTAAAAACTGCAAGTACCCAAGCTCAAGGTCAGACTCATCTTAAAAAAGTAATACTGGAACTTGGCGGCAAGAACGCAATAATAGTAGATGAAGACGCAGATCTTGATGAAGCAATCAGAGGTATTCTCTATTCATCTTTTGGTTTTGCTGGACAAAAGTGTTCTGCCTGCTCAAGACTTATTATTGTTGGTAGTGCTTACGAACCACTTTTAGAAAGATTAAAAGACGCAATTGGGGACATCATTGTATCAGAAGCAAAAGATCCAGGAGCATTTCTTGGCCCGGTCATTGATCAAGAGGCTTATGATAGAATCAAAAAAACAATATCCTACGGCAAAGAATCGCTTACTCTTTTAACCGAAGGAAAATCACCAACCAATGGATACTTTATTCCACCAACATTATTTAGGGATGTTCCAAATACGTCCCCGCTTTGGAGGGATGAGATCTTTGGACCAGTAGTTTGTGCTACCAAGGTTTCAACTTTTGAAGAAGCCCTAGCTGTTGCAAACAACACTCAGTACGCATTAACTGGAGGAGTTTTTAGCCGACACCCCAAAAATATTGAATTAGCAAAATCTGAATTTCAAGTTGGAAATCTTTATATAAACCGTGGTTGTACTGGGGCCATGGTTGAAAGACAGCCATTTGGAGGATTCAAAATGTCTGGAATCGGCTCAAAAGCTGGTGGAAAAGACTACCTACTGCAATTTGTTGAGCCTAGAACGATTACAGAAAATACCATGCGTCGTGGTTTTGCTGGATAAAACAGCTTTTTTTATAAGTAATCTTTATCAATCACTTTAAGAAGTTACCGATCTAGGTCGATACTTACTATCGTGGTTCAATCTTCTGAAGACACATCTGTATTTCCCATAGAACGCGCTGTTGAAGCGAGTCTGCGGGAGCTATTAACAAATGGCGAAGAACCAAGACTCATTCTTCAAGGAATAACCGAAGTTGCAAAGATACAAGGACAAGCTCTTGGGGCAGAACTTTGGATGTTTAACGAAGGAACCCAAGACGATCAACACGAAGAATGTATTGCAAATTTTGGAAGCTGTGAAGGACGCTCCGTCACTTTTGATATTATTGGCGAAGGCTTGCCGTGTGGATTACTAAAAGTATTTCTACAAGAAAATGTTCATGATTACGACGAATCTTTATTCATAACTCTTGCCCACCATGCAAGCATTACGATTGAACGACTTCGTTCTGCAGAAAAAATGCAGCACTTCATGGATAGGCTTCAAGTTCTCAATGAGCTAAACCAGCTTATTGCAACTAACGTCAATCTTGACCGCGTCGTAAAGAGTATCTCTCGTGAAAGTGCATTTCGATTCTCTGCTGACATTACTCTCGTTTTTATTTTGGATCAGGTTGTTGGTACACTCGTATGTGAAGGTGCATACGGCGTAAGATCAGATCAAGTATCATCATTCAATGAATCAGATGAAGGAGTCATTGGGCAAGTTCTCAGAACTGGAGGACTTATTACAATCCCTCGTATTACACCAAAACTTGCTGAACAACTTCCTTTTGTTTCACAACTCAATTTATCGACACTCCATTTAAGTTGTCTTGAAGTTCGAGGTGAATCTCTTGGAATTCTTGTTTGCGGTTATCAAACTGAGCTTCGAGTCTCAGAACCAGAGCGAGCACGAATTGAAGAATTTTCACAAGCAGCAGCAGTTGCAATTGCAAACTCTCGGACACAAGAAAGACTTAAAAACTACACTGAAAAATTGGAAGAATTAGTACAAACTCGTACTGCAGATCTTCAAGTACAAACAAAGAAAGCAGAGGAAGCAAACCAAGCTAAATCACAATTTCTTGCAAACATGAGTCATGAACTTCGAACTCCCCTGACTGCGATTGTAGGATATTCTTCTGTCCTGATTGAAGGTATTTTTGGAGAACTCAATGACAAGCAGATTGAAGCTCTTGGAGCAGTGGTACGATCTTCAGACCACCTTAAAAATCTTATTGATGACGTTTTAAACCTTGCCCGAATTGAATCTGGAAAAGAAGCTCCTGAACCAAAAGCTGTAGGCCTAACAGATCTACTCAAGCAGAGCTATAAATTGATCCAACAAAACGCTCTTAATAAAAATCATACTCTTGCTGATTTCATCTGCCCTGAAACACTTATGCAATCTAACTTATGGATTGATCAAAAACATATTCAACAGATCCTTATTAACCTTCTTTCTAATGCTGTTAAATATACACCTCCTGGAGGAAAAATATGGGTCACTGTCGAAGCAATATCTGATAAAGTGCTGATTGAAGTTCATGACACTGGGGTTGGAATTCCGGATGATAAAATCGCAACACTTTTTGAGCGGTTTGAACGCGGAGAAGATACATATAGTAAAAGTCAGGAAGGCACTGGTATTGGTCTCAATCTTACCAAACGACTCGTTGAATTAAATGGTGGTTCTATCGGAGCACGCAGTGAAAAAGGAAAAGGATCAACATTTTGGGTCATGGTTCCACTTGCAGCCAGTGGAACATCAGCTGTTTCATTAGAAACTCAAGGATCTGCTCAAAAAGTTAGACTTGATGGACTCTCTGCAATAGTTGTTGATGATAGCCAAGAAACAAGAGAAGTCGTGCAAACAATTTTATCAGCTTCAGGTGCAACAGTGCTGACAAGTAGTTCAGTTCAGGAAGCATTTACCATGCTAGAACAAACTGACTTTGATGTAGTTATTACAGACCTTGCAATGCCTAATGAATCTGGATTAGTACTGATAGACAAAGTCTTAAAAAGTAAACACTCAAAAGTACCAATTATTGTGATGTCTGCTTGCGCATTCCCACAAGATAGACAAAATTGTCTTGATGCAGGAGCTACAGCTTTTATTGCGAAGCCCTTCAAACCATCCGAAATTGTAAATGAAGTTAGAAAAGTTACTCTCGCATCAGCATTGAAAGGAAAGATCTAAATGAATCAAAGCACTTCTGGTGATGATATCCTTGTTCGATTGAAAAACGCCCTCAAAACTGATGGTGATTTTCCAGCGAGCGCAAAGATAGTCAACAAACTAAAAGAGATGACCAATGATCCGCGGACAACTGCGCAACAACTAACAGAAGTAATTTTGTATGAACCTGCTCTTTCAACTCGAATTTTGCATCTCGTCAATAGCTCATTTTATAGAAGAGCAAAGCCAATTATGACAATTAGTCAGGCAGTTGTCGCAGTTGGAATGAAATCTATTGCTGAGCTGTGCGCAGGATTAGTGCTGCTTCAACGATTTATTCCACTCGCTCGAAAAGGTGGAGCCTTTGCAGATGGATTTAAAAAAGCAATGGTTACTTCTCTACTTTCAAGTTCATTTTCTGCTGAAATTGGTGGGAAAGGTGAAGGGAGGGGTAACGAAATTGGCTACATTTCAGGATTTTTTCTAGAAATTGGCCCACTGTTATTGGCATACTATTTCCCAAAAGTTTACGAGTCAGCAGTTTCAAGAGCGAAACTTAAAAATATTTCTATCGAAGAAAGCATTCAGCAGCTCACTGGCTATTCACCTCAAACAATGAGTATTGAAGTGATCCAAGCGCTTGGATTACCTGCATTCTATATAGAAGTTATAAAATCTACATCTGACCATACAAGACTTGCGCAACAATCGATTCGATCACTTGATGAAGAAAAAATAGTCATAGCAGGACGCTCTGTTGGAGCCGGTAATACTCTTTCGACAGCAATTCAGTCAGAAGATCCACAAGAATTTAGTAATGCTCTTAATAAAATTCAGAATAACTTTGGCATTTCAACAGAGTCAGCAACGGCAGTTATATCAGGACTTGACCAAGTATTTCGTGATCATTGTTCAATAACTGAAATTGAACTTCCAGAGCTCCCTAATTTCATAAAAACAATTACTCCTGTTGATGCCATTCCAGTTTCTGAATCAGGCGAAGGCTCAGACTCATCAATGAGTGGGAACCGCTTCCAAGGTTATATTGAAGAAATTAAATTATCTGTTCAAAATAGAGAGCCAGCAGCGTCAATACTTACATCGCTCATGGAAGCGATGAAGTTTGGACTTGAATTTGATCGAGTCATGCTACTTTTATTTGATTCAAGTAAAAGGACAATTGCATCACGAATGGCACTTGGAGTTGATGGATTTAGACCAGGTGGCATATCAAAACCAGTTGACTCAAGACTCTCAACACCTGAATCAATTGCACTGCGTGATGGCAAACTAGTATATCAAGGAGATCCACTTCTTGAAAATGGATGGCCATTTGTTTTTATTCCGGTAGGCAATCTTAAAAAAGGCTTAGGAATTATCTATGCAGATCGTAAAGATCAAGCAAACGAGCTCTCAGAAAAAGAAAAAGCAAATCTAAGTATTATTTTAGATCTTGTTGATCGCGCAGTTGGAGGACTGAAATAGTCATGATTGTAGTCATTGATGACGATCCTGTTATTCATGCCATCTTAAAAAGTATTCTTGGTACAATGAATTTCACTGTCGTCTGCCTCAACAATGCCGAAGACTTAAATAAAATTATACATGCCAAAAACGAGAAAACAATTAAAGCCATTCTTTGTGATCTAAATCTTGAACATACAGATGGATATAAAATCCTCATGCAATCAAAGAAAATTGCTCCATTACTTCCCTTTATACTTATGTCGGCTGAACATGAATCATCAAGAGGTGCAGCCTATCCAATTCAACCAGACGCTTTCTTAGAAAAACCTTTCACTGTTGACCAGATAACTTCTTTACTATCAACACTTGGCATTCAGACTCAGGGATGAGACTATAGAGACCGCAAGTAACCTTCCCTGGAAGTCTTTAAATTCATACGTTTCTAATGATTGATTGGTTGTTCTCACTCGATGGTCAATACCTCTATGGAGGTATTTTTTTATTACTAATGGGAGGGGCTATTGGTTTGCCTATTCCTGAAGATCTTCCCCTCCTCCTCGGTGGAGTGCTATTACATCAAGGCAAAGCTGAGCTATCAGAGATGTTTGCAGTTTGCTATCTTGGTATTATTATCGGTGACATCATTGTTTTTACGATTGGAAAAAGAATCGGTGCTTCTTCCAGAAACCGAGGATGGTTTGAAAGTAAACTTTCGCCTAAGGTGCTCAGAAGGACAAAGATCGCTATTGAACGAAAAAGCTTTGTAACAATTCTTATTGCAAGGCATTTGTTTTATCTTCGTACCGTTACATTTCTTGCTTGTGGAGCCCTGAAAATGAGTTACTTCAGGTTCTTACTTGCAGACATGTTTGCTGCTCTTATCTCAGCAAGCTTCATGCTTTCCTTCGGTTATATGTTTGCTGATTCGTATCAATATATTATTGATGTTTTTAAAACGACTAAATTAGTCTCAATTATTGTTGTTGCTCTGATTATTCTGCTTATTGTATGGAAACTACGAAAATCTCGTGCGCTCAAAGAAAAGGTCTCTGCATCTAAAGAGTAGAATGTATTGGAGATATCGTCTTGTAGAATAATTATTCTAGATAATTAATGCATTGACGAATATCTGCCGAATACTACATCTTAGAAGGAGAGGTTGTTGTTATATGAGTTCTCTAACATTTGTTCATATTGCTAGTGAATTAGAATCTGCAGGATTGCTTTGGAAACCTGAAATAGGTGATGAAATTGCACCACGCCAAGCAAAGAATACAGTGAGTATTCTTGTAGATCCCGAGGGAATGTCCCCTAGACAGCTTCGAGAAACATATCTTTGGCTTCCAAACGCTGAACAGATCGTTGAACAAATAGAAGTACGACAAGGCATTCTTTATCACACCGGTCTTGAATTATCTCAGGGCGAGCTGCTCTATAAAACTGTTATTAGAGCTCAAATAGGTCTTATAGAATCAGTTGGTGAGAATTTTAGGGTATCGCTTGGACGAGCTTTAAAAAACCTTTTGGTAGGTAAAGAAGAATCACCTCTTCACTAAAGCATGCTACTCTTCTGCGTATTGATATAACAAAAACAATACTAAACTAGTAAAAATACAGAGAACCATTACTAGTTTAAAAAACAGAACAAAAGCAATCCCGGCGACAAGACCAATCAAAGCGCTTATCTCACCATTTTTGCCGAGCCAATCTCTGATAAGAAAGAGTAGTTTATGGGCGACTTCCCTCCAGGCAGCTCTGTTCTTTGAACGAATATATTTTAGAAATGGACTAATCATGGCAGTATAGAGTATATGCCAGATCGCTTTAGTTCCACAGTAGCTGCTTCACAAAATATTGCTCAAAGCTTTTTTGATATCTGTACGAGCGACCCCTCCTCTAAAGCTTATTTCTACGCTATTTCAGACCCCTCTGGAAAGATTCAGTGGGAATCCCGGACAAGGTCAGAATCACTCCAAAGAGTTCAAAAAATTCACCTCTATTTAAAATCAATTGGCGTCTCACAGGGATCAAAGGTTGCCATCCTCTCCGGTACCCGTCCTGAGTGGATTGAAATTGACATTGCTATTCTATCACTTGGAGGAATCTGTGTATCAATTTACCCGTCTCTCCCAGCCACTGATGTTGGTTTTATTTTGGCCGACTCCGAGAGCACAATTATTTTCGCTGAGAATCAAGAACAGGTAGATAAATTATGTTGGCTCTCTCAAAATCAAATTACTCTTCCTGCCAGGGACCACATCCCTGAATCAGTTACACAAATAACATTTAAAAAAGTAATTGTAATCGAAGAACTACTTCACGAACCAATCGAAACTATCGCACTTTCAAAAATCTTAACGTATGAGCTACCGCAAAATTTTTCTGTGGATACTTCATCAATATCAAGAGATTCGATTTCTTCGCTTGTGTATACTTCTGGAACCACCGGTCCAGCAAAAGGAGTCATTCAAACTCATGGAAATCATCTTGCCAATGTAGAGCAAGCAATCTTATCAAAGATGTTTGCATTAAGTGGCACCCTTTTTCTTTTTCTTCCACTCGCTCACTCGTTCGCAAGACTCCTTGGATATGTTGGATTTCTTACTCCAGTCACTTTAAAATTCTGTGGAGTATCAAGTACCACTACGTCGAAAGTAGATCTTGTGCGGGTTGCAAAAGAGATGTGTTCAGCATCGTCAAATGTAGTTCCTGCAGTACCAAGACTTTTTGAAAAAATAAAAGACTCTCTGTTTCAAAAAAGTACTGGCACTAAACTCTCTTCCCGAATTCTCAAGATGACAATCAATGCTGCACGAAAAACATGGGATGCTCGTACGCGTAACACATCAGTCTCGCTCTTAGATCAGATAGTTTTTACTGCGACTTCTTCCATTCGTCTAAAAATCAAACAGCAAATCTTTGGTAAAGATTTTCAACATGGCATTTCGGGTGGAGCAAAACTTCCAGTAGATGTGGCCGAATTTTTTTGGAGCCTTGAGATACCGATATTTGAAGGATATGGGCTGACAGAAACGTGCGTAGCAACAAATGTAAATCGCACTGATAGATTTAAAATTGGAAGTGTTGGACCAGCTGTTGAAAGAGTTGAAACAAAAATTGCTGAAGACGGAGAAATTCTTTTTAAAGGCCCTAATATTACAAAAGGTTAT
>JBIKWN010000076.1:0-10954 GCA_044356295.1 Bdellovibrionota bacterium
CAGCGGTAAAAATCTCTCGTTGCAGTAAAGAAGTAACATCTTCAGCGGAACTTGCTGCAATTTGCATACATCCAATTAATCGAGAAAAAAATTGGGCAGAAGAAACTTTAGATTTTAGAATCAATGCATCATCTTTTAAAACTGAACAGCTTCCAGATGTAATCACTTCAACAAGCTGAGACGCAGTAATAGAGGTAGGAGAAATTGTTGAAAGAATTTTATTAAAAGAGATCTTTTGAGCAGTTGTGATCCCCTTCTTTTTAGAAATTGTTTTAAGATCCGAAATTTTCTTTTTGTGATCTACTGGATTTAAATCTGCAAAAAGTGAAACGATACGCTCTTCAATCAAAGAGCGATATTCTGCGCGTATATCTTTAATAAGTAACCCTAAAAAAACATCTATAGAGTCAGTGTCTTTTGGACTTAGCCTGTCAAAGGCAATAAATATTTTAGCCCAATCTTCCCTAGACGGGTCTTTAATTATTTTTAGAAAGTCATCTCTGATTTTTTTTGAAGCTGCTGATTTTGGAGCAATTGCAACGAGTGAATCAATAAGCTCAGGTTGATTCGCTTTTATTATCGGAAGAATTTCTGCTTCTAAATCAGCAGGAATAGTACTCAGGCTTGCTCCAATAACAGCGATATTTTTCTTGTCTATGTCATCAGCACCTTTTAATGAAATACGAAGCTCAGTACCAATAATAGCTGAAGCAATATCTTGTTGTTTTTCTACGGCTTCTGAAGTTGACGTCTGACTAAGAAGTTTAAGAATACCAATCTGAAGAGTCTTAAATTCAGAAATATTGAGACTTTCAAAAACAACACGAACAATTTCGGGATGTAAGAGTGATAATTCAGGTAGTGAAGACAGAAGCGCAACCCCAACCCCTCTTTTCTTTCCACCTTCCTTGATAAAATGTTGTGCCAATATCAGGGAATCAGTCTGTGAAGCAGAAGCATGTAGGATTAATTGAGCAATAGCGTATTCTGATAATGAAGAAATAATTAATCTATCGATAATGAAATCTTTTTTACGAGTAAATAGTTCAAAAAGAATATTTTGAGCAGAAGCAACTTGATGGAGCTCGAGTTCTCTGACCGAAAGATCTATTAACGATAGTATTTGAGTTTCATCAGTCACTCGAAGCGCCATTAACGATGAGGTTCTAGGGGCGCCAACTCTTAAAAACTCAGGATTAGATATGTCATGTTCTAGAGTAAAAAGTGTTGGAATAACTTTTAATGATTCAGGTAATAGAAGAGGAAGAATTGCTAAAGCACATTCCTTTGCTGTTTGATCCCTTTCAGCATTATTAATTGCAACAAGTTCACCAATTTTTGGTTCATCGAGAGCTGCTATTCCAATACGATTAGGAGTACCGGGAGGTGGTATGTTATTACTTCGTGCCCCCAAAGACTCTTTTGCTTTCAAAAGATTATTTAAAAAAGATGAAAAGCTATGTTTCTGATCTGGGGTTAGGGTGCCTGCAATAATTCGAGCATTGGCACAATCACTATAGATAGCCCTTTTAATATCATCCTCAGCAAAAGCTGCGGAAATTCCAAATCTAAGAAAGAGAACAAGGCATATCCCGAAATTGAAAGACTTCATATGTCCCCTGTCTCACATTCCAAGCGCCAATTTCCTCCGCCAGTAAGATCGAGCACGACATCATGATATTTTGAAAGTGATGTGCTGTAACCAACTGAAACATAACTTTTAACTACAGATTGAAGTTTTTTGTATAAAACCTCTTCCATTTTTTGATCGAGTGCTGTGGTGGCTTCGTCGAGAAATGCATATTTTGGTTTCGAAATAAGAAGCCTTGCAAATGAAAGTTTTTGCTGTTCACCAGTAGACAAAATATTTGGCCAATCAACGACGATGTCAAAGCCACCAAGACGATGAAACATATCCTCAAGTTTTACTGTTTGGATAATTGAAAAAAGGTATTCATCTGAAAGTGCTTTATGTTTTGATGTATAGAGAAGTTGACTTCTAAGGGTCCCAAGTACCATGTACGGACGTTGCGGTAGGTACATTGATTCTTCACGAGGTGGTGCTGTAATAATTCCTTGACCTGACCTCCATAAGCCTGCCATTACCCGAAGCATTGATGATTTTCCTGCACCACTTGTGCCAGTGATCAGTAGTGATTGCCCTACTTCGAGTTCTAAGGACATCTCTTTTAAGAGAACCTGATCTTTCTTTGGTGTATAAACAGAGACTTTTTCGAAATGTATTGCTTCACCATGCTTTAGGATAATTTGTGAGCCGATAAGATCTTTATTACTTTCAATTGTATCAAGGGCTTCCCAGAAAGCGCCCAGTCGTGAAATCACAGCTCCAAATGAAGAGAGACTTCCAAAGTTTTGAACGATGATAGAAAGTGCGCCCAATACTTGACCAAACGCAAACCCCGCTTGAGTAATTTTTCCAAATTCTAAATCACCATTTAAATACGCCGGCGCAACAATAACTGTAGGTAAAATAGAAACAAGATAGTTATAGCCGGTAGTGAAAAAATTAAGATTTCTGTTCCAATTAACTATCTCTAAGAGATTGATAAGAGCGATTTTTAGTTTTTGACGAGAACGTGTTTTTTCTTTCTCTTCATTTCCGTAAAAAGCGATGCTCTCTGCGTTGTCTCGGACATTGATTAACTTATATCTATAATCTGCTTCTTTTTTTAATTGAGCAAAATTTAATCCAATTAAAGGACGACCTAAAAAATAAGTTGATAGAGAACCAAAAATTGCATATCCAATCACTGAAAAAACAAGTGTTGGAGAAATAGCCCACAGAATTCCCGTAAACGAAAAAAGTGCAATGAATGAATTAAGAATAATGAGAAGGAATGAAATACTTTGCGAAGTAAAAGCACGTATATCTTCAGCGATACGTTGATCAGGATTATCTACCCCTTGAAACGCGAACATTCGATAATAAGCACCGTTAGAAAGATAGCGGTCGATCATTTTTCGACTCAGCCACCTTCTCCAAAGAAGCGCTAGTCGCTCTTCGGTATAGCGGTAAAAAACAACAATCGGCGTTGCACATGCAAACACTAATAAGTATCGATAG
The DNA here is from genome assembly GCA_044356295.1 of Bdellovibrionota bacterium. Taxonomy (GTDB): domain Bacteria; phylum Bdellovibrionota_C; class UBA2361; order UBA2361; family JBIKWN01; genus JBIKWN01. Next base: position 3,086 of record JBIKWN010000076.1, read on the forward strand.
AGCTGCCTAATAAATTCATCGCTCTCTCGAAGTGAAAGAGCTGTCATAAAATCTCGCCCTACGTAACTGAGGAATACGTTTACTCCACTTACCAAGAGGGCAAATCCGAGAAGGACGAATAAAAGACCAAGTGCAGCAAAACGCATTTCAGAAACAAAGAATGGCTTTGCTATGCTTTTGAACTGAATCCAGGTTTGGCGATTAATACGTGACGACACTGCCCTCTATGGTATGAGGGATAAGAGATTACTTCAACGGGGTGAATAATGCTCTTTGGCATACTCTTCTATGGGCTGATCTTTAGTGAAAAGCTTGAACATTTGGGTACGTCCTGATGAATTGACAGAGACTAATGCATTTATATCTGGAGGTAGTGTAATTTGGGGGTTTTTCATTACAGAGCCCTCTCCAACGAGGCTGCCTGCTCCTTGTATAGTCATTCGTTCGAGGGTCGCTTAATGAGACTTTTTTCTAGATTTAAGCTGGTTCAAGTGAGTTTTAGATCTCTTATCGATTTGGATGCAAGGTGACAAATACCAGCCTCGCACAGAAAAAATTCTGTTTCATGATTATTTGAAATTTTTTCTTTAATAGTATCGACATGAGATATTGTATTTTTATGATGGACGAAAAGAGCGATCGTTGGGTCAAGTTGTAAAAGATCTATTTTTTCTTTTGAGACATTAATTGCAATCACTTCTCGCTCATACCTTTGTTTAGATATGAAATATCGATTCATTGCGGATGGATATGTAGCAGCAATCACTGCAAGAGAATTATCCAATGTAGTATTGATAGTAAACCATTGGTGGGAAGAAAACGCTTTGCTTAGAAATTTTGTATTTGCAAGTGAAACAGAATTCGGCGAAGGCATTGCTCCATCAACAATTTCAAAGCGCTCGACAATCAGATCGCTTGCTGATGAAGATTTATATAATCCCCGATCTGCAACCCAAAGGGCTTTATCTTGTTGTTCTTGAAGATTTTTTGCTAGCAGCAACCAGTCCTCATTGAAGTCTGATTGATAAAGGTGAATTAGGCCTTCGATAAGATATGCATAATCTTCAAGAGTTGCATTGATAGTACGTATCGTCTTAGAAAGAATTCTGTTTAGAGGTTTTTCTCTAAAAGTTAAAAAATGTCTTGCAAGTTTCTGTGCAGATTCTAAGTACGTTACAGATTTTGTTTCTCGGTATAAAACACAGAGCGCTGAAAGAATTAAGCCATTCCATGATGTAATTACTTTGTAATCACATAGGGGGCGTTCTCGTTTCTGTCTTAGCTCTCGAAGTTTTTCGTACAATGGGTCTAGTTTCTGCGAGGTAACGTCTGCGAGTGACTTTCCTACAAGCGAAATATTTCCTTCGAAATTGCCTTCTGTGGAATACTCAAAAGTTTCCGCAAGAATATTCCTTAGTTCGGTTGGTAACTCAGAAATTTCTTCAGGGCTCCAAATATAATACTCACCTTCTTTGCCAACATCGCCTGCATCTTCAGCACTCATGAATAATCCATCTGGAGTTTGCATCTGGTACAGTAGATACGCTGCAGTTTTTATCGCAACCTGTAAAAAAGGTTGAAAGCCTGAAACTCTAAAACCTTCGACGAATGCTTGAATGAGTAGTGCATTGTCATAAATCATTTTTTCGAAGTGCGGGATTTCCCAAGAAGCATCTGTTGCATATCGATGAAACCCGCCCTCAACATGATCAAACAATGCACGTTTACCGATATGCTCAAGGGTCGTTAAAGCAGCATGATGAAAATCTTGGGGAGCATCTGGATACATGAGTAGTGATTGTATCTGCTGACTTGGTGGAAATTTTGGTGCTGGTCCGAACCCACCATAGTTTCTATCAAAATTTCTAAGGAGCGCTTCGCACCCCCTCTTCCAACTATCTTGTAGATTATACTCTTTACCGAGCGCTCCCTTCTTTTGATTACCAGCTTCTAATGCAGCAGTAATACTTTGTGCGCTTTCCAGAATTTTCTCTGGTTCAGTTGTCCAGATCTCATGTAAACGTTCACACAGAGAGATAAATTGTTGTTGTTTAACAAATGTACCACCCCAAAATGGTTTCTTATCGGGGGTCATAAAGATACTCATCGGCCAACCACCGTGGCCTGTTAACCCCGTAACTACATCCATGTAGATTTGATCTACATCTGGGCGTTCTTCTCTATCGACTTTAATTGAAACAAAATTACTGTTTAAAACATCTGCAACTGACTGTATTTCGAAAGAGTCTTTCTCCATCATATGGCACCAGTAACAGGTGGCATATCCAATAGAGAGAAAAATTGGCTTATTATCTCGTTTAGCAACTTCAAATGCTTCATCGCACCAAGGATACCAATCAACAGGATTGCTTTTATGTTGCAAAAGGTACGGACTTGTTTCGCTTTGAAGATGATTTTGCATAAAATCCGAACTGATAAAAATTAGTATCCTCTTACATTATGAAACTTGTGAGGAATCTGATCTGTATCAAGTGGCAGTCTATACTTGTCAGGATCATTGTGATCATACTGAATGGTTGGAAAATTTATTATTGAGGCATCTTTTAAGCCGATATTATGTACAGCATGCCAAACGTTAATCGGAATATTCATGATTCGGCGATTGTATTCAGAAAGAACTACTTTCGAGACCTGCTTATACGTCGAAGATTCCGGTCGTGGATCATAAAAAACAACTTCAAGTTCACCATAAATCAAGAAATAGCGGTCTTCATGTTTTTTGTGTAGCGCCCAACCTTTTACTACATTTGGTCGCACTGTGTAGAGGTACGAGAACACCATCGGATCAGGATGCCAGTTCCATCGAGGATCATATAACTCAAATACTGAACCTCTATCATCGATATGTGTTTTTGACTCCCTAAAAGTTACACCATCGGGTAGTTTCGTTAAATTTACTCCCTCATTGGTTACTGTGGCTACATCTTTTTTAGGTTGCATAATTTTTACCTATTAATTCTTTGAAGAAAGAGTGTGGATTATATAAAGTAAAGCTTTCGAAAGGAATGGGTTTGTAACTGCCTAAGAGCTTTATTTATGGTCAAAAAAGCCACAATAATCATGCCGACACATGATCACGGCGAGCTAATACATAGTTCGATTAGATGTGTTCTGGCACAGACATGTGATGATTTTGAATTTTTCATTATTGGTGATGGAACGCCTGAAATAACAAAACAAATTATAAAGGAATATCAACAGAAGGATTCTCGAATCTCGTATTTTGATTTCCCGAAAGGTCCAAGACTTGGAGAAGCATACCGCCATGAAGTGCTGCAAAAAGCTTCAGGCAAAATTGTCTGTTATGTCGCAGATGATGACATCTGGCTTCCTCATCATGTTGAATATATGTATGAACTACTTGAAGACAAAGATTTTGCACAAGCTTTTCGTCTTACGGTGCTCCCTGACGATAAAATCTTTATTGGTGATGGTCATTTTGACGTACCATGGCACAGAAGTGATCTTTTAGCAGGAAGAAATTTTGTTGGGCTTACTGCTGCTGCACATACTTTGTCGTTTTATCAAAAACTTCCCTTTGGATGGCGAACAACTCCGGTAGGGATTCCGACTGATCTCTATATGTGGCAACAGTTCTTAAATCAGGACTCATGCCGTCCTGTTACTGGGCTTCGCCCATCGGTTATCGGTTTAGCTCAGGCGTTAAGAAATGAATCATCTTTTGACCAGCGCCTCGATGAACTACTAAGGTGGGAATCGTTTGCTGGGGCAAGCAATGCCGAACAAAAGGCTTCGGAATTAGCTCTCGATTTTCTTTTATTTAGAAGAGCAGAACTCGAGAAAGCATATCAAGAACATCAAATTGCTTACCGTAATCATCTTCAAGTTGTTGCAGATTACGAATCGAAGCTCGCTGCATCGAATCAACCGTTGAAAGATTAGACTAAATAAACTGAGGGTGGTTTCTAATTCTAAAGATAAAATCCTCACGCTCAGATTCCTCTAAGTCTGCAGGAAACTGTGAATGACTTCTTTCCCAGCGAGAAAGCCATTTTGCATCAAGCAGAGGATAAGATTCTTTTTTGGCAGCTTCGGCTGTGAGCATCACAGTTGTTTCTGTTTTTTTCCCAGTTGCACTTCCATATGCTACATAAAATCCAGCAGCAAGAAGAGCAGCTCGAACCCTGGTAGCAGCTGAAAAAGTAAATCCTGACCAAGAACCAGATCCAATCGATGCAAAAAGAGTTTGAAAAGTTTTATAGGTCCAAAGAGGGCTATCTACTTTATAAGAAAATGGATCGTAATACACAATATCGGGCAAAGAAGCCGCAGGATAGGTTTTCATAAAATCATCAAGGTACAGATTCCACTGAAACTGTTCAGCAGTAATTTTTTTCTGGTTATAAAGCTCTGTGACCCAAGGATGTTGAGCATGTGGAAATTTTGCTTTCTTTGATAAAACTAATTCAAGTGGCTCAAGGGTGATTTCAAAGCTTTCAATAAGTAGGTTACAAACTTTCTCTCCTTGCTCTTTAAGAGCAAGCCAACAAGAAATAGCACCCATCGCATTTGTGGCAGCACCGAGCCCAACATCCCAAATAGTAACTTGAGGTTCTGACAAGAATCTCTCTTTTAATTTTGCCTGCTCAACATATAATGTATTTGATTCTCGGTAAGGATCTTCTGAGGAGTGCATAACTTCTCCTGAATCTCGGTGTCGAATTGAAACGACATATTTATTCTCTCGATTTTTTCTCTCAACAATTTCGTAAATTTTGCCTGGTGTCGTCTCTTCTTCCTCTGAAAATAATTTTCTTGTTTTTTCGTAATAATCACCAAAGGTACCTTGCCTGAGGTTGGTGCGGATATCATTCATGATAGCTCCATAGAAATGAATATTATGAAGCCCTATCCAAGAGTGGCTACTTACATCATATGTTTTAATTAAGTGATGAAGATAACTTCTGGTGTAATTTTTACAGGTAAAGCAATCACACTGTGAATCGATTGGGTTTTGATCATCAAAGAAGATACTTTTTCGAAGATCAATTTTTCCGGTTCGATTAAAAGCAACACCTTGTTGCCCAAGCATCGTAGGCAACACACAATCAAACATATCAATGCCGCGAGAAACTGCTTCAAGTATATCAAGTGGAGTACCAACACCCATAAGGTACCGCGGTTTTCCTTCAGGTAAGTATGAAGCAACAAGTCCTGTCATTGCTTCACGCTCATCTTTTCCTTCTCCAACGGCAAGTCCACCGATAGCGATTCCACAAAAAGGCATTTCACTAATTGCCTGTGCACTTTCAATACGAAGTTTTTCAAAGCAGGCACCTTGTACAATCCCAAACATCCCCTGAGTGGAATCCTGCTTAGCAACTAAAGAACGTTTAGCCCAACGATGAGTCAATTGCATTGCTCGTGCTGCATCATCATAGGTTGTTGTTGATGGAACACATTCATCGAGAACCATCATGATATCACTTTGGAAAGCTCTTTGTGCTTCGATGCTTATTTCAGGGGATAGAAAAATTTTTTCACCGTTTACATGATTTCTAAATACGGCACCCTCTTCTGTGATTTTTCTTGCATGAGAGAGAGAAAAAATTTGAAACCCTCCTGAATCGGTAAGAAAACCGTATGGCCATTTTGAAAACTCACGGATCCCAGTCCCTTTATTAGTAAAGAATGAAGCTCCTGGACGAAGAATAAGATGATAGGTATTAGCCAAAAGCATTTGGAAACCCATCTGTTCAATTTCACTTATTCGTTGAGAGCGTATTGCAGCATGAGTCCCAACAGGCATAAAAATAGGAGTCTCAACATCTGCATGAGCTGTTTTTAAGTGCCCTAACCTAGCTTTAGTAGAGGAACATTTTTTTTGTATCGTGAATGAAACGCTCATTTGGTCTAATGCTGTGTTCTAAGATAAATCTGTGCTAAAAAGTAAGTTACAGAAAGCTGTATTAAAATATTTAAGTTCTATGACCCAACAAAATTCCCAACGAATTAAAATTGGTACGAGAGGCAGCGACCTTGCCCTCTATCAAACTAATTTTGTTCGAAATGCTCTGTGTGAGAAATTTCCCTCTCTTAGCATCGACATTATAGAGATTAAAACACTTGGTGACAAAAAACAGGGCACTTCACAGGCGGCCTTTGGTGATAAAAAAGACTGGGTCTATGAACTAGAGATGGCTTTACTTGATCAATCGATAGATATAGCTATTCATTGTGGTAAAGATATTCCTGGAAATACTGAACCTGGACTCTCGCTGATTCCTGTCATGGAACGAGAGAGTCCATACGATATTTTCATTGGACGAAAAAAAGAATCTGGTGGAAGATTTTCTTTTGAAGAAACGTTGTCGCAATATTCACATTCAGGATCTTTTAAAATTGGCACTGCTAGCCTTCGAAGAAAAGCTGCAATAAAGAAATCATACCCTCTTACAGAACTCGTAGATCATAGAGGTAATGTTCCAACCCGAATTAAAAAGCTTGATGAAGACTCATCGCTTTCAGGAATAATCCTTGCTGAAGCAGGTGTAGTTCGATTGAAAGCGCTTTCCAAAAATGAATTTTCAAGAATACCATTTTCAATTTCAGTCCCTGCAATGAATCAAGGAATACTTGCAGCGCAGTTTCGAGATGATAATTTTGATATTAAAGATAAGCTCGAAGCGATTTCTTCAATAGACTTGAAATCAATCTTTTTTGCAGAGAGAGAAGTAGCAAAAATTTTGGAGGGCGATTGTAAAACTGCTATCGGAATCTTTGCTGAGCTTAAGACTAAAGAGCAAGGAACACTTTACTGTGAAGTCTATGATCCAAATGGAATAAAAAGTATTAAATCTTCTAAAGATTTTGCCCTTTCTGATTGGAAGAGTGCAGCAAACGCACTTTGTGATGAGCTCATTATGCACGGCGCAAAAGCTCTTTTGTAGTTTTCTTACAGTTAAGGTATCTGCTTCACTGGGTGATAGATTTTATTCCAACGTAACCCTGCTCGTTTAAACCCTGGACGCCATCGTAGGGTTCCTTCATCTAATCGACCAATAGGAGTTGGAGGGGTTCCGATGTAAAAATTCTTATTTTCACGAATTCGAAATGGACCGTTACCGCCAAAATCACCAATTGTAAAATGATTGCGATGAAGAAGTGTTGGAATAAGAACTTCAGAATGTCCTTTCCACCCTTCGCTTAGTTTTAAATCAATAAACTGCAATGCTTTTTTTGAAATACGATAGATTGGATGAAAACAACGGATTCTTTCTTCCAGAGGAATTGAATCAGTGTGATGTTCTAAATTCCAAAAAAACCAATATGGTTCTTCTTGAAAGGTATGTATATGAGAGGCTACAAAATCATACTGAGTTTCATGAAATGATTGAAAAAAAGTTTTCCAAAATCCCCTAAATCGAACATCAAACTCGATAATCCAAAAGTAATCATATTCTGGATGTGCTCTTGCAAAATGAATAAGTGAAAAAGGAGCACTTCCAGGAACTACTGTTTCTGCGATCATTTGGAATCCTAGGTTTTTCAGGTCGGGCAATGAGCAGTAGTGAATAGGAAGTTGATCTGTATGGCTGGGTGGTTGAGAAGCGTTTTTTTGCTCACCTTGAAAGAGTATCCATGTATCACCGAATGAGTTCGTGGCTTTCGCTATTTTACTAGCCTCATGACGCACACTGTCATTATCTAAATGAGTAAGGATCAGGAAGGCGCCTCGTGGCATTTTAGTTGGGGCTCCGCAAAAAGGGTTTCTGAGTTATAGAATCATAGAGATAAGATTATGGGGTTGCAAATTCAGCTTGGGTTCCTTCCCCCTTTATTTTCGAGTAGAAAGTTATTGAAGATATTTTTAGTAACGCGAAGGTC
>JBIKWN010000021.1:0-36962 GCA_044356295.1 Bdellovibrionota bacterium
AGTACAACCAGAGATTTCTTCAACATTGATAAGACCTGCGAGTCCAAAAACTTCTTTTAGGATAATAGCGCCCCTATTTAAACTTGAATCGCTTTTCCTGCCAATAGTTTAAGGTTATTAAATAAGAACTAATTCTAAAATTATTTAAGAGCTAATCTATATAAATTTACTCAAGTATAAAGTTTATTAAGAATGAAGACCCTTTGGACACCATCGAATGAAAGAATTTCAAATAGCGCTGTTTTTGATTTCTGTAATGTTATTTCTAAAAAATTCAATCTTCCAGTCGACTCGATTGGAGCACTTTACGACTGGAGCATCGCTGAAAATGAATCATTTTGGCGTGAAGTGTGGGATTTTTGCGAAATTGCAGGTAATCGCCGCGGGAAGACCTTAGAGCATGAAAGTACAATGTATCTGGCAAAATTTTTTCCAGACTCACAGATTAATTTTGCTTCAAATTTACTTCGCTTCGCCCTGGATCCAATTATTAGCCAACAATGCGCCCTCTCTGCTTGGAGTGAGTCAAATCACACCAATTCGATCTCATATCAACATCTATTTGAAGAAGTTGTTCGTGTAAGAAAATATTTAATTGATATCGGTATTCAATCAAATGATGTTGTGGCAGGTTTTGTTGCCAATACTCCACTTGCTGTTGTCGCAATGCTTGCAACGACAAGTATTGGTGCAATCTGGACAAGTTGTTCCCCAGATTTTGGTGTATCGGGGGTTCTCGATCGCTTCGGTCAAACAAAACCCAAAGTACTTTTTACCTCTGAAGAATATATTTTCAAAGGGAACACAATCTGTCTGCGAAACAAAATCTCTGAGATATCATCTGCTATCCCATCACTAAAAAAAGTTATTCGAGAAACAGAATTACATTTATTTGAACAACCTGCATCAATGTCAGTTAGTGACAGAAAGATACAGTTAGAGTCGTGGCAACTTTTCTCTTTCAATCATCCACTGGTAATTCTTTACTCTTCAGGCACAACTGGAAAACCAAAATGTATTATTCACCGGTCAGGTGGGGTTTTACTTGAACAAATAAAAGAGCTCAAATTACATGTTGGCTTAAAACAGGATGATGTTATTTTTTATCAAACTACTTGTGGTTGGATGATGTGGAATTGGCTTATTTCAAGCCTTTTTTGCGGATCAAAAGTCATTCTTTATGATGGTTCACCAATTGAAAAAAATGGCACCATCTTGTTTGATATTGTTGATAAAGAACAAATTTCTATTTTTGGAACGAACGCAAAATGGATTTCGATAATTCAAAAACTAAATCTTTCTCCTAAAAAATCACACTCACTTTCATCGTTGCACACAATACTTTCTACTGGCTCACCGCTGAGTGAAGAAAATTTTGAGTATATCTATGAAGAAATTAAAAAAGATATTTGTCTTTCATCAATCAGTGGTGGAACCGATATTCTTGGATGCTTCGCTTTAGGTTCAGAAACTCTTCCCGTTGTTTCAGGGGAACTACAAACAAGAAGCTTAGGACTAGCTGTCGAAGTATGGGACGAAAATCAAAATTCAATTACTGATCAAACAGGCGAACTGGTTTGTACAAAACCATTCCCTTCTCAACCGCTTGGATTTTGGGATGATCTTTCATTCGAAAAATATCGATCTGCCTATTTTTATCGTAATGAAAATGTTTGGTATCACGGCGACTTTGTTAAATTAACCAACCGTGGAAGTATGATTTTTTATGGGCGATCTGATGCAGTATTAAATCCCGGGGGTGTAAGGATTGGGACGGCTGAGATCTATGCACAAATTCAAAAAATTCCTGAAGTTACCGAATGTATTGTCTGTGGAAAGAATAAAAATAACGACGTCGAAGTATTTCTTTTCGTAACCCTTCAATCTGGCATGACCCTTAATCAAGCCTTATGTGACAAAATTAGAAAGACAATTCGCTTAAATACAACTGCGTTTCACGTGCCAAAACATATTTTGCAAGTGCCTGAAATTCCTAAAACTCATAATGGAAAACTAACAGAACTTGCAATTGGGGATATATTGAATAATAAAACAGTGAGAAATACAGAATCTTTACAAAATCCTGATGCCCTTAAAGAATTTTATATGATTGCAGAAAAATATTGATTAATTGTAACTTGGCAAACCAAAAGCAAGACTGTAATACTTTCCCAGCATGAAGATTAAATCTTGCTTATCTATAGCTGCCTCTTTAACAATTATTACCCTAAGCCAAAGTATTGCTTATGCAGAAACACATGCGTTAGCAAATATGTCTTTAGAGGAGCTAATGAATGTTACTGTTTCATCAGTATCTAAAAGAGACGAGCAACTCAAGGATGCCTCAGCAGCAATTTATGTAATTACTGCTCAAGATATCGCACACTCTAACGCGACATCACTTCCTGAACTTCTTCGACAAGTTCCTGGACTACACGTTGCGCGTATTGATGGATCAAATTGGGCAATAAGCTCTCGCGGATTTAACGGTCTGTTTAATAACAAGATGCTCGTTATGATTGACGGGCGCAGCGTCTATACCCCTCTCTTTGGAGGAGTCTTCTGGCAGGTTCAAGATACAATGCTCGAAGATATCGAACGAATCGAAGTAATTAAAGGCTCAGGTAGCGCTGTTTGGGGAGTAAACGCTGTAAACGGTGTGATCAATATCCTTACTAAGAATACCAATCAAACTACTGGCTCACTTGTTACAACTTCACTCAGTAACGAAGGGCAAGTGTTAAGTGCTCGCTACGGAGAATCTCTCTCTGATAAATCATCATTTAAAGTTTATGGTAAAGGAAGAACTACTGATAGCTTTGATAACGTAGGATACAATGCTGGGGACGCAAGAAGCGATGGCTTTAATGGATACAGTACAGGTCAAACTGGTTTCAGATATGATGTGAATGAAAAAGATTTTCAATCTACTATCCAAGGTGATTGGTATGCTGGAAATGTAGAACTTGCAGCAAGAGAACCACTAGCTATTCCACCATTCTTTCTAGATACAGCAAATACTGGATCGATTTCAGGTGGAAATCTAATAGCAAAAAACAAGTGGTTATACGGTTCAGGAGATAGTCTTGAAACATCATTAATCTTTGATAGAACCAACAGGGAAGATCAAATTTTAAAGCAAGGCATTTCAACCTATGAAGGCTCAATCCAATATTCATTAGCATCTATCAACGATCATCAGCTTTCCTTTGGGTCGGGATACCGGTTTGCTGATCTGGGACTTGAGCCAAAATCGTTAATAACGAACCTTGATATAGATCACTCAATTCAAACAGTTAATGCTTTTGTACAAGATAAATATTCACTCTCTGAGTCACTCGATATCACAGCTGGGCTAAAATTTGAACATCATGAATTTATTGGTGCCCAGTGGCTTCCTACACTTCGTTCATCATGGGCTGCAACTGATTCAACGACTTTATGGGGTGCTTATTCACGTGCTGCACGTGTCCCAAGTGTATCTGAAAATCAATTCGCTATAGATAATGGTGCTGTACAAGTTGCACCTGATACTCTGCTCAATTCTCAACTCCTTGCGAATAAAGCTTCAGAAGCAGAAATTCTTAATGGATTCGAATTAGGGTTACGTACACAACCAGTAAGTTCTGTCTCTTTTGATAATGCACTTTATTTCAATCAGTTTGACAAACTTTCAACCTTTGCAGCAAATAGTTTAATCTCTGCTGATCCAAGAATCGGTCAGAATCCTTTCCTTCCGATATTGCTTCAAAATAATGGTAACGCAAATGTTATCGGACTTGAATCAGTCATTACTGCAAATCTTTCAAAACAGCTACGAGTCCAAGGGTGGTACTCACTTTCAGTTACCAATGCTTCATTTGACGGACAAGGTGATAGCTCTTCATCAGATAGGAATGAAGATTCAACACCAATCAACCAAGCGTCACTAAAGGCATTTTATACATTAAATGACCAATGGAATTTCTCGACAGGACTACGGTATGTAGATTCTGTGTCGCTTTTTGAAATTCCAAGCTATATCGCAGGCAGCGTAAGAATTGGATACAAACCAATTTCTTCCTTCGAGCTAGCACTTGGAATCGAAAATCTCTTTGCACCAAATCATATTGAATATCAATCTGATTATATAAGCATTCCAAGAAGTGAAATTCCAACATTGGGTTATCTACAGGCTAAAGTCACATTCTAGTTATGAAGTTTAGTAAAAAAATTCCCTATACAATCTTTGCGGTCTTGATAGGTGGATCCCTGCTTTTTGGATCTCTGGCACAAGCCGAGGAACAGTCCCCTTCGGTTAAAGAGCTCAAAGGTGCTTTTATCCTCAACTTTATTAAATTTGTTAGATTTAAGAACGAACCAAATATTTATACAGCCTGCATCATAAAAGACCGCCAAGTGTTTGATTTCCTTGATAAAAATGCCCCGAAAAAAATTGCTGACAAGACATTAAATCTTAAGTTTTCCGAAAGTGAATCCGATGTATCTTTATGTAACGTGGTATACATTGCTAACGGGAAGCAACTTGAGGCTCGAAAAGATACACTCATTATCACTGATCAAAGTGGTGGTGGAGTCATTGAATTGATGCTTCAAGATGACAAACTAGTATTTGGTATAAACTCTACCAAAGCTCAGTCTGCTAATTTAAGTTTTCCGTCTCAAGTTATGAGCCTTGCGGTACAGTTAAGCAGTCTGTCCAACAATGAGCATTTTTTCGAGCAACTTATCAATAACGAGCAAAGTAACAGTAGCTACTTTGCTGACAACGCTAGTCGCAACGTTTATGGCGACAGTGATGTTTATCGCCTATCAAGGATGGGCTAGTTACGAATCACTACGATCTTACGGAAACTCAATTACTTCAGTAAATGCTGCTAATCTTCAAGCGAGCCTTGCATTTCAAGATTATGAATCCGTTACAAAGCTTCTTCATGCTCTAAACTTTGCTGAAAGTTTTCGTCATGCTGCTGTATTTGACGCCACTGGAAAAATACTTGTTGAGTCTGGGGATCGTACAAAAGAAGATTTTAAACCATTATTTAGATCTCATTTAAAAGAATCTGAAATTTTATCCCATTCTCTTGATGTTATCGTACGAACTCCTATCTCACTTGGGGATCAGGAACTTGGTCAACTGATAACTTCATGGGACGGCGCTAGAATTATAAGTGAAGTACAAAATCAAATTACATTAGGGTTTCTTGTCTTCTTGCTTGTCTCACTCTTGGCAGTTGCAGCTTCAAAGTTATGGAGGCGACTACTAAGCGAACCAATTTTACTTCTGTTAAAAACAGTAGAAAAAATTGAGAAATCCAAAGATTATTCAATCCGCATAAATCCCAATACACTCGATGAAACAGGAAAATTGACTCACGCATTTAACGAGATGCTTGAGCAAATACAGGAACGAGACCAAGAACTTGAATATTATAATAAAGATCTAGAACAACAGGTTCAAGAAAGAACATTGCAGCTTGAGTATCAAAATAGTGAATTAAAAAATGCAATACGAAAGGCGGAAGAAGCAAGTCAGGCAAAAAGCTTCTTCTTAGCCAATATGAGCCATGAGATTAGAACACCTCTTAATGGCGTCATCGGAATGACTGAACTTGCGCTTACTACAGACTTGTCATTAGAACAAAAAGAATACCTTGAACTTTCACAAAGTTCAGCAAAGTCACTGCTTCATATCGTAAATGATGTCCTTGATTTCTCAAAAATTGAAGCACAACAAATTATCCTTGAAGCTCAATCGATAAGTCTTCGCAAGTTAGTATACAGCACCATAAAGTCATTTTCAGATAGAGCGGCTATAAATAATATCGAGCTCGTCTGCGATGTTGCACCAAATATTTTGGATACTATCATCACAGATCCAACAAGACTGCGTCAGATTCTTACAAATTTACTTGGTAATGCGATTAAATTCACCTTATCTGGTGATATTGTTTTATCCGTTCGATATTCACACAGAGGTGACAGCAAAACGTTCTTGCGATTTGCTGTTAAAGATACTGGCATTGGAATACCTCTCGACAAGCAATCATCAATATTTAATGCCTTTACACAAGCAGATGATACGACGACTCGTCGATTTGGGGGCACTGGATTAGGACTTGCTATCTCAGCAAAATTAGTTGAACTACTTGGTGGGAAAATCGACATTGCAAGCGAACCAAACATTGGTAGCGCATTCTTCTTCACGCTCCCTCTTGAAATGAAACAACCTTCTTTCAAGACACAATCATTAGAGATTCAAAAAGTTATTACAGCTAAAAATTTCCAACTCATCTCTAATCAACCTGGAGTAATTCGGTACTACAGACAACAACTAGAATTTAATAATAACAAGGTTGAAATTATTGAAAACCTTTCAACTGCAACATACACTCCCCAAAATTGTGCTATTGATTTAACTATTTTAGATGATACGGTTCTCAAAGAATTTGATAGCTCACTTTGGAAAAGTATCATCAAAGAATTTGTATCATCTCGCAATCATCCCGTTTTACTGTCCTGTGCAATTGGAAATTTATCTCATATTGCCGATCTTATTGATGGAGAAACGATTGCTTTTTTATCAAAGCCAGCTTCGCCTAGTGAACTATGGGAAGCCATTGGAAAACTATCTACAAACCAACCTGAACAGATAGATATCAAACCATCCGTTGCAACTGAGATAGCTACTATTGCCTCAAAGAATCAAACTGCACAGCCTTTGAATATACTTGTAGCTGAAGATCATACAGTCAATCAGAAATTAATCCGCGCAATTCTAGAAAAAGATGGTCATAAAGTTACTATTGCTGATAACGGTGCTATTGCCTTATCCACACTGGAATCTGCAGGTTACTGGCACGGCAAAAAAGAATTCGATTTAATTCTTATGGATATACAGATGCCAGAAATGGGTGGCATTGAAACAACTTGGCGAATACGAACGTTAGAGAATAATCATAAATTCCAAAAACATATTCCAATTATTGCTCTTACTGCTCATGCAGCTGATTCACATCGAACAGAATACCTTAATGCTGGTATGGATGAACACTTAACGAAACCAATTGATAGAAAAAAATTAATGGAAACGTTGGTACGGATTAGTGGTTCTCCGGCGAGTGAGTGAGACTTCCCTTTGGGTTTTTCCACATATTTTTTTGTAACGCGAAGGTCGCGAAGTACGCGAAGGGGAATTTATAGCTTTGAATTCAAAAACTAACGCTTTGGGTTTGTTGTATGCCACGCGTCACGTGCAAACTTAGGAATTGCAAAACTTGCATTATGGAGCTCTTCGGTATAGTAACGAAGCCCTTCTGGGATTCGTTTTGGATCAATTGAGAAATCGTAAGGATTGGTTGCCTTTGAAAGAAAAGTAAAACCGATAATTCCTGCAGGATAGGTTGGAACGACTGTATAGTAGTATCCACGGTGTGGGAAAAGGTTTGGAAGAAAATTAAAAAGCTTTGAAACACTTTCAAAATGGGCTTTATAAGCGAAATTTTCAGCTTGATTTACAAAGATACCTTTATCTTTCATCGCCGTTTTTATATCAGCAAAAAAATGCTCACTGAAAAGCACTTCAGCTGGTCCAACTGGATCTGTTGAATCAACGATAACGATATCAAAATAATCTTTAAACTGTTTTGTATAAGCACATCCATCAGAGTAAATATGCTTAACCCGCGGATCTGAAAGCTTACAAGAAATTTGTGGAAAGTTTCTGACACAAGCTTTTACAACTTCTTCATCAAGCTCACAGAAATGAACTTCTTTCACTGAAGGATGTTTTAAAACTTCACGAACAATCCCACCATCACCACCACCGATAATAAGAATTTTTTCAGGATTTGGATGTGAAAGCATTGGAACGTGGGTAAGCATCTCATGATAATGCGGCTCATCATGTTCAGTAAGCTGAACGACACCGTCAAGAGTTAGAACTTTCCCAAACTCAACGCTCTCATAGACAGCGAGGTCTTGGTACTGCGTACGATAATTTTCAATCGTACGCTTAATTTTAATCCGGTAACTCCACCCCTGCTCTTCCGAGAAGATCGGGCGCTCGTACAACCAAAGTTCCATTGCTAATTACTATTTTTAGAATCGGTTACAGGTGTTAACACGAACGACATCACCTTTGAAGAATGTTCTTGTAAACTCAGCAACAATCTTTGGATCGTATGCTTTGCAAGAGAACACATCGATGTATGAACGGTTTGATTCGTTAGCAAAATGTCCAGAGATACAAGAAGTCTCAATTAATTGAAACATAGAATATCCAGCAACACGCTCATCTTCACCGAAGTGAACAACATTACACTCACCGAATCGCTTCATATCGATAAGATCGCAAAGTTCAATAACGTAGCGCTTAATCTCATCAGCAGAACGGATTGTGTAAGCATCACAGTTTTCAACATCAAAGCTAGAAAGAAGTCCCCATGCTCCGTCAGTCCATGCTTTATCACCACGGTACGTAATCGGGCTCTTTTGAGTTTTCTGAGCAGTACTACCGTTAGATTTTACACCATTCGGGGTAATAATTTCGTTAGATATGATTTCAATGTTTTCCATTACGCTGCTGCTCCTTCTAGCACTGCTACTTGTTTGTGCATTTTATTTTTATTATTTAAAAGACCATTCACACCGTGACCGAGGATTCCTCGATTCATTTCAACAACAGAAACGCTTCCTGCTTTAAGACCTTTCTCAAGCATCTCGAGACAAAGATTATTGTCGATAAGATCACCACAAGTGAACACATCCACTGCGCAGTAACCATGCTCAGGCCAAGTGTGTATTGTAAGGTGTGATTCAGATATCACAACAACACCACTAACACCATGTGGGCTAAACTTATGAAAATTTGAACTAATGACAGTCGCGCCAGAATCCTTGGCAGTTTTAACAAATAATTTCTCTATACCATGTTCATCATTAATTGCAGATACATCACAATTGTAGAATTCAGCTAAAATGTGCTTACCAAGAGCTTCCATATGTAAGGGTCCTCCCTATAAAATAAACGCCAACTGGTTCGACAGGCTCACCATAAACAGGTTTACCAAGACCGCGAACTGCTCACTTCAGATAAATAATTTTTGTTTTTTGGATATAACGAAGGAAGGTATATGCGATCCTACGACGAATTTTAGAGAATGACTCTCTAAGTCGCGGAATTCGCAATCTGCCACTAACGACAATATTTCCTTCGAGGAGTTTGGCCGAACGCTCCTCTAAATATCCCCTAAACAAACTTAACGCCCGGTTAGCGTATGATTTACCCAAAGTAATACTCGGACCCTCGAGGGTTTATTCAAATGAACTCCCCCAACGAATATCGCCGATATGAATTGAGAATAACAGACCCCCCCCCTTTGTCAATAAATAATGATTGATTTTTTGAAAATAATTTCGCTCCCTGCTAGGGTTGGGTCATGATTGGAATTATCGCAGCGATGCCTGAAGAGATCGAACACATCGAAAAACATGCAAATATCAAGGAAAAACGCACTTTCGGAGGTCGAGAATTTCACATCGGAACGCTCTGTGGAAAGGATGTCGTGATCGTTCTTGCAAGGATTGGAAAAGTGGCGGCAGCAACTACAACCACGACGCTTATAAACCACTTTTCCATTTCTGAGATTGTTCTTACAGGTGTTGCTGGTGGAGTTCATCAAGACGTCAAAATTGGTGATATCGTTGTTGGTAATAGCTTCATACAGCACGACATGGATGCAAGTGCTTCGTACCGATTTGAGCGTTTTGAAATACCTCTGCTTGGACGTAAAGAACTTCCAGCAACTCCTTCCCTTGTTGAAAAAACTGCAGAAGCAAGCAGAAAACTTGTAGCTACAAACTATCCAACTGCCAAAGTTCATGTCGGGCTCATGGGCGCAGGTGACCAATTCATAGCAAGTAAAGAAAAAATTAAAGAATTACGTTCATCTATCCCATCACTTTTATGTGTAGAGATGGAAGGCGCTGCTGCTGCACAGGTATGTTTTGAATACGGAATTCCTTTCGTATCAATTCGATCAATTTCTGATAACGCAGATGATGATGCGGGTCATGATTTTATGCAGTTTGTAAATGATCATGCAGCACCTGTTTCAAGAGCTGTTATTGAAGCACTGTTAGAACACTAAAAAATTAAATTGGACCCTCTGCATTAATAGCGGAACTTAGTGCCATCACAGAGGCACCTCGAGCAATAGCACCATGTGTTGTGTATTCACTTGGATGGTGACTCTCGCCATCATTAGGGATAAAAATCATTCCTGTCGGTATTATAGAACCATCCGATCTTTTTTGCTGAGCGATTACAGCAGAGTCATGACCTGCACCGCTTGGAAGCTCCATGTAACTAAAACTAATGTCATACGACACATCAATAGCAGCAGCACGAAGCAAAGGATCTAATGATTCAACAGGTCGCGTTCTGCTTATCTCAGAAATAGTACAAGTCAGTCCATCACCTTCTAAAAATTCAGGAATATCATTTTTTAGAGTTCTTAAAACATCTTCAAGATACTTCGGATCGGTTCCTCGAATATCAACTTTAAGTGAACATTCTCTACTTACCAATGACATACCCTCACCGCCCTGAATCATTGAAGGAGTAATTATTAGATCCCGTTCTTGACCACTTATTCCACCTGATAACTCTCTCGTTAAATAATTATCAAGCATCATCATGACCTTAGCAGCACCAAGGTTTGCATCTTTTCGTTTGTCCCTTGGAGTCGTACCAGAGTGCGCAGCTTGCCCGTGTACCATTATTTCAATTCGATTTGCACCACGAATACTAGTAACAACTCCGATATCTTTTTCTGCATCAAGCAGAACCGGACCTTGCTCGATATGTAACTCTTGTGAAGAGATGATTGTATCTTTTATAGCCTCTGAAATTGTGGGTTTATTGTTTTTGATAAAAGAGAGATCGACGCCCTGAGATACCATTGCATCTTCTAGACGCTTAGCACCGAAAACTGGATCAAAAGAGCCTGCATCATAAACTTTACCAAGGTGCTTCGGATCGAATTGTCCAAATGCAGCAAGCGACCCAATATATGCGACTCCAAAAGTTCCGGATTCTTCACCACGAAAGATTCTAACTCTTGCCCCTATATCGTTTGGAAGCATTCCCTCTTTTGTAATTCGCTCTGCAGAAAGGACACCACTAATAATACCAGCAGCACCATCAAAGTTTCCGCCTTGAGGAACGGTATCAAGATGCGAGCAAAACTCTACAAACCGATCTGCTTTTGGATTCCAAGTTAATACCAAATTACGAACTTCATCCCACTCTGCAACAGCACCTCGTGCCTCTGCCCACTCTTTAAAGTGATTCATAGCTTGAGTTTCACGGTCAGAATAAGCAACTCGCAGATATCCCCTACCTTCGCCTAAAAAACCACAGGTATTCAAAAAATCATAATGTTGAGAGACGTCACTCTCGGTGAAAAGTTGAACTGCTGTCATAGGTATAAAAAAAGAGGTCAAAAGACCTCCTTATTTTCTAATAATTTCAGTTCCTAATCAAAAAGGAATGTCATCATCATCAAAACTTACCGAATCAGCACTTGCAGCTAATTGGTCTGCTGATGGAAGCGAATCAAGGACAGAGCCCCCAAAACCTTCTCCACCACCGGAGTTTGGAGCATCTTGATAGGCTCCACCTGTAGCACCTTTACCGCCAAGAAACTGAACAGTACCAGCAAGGATCTCTGTCGTATAACGATCTTTACCTTCTTTATCCTGCCACTTACGGGTTTGGATTTTGCCTTCAATATAAACTTCGCTACCTTTTTTAATGAATTTCTGGCAGTTTTCGCCGCTTTTTCCAAGTACAACAATATTGTGCCACTCTGTGGTATCTTTCCATTCACCGTTTTGGTCTTTTCTGCGCTCAGATGTAGCGAGGCTAAAATTACAGATAGGAAACTGTTGTGAGGTATAACGAACCTCAGGATCCTTACCTAAACGACCAAGTAGTATGACTTTATTTACGCCCATAGTATTATTCTCTTCTTTAAAATGGTTCGACTATTCGAACTTAAAAAGACCTGTTCGAAGAAACGAGTTCAAAAGTTGCTTCTCTAACGTGAGTATAACCGAATTTCAACGAACTTAAAGTGAATTCGCACCAGAACTTTAAAATGAGGATAAATTAGTATGAAAATTAGAGTAAATGACCTTCCTGATAAAGGTCTGCATGCGTCGGAAACTATTGAAGCGACTGCTATTAATGCTCGGCTGCAAGAAGCCGATGGAAATCAATTTATTTTTACTGAACCCCTTGCTTGTACTGTTCATATCACACCCCTGGGGGCAATTGGGGCACAGGTGAAAGGAGTCGTAAAAACAAAGTACACACAGGGTTGTTCGCTTTGTCTTGAAAACCTCCCCCGTGAGTTGAGTCACGATTTTACATTTCAACTTCGCAAAAAGAATGAATCTGAATCGGTTGAAGATGATGTCGGTATTTTTTATTTTTCAGGAGACCATGTTGAGCTGGATCAGATGATTGAAGAAGAAATAATCCTGACGCTCTCTATTTTTTGGCATCCAGAATTTACGAATGAAAAATGTAGTAGCTGTTCAAGAACAAAAGCATCGCTTGGTGTAACAGAAAAAAGTGATGGATTAAGTTTAGGGGACTTAATGACTGCTGCAGCAAAAAAGAGTTTGAATTAATAGAATTTAAACGCCCTACTCGTTCGCTGCATTTTTCTTTTCGAGTGACCATTTTTTTTCGAGTCGCTCGACAGCGCCGCCGTATGCTTGTTCAGCTTGATCTAAGATCTGTGCAACTACAAATTGCCCATCTTCGTTTAGGTCTGCAGGGTTTGGTAAGTGCGCAAGGATTGAAAAACAGATCTCTCGTTCATCTACAAGATATTTTGCAGCACGAGAGAATCGAAGTGAAATATCAAGAATATCAAATATAACATTGTGCTCAACCGCAGCAAGAAATGTTTCGCCTAGTTCTTTAATAATTCGGTGCACAAGCCCAGGAAAAATTTCACCTGGATAATTAGTAATGCCGTAACACCAGCCATCTATTTCGACTTCGAATACTTCATCATATCGATCAACAACTTCAACCATCTTGGTTACTATCCTGTTACTGTATCTGATTCATCAGGTACAATACTATACTCTGTTTCTTCCTTAATCATCTTATAAAGATGGTTATACGGTGAATCATCTTGTTGTACTTTATCAAGAAGCGTTTTTAAAACGCCTTGAAAACTTTTTGCTTCATCAGGATTTAAACCGAGCTCTTCTAATTTTTCCTGAATTTTTGGAATTGCTAAAATCCCAACTGCCCCAGCAAGAATCAACTCTGCTTCCTCTTCATCTTCAGAAAGCGTTTTTTTCTTTTTAACATTGAGCATCGTAAAGATATCTTGCAACTGTGCATCGGTCATCCCTGCGGGATTCTGCATATCGATGCCATTTTTCTGGAGCAACATATCAAACGTTTCAGAGAGCCCTCCCATGACAATCAGTAACTCTGGATTGCTGTTTAGTGCAGCGTAATTTCCATAATCGCGGATTGGCTGCGATGCACCGTTTAAGCTATCGACCTGATCGAGGGATACTTCTGGTTCACCGCCATCAATCTGAGATTCGATTTTGCTATCTTCTTCCTGCGCGCGTTGTAATCTTTTTTGAAGTGCTGTTTCAACATCATCTTTATTTGATACTTCTGTTGGATCTTCCCACGCATCTTGAACATCCGCAGATGTTTGATTTCTGTTTTGGGTTAGTTGTCGATTAGATCGTGCAACAGCACCAGTAATCGAACGACCAGCGGCTTGTAGACGAAGAGAGGCTTTTTCTCTTTCTTCAACAGTTTGATTGCCACGACGTGCAGCTTTTCTTGAAGCTCTTTCTTCAGGACTGGATTTACGAACTGCAGTTTGAACTTTGTTATCAGCTTTTGCTTGCTCTTGCTTTACATCTGTTTTTTGAAACGCAGCAATTGCAGTTTTTGAACCAAAGTCAGTCTTCCCGAGATCAGCAATCCCAGTCTCAGTTTTTGTATCCTGATTTTTTCCGCGAATTATATTAGCCATGAATAATGGACAGCCTTCCCCTAGTCTTTGATCACTCTTACTGAGTCTATCGGTATAACATATCTATTTACTTCAGTATTTTTTTCAGTTTTTTTAAAAAATATTGAGCAATATAAATTTGATTATCCTCATAAGCCGTTGATTTTACTAGAGGTTAAGGTATAGTTGGGACGTGGTACTGCTTAGCAGTATTATTTTTTAACGCGAAGGTCGCGAAGTACGCGAAGGATTACATACATTCCTTCGCGTACTTCGCGACCTTCGCGTTACTAAAAAAACCATCAAATATTTTCCACTATTCAGTTGAAGCTACGGAGCCCTTCATTGGAACAAAACCAAATTAACTATATAAGCACCCTTTTATCCTCTATTACTAATCAGCCATTAGAAACGGTGTCTCGTTCTTTAACTCGCCCAAAAACTGCAAAACTTGGCGACTGGTCATTCCCTTGTTTTGAACAAGCAAAAGCTTTGAAAAAAGCTCCGCCTGCAGTCGCAGTCGAGGTAAAGGATGCACTCGATAAAATTTCTCCTGAATCACGATCTGGAATCGAAAAAATCGAAGCAGTTGGTCCTTACCTAAATTTCTTTCTTAAACGCTCCTTTTGGAATGAAGCTGTTATTAAAAATATTTTTTCTGCCAAAGATGGCGTTTCGAAAAAAGAGAGTAACCATAAAAAAATTGTTCTTGAATATTCGTCTCCTAATATTGCAAAAACGATCCATGTCGGGCATCTGCGCACAACATTAATAGGAGCAAGCTTAGACAGAATTTTTCGCCACCGTGGCTATGATGTTTCCTCAGTTAATCACCTTGGTGATTGGGGGACCCAGTTCGGTTTTGTCTTTGCTGGAGCAACACTATTCGGAAAACCAGAAAATGCATCAGTGGATGAATTAGTCGACCTCTATATTAAGGCTACTAATTTAAGAAAGCTTCAAGATATGAAGCAAGTGCCAGAGGATCAAAAACATCATCCCGTCGTTAACGAAATGGCTCGTGATTATTTTATACGTCTAGAAGCCGGTGACACCGAAGCGACTGAATTTTGGAAATGGTGCCTTGATATTTCTGTCACTTATTTAAAAGCAGCATATACAAGACTTGGTATTCATTTTGATCATTACACTGGTGAATCATTCTACAAAGATATGGTTCCAATGGTTGAAGAAAAAATAAGAGCTAGTGGAATCTTGGAAGATTCACGTGGTGCCCTTGGTGTAACTCTTGATGAAGAATTAGGATTTGTTCGAGTCTTTGCTGAAGATGGGCGCTCGCTTTATATAACCCGTGATATTGCAGCTGCAATCTACCGACACGATCATTTTAAACCAGAAAGAAACCTCTACATTGTTGCAGCTCAACAGATGCTTCATTTCAAACAGTTAAAAGCGATTATGGAAAAGATGGGTCACCCATCTGCCAAAGAGATTGTACATATTCCATTTGGATTTGTTCCCGGAATGAAAACACGTGAAGGTGGAGCAATTTCATTAAAACTATTTCTTGATGAAGCATACGCAAAAGCACTTGATGCATACCGAAATCAAGTTACCAAAAAACCTGAAGGACTCGATGAAAATGAAGTCGCTGAAAAAGTTTCAATCGGTTCGACCTATTTTTATTTCTTGAGCCATTCGAATATCAAAGATTTCAACTTTAATTGGGATGAAGCTTTAAGTTTTCAAGGTGATACAGGACCATACTGTCAGTATGCACTGGCAAGGCTCAATTCAATTATTGCTAAAGCTTCGGCTGAAGGGATTACTCCTTTGACTGAAAACTTTGGTGAGTACCTACTTGATGATGCAAGTCATGAGCTTTGCTCAATTCTTTCAAAGTTTGATGCAACGCTTGATAAAATTACAGAGGACTACGAACCGAATCATCTTGCAAATTTTATTCTTGAATTATCAAAAACGATTTCTAAAGTTTACAAACATCTTCGTGTGATTGGTGAAGAGGAAAATGTTTCTCGTACTCGGCTTGGGTTGTTTGTGGCGAGTAGAGATACGTTGCGGACTGCGCTTTATTTGTTGGGGATGCCTACGGTTGAGAGGATGTAGTTAGAATATCTGCATTGAGTATTTGAATCTTATTAAAAAATTTGACTATATGAGTTAAAAAGTCAAAAATAACAGCGTTTGAATTGTAATTCTTATATGCTTGATCCCTCTTCACAAGAAAATCCATTAACTGTAATACCAGCAGAACACTTAAACAATGTTGGTTCTATCCGAGGCGCAATTGACAGGGCGAATCATTTTTTAACTTCTTATATCCCGCCGATATTTCCTTTTGACAGGTCATCACGAGTCGCCCTAGATAAACCATCTGAAACTGCAGAAAACTTAGTTCAGCTGTGTTTAGAGAAAGGTCTTCGATCAATCATCGTAGAGCAACCTGTTACATGGTTAAACACTGATACTAATGGCGATATGTTTCGCCAAATGTTTTCAACTCTTATAACCTACCTTTCACGGCTAGGAGTTGCTCTTGAACTCATTCCTACTAAAAAAGCTGAGACATTCACGCCACGGTCAGTTGATACCAATCAAATTCTGTTTAGTTATCATACTGCTGATGATTCAGAGTCTCCAATTATTCAACCTAATATTTGGAGAATTAAAGAATCAATAATCCCTCCTTTCTTCAGCTTCGATAGGACAGGTTTTAGTGGCTGGGGTGAGCTTGCTATGAAGCAAAGTATGTATTTTTCAAGTCTATCAATAGATATTGGGGACGCTAATGATTATTTTGGCGCATTGCGAACATACATAACGGAAAATAATGTTTCGAAATATGCACAACCTGATAGTACAGAAGTACTGCCCGAAAATTATGTATTTCATGCAATGCAGATAGCGACTGATTCTGTCATGAGACTCGCACATTTAACACCTGCAAATCTTCTAGAACACTTAATACAAAATGCTGAAAGTACCGGCAAGCATCTTGTTGTTAAAAGACACCCTCGATGCCGTAATAAAGAAACATTAGCCCTCATTGAAAGTAATAAGGATCATCCTCTTGTGACTTTTTCGAATGGTCATATAGATCAATTGGTAAGAAATGCCGAAAGCGTGGTTGTGATCAACTCAGGCGTTGGAATGGAATCAATCATGAGAGGTAAAGCAGTTTTTATTGCTGGAATCAGTGACTACCGATGGGGTGCACATGAAGTAGATTCAGAAGGTATTGGTCTTGAGTACGCATTTCAACTGCCTCGTCCAAAACTAGATCCAATCTCACTTGCGCAGTTTGTTACTTTTTATTTCCGAGACTACTGCATGAATGCCAATGATGAACGCTCCATTGAAGAACATGTTTGTAAAGCATTGCTATCTTGGTT
Source organism: Bdellovibrionota bacterium (assembly GCA_044356295.1). Taxonomy (GTDB): domain Bacteria; phylum Bdellovibrionota_C; class UBA2361; order UBA2361; family JBIKWN01; genus JBIKWN01. Next base: position 17,444 of record JBIKWN010000021.1, read on the forward strand.
AAATTCTAATCCAGAATCCGATACAGAAAAAGTTTAAGCTAATTCTTCTTTAAACTGCCTCTTCACACTAAGAGCAAGCGCACGCAATGAATCCATTGAGTAATCCTCAAGCTGCGCCAATTCAATCTGCAAATAATTTTCAGGAAGCCCTATTTCTTGACAGATCCTTCGGACTTTATTTGCTTCCTGCTTTTTATGCTCACTCTCAATCCGATCTTCTTCTTCAGTCTTGAGGGCAACGCTTTTCTTTGCTGCATCTAGCTTTTCAAGCGTATCTATCAGTTGTTTTAAATACTTTGCAAAAATTTCTTTTGACTCATCCGTGATTGGCTCAGTCTTAAGGAGCTTTTCCTGATGAGAAGACAACGTATTCGTTTCAGTTTTCTTAATTATTTCTGATGAAGTCGGAGGCAACAAACTTACTGAAAACCGCCCAACTCCACGACCTGAAATAACAGGTGGAATATGTTTTATCTGTGAGAGTTTTGTTTTTTCTTTTTGAATCTTGGAATCAAGTGTTGCTTGCTTACCTTCAAGTGATATCTGAATTCCTGATGCAACCTCTTCTATTTTGCCGTTTTCTAGCAAAGTTAAGAATGAATTTTTCTGATCTTGAGTTATGAGGTCATCATTCTTCAAAAAGTTGATAAAGTTTTTCAGAAATAACTTTTGCTGAGCACTCGGAAATTGTTTACGTTCAGTATTAAATCGAGACAGCTCTTTTAGAAGTAATGTAATGATCTGCTTTTTGGCTTCCATTAATTGTACTGATGCAGCACCTTGAAGTGCGTCAGAAACTGACTCTTCATTTTTTTTCGGCAGTTTTTTTCTTTTCTCTGCAATTTCTAAAAGCTGTCCGTATGTAATCTCTCTTCCATCAGCTAGAACGAGTACATGATCTTCTTTTATGAGACCTTCACTGATTAATTCTCTCAGGACTGATGCTAAATCAGATATATCATCTTTTTTTACCTCTTCACGTGCTTCATCAATTTCAGAGGCACTTGATTCTGGCTTACAAAAAGTCAGAGAACATAATTTTCTGCCTTTTTTAGGTGCTGCGGCTGTGGGATTCGCTGCAGGGGCATCGATAATATGAACCATATTCATAGGTATGAGAGAAAAAAAAATGATGTGACATAAAAAAAACTATTGTGAAAAATACTACTTGCATTCTATACTCGAAATATTATAGAAACATGGAACAAACATGACGCTAAAAATACCTTCTCCAGACAATTTTAAATCAAGCACACTGGCACCTGTTCAGCGGCAAACACTTGAATTTCTTAGGAATTTCATCGCTGAACATGGTTATGCCCCTAGCTTAAAGAATATCGCTGACCACATAGGCGTTAAATCTGTCTCAACCGCTCATTTCCATCTTGAGCGGCTAGAGAACAAAGGGTTTATCAGACGGGGCGAGGATGGCACGATGGAGCTTGTTGAAGTCCAAAAGCCAGAATTTGGACCTACTGCGGTTCCTCTTATGGGACTTATTGCAGCTGGAATCCCTATTGAGGCGATAGAGAATAAAACCATGATAGAGGTCCCGTCAGATATGATTGATGGTCGAGGTGAAGTGTACTGTCTTGAAGTGAGCGGAAATTCAATGATCGAAGAACATATCTGCGACGGAGACATTGTGGTCATCAAGAAACAGCCTCAAGCTGATGATGGACAAATCGTAGTCGCACTTCTTCCAGATGGTTCGGCAACTTTAAAAACATATCGACGACTAAAGAATGGCAAAGTCATGCTCATTCCTGCAAATGCTGCAATGTCACCCATGACACTTGATGATGTTGAAGTTCAGGGGAAACTTGTTGGTGTGCTTCGACGATACCACTAAACATAATTTAACAATAAAAATTTTATACTAAGGAGAAAACACAATGGGAATTAAAGACGAAGAAAAGACGAGTGCTTTGACCTCTGCTATTTCACAGTTAGAAAAAAAATATGGTCGCGGCTCAATTATGAGTATGGGATCAAATATCAATCAAAGCATTGATGCATATTCATCAGGAAGCTTAGGTCTTGATATTGCACTTGGGATCGGCGGACTTCCTAAAGGAAGAGTTTGCGAAGTATATGGGCCAGAAAGCTCTGGTAAGACAACACTTGCACTTCACCTTGCTGCAGAAGTTCAAAAGAAAGGTGGAACGGTTGTTTTTGTTGATGCTGAGCATGCACTTGATATTGGTTATGCCAAAAAACTTGGTGTTGATACTTCTAAACTACTTGTAAGCCAACCTGATTGTGGTGAACAGGCTCTTGAAATTACCGAGACACTTATTACTTCTGGATCCGTTGACCTTGTTGTTATCGATTCAGTTGCAGCGCTCGTTCCACGTGCAGAGATTGACGGTGAAATGGGTGACCAGCAACCAGGATTGCAAGCACGACTTATGAGTAAAGCGCTTCGTAAGTTAACAGCTCTGACAGCTCGTCATAATTGTTTGATTCTTTTCATTAACCAGATCCGTATGAAGATTGGTGTTATGTTTGGAAGCCCTGAAACAACTTCTGGTGGTAATGCACTAAAATTTTACTCATCAGTAAGACTTGATGTACGACGAATTGCTTCGATCAAAGATAATACTGAGGTTACGGGTAACAGAACGAGAGTTAAAGTTGTTAAAAACAAAGTTGCTCCTCCATTCCGTGAAGCTGAATTCGATATTGTTTTCAACGAAGGGATTTCTCAGATCGGTGAAATCGTCGATATCGGTTCAGATAAAGGAGTTATTGATAAAGCTGGTGCGTGGTATTCCTATAAAGGCGAAAGAATTGGTCAAGGAAGAGAAGGTGCTAAGAATTTCCTTAAGGAACATCCTGCAATAATGGAAGAGATACGAGGTCATATCCTAGGTACTGTCGGAATTGATGCAGCGATTGGAAATAATTCTGAACCTGCTTCAGCAGAGCGACTTTCATCCACCGTTGATGTATCAAGTGATGGTGGTAAAAAAGTAAAAGGCAAGAAGAAACACGAACTCAATGGTCTGGCTTCTTCAGATGAAATGGATATCGCAGTCTGATTTGAAAGATTAAGAGCGATTCAATTCTAACGGAGCAGGAGTAAACTGAAGGTTTTCTTGCTCTTGTTTTGAAGGTAATGAGGGGGATGAAGTTAATTCATCCCCTTTTTCTTTTTCAATGGTCTTTTCACTATTTTTATTTGGATCAACAATTCCCAAATACCGGTGCCCTATTCGAGTAAAATAGCCTTTCGTTTTTCTTCCTCTTGTTTCTAGCTCTTTTTTTTCAATTGGCTCCAAAGAATCAAAAAAACGAGAAACTCTTTCATCTGAAAGATCCGACTCATTACGTGCAATCAAAATAATATCAGAACCAATAAAACCTTCTGCAGGACTCCAAAAATTCCACATTAAGGCACCTTCTCCGATGATATTTCGGCTTCCTACTTCATACGGTGAATGATTCGAAAATATTTTCTGAGCATAAAAAGAAAAATTTGATGCAATAAAATGTTTATCCATAGCAACAATAACAGGAATCTTATTTGTTGTTACTTTAAAACTTTCCGCTTGATCAATAACTGATTTTGTAAGCGACTCCCATCCGAGTATTCGGTGCAAGGATTCTCCGTATGGAATTAATGGAAGTCCAAACCCTAAAAACTGGAAAGATATAGAAAGAAGTATAACCAATGAAGCAACTGTTGGAATAAATGCTTTATGTAACCTTCGAAGCATTGAAGGAAGTTCTTCGTATGATGAATAAATAAAATGAGCCGTGAAAGGAACAAGCAACATAAGTCCTGGACCAGTCCAATTTAGCTTTGTCTCGTGAGTAATACTATAAAAAACAAATAAAGCAGTGGGGCAAACAATTGAAAGCAACGAAAGCAATCGAACGCGATTATTAGTAAGGATCGAGAGAGAATAGAAACCTGCAAACAGTGTCACTGGTAAAACAAGTATCATCATATCGAGTACTAAACGATGAAGGTAGAATTCACTGGGTGCAGCTACACGACGTGTTGACTGAAAAGCAAAACTTGCAAATCCGTTTGTAATATTCCAATAAATGACTGGCGAGAAAATAATGAATGCTAAAAGAATTGCAATATAAGGCTCCTTCCTCTTCCAAAGTACTCGGGCATCCTTATCAATAAGCATAAATAATGCGATAGGAATACCAAGCAGTACAATTGTGTACTTGGAAAGCATCCCAAGACCACCAAAGATTCCAATCCAATACCAACTTGTATGCTTACCTTCTATGAGGGCTGAGTACATAAAGTACAAAAGTGAAAGCCAACAAAGCACTAACATCGCATCAGGAGAGATCAGTAAACCAGTCCCCATTAAATATGGACAAAGTAAAGAAAGTGCGCCGGCAAGATATCTTTCTTTTAAACTAGCTGATGGATAAATTTTCTCTACTAAAAGAGTAATCACAAACGCAGAACATAATGAAGTTACAAATCCAACGAAGCGAAGAGCAAACTCATTTGTTCCAAAAAGAAATAATCCAATACGAATTAACACCCCCACCATTGGAGGATGATCAATATAGCCAGGTGCAAAATGGGTAGCGTAATTCCAGTAGTACCCTTCTTCCGGTAATGCTTCAATTTTTCCAAGATAGAAGAGCCGAATTATTGTAATAAGCATTGCCGAGATAAAGATCCAAGACGTAACCGTAACGTCTCTCTTTAAAGAGTACGTGAGCGAAAAAAAAGCAATTGATGCTACAAGAAGTGCTGGAAAGATAAGAATCAAGCTGTGGGTCGTGCCTACACTATGAAACCAAGACATGACGCTGCTTCGAATTGCAACAGTAACACTAAAAATAAAAACAGTTTTTAATATGCTGTAAGATGTAAAAGAGTAATTCTGAAGAAATGCAACATAACGCCAAACAAATAGAGCTAAAAGAAATGAGAGTGCCTGCCATGAATAAAGATCAGCTCCACAAATTCCACTTATGGTTAAAATAAGAGCGTCAAATAAAAGAGCTGCAATCTGAGGAGATACCTTTGTTACCATAGGGTCATATCGTACCGTAGACTGTACTGAAAGAACAAAACCCCAAAAAAATACCTTTATTATTCTAGAAAACATGTAATTATATCTCTAGCGATGATTTCTTTGAGTTAATTACAAAAAATTAGGAACCTTTATTATGAAAGAAAATGTTGGTCAGTGGGATCGTACACTTAGAATCGTTGTTGGAACTCTATTAATAATCTGGGGTATTCAAAGTGGAAATTGGCTTGGATTGTTAGGTCTTATTCCATTTGCAACTGCAATGTTTCGATGGTGCCCTGCTTATTGTCCGTTAGGGATATCTACAAAATAAAACTGTCGATTCTATTTTTTCCTAGATGGAAGATACAATGTATCCTAAACTTGTTCCTATCATCTCATTTCTTGAATCTCTCAGGCACCGCGCAGACTTACAATCACTTGAATCAGTTCTCAGGGATAATCCAATTACACCAAAAGATATAATTACTGCCTGCCTTTTTCATGAAAAGCACTATTGCAGAAATAAAGTGAAAGGATCTGACTGGTATGACCTCTACATTATGTGTTGGAAGCCTGGGCAACATTCCACTATTCATGATCACGCTGAATCTAGTTGTGCGCTGCAAATACTTCAAGGAACTGCAACTGAAATTGCTTGCGAATTAACTAATATTGATAAATGTCTGGTACGTGCTACAAACTCAATTTCCTATCCAGTCCACGCTATATGCGCTACACAAGATTCTCAGATTCATCAAATTAGAAATGATAGTGAAGATCAAAATCTGATCACGATGCATATTTATTCTCCACCCTTAAAAATGAATATTTATGGGTTCGACCCTGCTCACCCTCTATCGTTAGTAGATACGACAATATAATCTGTAACGTTGTATGTATAAATTGAAATTCATTGTATTTATCATAGGACTATCTCTGTGTTTTTTCTCTTGGATGAGTCCTGGCATCGCGCTGCTTTTAGGGGCACTGATTTCTTATTTAAACTTAAATCCCGAGCATAAACGAAGCCAAATATATTCAAAAAAGATTTTAGCGTGGTCTATTGTTGGGCTCGGAACGACGGTCAAGCTTGCTTTAATTTATGAGGTTAGTGTTGACCATTTTACATTAACCGTTCTGACATTACTTGTGACGTTAGGTGGTGGATGGATAATCGGATCAATACTTCATATCCCTAAAGAACTACGTGCATTAATAGCCTCTGGAACTGCGATTTGTGGTGCAACTGCAATTGCTGCCGTTGGTGAAACTATAAAAAGTAAAAAAGAAGAGATGTCTCTCGCTCTGGCTGTGATTCTTGTTCTCAATGCTGTGGCATTGTTTTTGTTCCCTTTTCTTGGACACCTTTTACAACTATCGCCCCATGCGTTTGGTGTTTGGGCGGGGCTTGCAATTCACGATACAAGTTCTGTTGTTGGTGCAGCTTTGCAGTACAGTCCTGAATCTTTAGAGTACGCTACTACAGTTAAACTTGCCCGAGCAATTTGGATAGCACCTCTTACATTACTATTTTCTATAGTTCTCAATCATGGGAAACAATCTTTGAGCTTTAAACTTCCCTGGTTTATTGGTGGTTTTATTATTGCTGCAGCAGTATTTTCTTTTGTTCCATTGCTAACTCCGTATGCAAATATAGTCTCAATAGTTGCAAGAAAAGGTTTTGTTATAGCGATATTTTTACTTGGCAGTACTATTGACGTACAGAGTCTTCGCGTTCTTGGCTTTAAACCACTCCTTTTTGGAGTTCTTTTATGGATAATGAGTGCCCTGGTTAGCTTACTTGGGGTCAACTAAACCAATCCCTATCTTCTCTAGTTTCAAAAGCATTTTTTTTGCATTTACACCTCCCGCATAGCCAGTCACTTTTCCATTACTTCCGATTACACGGTGGCATGGCAAGATGATGCTAATTGGGTTTCGTCCGTTTGTTCCACCGACTGCTCTTACTGCTTTTGGATGTTTTATTAAACATGCTTGCTCTTTGTAGCTGATAGTTTTTCCGTAAGGGATTTTTTTGAGTGAATTCCATACTTTTTGTTGGAATACGGTACCTTCTAAAGAATATGACACAGTGAAAGTTTGACGCTTTCCAGAGAAGTATTCTAATAATTGTTTAATCGTTTTCTTGATAATTTTATTTTGACCTCTTATCGGAGTTCCAAAGTGAAGGTTATATTCTTTCCAGTTCACAGAAAAAATGACCCCTAAAAGATTCTTGTTGTCAGCAACAATATAAAGAGAACCAATTGGGGTTTTAACAATATCGAATTTTGTATTCATAGTGTGACCTTTTTCTTCTTCTTTGATAGTACTACTGCGTAATCTCTCCATAAACAATGAGTCAAGTAGGCTCTTGATGATACCCACTGGGCTTGTTCGACAATGTTCTGTTCTAGAGCTCGCTGGACAATGAGATCTGCCTTGGGAAATGCATCGGGATTTCCAAAACACCTCATTAATATCATTGAGGCTGTCCAGGGACCAATGCCTCTGATTGATAATAAAGCATCTGAAATTTGTTCAAAACTTTCAAAAGATTCAAAGTTAATTGTCTTATTCAAAACATTTTTAGAAAGTTCTTTAATTGCATTCGCTTTGACTTTGGTAATTCCTATCTCTTGTATACGTGCCTCACTGAGTATTGATGGTGCTGGAAAACGAAATACTTCTCTCTCCATATTCTTTCCAATTTTTTTACCGTACTTCCTAACAAGAGTTTCCAATTTTATTTTTGCATGTTGAGTCGAAACAAATTGACAAAGAATAATCGAGACGGCTGTTTCAAATGGATCAAAAGAACCTGGCACTCGTATCCCTTTTGGTTGCAAGAATTGTGAAGAAAAAAGGTCAGCTGGATTATGTTCAGTATCAAATAAGTTCTTTATTCGTGATAAAACAAAACGAGTTTCTTCTAAAGGAACATTAATAAGTTTTACATTCAAAAACCCCTCTTTTGTCTTATCACTTACAATGACTTGCCCAAGGTTTTTTTTATTTGGAATAAAGCGATGAAACGTATCGTTGATGACTGTTTCTAACCCGTAACATTCATGCCTTTTTAGATACGCAATGACACTCTTCCAGTCATAAGGAAGCCTCACTGGGATTTTAAGCTCAAGTCCTGACTCTAGAATAGAGTTACTATTTGTTCTCATTTGAGTTGGTGAAATCGTAAATCTTTGTTTAAACGCTTCGTTAAACCTTCGAAGGGATTCGAATCCAGAAGCAAAAGCAATATCAAATATTGGCATACGTGTTGATTCTACTAATTGCTTCGCAAGATGGAGCCGCTCAGTTAAAATTACTTCAATTGGCGAAGACCCTAAATGCTCATCAAATAAGCGACGAAGCTGTCTTTCAGATACTCCAAGCTTATGGGCAAGGAAGCTAATAGACAGAGAATACTTTGCAGAATGACTTATCAATCGTAAAGCCCTCGATACCGTATTTAATGTACCATCTAATAACTTAGAACCGGGCATGGCGTCAGGGTGACAACGCTTACATGCACGATATCCCCTTACTTCAGCTTCGCTAGAACTTTTAAAAATTACGATGTTTTCAGGCTTCGGTTTTGCTGGACAGATTGGACGGCAATAAATTCTTGTTGTTGTCACACCGAAAAAGAAACGACCATCAAAACGACGATCTCGTCTTGAGATTATTTTTTTATATTCTTCTAATGAATATGGGTTCATTGAATCCAATCATAATTGAATATACAAAAAAAGACTCGCGGTTTTCGGACATTATCATAAAAAATAGTGAGGCTCTCAAATCAAATTAATTTGATTTGTTGGAAAACAAGTTCGCATTCTAAGAAAATGAGTGCTCTTTCCATTTCGCACTCAATCAATAAGAGGGTTCATCTCGTTTATCTTCGACTACAGATAGTTTTTAAATCCTATTTTACTGATTAATTTAGCAATACTTACTGATTATACGATCTGGAAAAAGAAAAAAGTGTTGAACGATTAGAATATGGGATAATCAGGATATGGAACAACAATCCAATACAAAATATTCATTTATGCCGATATTACCTGATGCTATTGGTTCTAATAAATCTAAGAAGTCTGATGCTTATCTATTTCTAAGATCGTTGCCTAAATTTTCTTATATATCTGAAGAAGATCTTAATACGTTGGCAGTTTCTTCTCGATTTGAGACGTTTGAATCTGGAAAATATATATCGAATGAGGGTGATGAACGAAATACCTTTGGATTTATATTGCAATCAGGTTGCATTGCAATGTCGAAGCATTCATCAAACGGAAAAGAGCTTATTGTAGAGCTCTTGCAGGCAGGAGATTCATTTGGATTATTACTGAATCTTGCTAAAGATAGACTACCTATTCAACTTTCTGCACGTTCAATTCAGAAATCTAGAATACTCTGGATATCGTTATCAGATTTTTCTCTTGTATTACATTCAAACCCATTAATCTTTCAACAGATTGTCAGTCATTTACTGCTTTGTCTGTTTTCATCTTATAATATATCTCGGGGACTTGCTCATGATCACGTTGAAGTAAGAATCGCTTCTGTCTTAATAAGCCTTGCCTATAAGTTTGATAATATTCCAAGGGAATCAAAAAATCCTATTATTTATTTTACAAGACAACAACTTGCTGACCTTACCGGCACAACTCCAGAAACCGCAATACGAGTAACAAGAGCGATGCAGAAAGAAGGACTCATTGATATAAGCAGACCCGGAATAATTAAAATTTTAAAAATGGAGCGACTTAAGGAAATTTCTGATTGCCTGTAATAGTTAGTTAGCAATATGAGTATGATCATACTGATTTGCACAATCTGTGTATAAAGTAACAAGTTAATGAAAATAAAGGTTACATTACATGGAAAATCAAAACGACATAGTAAATCTATATGTCTCAAAACAAATAGCGTTAGAAGAGCACTTATTTAAGATCATAGAAGATCAAATATCTGAAATAAATGAGTTAGAATACAATGATGCAAAAGTTTTACTGAAGAAAACGAGTCAAATTCTAGAGTACAATTTTATATCATTGAATGAACAATTAGATAAAATTGAAAGAGATACTTTTTGTTCGAGAAAAAAAACCGTCGAGAGGAACCAAAAAACACTACAAAAAGAGTCTCCTACAGAGCAGGAAAACAAAAGAACTTCTAGAATTCTTCGAGAGGTCTACTCTACTTTAAACTTAATAACCATTAGCAACACACAACTTCATACAACAGCACTTGCTCTGGATTCAGTGGATGTTGCAAACCTTGCTTTAAAGAATCTTAAAACACTAGCACCACTTGTCGTACTAATTGGGGAACTTATACCTGATATTGTTACCAGAGAGCTTTATTCAGTAATACCGACGATTGATCTTTCGGTTGCACAAAGAGCCTTGGTAAATACTAAACTTGCTTGGAAAAGATCCGCTTAGTTATCCTTTTCTTTTCAAGTACACTTTATTAAAGTCTTCAATATGAAAAAAACTCTTCTTATCCTTATTGTAATATCTATGGCTGCTTGTAATGCAACAATTCCAACACCTAAAAATCTTCTTAATAAAAATTTCCCTCAAGTGCAGGGTCAAAGTCTTACAGATCAAAAGGTACTTATACCTGACAGCTTTCGTAATAAAGTAACTGTATTACTCATTGGCTATCAACAAAAAACTCAATTTGATATTGACCGATGGATACTGGGAATATTACAAGCAGAAATTCCAGTTACTATTGTTGAAGTTCCTACCATTGCGGGAATGATGCCACAAATGGTTCAGGGGTTTATTGACAATGGAATGAGGAGTGGTATTCCTGAAAAAGACTGGGCATCAGTTGTGACTGTGTATGAAGATGCTGCAAAAATTATTGAAGCAATTGGCAATGAACGTCCTCAAAGTACCCATGTCGTTCTGTTAGATAAGCAGGGCCAAATTATTTGGACAAACAACTTAGGCTACTCGGCTGCACATATTTTAGAATTAAAACAAATTATAAAATCTTTGCCTTAACGTATCATTCAATGAATAGATAAGTTTACTAAAAGTTAATTTTACTTCTTATCTTTGTCTTTAGTACCAAACGACTCATCGATTGATTCACCCATTTTCTCGAGAGTCCCCTTTTCTTTCAAAGGTGCATCTCCGTGCTGGATGTTGTCAATGACTTCATCAAGACGCTCGCCTGTTTTTTCTGAAGCTCCTTTTTCATGACAACCTGCAAGAAATAACATGATGAGTATAACGACTAAGGTGTTTATTTTTTTCATTGAGAATCCTTTTTTGTAAAATATTTATTTTCTACGATGATTATCTTCTTGGTGTCCGATTACTCCTCCACCTACAGCTCCGAGTGCTCCACCGACGACCGCACCTCCTACGCCAGGGGCGACGATATCACCTATGATAGCTCCACTACCTCCTCCTATCACTGCTCCCTTCTCAGTGCCATTAAGTTTTCTCCATGTCGAACAGCTACTCAATGTAGCTAGTAACACGATTAAAATTATTTGTTGTTGTTTTCGTTTCATATAAATCTTCGTCCTTCTAAGGAATATCAATGAGGTGATATTAAGAATAAATTTTATTTCTTTGTATGATACTCATCATAGTTATTCTTATTATTTGAACAGAAAATAAGCTCCTGTACATGAAGTACATTTTTAATAATACATAAGGATTTATATGCAATGGGAACAAGTCGAAGGTAAGTGGGGTGAATTTAAAGGAAAAGTACAAGAAAAATGGGGGAAACTCACCAATGATGACATGATGATCATGCACGGTAAAAAAGAACAGCTCATTGGGAAACTCAAAGAACGATATGGTTATACAGTCGATCAAGCGAATAAAGAGGTTAGCGCTTTCATGAAAGACTGCAATTGCTCTGACAGTACTGATTCAAAAACGAAGCATCACGTAAATATGTAAAGTTTTGTTCTTCAAAAAAATGGGAGGGTTTGTCAATCGACAAACCCTTTTTTATTTCGCCGCTCTTACCTTCACAACTGTCCGATAAGAAACCTACATGTATGCTTTAAGTCATTGAAAAGTTACGACTAAGCAAAGAGTTAATAATTTTATGTTAAATTTGGTAACGCGAAGGTCGCGTTACTAAAAATGCCTTCAATTACTTTCTACAGGACAGTAGTGCTCATACCTCACATATTAACATTCTCTAACATGACTATTATCATACCAGTGACCCCTTGATTTTCTTGATACTGTGAATGCTAGACAACTTAATTATGTACTACTGCAGTAAAAGTTATAATTCTTATAAAGAAAAAACTCTGGGCAGCGACACTCATTAAGATGGAAGCAAAAAATATCAAAATGAATTGATTTTAAAGGAATAAAAAATGAGAAATAAATTAAAAATAATTATCGCGGCAGCTCTTTGTTTGCCACTAACAGCACTTGCAGATAATCGATTTGCAAATAATCAAGACCAATCAATGCGTGCAAGAATGGGTGACGTAAAAGATCCTTCTCGGTTTCAAGCCATGATAAATGAATCAGCAGAGGTTTATGATGCGATTGCAAAAGGTGCACACGGGGAAGTACCAATGAGTGTTTTAAATAATGCGCGCTGTATAGCAGTCTTACCAAATGTAGTGACTGGGGCATTGCTTGTAGGTGGAACCTACGGTGAAGGTTTAGCAAGCTGCAAAGATAGCAGTAATGTTTGGAGTCAGCCTGCGCCAATCTCACTCAAACAGGGGAGCTTCGGATTACAAGCAGGAGCAAAGTCAGCAGATCTACTTTTCTTCTTTCAAAACAAGGAAGCAGTTCAGGCTTTAAAACGGGGAAACTTCGCCCTTGGAGCTGATGTCAGCGCAGTTGCAGGAAGTTACGAAGCAAATGTTGATACATCAAACGCAGGTGTTGTTGTCTATTCAAGAACAGAAGGCGTTTTTGCAGGAGCTTCGGTGAATGGCGCTAAAATTGGAAAAGATCAAAAAGATCTTAACAGTTACTACGGTAGAAAAGTTGATTATAGAAATCTTCTTGAAGGTAAAGTTACTCCTGATACAACTGGGTATACTGATAAACTTACAAGATTGTTTCCATAAGATAAGATTTAATCTTGGTAAATAATTTTTAAGAGGTGCATGTCTTCATGTGCCTCTTTTTTTATTCTTTATTTTTAGTTGTATCTGTTGCAGTGACGTGGATTTTCCTCAATGTCATTACTGAAAAATATTGACCCCCCGTCCGTGCACCTGACCATGAGCGTGAGTATGAGCGATTTTACTTTATTCATCCTTATAGAGTCGCTGTAATTTGGTCTTACCTTAATAACTTTGGAGGTTGCCCAAGGTTAGTAAGTCAGAAAATGGGGTGGTGTAGGTAGTATTTAATATTACCGATATTATCTTACTGATATGCAAATATCGAAGCTGCAATTGGAATGGACAAGTAGCAGCACGAAGTTACGAAGCAAATGTTGATACATCAAACGTAGGTGTTTTTGCAGGTGCTTCGGTCAATGGAGCTAATTCTGGAATCCAGGTTGATGACGATATTATTACTTATGTCACATGGGATTCGTGGGTTTTGTTATCTTTTTTTAGTTAGATAAGTAAAACAAATTAAAGCACCTCTAAGAAAATGCTACAGCTTTTGTTTTGCCTTAGTTATGGTATAAACGTTTATCACATCAGTAAGGCCTACCTATGACGATTATCGAAACGATTGCGCGCAGACTTGCTGGCATATTCAGCAAGCATGTTACCCCTCAAAACCTTCGGGCTTTTGAAGTATTGATTATCAGAATGGCAGTTCTATTCTTTATCGCTCACCTAAGTATCATTTTTTTACTCAATAACGTCCCTGCACTTTATAGAGGAGAATCATTCAACTACCTCAAAGCAATCTATACCCCCTTTAGCTTTATTCTTGCCTATGAAGTTTTCCTTCTGGTTGTGATTCTTCCAGAATCAATGACTGAATTCATAGGGAAACAATTTGAGATCATTACGCTCATCACGCTCCGTAGTTTTTTTCACGACATAGCGGATGTCCACATGTACGCTCCGCTCAAGCTATCCGATCCTGCTGTGATATCGCTTGGCTATGACCTCATCGCTTCATTTATCATGCTAGTCCTAACGGTGCTGTTCCATCGACTGCATCATCGCTATCCAGCACATGACAACAAAGAACCTCTTCAACGATTTATTACATTTAAACAAGCGATATCTTTGTGCTTACTTGTTTACTTAGCCTTTACAAGCATTCACAACTTACAGATTTGGGGCTCGCACGTGATAGATGCTTTTACCCATAAGACCGAGTTTCCTAACCCTAATTCTTTCTTCTATCTCGATTTCTTTAATGTGATGATCTATGCCGATGTGCTCCTGCTTATAATCTCATTTTTGTATGACTCCTCTTTTTACGCTGTCATGCGAAATGCAACTTTCATTATATCTACTATATTACTTCGCTTCTCTTTAAGTATGGAGCGGCCCGATAACCATATCGTTACTATTATTTCCTTCGTATTTTCCATCGCAGTTATTTTTGCGCTTCAATTCAAACAAAAACCGCCAGCCAGCCCATATAATGTCCACTAAAGTGATAATATAATCGGATCGAAAGTCGATCTATCTAAGTTTGTGTGTATGGTTTTGGGATAAAGACCAGCCTATGTAAGCAATCACGTCTTTTTTTCAATATTAAATGAATATGTAATCTTTACTAACTTTTTTTGAATCTTGCAGCATACGGAGCAAGAACTAATCGAGTAAGCATTTGGTATTGCTCAGTTAAATCATTCATATACTCTGAGGTCTCCGCTAAACTCTTATAATCTTCATTCAACATTGATTCTATAGATGTTTGAACACGAATTGTATCAAAAAATAATGGGGATACAACGCCTAGTCTATACAGGGAACGCTTTATTGTGAAATTATTAGGAGCTGGTCCATCAAACTGCAAAATATGATTATTATGTCGAATGAGCTCAATTGCATTCTTATCAGAGCCTACGATGCAAATATCCGATACTGTAGCGACATCGGCTATTTCACCTTGTGTTCTCAACATGATCACATCTGCATCGGAAATATTTTCATTTACAGACTCAATGGTTTGAATGCTTAACCCTCTTAAGAAATCGCTTTCCCCAATTTCAATTTCAGAAACAGATTTATATCTTGGGGCTATACATACCTGATATTCTGATTCGACACTCTCGGAATAAAATTGGCATTGGTTGAAGTTTTGATTTTTCTTACCGGTTGACTCTAAATAGTTTGAAAGAAGGTCTCAATTTTCCATCTTTTATAAGGAAGCCTCGGCATAAGAAGTACCTTGCTCTTCATACAAATTATTCCAGAAGAGAACCCCCCTAACCTATCTAGCATTTGTTCATGCGCGCCAGTACAGAGAGACACTATCAAATGTTACCTATTCAAATCTCTCAATTTTGTTTTGATCTATAACAAAATTAGACAACTATCCTTTTATTTCATGTGAGAGCTCGGACCTGAATGCCGCACTAGTCTGTACTTTTTGCTGCTTTGTATTCTTCGTAATCTTTCTGAATTTTTTTCCACTCAATAGGGGTACGCCCAAAAAGACGTGAAAGCTCTCTGGACATATCATCATCAATGTCTCGTTTGCACTCAAGGAAGAGCTGAAATTCTTGAAGATCTATTTTTATAGAAGGGGTGAGTCGTTCGAGTGAAAGATTTCGCTCTTGCATGATATCGAGAATGACTGTGCCAGGATGCTGTATAACTTTGTTCTTCTTCTTTTTTTCCTTTGTTGGACGTTGAAGATTTGCCCAGTCAGGAGCGGGCATTTTCTCAAAGATATCGCTGAGCGTATCTACAAATAGTTCAGGAACTTTCGTATAGATTTCAGACAAGCTTTGTGAAATATACTTTAACTCTTTCATAAGAGAGCCAGATACTGGCTTATCATTAAAAAGCTGCTTTGCCTTATTATCAACAGGCCTGATTACCTCCTCGATAAGAAATCGTGTCGCTTTACGTTGCTTTTGATCTTCGTTAATTGTTGTTTGGCGTGTTTTCAGCGTAGTCAGTAGTGCTGTTAATTCCGTTGATGAATAGGGCTCTGCAATAAAGCCTGAAACACCATCAAGATAGAGGTTGGTAACCTGTGTGAGGGTTTTTGAGTTTTGTTTATCAATCGTAACAATAATAAAAGGAATATTAGAGCCCATTTGTAGAGAGATATCTCTTGTAAAAGATTTGATTGATTCAAGGCCAAAATTAAATGAAACAAAGATAACATCTAGTTTGTCGGCAAATTCTAAGTGACCGATCGCTTCACGGCATGAGTGACATAGATTAAGCTCTGATTTATGGATAGATGTCTTTAAGACTTCTCTTAGTCTAGAGCGGCTGGCAATATCGCCATTGACGACCATGCAGGTCAGTCCATCGAGTAAATTATAGTCGCTCATTGGTGAAAATTTATCCTTAGTGGATAATGTCGGATAATTAGTGTTTTTACTAAAGAAATTTCGTATAAATAATTCCTATATTACTCATAGCTTGCAAATCTCTATGAATAAAGCCCAGGCAGTGTTGTACCCCCCCAATAAAGTCCTTACTCGCAGCGATGCTAAGCAAAAAAATCTTCAAGGATTTTAGGGGGTTTTATAACTCAAGAAGAGCTCATTGCTTCTTGAACGATTTTTAGTCCTTGTCATTTTGAACTTTTTAGGAAGTTCAAAATTTAGTAGCCTACCCGTAGATCAATGTCATTAAGTTAAGGCATTCCTACCCCGTGACCGTAGGCGTGAGCGTGACCTTAAATTGTTTGGGTCACGCTCATGCACACGCTCAAGGTCACGGCACGTAAGTTCTTAACTTAATGACATTGACCCGTAGATAGGCTCATCGCTGATGAAAGATTAGAAGCGTAGATTTAGCACTCTTTTGCCATTCATCATTTGGCATTAGCATACCCAAAAGCCGTATTCCTTTATTGGATATTGAAAGTAATTCTTATGCTAACGCCTGATACCCTTAAAGATAAAATTGTATTGGTCACTGGGGGCGGAAGTGGCCTTGGCTTTGCAATGGCAAAGCGATGTGCCGAGTTAGGGGCAAATGTAGCTATATGCGGCCGCGATGAGGTCAAGATTAAAGAATCAGCAAAGATGATTAGTGGCTGTCAAGGATATCAATGCGATGTTCGAGATTATGAATCCGTAGGCATCTTATTTGAAAAAATTGCTTCAAAGTTTGGAGAAGTAAATTGTCTTATTAACAACGCTGCAGGAAATTTTCTGTGTCCATCTGAAGAGTTAACTCCTAACGGTTTTAAGACAGTTATAGATATCGTGCTTCATGGCAGTTTCAATTGCGCCTCGCATTTTGGTAAACGACTAATCAATGCTTCCTTGCCAGGATCGATAATCAATATCGTTACTAGCTATACCGAGATAGGATCTTCATTTGTTTTACCATCCGCTTGCGCAAAAGCTGGTGTCTACGCCATGACGACATCACTTGCCTTCGAATGGGCAACTTATGGAATCCGATCGAATGCTATAGCCCCTGGCCCATTTCCAACAAAAGGTGCTTGGTCACGACTAGTACCAGACCAAACCATGGAAGAAACAATGAAGAAAAGAGTCCCTCTAGGCCGTTTCGGACAGCCTGAAGAGTTAGCTGATCTAGCTGCTTTTCTTCTTTCTGACATGTCGGGATTTATCACTGGTGAGTGTATTAATATCGATGGTGGTGACAGGTTAAATGGTGGACAGTTTAATTTTATTGCTCAGTCAATGCCACGACCTGAACTTAAGAATCTACTAAAGACCTTAAAGAAATGATCTCTTTAGAGCGACTTATTGCAGATGCAAAGAAATCAACCTTTGGTCTGTGGTTACTTAACCAAGCTTTGAAATTTGTAATCCCTTTTAACAGGCCCCACGGTATCAGGGTTAAGAAATTTTCGAATCTCAACATTGAGACCTTCCTTCCTTATCGATATAACAATCGCAATCATGTGAAAGGAACGCATGCATGCGCTCTTGCTGCTGCCGCAGAATTCTCTACAGGTATTCTTCTGCTAAGTCACTTAAGTCCATCTCGCTACCGATTACTCATGCAAAAATTATCTGTTGAATATCATTATCAAGCACGCATGGATGCAGTTGCATCTTGCTCGTTCGATCCTCTTTGGCTGATGGATGCTGTAATTAATCCTCTGGTGAAGTCAGACAGAGTTACAGTCGTAGTCAAAAGTTTGGTCCACGATATCAACCAAAATCATCTGTGTACGGCTGAAATTATTTGGCAAATCAAAGAATGGAAGTAAAATTGTTAGGGAGTTTCCTAGTGATTACTACTCTTGTAAATTTTTGCATCCTCATCAGATATCCAAATGCATCCAGAGTAGCTAATAAAAAACGGTACCATTTATTTAGGTCGTAATTTTTTGTTTTAAAAGGATCTTTAGATCAAAATCCTACTAAGAGGAGCGTTCGACTTCTTAATTACAATTCACCCCTTGTATTCGAGCAGGTTAGACGATTTGTGCGCTTTGAAGAGCTTGGTTTTTATGTGTAAATGCCCTCACTACTGAAGCGTGGTCTGCACCCAGTATGATCTGCTGGAATACAGCTTTATAGATATCAACTCTATCTGACCAGCTATGCTTTGCTGCACGTGCATACTGCATGAGTGCTTGGTAGTTTTTGGGATCTTGGCACACTTCGACTGCCCAGTGTGCAGTGTTGGCAAATCCCCACGAGCAAAAATCATTACATAAAAAACCGGTCCCCGTCATAGTTTGTTGGTTCCAGTTTTGGACAGTTGCATGAATGCCGCCAACGTTGCGACCTATGACAAGTGCGCCAGCAGCAAAAGCTTCAAGTTGAGTAATGCCCCCTGGTTCGAATCGTGAAGGCATTAAAAGAAACTGACTTGCAAACATGATCTTGATAACTTGCGTATGTGGAATGTAGTCGAAGTGCGCAGCAACTCTTCCTGGATACCGATGGCTAAGATTATTAACACATGCAGCAAGCTCTTCTGAAGTGGTGTCGCCACGCGTGATGGGCCCGGCAAAGACGAGCTGAAGGTGTGGCCAACGTATCAGCATCTCTTCAAGCATTGAACGACCGTGGTATCCTGCAGGCCCATACATCAAGCAGAGTCCTTTTTGCTCTGCCATCCGTCCAACACAGCTCATAATGACAGCATCTTTCTGTCTTGTTAGTCCGTATTGTTGCTGCAGCTCTAACCGTGCGGCTGCTTTTGCATCCATCAATCGTGGTATGACATTAAGATCGTCTGGGTCAAGCTTTGATATAGTAGCTAAAAACGTATCAATTTCTGTTCGGTTAATACCATTACTAATTCCATATACATCATGACGACGATGTTGCAGCACTGCTTCTAAGCCACCACCATCATGGCTCACTAACGCTTCAGCGTATGGTTTGCTCACAGTGATAATACCACCCGTAACATGACGCGCAGCTGTAAGGGTAAAGTTAAAAAGAGAGCG
>JBIKWN010000077.1:0-10760 GCA_044356295.1 Bdellovibrionota bacterium
TTTAGGTCGATATTAACCTTTGAGCCGCGAGCTTCAAATGAAACTTTCACAGGACATTTTCCAGCGTGTCGCTCGAGTATTTGAAGTAACCTCGTAGCTCGTTCTTGAAACTGATCTGCTTCGGTTAATTGCAGGATTCCAACACTTGCTGACTTATCACGCAATGTAATAAGGCTTTCAATTTTTTCGACAATGAGCTGTGCTTTTTCATCGTTTACTTCTGTTTTACCAGTTATCAAAATCGGCTCATCAGCAGCAATTAAATTAGAAAACTTTCTATATGTATCTGGCCACACAAGTGTCTCGATCGTACCGAGGGAGTCTTCAAAAACAAAAGATGCGTACCGATCCCCTTTTTTTGTATTCCTAAGTCTTAGTGCCGTTACAACGCCACCAACTTTAACTGATGGTCTTGATCCTTGCCCTTTAATATCAACAGTATTAATAGCACCGAATTTTTTGAGTTCCGCTCTAAATTTTTCAAGAGGATGACCACTTATGTAGAATCCAAGCGCTTCTCTTTCATATGCTAGCTTCTGATTCACAGGCCATTCAGGAAGATTTCGTGTTCTTCGGACAAGAGTAATATCAACAGTATCACCTCCACCAAAGAGAGAAAGTTGATTAGAATTTTCTTGTTTATGTTTTGCTTGAGCATTTCGAAACAAAAGTTCCAAGGACTCAAAAAGCTCTCTTCGTGATTCTTTAAAAGAATCAAAGGCCCCACATTTGATAAAGTTCTCTACTACTTTTTTATTTAAAGCATTCAGATCAACACGGTCCATGAAATTATCAATTGAAGTAAACGGCCCATCTTTTTGACGGGCTTCAATTACTGCTTCAACGGAGCGTTCCCCAATACTTTTGACTGCTTCTAATCCGTATCTAATCTTGTCGCCGTTAACACTAAATCCGGCGATACTTTCATTCACATCTGGGGGCAGAACATGTATTTTTGCTTTACGGCACTCGTTAAGATTCTTTAGAATTTTATCCGAATCATCCATTTCATGGTTCATAAGGGCTGCCATGAATTCGACTGAATAATGAGCTTTTAAATAAGCTGTCTGATAGGAAACTAAGGCATAGGCGGCTGAGTGGCTTCTGTTAAATCCATACCGTGCAAACGTTTCCATTTGATCGAAAATTTCATTTGCAAGCTTATCTGGAATTTTTTGTGCAGCAGTACCTTTTAAGAAAAAGATTCTCTGTTTCGCCATCTCTTCAGGATTTTTCTTACCCATCGCTTTTCTAAGGATATCCGCTTCAGCAAGCGAGTAGCCCGAAAGTACCCGAGCAAGTTGCATTATCTGCTCTTGATAAAGAATAATTCCATACGTGTCCGAAAGCGTCTCTTGCATTAACGGATGAAGGTAACTTACTTTTTCTTGTCCATGTTTTCGCTTTATATAATGCTCGACCATCCCTGCATCAAGTGGACCCGGTCGGTATAAAGCTAGAATCGCAACGAGATCATCAAATGAACTTGGACGAAGACGCATCGTCATCTCGGTGATGCCACCTGATTCAAGTTGAAAAATCCCAGTTGTATTACCTGAACAAAGCAGTGAGAACACTTTTGCATCAACGAGTGGCAACTCATTTGGATCGATATCAATATTTCGAGATTGTTTGATTAGATCACATGCAGTTTTAATAACGGTAAGTGTTTTTAAACCAAGGAAATCAAACTTAACCAACCCAACTTTCTCAACATAACTCATTGAAAACTGAGTTACATCTTTACCATCTTTATCGACCATCATCGGAAGCAGATCGATCAAAGGACGGTCCCCGATAACAACACCTGCTGCATGGGTTGAAGCATGACGAGTAAGTCCTTCAAGCTTCATCGCCAAGGTTATCAGTTCGCGGCCTTCATTATTTGCATATTCCTGGAGCTTTGGTTCCATTTTAAGGGCTTCAGCAATTGGATAATCAAATCCTTGTCTCGGTGCAGGGATAAGCTCTGCGATTTTATTAGTCTCTGTGTATGGGATACCAAGGGCACGTCCGACGTCTTTAATAGCGGCTTTTGCTTTTAACGTTCCAAATGTTGCAATCTGAGCAACGTTTTCTTTGCCGTATTTCTCAACTACATACGCAATAACTTTGTCCCGACCATGAATACAAAAATCAACGTCAATATCAGGAAGTGAAACACGATCTGGATTTAAGAATCGTTCAAAAAGAAGTTTATTCTGGATTGGATCAAGCTCAGTGATTCGGAGCGCATACGAAACTAAAGATCCTGCACAACTTCCTCGTCCTGGTCCTACTGGAATACCATTTTCCTTAGCCCAGATAATAAAATCTGAGACCACAAGGAAATATCCTGCAAATCCCATCTTTCCAATTAATTCAATCTCAAACTCGAGACGTTGATAATAATCTTGTTTTTTTGCTTTATTAAATTGTGGGTCGTTTTTTTCAATAGTAGGAAAACGTTGCTCAAGTCCCTCTCTTGCAAGGTCTGCCATTATATCAATTAATGGTCTGGTATCATCGGTCTTAAACACTGGCATGTAATGTGTTTTAAAATCAAAAGACACATTACAACGTTCTGCTATTTCTACTGATGCTTTGATTGCTTCATCAACTTTTGAATAATAAGAGAGTTCTTCTCTCATTTCATCTGCGGTTTTTAAGTGAAGGGTTAATCCGTCATGCCGCAACCTATCAGGATCCGTTATCTGCTTCTGAGTCGAGATACACATTAATACTTCTTGAGCGAAATGATCGTCTTTACTTAAATAATGGCAATCAGTTGTAGCAACAATTGGAATACCCATCGATGTTGCAAGCTCTAAGCATCCGGCATTTAATTTACGCTGATCATCGAGTGGATGGGGCTGGACTTCGAAATAAAATCGATCGCCAAGAAGCTTTGACATTTTTTCAACATAACGCCTTGCTTCTTCTATATTATCGTTTTCAATATAGGAATTAAATTCACCACCCATACATCCAGACGTTATGATTAATCCTTCATGGTATTTCGAGAGAACTTCAAAATCGATTCGGGGTTTGAAATAAAAACCTTCGCGGTATGCAATCGTGGAAAGCCTTGCAAGGTTGTGATAACCGACATTATTCATTGCAATGACAGTCAAGTGATGAATCGGAGATCCTCCCTGTGACTTTGGTCGTTTGTCATGTCTTGATGTTGGAGTCGTGTAAAATTCGCAACCGATTAATGGTTTAATTCCAATTTTTTGTGCTGTTGTAAAAAATTCAATCGCACCACAAAGATTTCCATGATCAGTCATTGCCATTGCAGGTTGACCGAGAGAAAACGCACGCTCTAAGGCAGAACTAATTTTATTTGCACCATCTAAAAGGCTGTACTGCGTAT
Source organism: Bdellovibrionota bacterium (assembly GCA_044356295.1). Classification (GTDB taxonomy): domain Bacteria; phylum Bdellovibrionota_C; class UBA2361; order UBA2361; family JBIKWN01; genus JBIKWN01. The sequence goes on from JBIKWN010000077.1 coordinate 3,356, forward strand.
GCAGATGGAGATGGACAAATTGCGACATACGTGAGGTTACACTTGAGAGGTTAGAACTATATTTACTGCAGAACAGACTATCAGTTTAGAGTTTTAGTTTAAAGAGATTAAACCTATAAAAAGTTGCCTGAAATTGAGTAGGGAAAAAAATAATTATTTTATCATTGGTAAAGTCTGTCTTGACATCTTTATAAAATGTACTTTTGCGTCGTTGAAATTTTAGTTGGGGGATAGTTTGAATTCTTTTTGTAACGCGAAGGTCGCGAAGTACGCGAAGGACTATTTGTTCTGAATTTTACCAATTACTTTAGATGCAATTTCTTGGGATGCAGTCATTGCTGCTTCAATTTTTTTAGGTTGTTTTCGTGGTGTTGAAATTTTACAACGAATATCAAGTAATCGAAAATATTCATTGAACAATGGTTCAGGTAATTCTTTTAATGCAGAACCCATATCTTGTAGAACTACTTTACTGACACGAGCAGTGTTGACGCTTTTCTAATAAGGAAGATGTATCACTAATGAGAGATACAATTTGATCGACCAGTAGCTCAAGCGGTTTTAGCCAAAGTTGAAATTCTTTTAGTGATGCCCTCTTTTTTGCTAGTTCGACAACTTCACTTAACGTTTCAACAGAATACGGTTGAAGAATTATACCATCGATTCTTGCTTGTCCAACAAAATGATAATGCCTCACGGGTGCAGCAGTTCTAAATGATTTACTTACTAATATAACTGGAATTCGATCAAGATGTTCAATCGAGCGAACATCTTTAACTAAATCACGAGTCATTGGATCGTCGATATCACCTTCAATAAATATCCAACCTAAAGACTCCTCTTTTAAACATCGCTCAATAAACTGCACCGTAGTTTTTGAAATTATAACATCAGATGTAATTCGACTTGACGCTAAAACCTGCCTTAGATTTCGGCCTGTATGGATTGAAGTTGTAAAGGCTAGTGCGGTTGTCATAGTGGGAATCTCTTCACTACCTAATCAACACTACCCCCCGAATGTATTCAGTAAATTAACATTACCCTCTAAGAAAACAAAGATTACTTAGGGACTTCTAAGAATCCCCCCTAGTCATTAATCAATCTTTTAATGATGCTGTTATGTTCTTTCCAGTAACCGCACCAGCAGGAATCGCAAGAAAATGGCAGGCAGCGCCGTATGCATCCTCGATTCGTACATTGGCTCTCGCTTGAGTTAAATCAAAATTATTCTTGATACCAGAGCCTGCAATAATAAAAGGAGTATACCGGCTATACAGATCTGACTTTCCATGATCTTTAGCTGCTCCACCATGGTCAGTGGTCAAAATGACAAGTTGCTTAAATGAACCTGCTTTTTCCTGAAACGCCGATTCAACTTTTTGAAACATTAGATCCGCATCATGAATTGCAGCGATCTGCTCTGACGAACCCCAACCTTTTGAATGTCCTACAACATCAACATTAGGAAAATGTACAAACGTAACATCGGGATTATGATCCCGTATGATTCTTTCTGCTTCTGAAGCGACTTGCTGATCGGAAATACTTGTATCACTAGGAATATATTGCCAATCAATCGTGCCTGGCTTTGCTAATACAACAAACTTTGATTTTCCAGCTATCAATGCAGTAGTCAAACCAGCTTTTTTTGCTCTTGAAAAAAGAGTTGGAACAGCGGGATAGCGTGGATTATTTGTATACCTATCATCATTCCACAGGATTTTGTGTTTTGTTGGAGAAACACCTGTAAGCATACTGGTATGGGAGGGTAACGTTACTGCAAGATCAGTTGTTCTAGAATAAAACGTAAAACTACCTCTTGCCATTAATGCTCGTATGGCTGGAGCATCCGCTCGAAGCAGCACATCAGGTCGTAGGCCATCAATACTAACAATGAGTAGCTTTTTATTTTCTGCTAAAGCTAAGGGGACTCTAGTCATACATATGAATAGAGCACCGAAGATTACCTGAACAAAAACAGATCGAGATGCTGCAAATATTTCTCTCATGAAAATCCCTATTTATTTTGAATATACTTACGTGGGCTACACGCCAATGTCATTACGTTAAGAACTTACGTACCGTGACCTTGAGCGTGAGCCTGAGCGTGACCCAAATAATTTACGCTCACGCTCAGGCCTACGCTCAAGGTCACGGAGTAGAAATACATTAACTGATGACATTGGAGCTACACGCATAACGATAATTCAAAAAAACTATCAGGAATAGTAAAAACTTCCGAAAATCTCATCCCACTCTGGCGGATTAAAGCCAAGCTGACCTCCATTTGAGTAATTTGTTAGCTCACCAAAAACGATTCGATCTTTTATCTGATAAAGATCTACTCTCAACAGATCGATGCCTCGAGAAAGTTTTGCTGCGATCTCTAACATCTCTTTTAGTTTTGATGGTCGTTGCATCTCTGGATAGATTGGAAATCCATACGTAACTGGTAATAAATTCCAATCAACATCATACATATTGATATATTTCTTTTTATCTACAATATGCCTTGTGTAAATAATTTTAGGTTGCCCATGGAAACATACTATTCGGTAATCGATTGGTTGTTTCTCGGCAAGTAACTCTTCGATAATTAAGCGAGGAGGAATATCTATATATGCCCATTCATTGAATTCGAGTCCATAATTTCGGCTCATCCAATTTGTAGCATCTGCAATGAGTGTTTTTTTATCAACAACATCTCGATCATAGACAATATGACACCATGCGGAACCATGATTCGGCTTTAAAACGAACTGTTTGGGTAAATCATTAATATTAACCGCCTCAAGTTCATCAACCGATTTGAATACTTTATGAATTCTAGTTAAGTACGAATCAGTACCCAATCGCTCTATAACAAAATCTCGCACCTTAACTTTATCAGCAATGAGTGTGAGTTGTGGATTACGATCAAAAAGGAGTTTCTTGAGAAGAATTTCATTGTAGGTTCGGGGAAGAATTAAATTTGGAATTTTTCCAAACAAGGCGATATAGCGACAAATAAGTCCAAAGCGACGTTTCTTATAAAAATAACGCCAAGTAATTTTATGGAAAAATTTTCTTAGCGGCGCAGGATAAGAGGAATAGTCATACATATTGACGCGGCAATCGTCCGTTAAAAGAAGTAAAGACTTCATGAGAAATAGATTCAATCAGCCCTGCAACCTCGTTGATTGTAATTTCTTCGTTTTGTTGTTTACCGATAAGTACTACTTCATCTCCGTTAAAAGCTTCATCCCAGCCAATATCAACCATTAACTGATCCATGCATACTCGTCCAACAATAGGGTATCGCTTCCCCCTAATTAGAACAGATCCTAGATTAGATAGCCTTCTAAAATAACCATCTCCATATCCAATAGGAACGGTAACTATTCTTGTTTGTTTACTTGCCCGCCATGTCGATCCATAACTAATTGGCGTCCCTGCTTCAACAACTTTAAAATACACAATACGTGAGACAACTGAAAAAGCAGTTTTTATATCAATCGATTTTTCAAGTAGTGGATTTACTCCGTATAATGAAAGTCCAAGGCGTACCATATCAAAGACACCATTTGGATACCCAATCAATCCTGCTGAATTTGAAAGGTGAAACAATGCTGGATGATTTGGAAACACACTCAAAAAAATTTCACGACATCGCGTAAAACGTGAAATCTGCTCATTGCAAAATTCTGAATTCTCATCTGCTGTAGCTAAGTGAGAATACACCCCTTTAATCACACAACATGAAGCATCGCGGCTCGCTTGAAAAAAAGCATCGATATTTTTATACGAGACCCCGATTCGCCCCATACCGGTGTCAATCTTCAGATGAATTCCTATTTTGGTGTTTAATTTTTCGGCAGTAGCGTGTATTGCGCGAATTTTATCAATTGAGGAAGCAGTAATTTCTAGATTGTGCTCTGCAAACAATTCGATCTGCTCGGAATTAATTCCACCAAAAACATGTATAGGTGTCTTAATTCCTGCTTGCCTTAGCAAAATCCCCTCTTCGACTAAAGCAACTCCAAAATAATCTGCACCGATTGCTTCGAGTGCTTTTGCGACTTCAATAATTCCATGTCCGTAGGCATTCGCTTTAATGACTGCCATGCACTTTTTACCAGCAGCGATACTCTTTAATGAGCGATAGTTTTCGCAGATCTGGGAAAGATCTATCCTAATAATAGATGGTCTTTGATGAATAGCCATGTGATTCGATATCAGTATATAACCAATTTATTATTCTGAATAGAAGGGTTAGCTAAGATCAATTTGTAACGCGAAGGACGCGAAGTACGCGAAGGATTTAATTAGATCCTTCGCGTACTTCGCGACCTTCGCGTTACAAAAAAGACTCTCAAAAAACCGCGCCCTACTTTACAGCTATCTCACTACGCTCAGAAACATTCGACACTTCATAAAACGCCGAAAGCTTACGACGAAGTAGTAACCGTGAACGATGAAGCCTAGATTTCACAGCTGGCTCTGAAAGATTCAAAATTTTACCAACTGCTTTCGTCGACATCCCGTCAACATCGCGCAGCATAAATACTGCGCGAAATTCTTCGGGTAGTTTCTCGATTGCTTCTTTTAGGGCTCGACTCAGGTGGGCATGATTGGTTGCGTTATCAGGTTCATATAAAGGATTGTTTTTTGCTTCACTGACTTTTTCTTGTTCGTATTCTGAAAGATCCGAAACAAGTGATGTTCTTGAATGCTGTCTACGTTTTCTTAATTTCATTAATGCAGTGTTTGCAGTCACACGAAACAACCAACTTGCAAATGCACTCTTACCTTCGAAATTTCGTAACTTTGTATACACATTTACAAACGTATCTTGCAGCGCTTCCTCTGCATCATCTTTATTACGAGTTAAGCGGAAACAGAGGCCGTATGCTTTATTGGCGTATCGACCGATCAGCATTTCAAATGCTGCTTGGCTTCCTGCCTTAGCGATCTCTACAAGTTCCATATCCGTCAATTTTTCCATACAACCTCTCATTCCTAATCCGTTAACCGTTGGGATAAAGAGTGGTAATGCACCCTCTGTGCCATAAGAAAATTTGGTATTTATGAAATTTTTTTTATTGAAATATCAGCTAATTAAGTTGGGCAAAGAACTCAATGATTCTAGATCAGTCAAATCATATGTCGTTTTTCTATACAGGTGTCTAAATTCTGACAGTAGATATATATGCGACAAAGCATTGGCCTTTCCGTCAGGCGGTGATTCATTTATCTATATAAAGAACTTGTTAATAGTGGGGGAAAAAATTTATTGTTTTTCTCTAAATGATTTTCTATAGTCCCACGCATGATTAACAAAACCCTAAGAAATACTCTTACAATCGCAACCTTTGTAACAATGTTTCTTTGCATGCAATCGGAATCTGTCGTTCATGCACAAGATTCAATCGATGACATAATCCCTGATTTTAGCCCCGAACAACAATCAGCTCTGAGTAAAGAATTTGGATTATTCACTTCTGCGGTTACTGTTTTTACAGGATTGAATTCTGTTTCTGGTGGTAATTTTACTTTTGATTCTCCACGTGGGCGCGATACGACGTTAGATACATTTCGCATTCCTTACACACATACATACGGCAATGAAAAAGACACTTGGCGCCCTTTTGTAAATGTTATCGCTGCACAATCAAACCTTCGACAAAGCAACTCAGATTATTCTGACGTTCTAAAAGAAGAAGCACTAAACCTTCCTGATGAAATAAATGCACTTCCTAATAATCCTGATTTTGTTAAGACTGATTCATCAAGTCTTAGTTTAGGTGGCGGTGCTACGTATCAACCTACTGAAGAATTATCGATAACTTCTTCTATGGATTTTATCTGGACTCATATCAAACGACGATATGACTATAATAACTTCCTGAGCGCTTTAATCGGTCAAAAATACGACCGCGACCTTTTCAACACAAGCCTTGAAGCAATAGCATATGCACCAAGTATTAAAGTTGCATATCGTATTGGTTGCGAAGAAGATTTCAACGTAACACCTTCTGCTCATTTTACCTATCTTTCATCGTACGATATGTGGAGCAAAAGCAGATATTCAGATTTCTCATCTGATTCTACTGTGCTTTTTACTTCGTTAGATCTAAAAATTCCAACTCCTGTTACAGCTTTTGGTGCTTCCATGAAAGTTAATCCATTCATAAACAGGACCGACCTTGGACTTGCCGCACAAAATGGCGTTGGGCTTTGGTATTTTTATGATGTTGGTACAAACGTTACTTTTGATTTGAAAGGTAAAAGTGATTGGATTTCTTCGCTTCGGCTTGGGGCGTCGTATAGTTTCGGCGATGATTTCTCTGGATACCGAATTGGGGCTGGTGTAGAACTTTAAACAGCACGTACAAACCCTCTATCTCTTTACCCAAAAAAATAATTATTCTATGAGTTGGGCGGCAAAAATTGCCGCCCATTTTTTTTCGTAGTAATCAATCTAGTCTGCCGATAACTGCATCTAACCTATTGGGGAAGGTGCATCTTCCTCCAATTATTTACTGGAGATTACTCAATCATGCGAAGCAGCAGCAGATTTTTCTTTTTACTTATTGCATCATTTTTATCTTTTAGCTTTCATACAAGCTTTGCGAACGCACAAGACAGAGTCATCTGTCAGCACAAAAGAACACTACAAGTAGTTCAACGTAGAGGATCATGTACTTCTCTTGAACGACAAGTTTTTAATTTAACAGTTGGAACTAGAGGAACTTCAGGATTGAGTGGGGTATCTGGTGTCTCTGGAATATCTGGAATATCTGGATTAACTGGTATTTCTGGAATCTCTGGTGTTTCAGGTGTTACTGGTCTTTCCGGTTTAAGTGGTGTTTCGGGAACTAGCGGAGTTTCTGGTGTAACTGGTCTTTCTGGTTTAAGTGGCGTTTCTGGAACTAGTGGAGTTTCTGGGGTAACTGGTCTTTCTGGTTTAAGTGGTGTTTCGGGAACTAGCGGAGTTTCTGGTGTAACTGGTCTTTCTGGTTTAAGTGGTGTTTCGGGAACTAGCGGAGTTTCTGGTTTAAGCGGTGTTTCGGGAACTAGCGGAGTTTCTGGTTTAAGCGGTGTTTCAGGTGAAAGTGGAGTCTCAGGCGTTATTGGTCTTTCAGGTTTAAGCGGCGTTTCAGGTGAAAGTGGAGTCTCAGGCGTTATTGGTCTTTCAGGTTTAAGCGGTGTTTCAGGTACTGCTGGACTAAGCGGAATTTCAGGAGTCCAAGGATTAAGTGGTGTTTCTGGTACGGATGGTCTTAGTGGTGTTTCAGGAATTACCGGTTTAAGTGGTGTTTCAGGAACCGCTGGACTCAGTGGTGTTTCGGGAGTTCAAGGATTAAGCGGTGTATCTGGAGTTGAAGGGCTCAGTGGTGTTTCAGGAGTTATCGGTTTAAGTGGT
>JBIKWN010000113.1:0-2947 GCA_044356295.1 Bdellovibrionota bacterium
TTATTTCACTGACTATCATTAAACCCTCCGATTTCAGTGAAACGATGTATACCTAAATACTTGAGATTCTTATTTTTTACCCCCTTCGGTTACCTTTAATTTGGTGCAATTCGAACTATTAACAGCAATCGAAGAGATAAGTTACATAGCTGTAATAGAGGTAATAACAGATTTGTCTAGGAGTCGTTCCAGGCAATTTTAGTATCATGGCAAAGACATCAACACCTAACAAAACAGCAGCTCCCGAGGAAACGCCATATTGGTCAGTTGAGCTTGGGAACATGAGTGTCTCGGTGTACGAAGTTGGCGATCACTATGATGTAAAATGGAACGTTAGCGAGGACAGGTGTGAAGTTATTGGCGGAACACTAAGGAAACTTGATGTAGATGGATATGTTCAATTCCTTCAAGACATCACACCTCCAGGAGCAGATGTTCAACCCGCCACTTTGAGTAAAATTGCATCCGATTGCCCTGTTGATCTTAGCCTCGCATCAAGCACCCTCGATAGCGAGCCATTCATAGTAGTATCCGATCTCAACTATAACATTACTCCTGAAGAACTCGGATTTGCGCTGAGACGCGCCGTTCAAAGCGGTGCAAAGCTCAATAAGAGTGTTGATAAACTTGTTAAAACATTTCGGCATTATGTTGAACGGGATCAATCTGAGGTAGATACAGTCATCGATCTGATAACTATTAAGCCGGGCGATGGAAAGGCTACCCACCGCGCTAATCCAAAACGGATCGCGTCTACTAATACAACAACCGAAAATGCAAATGGCGACATCAATTGGTTTGATATCAATACTCGCATCCCTCACGGAACACTATCCGAGAGAGATATATCTGATCTCGTAAAGATCCACGTCCCAAAACATGCCATGGCTGAAGAATTCAAAATACTTTCACTTAGAGGCTTTAGCCTTAACCCAGAACAGCCTGAAAGAGTGATTCGTAATAAAATTCTAATTTTAGTTGGCGAGCGCTCTCTCATAACTCTCCATGAAGGACCCATCGATAATATTGGTATTCATGGAAGCTCCGATTCAATTACAGAGTTTAAAGATATCATATTGGGAGCAAGAAAAGCTCATATGGATCTATTCGTAAATTCCCCAGATTCGATGCCACTGATGGGGCCTGGTGCGCTCTTCCTTGATTTTTGCACGATTCTTTTCCGTCAACAGGAGCACGTCATGAAGCGTTATCAAGATCTCCTTGATAACGCAAAATATGACACTGAGCATCCTAAAGGAGAAAAAGTTGCCTTCACAATTGATACTGGTGATGCACGTGAAGCAGTTGATTACATGGAAAGACGCATAGATGACGCTTCCCAAAGAATTCAAGCTCTCTGTTCAGCAAGAAAAACTAAAGCTCTAAAGTGTATTTTCGGAAAGCTCGACGATTCTGCAGTCGAAACAGCTGAAAGGTACCTCCAGGCTTCTGTAAGCCGAATGAAAAATTTCTGTAGCAGCGCAGAGGATAAGATTTCATTCCTCGAGAATCACGAAGAAGACAGCTTAGTTAAAGAAAGAGAGAGAAGAGCCTATGGACTCACAGTTGTCGGTACACTCGTGCTCCCGGCGCTCGCAGCTGTTGAGCTCGCTCAAGTACCATGGCAACCAATCGTAAACAATCCAGATAAAATTCTAATGGGCGGAGGATTTGCTTCGGTACTTTGTACAATTGGCTTTATGTTGTACGACAGATATCGAAGGAAAGTCATCGGTACAGAGTAAAGGCTCTACTGGTTTTTTGATAACCCTTTTAATACTGCCTTGTGTCGACTCGTATACTTCGTTGTACGCTCGGTCTTATTTTTATCATCAGGGCGTTCAAGATCCCAGATATCTGCTTCCCGAAATGCGTGATATGCCCAGTCAAACTTATATTTTTGAAATACGGCGATGAGATCGGTTAAATATTTCGGACTGTTTTTTGCCCACCGCGCTACGCTAAACTCTCCAATAAGCACACGTGTCTTATGTTTCTTTTGAAACTGGTAGAGAGGTTTTAATTTTTTAATAAACGCATCTCGATTGTCATTTTTTGTCGGATACTTCTGCCCTAGTTTCACCCCGTAAATACCTTGGTGCACATACCGCCAAGGATCATAAAAATGGACGGTGTAATACACGTTACTCACCGTTAACGGCTTCATCTGTTTAAGCCGAGTTAGTTTTCCATAGACTGGACCCATCATAATAGGTGTTGTTGGATCGATTACTCTAATACGCTCTGCAGTTCTCTGAGCAAGCGCATTCCAATCCAACAACGGCAGTGTGGGTTTTGAATACTGCGCAGGTTCATTGAGGATGTCATACGATCCGATCCCTGAGCGCCCCAGATACCGCCCAGCAATCTTCTCCCAGGCAGCCATAAAAGTTTCCTGGTGCGCTGCATCAGTAAATATACGGTGAGTTGCTCTACTACCACGTGTACTAAATCCTCCTGGAGGGGTATGAAGATTCAAAACTACCTTTATTCCTTGAGCTTCAAAAAGAGCAAGCACGTTATCAAAGTGTGCAAGTGAAGCATCAAGCCAGGCGTTGAAAGTTGTAGCATCAGAATTATCAGCTGCTTGCGTATCACCCCATACTAATGGGTAACGAACGATATTTACCTTCCAACTTTTAAGTATCGCAATATCAGCGGCAGTTATATCTGAGCTTACGACGAAACCTCGTTGAACTGATTGCGCGAAAGTTGTCTCTTGAAATACTAAAATCGAGAAAACAAAGATGAGTAGAAGCCGCATTAAAACCTTATGAAGTTGATGAATACATCTTACTAGATGGTATCACAGGAGAAGTCACGAGTAGGCGTTGAAAGTTGTAGCATCAGAATTATCAGCTGCTTGCGTATCACCCCATACTAATGGGTAACGAACGATATTTACCTTCCAACTTTTAAGTATCGCAATATCAGCGGCAGTTATATC
>JBIKWN010000114.1:0-2880 GCA_044356295.1 Bdellovibrionota bacterium
GAAGAGCGAATACAGCCTCTCTTTTTCGACTGTAATAGATTGCATAAACGTATGCAGAATCACTAACCCCCAAATGCAATAGATAGGAAGGAGTGGATTGACGCTTTCGGTGTTTATTAATAAACAAATGACAGTTATCGCAACTGATACTGCTGCAATAATTGCAGCGCTACTACTTGCTCGAAATCTTTTCGGGAAAAATCGTTGTTCACGTGCTTGCTCCATCGCGCTACCAGCTCTTAAAAACGCATATGCTTTATAGAAACCGTGAGCAATGATGTGCAGGAGCGCTAAAGTATAGAGCCCTAATCCACATTGCATAATCATAAAGCCCATTTGACCAATAGTTGAATATGCAAGCCGTTTTTTAATCGATGTTTGAGTAATCATCGCACTCATTCCAAACACTGCAGTCATACTTCCTATTACAGCAAGAATAATATTTGCAAAGATCGCATGTTCAAAAAGAAAACTAAGCCGAATGAGTAAGAAACCACCTGCGTTAATAATTCCAGCATGCATTAACGCTGATACTGGAGTTGGCGTTTCAAGGCTTTGGGGAAGCCAATGATGAAAGGGAAGTTGAGCAGATTTTGTTAATGCTCCAACTGCAAAACAGATTGCTATTAACTCAAGAGAAGTTTGATAGTGAAGTGGTTGGGCTGTAATAGTTGAAAAAATAGTTTGAAAATTAAAACTATTACACAGTGAATAGGTAAGCCAAATTCCAGCGATCAGTGCAATATCGCCAATTCGGCTAATAATAAATTTAGTTTTTGCACATTCGATTGCCTTCGAACGATCAGAATAAAAAGTGAGTAATTGATGTAAAGATAAACTTACGGATAACCAAAAAAGGAAAAAGAGGTCTAATCGATTGGTGCTCACCATTGCTGCCGTTCCGGCAAGGGTGACCGCCATCCACGTAATAAAGCGGTTCTGTCCAGAATCCCCATCCAAATACCGAACGCTGTATCGAAGTACAACAGCTCCAATAGGGCAGATAACAAGAAGCATGGTTAACCCTAGAGAATCAGTGAAAGGAGCCAGTAGTGCAAACAGCGAAAGAGGATAGAGTGTTGCAAACATCATCATAAAATAAACTTTTTTGAAAAGTAATATATGTAGTATAATATACGAACTAGAATTCGTCAATTCTAAGTATGTAAATGATCTAGTAACACAACAAACTTTTTGATAGAATAAAGACGTGAACAAGAAAAAAACGAAAACAACTAGGTTTCAAGCACGTACCTCATCAATTGAAAAACCTTCTTGGACTTTTTTCACAAACCATGCCCACGTGCTGATTGTTTTAAAAATGTACCCTAATATGGTACTTCGAGAAATTGCTTTTCAAGTAGGAATCACTGAACGAGGTGTGCAAAAAATTATAGCTGAACTCGAAGATGAAGGTTTTATTAAAAAATTACGAGTAGGTCGACAAAATAAATACAAACTTACCCTCAATCATCCTCTACGACATCCAATCGAAAAACACCGAACCGTTGCAGATATCGTTGGCATGATTGTCAAAGATTAGAGTAGGGGAGTAGGGGCAATGTCATTAAGTTAAGAACTTACGTGCCGTGACCTTGAGCGTGTGCGTGAGCGTGACCCAAACAATTTAAGGTCACGCTCACGCCTACGGTCATGGTCACGGGGTAGGAATGCCTTAACTTAATGACATTGGGGAGTAGGGGACGCTCACCTTTATAACGTATGAAAACATCTGAGGAATCAGATAATTATTCACTTTAAAAGGATTTTATAAAGCCGAGTGTCCGCTACTAGATTCTAAATGACTCATGGGTAGGAATTGTTTTTCTAGTTTGGAGAGCACGTGCTGGTGCTCCGCGTTTATCTTCATTCAAGACTTTTGCTTCACCATCTCGAAGAACGGTAATTTGTAATTTTTCTCCAGGTCTTAAACTTCTAACTATTTCAACAAAGGTCTTATTTCCGACATCACCACCAAAGATAATTGGGTCAGCAAGTCCCGAGCGTTTAAGTGACAGAATATGATCTCCAGCTTTTAAGCCTAAAAGTTCTGCATTACTTTTTGGTGCTACAGACCCCACAATGGGTACATGTCCAGGTTGAATAATCGTTCCATTCTTAAGTTCAACTCTACCAATTGATGCTGAGGTTGTTATTGTCCCAAATGGAGCGAGTGGTTTGTATTCGGAAATTGAAACATTTCGAATAGTTCCATTTTCGTTTCGAATTCTTAAACTGAAATTACCATCTTTATCTTTCGACATTGCAGAAAGTAATGAAGCTCCATCTTTCCATGTTCCTTCAAATCCGATGATGGTATCGCCTTTTTTTAATCCAGATTTTGCAGCAACAGATCCTGGGTCAATTTTTTCAATCTCAACCTCATTTTTACCATTATTTCTGCCTACAAGACCAAGTCCTCTTGGACTCATGACTGTCATGATTTTTTCTATTTTAGCAAATATAGACGATAAACTGTCAGTCTGTGTGCTGCTTGATGGTGTATTCTTTTGTTGTGTCTGTGGCATATATGAAAGCTGATTAAAAAAACTAAACAAGAATCAGTCATATGGCACATTTTGATCCTCTTTTTCGACGATGTAGCTGTTAAAAGCTATAAAAATCAGCTAAAGCTCAGAAAATTCGCCAGGTTATAAAGGTGAGCGTCCCCTACAGTCCCAATGTCATTAAGTTAAGAACTTGAGTACCGTGACCTTGAGCGTGAGCCTGAGCGTGACCCAAACAATTTAAGGTCACGCGGTACGGCGGCACAACATCGTTTACACTCCAGCGGCAATACATAGTTTACACAAAATTCAGTAGGTTCTCGGTAGGAGGACTGAATGTATGCCATGGAGAGCCACAAAGGTGAGTGAAGAA
>JBIKWN010000022.1:0-34812 GCA_044356295.1 Bdellovibrionota bacterium
TGCGGTAACCAAGTATATTTCAATGCTTGAACGCCGAGGTGAAAAACATAATCCAGAACTATTTTCAAAGGTGCCTTACCACGGTAGAAGTGGACTTCTAGATAAATTAATAATGGACGCTGAGCTACAAGGAGCAGATCTAGCCCGAGCGCTCGGAATTCCAACTCAGAGAAATCTTGCAGTAGCGGAGTTAAAACAGTTACCGAATTCGGATGGAATTTTTACTTCGATTAACACCTTGCAACAACAAGGATTTATCGAGTCTGATTTGAACCCTGTGATCTTAGTACGTGCCATGCGTTCAAATTTTAGAATTATAGATTTTGTTAATTTGTTTGATCGAAATGATGTTGAAGGTTTGAACTGGTTAATTGCTGAAACAAAAAAACTTCATTTAAATGATCTCGGCCCAAATCCTTCGAACCAAAAACTATTTACATTTTTAGTGAAACAATTAGCAGAAGGAGCACTCAAAATATGTTTTGCGGGGTTATCTATGAACGTATATTTTGCAGATGATTTTGCTAGAAATGTTACTGTTGCGGGTGAATTTATTGACCTAGATGATCTGCGCAAGACATCTGGTAATTATCCAAGCTCAACGACTGAAAATTTCGGGAGGCACTTGAAAATGATCATGCAGATAAGTATATCGTTAGGTCACGCACTTTCTTCAGTATCGGACAGAACCATTTCAATGAAACCAAGTACGATTTATTTTGTTGATCAATTAATAAGAAAGTTAAAAAGCGGGGATGCAAATCACCTCTATGAATCTCTATCTCAATCATGGAAAAATGAATTGAGTATCAGCAGATTTAGATATGAAATATTAAGACAAGCAGTAAGTTATTTCTATGACTACAGCTTTCACGGAGAATTTAGAAAACAGTCTGAAAGTACTTCTAGGGCTGTAAAACAATATTTAGCTAATAAGGGGTTAGAGAGGTAGGGGACCTTCGAAACAAGTGAGCGCTCACCTTTATAATCTTTACTTATTCAGTTTTTCCCATTGTGTCCTGAGTTTTGGATTTTTCTTCCAAATCTCGATCATCAGTGCGCGGTGGCTCTCTAACCAATGAACTATCTCTTCAGCCGAAAGCTTTACTGGCTTACCCCAGTCCTTTGATTTTTTGGAGTTGTCGGATGTCGAACTCATCTTTTTCTCTGCCCGCCCGCTTTTTTAATGTAATGAGATCATCGATTCCTAATATATGAATTGTACCGCCAAAAGCATCGACCTCAAAGCGATTATTCCATAATTGGTCAAAAGGGAGAGGCTCTTCCGTAAAAACATCAATTATTTCAAATGGATTACTTGGCTGAACAAAGGTAAAAACCATCATTCCTTTCTCATCTATCCATTCTTTTCTTTTTATCGGGTCAGCAAAATCCTCGACTCGGACTGGAACTCTCGGAACATAACCTAGGCTCTTCATTAAAAGAATAAAGTTCGAAATATTATCGGTCTGAAGGTGTAATATAAGGTCAAGGTCTACGGTAGCTCGCTGAACTTGGTGAAAATTAACAGCAAAACCGCCAGCTATCAGATATTTAATCTTGTAACTATGCAATCCTTCTATAATTTTTTGATATGTATGCATATTTTCGCTAAAAAATAGTACCCCAATACAGAAAGGAAGAAAAATTAATACTAAACTCTAGAAAGCAAATAAAAATACAAAACTAGTTAGTTAAAATCATTGAAAAACCCACGAAACTCAACAAAAATCAACGCAACCCCTCAATTTTTTACAATTTTTTTACCACTTCGTTGACTCACGCTCCCAGAAAATGCTACTCTCCCGCGTCGCCATTAACTTGGTGACAATTCATTGGGGTAGGTTTAGGCGCCTTTTACTGAATAAAAAGTAAGAAATTATTTATTTAAACAGTAAGTTGATGGGAGTCGGTGTGATAGATCACTAGCACATCTTGATTCATCAAACGGGATTAGTATTAATGAAAATTAATATGAACGTTTAAGACTACGTCGAATTTAGTAAGTTTTTACAAACACTTAATAATAATTGCTCCATAAGCAGCGTTAGCGAGCTTGAGGTTTTTTCTTCAAGTTTACAGCTAACTACGCTTTTGGTTCAGATGTAACGATTGATATGCCAACGATTAACCAGCTAGTTCGTTCACAACGTCAAAAGCGAAAGTATCGCTCTAAGTCTCCAGCTTTAGTTGGATGCCCTCAAAAGAGAGGAGTATGTACTCGCGTTTATACACAAACACCTAAGAAACCAAACTCAGCTTTGAGAAAAGTTGCGCGTGTTCGTTTAACTACAGGAATGGAAGTTACAAGCTACATTCCAGGAGTTGGGCACAACCTTCAAGAGCACTCAGTAGTTTTGATTCGTGGTGGGCGAGTAAAAGATCTTCCAGGATGTCGTTACCATATTGTTCGCGGAAAACTTGAAACACATGGTGTTGCAAACCGTAAACAGAGCCGTTCAAAGTACGGTGCAAAGCGTCCTAAGTAATTTAGATTTTCGATACAAGGGTTTTTCATGACACGAAAAAAAAGAGATTTTTCAAGACCAGTTCTTCCGGATCCAAAGTTTGGTGATGTTGTAATCACAAAATGTCTTAACACTTTGATGAAGAGTGGTAAGAAGAGTGTTGTTGAAACACACCTCTATGATGCAATTGATACAATTGCAAAAAAATTAAATGGCGATCCAATTGAACTTTTCCATAAAGCGCTTAACAACATTAAGCCAATGGTTGAGGTTCGTGCACGAAGAGTTGGTGGTGCAAACTATCAAGTTCCTACTGAAGTTCGTGCAGAGCGTGGTCAAGCACTTGCGCTTCGTTGGTTAAAGACTGCAGCAAATGCAAGAAGCGAAAGAACTTTTGGTGAGCGTTTAGCTAATGAATTAATCGATGCGATTAACAATCGTGGTATTGCGATTAAGAAGCGTGAAGATACACACAGAATGGCGGAAGCGAATAAGGCTTTTGCACACTTTAAATGGTAATCAGTAGCAAAAATTAAAGATCTACAAATAGTAAAGTAGCAGAGAGAAATGGCAAAGGAAGATTTAAATAAGGTTCGTAACATTGGAATTATGGCGCATATTGACGCCGGTAAAACCACGACTACTGAACGAATACTTTACTACACCGGTGTGAACTATAAGATCGGTGAAGTTCACGAAGGCGCTGCGACCATGGATTACATGGAACTCGAGCAAGAGCGTGGTATTACAATTACTTCTGCCGCAACTACTTGTAAATGGTCAGGTTCAAACGGAGACATTCCTGAGCACAAGATCAATATCATCGACACACCAGGTCACGTTGACTTCACTATCGAAGTTGAAAGATCGCTTCGCGTACTTGACGGTGCAGTTGCAGTTTTCGACGGAGTGAGCGGAGTAGAGCCACAGTCTGAAACTGTATGGCGTCAAGCTTCTAAATTTAGAGTTCCACGTTTCTGCTTCATTAACAAAATGGACAGAATGGGCGCGGATTTCTGGAAGTGTGTAAATTCAATCAAAGATAGACTTGGAGCACGTGGGGTTCCAATCCAACTTCCAATTGGTGCAGAGAGTGCATTCCTTGGTGTTATCGATCTCGTAATCATGAAGGGTTACTACTTCCTTGATGAAACAAAAGGTTCAAAATTTGAAACTCGTGATCTTGAAGGTGAGCTGTTAGAGCAAGCTAAGAAAGCACGCGATGAAATGATCGAAGCATGTGCTGATGTTGATGAAAAGATCATGGAAAAATATCTCGGCGGAGAAGAAGTTACTCCTGAAGAGATTAAAGCTGCACTTCGTAAGGGAACTCTTTCAATGGAGTTTTTCCCAATTACGTGCGGTTCTGCATTCAAGAACAAAGGTGTTCAGCCACTTCTTGACTGTGTTATTGATTATCTTCCTTCACCACTTGATGTTCCTCCAATAGAAGGAATAAAAGTTTCAGATAGAGATGTTCAAGATGCTCCTAAAATGGCACGTGCAACTGATCCAGATGCACCGTTTTCAGCACTTGCATTCAAAATCATTTCAGATCCATATGTTGGAGTTTTAACATTCTTCCGAGTTTACTCTGGAACAATTACTCCAGGTTCAAGCATTTACAATGCAACCCGTGAGAAGAAAGAAAGAATCGGTCGTATCGTTAAGATGCATGCTGATAAACGTGAAGAGGTTAAAGAGATCTCTGCAGGTGATATTGGTGCGTGTGTTGGTCTTAAAGAGACAATCACAGGGGATACTCTTTGTGATGAAGCACATCCAATTCTTCTTGAATCAATCTTTGCACCTGATCCAGTTATCAGTGTTGCAATTGAGCCAAAAACTAAAGCTGATGAAGAAAAAATGGGCTTAGCTCTTATGAAACTTGCGAAAGAAGATCCTTCGCTTAAAGTTTCATCAGATCAAGAATCAGGTCAAACAATTATCGCTGGAATGGGTGAGCTTCACCTCGACATTATTAAACAACGTATGTTCCGTGAATTTAACGTTGATACAAATGTTGGTAAGCCACAAGTTGCATACCGTGAAACAGTTCTTGGTCAAGTTGAGCATGAAGTTAAATATGCAAAACAATCAGGTGGACGCGGTCAGTTCGGTCACGTTTTCTTGAAAGTTGGACCAAATGAAGTTGGAAAAGGTAACGAATTCCTTGATGAGATCAAGGGCGGTGTTATTCCAAAAGAATTTATCCCTGCAATTAGAAACGGTGTGCTTGAAGCATTAAATGGCGGAATACTTGCTGGATATCCAGTTATTGATACAAAAGTTACTCTTTTCTACGGATCATTCCATGAAGTGGATTCAAGTGAATTCGCATTCAAAATTGCTGGTTCTATGTGCGTTAAAGAAGGTGCACGTAAAGCTGGAATTCAGATCCTTGAGCCAATCATGGCTGTTGAAGTTGTTTGCCCAGACGATTTCATTTCAAATATCGTTGGTGATTTAAACCGACGTCGGGCACGAATCCTTGGTATGGAACCACGAGCTGGTGCACAAGCTGTTAAAGCTGAAGTGCCACTCGCGGAGATGTTTGGTTATTCAACGGATCTTCGTTCGAGCTCACAGGGCCGAGCGACGTTCACGATGGAGTATCATCACTACGCTCCGGTTCCAGCCCACGTTGCTGAAACCATTAAAGGGAAGCAGGCCGCGTAGTCAGGAGTTGTGTTTTTAGTTTTTTAGTTAACTGTTAAAGGAAAGCAGAAATGTCAAAAGAGAAATTTAACCGTTCAAAGCCTCACGTAAACGTGGGAACTATTGGACACGTTGACCATGGAAAAACCACCCTTACAGCGGCGTTGGTTAATACCCAGGCGAAACTTGGTATGGCTCAAACAAAGAGTTATTCCGATATCGCTAAAGGTGGTAACGTAAGAGATGATTCTAAAACTGTAACGATTGCTTCAGCTCACGTTGAGTATGAAACTGCAAATCGTCACTACGCACACGTAGACTGTCCAGGTCACGCCGATTACGTTAAGAACATGATTACTGGTGCTGCACAGATGGACGGAGCAATTCTTGTTGTATCTGCTGCTGATGGACCAATGCCACAAACTCGTGAGCACATCCTTCTTGCACGTCAGGTTGGAGTTCCAAAGATTGTTGTATTCTTAAACAAAGTTGACATCGTTGATGACTCTGAGCTTCTTGATCTTGTTGAAATGGAAGTTCGTGATCTTCTCAACCATTACGGATTCCCTGGTGATGATACACCAATCATCCGTGGTTCAGCTCTTAAAGCATTGAACGGTGAAGATAATGACCTAGGAATGGGTTCAATACAGAAGCTTCTTGCAACTGTTGATGAATATGTTCCAGTTCCAATGCGTGATGTTGATAAAGATTTCTTAATGCCAGTTGAGGATGTATTCTCAATCGCAGGAAGAGGAACTGTTGCAACAGGACGTATCGAAAGAGGTATCGTTAAAGTTGGTGAAGAGATCGAAATCGTAGGACTTAAAGACACTGTTAAAACAACTGTTACTGGTGTTGAAATGTTCCGTAAACTTCTTGATGAAGGTCAAGCAGGTGATAACGTTGGATGTCTTCTTCGTGGTCTTAAGAGAGAAGATATTGAGCGTGGTCAAGTTCTTGCAAAACCAGGTTCAATCAAACCACACAAAAAATTTAAAGCTGAAGCGTACATCCTTAAGAAAGATGAGGGTGGACGTCATAAGCCTTTCTTCACTGGTTACCGTCCGCAGTTCTATTTCAGAACTACAGATGTAACTGGAAATATCAAACTTCCTGACGGAGTTGAGATGGCAATGCCTGGTGATAACATCACTATCGAAGTTGAGTTGGTAAACCCAATCGCAACTGAGAAGCAAAGCCGATTCGCAATTCGTGAAGGTGGTAAAACTGTTGGTTCCGGTGTTGTTACCGAAATCATTGAGTAATCCAATTAAATTATCGAGTGATAAAGTAAGGAACTGTTCATGTTAGGTGGAAACCAAAAAATCAGAGTTAGGCTTCGTGGATACGACCACAACCTTGTTGACGTTGCAGTTGATGAGATTGTTAAAACTGTTCGCCGTACTGGTGGACGTGTTGCTGGTCCGATCCCGCTTCCTACTAGGATTGAACGTTTTACGGTTAACCGTGCAACGTTTATCGACAAGAAATCGCGTGAACAGTTCGAAATTCGTACGCATAATCGTCTCTTGGATATCCTTGAGCCGACTCAGCAAACGATTGACGAACTCGGAAAATTGGAACTCGCAACCGGGATTGATGTAGAGATCAAGTTACACTGATCTTATACAGATCCTTTGTTTTTTAACCTTATGTAGAGGTAACTCCGAAAGGGGTGGGAGCTTTTAGGCATGACGACACAAACATTATATCCCGAAGGACTCTTAGGGAAAAAATTAGGAATGACACAAGTGTTCACATCGGATGGACAGTGTGTCCCTGTGACCGCTATTCAAGTTGGTCCTTGTTACATTCTTGATGTGAAAACACCATCACGTGATGGTTACTCAGCTGTTCAACTTGGCTTTGAGCCAAAAAAGATTCAGCGCGTAACTAAGCCACTTATGGGTCACCAAGCAAAAGCTGGTAAGGGTGCTTTCTATCACATCAAAGAAGTACGATGTGACGCAGATACTCTTGGTTGGACAAATCTTGGACAAGAACTCAAAGTACAAGACGTGTTTGAAGAAGGTGCAATGGTTGATGTATCAGGTGTCACCATTGGTAAAGGATTCCAAGGGGTTTTCAGAAGATTTAACAATGCAGGGGGTCAACCTGCTACCCGTGGTACGCACGAATATAAACGTCACTTAGGTTCTATTGGTAACAGAAAGTTCCCAGGCCGTGTTTTCAAAAATAAGAAAATGCCAGGTCGAATGGGTAACGCAAATGTAACTATGCAGAACTTGAAAGTCGTTGGTGTAAATGCAGATGAGGGAATTCTTCTAGTACAAGGTGGAATCCCAGGTAATCGTGGTGGTCTGGTTGTGATTCGTAAGGCTATGAAGTCTTTTGGATCTTCTAAAAAGAAAGCTGCGTAACCTTGAAGAGTATAGATAAGGGAAGAATGCCGTGAGTTTGAATTATAAAGTATTAAATCTAGAAGGGACTGAAGTTGGTTCAGTAACTCTTGATCCTTCAGTTTTTGCTGGGGCGATTAATGAGTCACTTGTTCACCAAGTTGTCACTTGGCAGCGTAATCGTACTCGTCAAGGTACGCATTCAACGTTGAACCGTTCAAAGATTCAAGCAACAAATAAAAAACCATACAAACAAAAGGGAACTGGACGCGCACGACGTGGTTCTGATGTTTCTCCTTTGTTAGTTGGTGGTGCTGTAATTTTTGGACCTCAACCAAAAAGTTACGAAACTCGACTCAACAAAAAAATGAAAAAAAGTGCTCTTGTTTCTGCTCTTACAGCAAAAGCAACAAAAGCTACTTTAATCGTTGTTGATTCACTTTCAGTTGATGGAAAAACAAAAACATTTGTGAAAGCTCTTTCTAAACTTGGAGTTGAGAAAGGTGGAGCTCTTGTAGTTTGCGGAACACGAGATGAAAACCTCGAGCGTTCAACTAAAAATATTCAAAAAGTTGTAAACCTTGCTGCAGAAGGGGTGAATGTGTACGACCTTGTTAAACACAAATACCTAATCTGTTCTAAAGCTGGTGTTGAAGCTATTACAAAAAGAGTGAAGGGAGCATAAGCAGAACATGGCAAAAAAAGTTCCACAAAAATTAAAAGCAACAGCAAAAGATTATTCAATAATCTTGGCACCTGTTGTTACCGAAAAAACTGCTCTTCACGGAAATGGTGGTAACACCGTGTCCTTTAGAGTTGCAAAAAAAGCTACTAAAGATGAAATCAAACTTGCCGTTGAAAGAATTTTTGGCAAGGAAGTAGCAACTGTTCGGACAGCAAACTATCTTGGGAAACCAAAGCGAAGAACAAAGGCAATGGGTATGACATCGAGCTATAAAAAAGCAACGATCACACTCAAAGCTGGTCAAACAATTGAGGTAGTTCAATCTGCGTAAGCATTTTTAAAGGTACGTTATGGGCTTAAAAAGTTTTAATCCACTTACACCATCGAGACGTTATTTAACGGTTTCAGATTTTGCTGAAATCACTACTGATCGTCCTCAGAAATCATTACTTGCAAAAGCAAGTAGGACTGGTGGTCGTAACAGTTATGGTCGTCAGACAAACATTAATACTGGTGGAGGTCATAAAAGACGTTACCGTATTATAGATTTCAAACGTGTTAAGAGAGAGATCCCTGGCAAAGTTTCAACCATCGAATACGATCCGTTCAGAACTGCACGTATTGCATTGATCACATACGCTGATGGAGATAAGAAATATATTCTTGCTCCAAACGGTCTTGTTGTTGGTCAACAAATCCTTGCAAGTGAAAAAGCTGAGATCAAAGTTGGTAATGCGCTTCCTCTGAAAGCTATTCCAACAGGTGAAAGCGTTCATAATGTTGAACTTCAAGTAGGACGTGGCGGACAAATAGTTCGTTCTGCAGGCACTGCTGCACAGCTTGTTGCTAAAGAAGGACGTTATGTAACTTTGAAGTTGCCTTCAGGTGAAATGAGAAAAATCTTGGCTGAGTGTTATGCAACGATTGGAACGGTTTCAAACCCTGACCATTCAAATATGACTCTTGGTAAAGCAGGTCGTGCAAGATGGCTTGGTATTAGACCTCATAACAGAGGTGTTACTAAGAACCCAGTCGATCACCCAATGGGTGGTGGAGAAGGGCGCTCATCTGGTGGACGTCATCCTTGTTCTCCTACTGGAGTACTTGCGAAAGGTCTTAAAACTAGAAGCAACAAGAGAACAAATAAATTTATCGTTAGAGATAGAAGGAAATAGGTTTAGATCATGGCTCGTTCAGTTAAAAAAGGCCCTTTTATTGATAAGCACCTCATTAAGTGGGTGGAGCGTTCAAAATCGGGTAAACACAAAGGTGTTATTAAAACTTGGTCACGCCGTTCGACCATTACTCCTGAGATGATCGGGATAACCTTTGCAGTACATAACGGTAAAAAATTTAATGCAGTGTTTGTTACAGAGAATATGGTTGGACACAAGCTTGGAGAGTTCTCTCTGAGCCGTACGTATCATGGCCATACATCAAAGGATAAAAACGCTAAATAAGCGGTGACTACGAGGAAGAAGCTATGAACGCTAAAAAAACGTTAAAAGAAAAAGCTAGATTAAAAGAAGAAACAGCAGCACCAGTTGTTGCAACTGCTTCTCTTAATGGTGTCAGAATCTCTGCACAAAAAGCTCGACTTGTTGTAAATCTTATCCGCGGAAAAGGGGTTGAGGATGCATTAACTGCTCTTCGTTTCCTTCCTAAGAAAGGTGCAAGACTTACAGAGAAACTTATTATTTCAGCAATGAATAATGCACGTGAACAGAAAGGTTCAAACGTTGATAAGTTATTCATCGTCAGAGCGTTTGTTAACGAAGGAGCTACGTTAAAGCGTATGATCCCTCGTGCACAAGGAAGAGGTACACAAATCTTGAAGCGCTCAAGTCACATTACAGTTCATTTAGGAGAGAGATAAAAAATGGGTCAGAAGGTTAATCCACGAGGGCTTCGTTTAGGTATAACAGATACTTGGTTGTCTCGTTGGTATGCGGGTAAAGATTACGCTAAGTTTATTGGCGAAGATGTTAAAATCCGTAAATTCATTAAAGATCGTTTGAAGACAGCAGGAATCTCAAAAATTGAGATTGAAAGAGCAGCTTCAAGATTAAAGATCAACCTCTTCTCTGCTAAGCCAGGTCTTGTGATCGGTAAAAGCGGTAAAGATGCTGAGTCGTTGAAAAAAGATCTTAAAACTCTTGTTAAAAGAGAAGTAAGTCTCAACATCATTGAAGCAAGAAAAGCTGATATGGATGCTCAACTCGTTGCTGAATCAATTGCATTCCAACTTGAGCGTCGAGTTAACTTCAGAAGAGCAATGAAAGAGTCTGTAAACAGAGCTATGCGTGCTGGTTCAGAAGGAATAAGAGTTTGTGTATCTGGTCGTTTAAATGGTGCTGAGATTGCGCGTACTGAGAAGTACCGTGAAGGAAGAGTGCCACTTCATACCCTTCGTGCTGATATCGACTACGGTACAGCTGAAGCTAAGACTACCTATGGAATCATAGGGGTTAAGGTTTGGGTATTTAAAGGTGAGAAATTTGCTCCTGGTGAACAAGTTCCAATGGAAGCAATACAGCTTTAAAATAGTAAGAGTAATAGAATTTCGTAACTAGCTGATATTTAAGGAAAAAGAGACATGCGTTCCCCTAGTAAACCAAAATGGCGAAAGCAGATGAAGCAAGTTCGGCACCTTCACGGTGTTGAGACGCGTGGTACAGAGCTTAGCTTCGGAGACTTCGGAATCAAGGCTATGGAGCCAGGCTGGGTAACCAACCGACAGCTCGAAGCTGGTCGTATCGCAATTTCGCGTAAAGCGAAAAGAGGTGGTAAGATATGGATTAATATTTTCCCTGATAAGCCACTTACATCTAAGCCTGCCGAAACTCGGATGGGTAAAGGTAAAGGCTCTCCTGAGCAGTGGGTTTGCGAAGTTCGCGCTGGGAAAATTATGTATGAATTAACTGGTGTTACTGAAGCACTTGCAGTCGAAGCGTTAAGGCTTGCTGTTGGAAAGCTTCCTCTTAAATGCAAAATTGTAAAACGTAGTGAGAACTTACTGTGAAATCAAAGAATTTTTTAAATGATATTAAAGCAATGTCAGAAGCTGACCTTGCGAATAAGAAAGTAGCTTTGAAAGAAGAGCTTATGAAGCTTCGATTTAAAGGTGCTGCAGGTCAACTCGAGAAAGCTCATGTTGTATCTGAAATTAGAAAAAACATTGCGCGTGTTGAAACAGTTTTGACCGCAAAGCGTGGAAGCAGCAAAAAGGCTAAGTAGTTTAGATTAGAAAGTGCGTTATGGCAGAGATACAAAATAAAACAGCAGAAACGAGTGCGGATCGTAAAACGAAAAAAACTCGTCAAGGACTTGTCGTGAGCAGCAAGATGGATAAAACCGTTGTTGTAGCGATCACAAGCCAAGTTCGCCATCCGCAGTATGGTAAGTTTGTTCGTAGAACAAAAAAATATGTTGCACATGATGAAACAAATCAGTGCGGTGTTGGTGATACAGTGAAAATTGTTGAAACTCGTCCTTTAAGTCGCACAAAGCGATGGAGAGTTCAGCAGATTGTAACGAAGGCTGTATAATTAATTAGTTTGGGTAAAGTTTTTAGGATTAAACGTCATGATTCAGCTTAAGTCACTTGTCGATGTTGCTGATAATTCTGGTGCTCGCCGCGTTGCGGTAGTGAAAGTACTAGGAGGTTCTCGCCGTCGGTATGCTTCAGTAGGAGATATCGTAGTTGTTGCAGTTAAAGAAGCTGCTGCAAATTCGAAAATTGCAAAAGGTTCTGTTCACAAAGCAGTACTTGTTAGAACTGCAAAAGAACTACAACGCGAAGATGGTTCAACAATTAAATTTGATGATAACAGCGTCGTACTTATTAACGATCAAAATGAGCCAAAAGGTACACGTATCTTTGGTCCAGTAGCTCGTGAACTTCGTGCGGCTAAATTTATGAAGATTATTTCATTAGCTCCGGAGGTCCTCTAAGATGAACAAACGTCCAACCACATCTCTTAAAAAAGGTGATCTAGTAATTGTTATTGCTGGTGGTAATAAAACAACACGTCCTAACAAAGGTAAAGTAGGTCGTATCCTTGGTTTTGCTGGTAAAAACAGTGACCGAGTTATCGTTGAAGGAATCAATCTTGTTAAGCGTCACCAAAAACAAGGAATGCCTAATAAGCCACACGGAATTATTCAGAAAGAAGCAGGAATTCATATCTCAAACGTTATGTATTACGTTGAGAAGTTGAAAAAGCCAGTTCGTATTAAGGCTTCATTTCTTGCTGATGGAAAGAAAGTAAGAGGATATATCAATCCTGAAACAAAAACATTTGAGCAGATAGACTAATAGGTTCAATTAGAAAGGTACATGAATCATGAGTGAGCGTTTAAAGAAAAAATATGCCGAAGAAGTAGTTCCGGCTTTGATGAAGGAGTTTAGTTACACTTCCCCAATGCAGGTTCCGAAACTCGTAAAAGTCGTTCTGAACACTGGTGTTGGTGAAACAGTACAAAACCCAAAAGCAATGCAAGCTGTTGAGTATTCAATGCGCCAAATCACTGGACAAAAACCTGTGATTACTAAGTCAAGAAAAGCTATTGCTGCTTTCAAACTTCGTGAAGGACTCCCGATTGGTTGTATGGTAACCCTTCGTAATAAACGTATGTATGATTTCTTGGATCGTATGATGTCGGTTGCAATGCCGCGCGTACGAGATTTCCGTGGTATTCCTAGAAAAGGATTCGATGGAAGAGGTAACTACACATTAGGTTTGAAAGAATCTATCGTGTTTCCAGAAGTTGAAATTGAAAAATTAGATAAAATTCGTGGAATGGATATCACGTTTGTGACCACTGCTAAGAATGATGATGAAGCGAGAGCGCTTCTTACAAAACTTGGCTTCCCATTCCGTCCTGCTGAACCAAAATCGGCTGAGGCAAAAGCGGCTTAATTTTTAGGAGAGAGATAGTACGTGGCAAAAAAATCAATGATCATCAAAGCAGCGCGTCCCCAAAAATTTGGGGTACGACAGTATATGCGCTGTCAAGCATGTGGACGACCAAGAAGCGTCTACAAAAAATTTATGTTGTGTCGTATTTGCTTACGCGAGATGGCACATAAAGGTTTAGTTCCAGGACTAGTAAAGGCAAGTTGGTAATATGACAAACGATACAATTGCAGACACATTAACAAGAATTCGTAACGCTCAGATCGCGGGACATAAAGTGGTAAAGATACCTTTGTCACGTTCTGCTAAAGGTGTTCTTGCTGTTCTTAAAGAAGAAGGTTTCATTGATACCTTTGAAACATTGAAAGCAGAGGGTGCAACCTTCGAAACTCTCAATGTTTTCTTAAAGTATTATGACAATGGTTCACCAATGATCTCTTTGGCAAGAAGAGTGAGTAAGCCTGGTCAAAGACAATATCGTGGCGTTGAGTCGTTACCACGTGTTGCAAGCGGACTTGGTATTTCTATTGTTTCTACATCGCAAGGTGTTATGTCAGATAGAGAAGCTCGCAAGAGAAAAATCGGTGGAGAGGTTTTAGCCCTCATCGGATAAGTTTAGGAAGAGTATTGATATGTCACGTGTAGGAAAACAGCCAGTCGCACTTCCAAAAGAAGTAACTGCAGATATTAAAGAAGACAAAGTGTCTATGAAGGGTCCGAAAGGAGCTCTTTCTATGTCACTTGGAAGAGGCGTTAAAATCTCAAATGAAGCCGGTAACCTTATCGTTTCATTGACAGGTTCTGATGCACAAGCAAAAGCAAACTGGGGAACAACCCGTGCTAAGCTTAACAATATGGTCAAAGGCGTTACTGCTGGATGGAAGCGAAGCCTCGAGATGAACGGAGTTGGATTTACAGCTAAACTTGCTGGTCAAAACTTAACTCTTGCAGTTGGTTTTTCTCATGATGTTGTTGTTTCTTTACCAAAAGAAATTAAGTGCACTGTGACTAAAAACGTTATTGATCTTGAGTCAGTAGACCGCGAATTAGTAGGCACATTCGCTGCTAAAATTCGTAAAGTACAACCACCAGAGCCGTATCTTGGTAAGGGTATTAAATACGCTGAAGAAAAAGTTCGTAGAAAAGCTGGTAAAACTGGTAAAAAATAATTCATCGGAATTAAAAAGATTTAAAGGAACAAGAGTATGGCACTCAGTAAACTTGCAAAAAAGAACCCAAGAAACAGAGCGAAGCTTCGAAGTCGTAAGAAACTTCTTGCATCAGATCGTTTACGTATTAGTGTGTTCCGTAGTTCAAAACACACCTATGCACAGCTTATCTCTGATGAAACTGGGAAGACGTTGGCTGCTGCATCAACTCTTGATACAGAAGTTACTGCACTTATTAAAGAAACCAAGAAAAGCACCAAAAGTGTCGAAGCTGCTAAGGCAGTCGGTACTGTGTTTGCAAAGCGTGTTATCGCTGCAAACGTGAAAGATGTAAAATTTGATAGAAATGGATTTGTTTACTCAGGACGTATTAAAGCTGTTGCTGATGGTGCACGTGAGCAAGGACTAGATTTCTAAGAGAAAAAAGTACGAATAAAAATTTTTAGATTAAAGAAAAGCGATTATGAAATTTGATAAACTTCTTGAATCAAGAAGAGTAAGAGTAGAAGAGATCAGTGACATCACTGAGAAAACTGTTGCTATTAACCGAGTTGTTAAAGTTGTTAAGGGTGGACGTCGCTTTAGCTTCAGTGCACTTGTTGTTTCTGGTGACGGAAAAGGACATGTTGGTTTTGGTCTTGGTAAAGCTGGCGAGGTTCCTGATGCACTTCGTAAGGCTACTGAGTGTTCAAAAAAATCTATGATCAAGGTTCCACTTCGTGGAACAACTATTCCTCATGATCTTGTTGGTACATTTGGTGCAACTAAAGTAATCATGAAGCCTGCTGCACCTGGTACAGGTGTTATCGCTGGTTCAGCTGCTCGTGCAGTTATTGAACTATCCGGTATTAAAGATATTCGTACGAAGGTGATTGGTTCTACCAATGAACATAACGTTCTTCACGCAGTAATGATGGGACTTCTTCTTTTAAAAGAACCAGGTTCTGTTGCTGCTAAACGTGGGCATCAACTTGAAGAAATTGGCTACGTAAGCGCGCACTAAGAGGATTAATATGAACGCAGAAAAAAAGAAATCAGGTAACACAATTACTGTTGAGCAGTATAGAAGTGGGGCAGGACGTACTAAAGAAGTGAAAACTACTTTAACTGCGTTAGGTCTTGGTCGTATTGGTAAGCGTAAAGAAATTCCACTTAATCCTGCCGTTGAAGGTATGATTAAGCGTGTAGCTCACCTTGTGAAAATTGTTAAGTAATCAAAGTTTTATTCATAAATAAGAGATCGATATGGAACTTTCTAATTTAAAACCAGCAGCTGGTTCAAAGAAAAGAAAAAAACGTTTAGGGCGTGGTGAATCAAGCGGACTTGGTAAAACCTCTACCCGTGGTGGTAAAGGTCAAACGGCTCGTTCGGGGTCAGGTATTCCTGCTCGCTTTGAAGGGGGTCAGATGCCTCTTTATCGTCGTGTTGGAAAAATTGGATTTTTCTCACGTGTTGGAAATTTAGGACTTAATAAATTTGTAACTATCAATCTTGATAATCTCGAGAAGTTTGATGCTGGTTCAGTTGTTGATTCAGCATTTCTTGTGAAAAATGGATTAAACCTTTCTTCTAAAAAGAAAGCTGGTATTAAAGTGCTTGGAAACGGGACGCTTACAAAAAAGCTTACTGTTAAAGTACAAGCAGTAACTGCTTCAGCGAAGCAAAAGATAGAAGCAGCAGGCGGAACGGTCGAGCTCGTATAAAGCTTTTCCTTCATGCAGCATGTTTTGATAAGAGACTTTTAGTGCTATTCTCCAAAAAGATTTTTGCGAGAGTGCTCTGAAAGTCTTTTTTGTTTTTTATAGATCTTTAAAAAAAAAGAAGTGTGAACTATGGTTGGCGGATTAGGTGAAATTGGGAAAATTCCTGAACTACGAAGAAGATTGTTTTTTACAATCGGTCTTTTAGCTGTTTATCGTCTTGGAATTCACGTATCTGTACCGGGGATTGACGTTGAAGCACTTCGAAAAATGTTTGAAGTTGCAGATGGGACACTCTTTGGTCTTATTAACATGTTCTCTGGAGGAGCTCTCGAGAACTTCTCCTTGTTTACTCTTGGTATAGCACCCTACATCTCTGTATCCATTATTGTTCAACTGCTTACTCCAGTAGTTCCTTCACTTGATGCATTAAAGAAAGAGGGAGAATCTGGTCGAAGAGTCCTTACTCGCTATACACGTTTAGGAACAATAGCTCTTGCCCTTGTTCAGTCATATTTTGTTGCCCGCGGATTACAATCCCAGGCTGGACTTGTTCATACGCCTGGACCTGTATTCACTATGACAGCAATGATGACGTTAACTGCGGGTACTGCATTTGTGATGTGGCTAGGTGAGCAGATCACTGAAAGAGGTCTTGGCAATGGAACAAGTATCATCATTTTTGCTGGTATTATTGCAAGAATGCCAAGTGTACTTGTCTCAACGATTGCACTTGCACGAACTGGTGAGATTCAACCTCTTGCAGTTCTTCTGTTGTTAGGATTTTGCCTTGCTTCAATCTATTTCATCGTTTTCGTTGAACGCTCAAGCAGAAAAATTCCAATTCAATATCCTCGCCGTGCTGCAGTAAAATCATTACCGACGACACCTCCGCAGCAATATATGCCGCTCAAAGTGAATATGGTTGGTGTTATTCCTCCGATATTTGCTTCTGCCGTATTAGTACTTCCTGCAACCCTTGGATCCTTTAGCAGCAATGATATGGTGAAAGAGTATGCGTCAATGTTGATTCCTGGCACATGGCTCTACGAAACTATCTTTGTCGCTTGTATTATGTTTTTTGCTTTCTTTTATGCGGCTGTTATTTTTAGCCCGGAAGACGTTTCTGAAAATCTTAAGAAGCAGGGTGCATTTATTCCATCAGTGCGACCTGGTCAGCAAACAATTGATTATCTTTATGCTATCTTAAATCGTTTAACACTTTGGGGTGCGTTGTACATCGCCACTGTTTGTGTGATTCCTCAGCTTGTCTATCTCTATTACGGCGCTACAGGTTTTGCCCATGTATTTGGTGGAACTGCAATTCTTATCGTCGTAGGAGTTACCCTTGATACTGCTTCTCAAATTGAATCAATGGTAGTAGCAAGAAACTATGAAGCTTTTATGAGTCGTACATCGAAGATGAAATCCGGTCTCGGTGGTATGCTCTCTGGTCAACGTCAAAGAATTCTACGTCGCTGAGTTTAATATGCTACAAGATCCACATGCAAAACGTGTTGTTTTCTTAGGCCCTCCTGGTGCAGGAAAGGGAACTCAGAGTGCAACGTTATCTCGTGATTTTGTTTTAGCGCATATTTCAACGGGTGATATTCTCAGGAGTTCTATCGCGAATGGAACTTCGATGGGATTAAAAGCTCAAAGCTATATGGTTCAGGGTAAATTAGTACCTGATGAAGTAGTGATTGGGATTATCGAAGATCGAATTCAAGAGTCTGACTGTTTTCATGGCTTTCTTCTGGATGGATTTCCTCGTACGGTTCATCAAGCGCAGGCTTTAGATAAACTCTTAGAAGCTCATTCTATTCCATTGACTGACATACTTGAACTTGAAGTCGCAGATGAGGTTTTGATTAGCCGTATTGAAAAACGTTCTAAAGAACAAAATCGACCCGATGATAATCCAGAAGTTTTTAAAAATCGCCTTAAGGTGTACCACGAACAAACAAAACCTGTAAAAGAGTTTTATGCTTCTACTGGAAGAGTTACTGAGATTGATGGTATCGGTACTACTGAGGAAGTATACGATCGAATTAAAAGTGGCTTAAAAAAAACTTAGACGCATTAGTCTTCCAATAGTCAGTTTGGATGATATATTGAATACTTAATTTATAATCTAATCAAAGTTTTCTCTATAAAGAATTACTAATACAGGTTCTTGTGTTGCATCTATACGATTGACTAGCGTGAAAGCTACTCAAACTGTTTACTAACCCTTGAACCAACAAAATGGGATGCAAGGAGTTACATAAAGTTCATCAGGGATTTTCCCAGATATCTGTTTGTGTAATTCAGGAAGTCGTGACCAATGAAGAGCCATTTTTGAGTGGTGAGCGGTATGATAGCCGAGATTACCCGTCAAAATATTGTACCAACGGTGAGTAATGTTATGCGATGCCTCGTGGTGATCGTCAGTCTCAAGGCCAGAATGGTGATAATACGTTGCCCAACAGGTAACAACTAATCCCCAAACCATTGGGATGAGGAATACAAATAGCGCATTGAACCAATTGATAAAAAATAATCCAACAAGAAGAGATGCTACAAATATCTCCATGCCGATAAGCGCAGGAACGTATCTCGGATGTTTTTTGCCCACGCCGTGTGCACGAGGATAACCAGTAAGAGCAATAGTCATTGTATATTCCATAACGCCCATGACTGTGCCATCAGGACGTTTCCAAGCGGACTCATCTTTAGACTGATCAAGGTAATTTAAGTGGTGTCCGAGATTGTGATGAAGAACCCATACGTTCGTAGTAATTCCAGTATGCAAAGAATAGATAACTTCAATAGCTCGGTTTAGAAATTTCTGGCGAAATATATTTACATGTTGGTGATGGTGATTCCAGGCACAGATACAAGCTTTGGGAAATAATCCAGCAAGCATCCAGGCAATGACAATCCAGTGATTTTCAATAAAAAAGAAAACTGCAAAATCGGCTATAGATAGAGAACAGAAAATAGCAACAGGGAGTATGTCTGCTTGGTAGCGAAAAAACTTCATCAAGAAGTCTGATTTATGCTGCTCGATGTTGGAATCGAAAGGCTCTTGTGCTTCTTGATCTAACGGCTCGTGAGGCTCCTTATAGTTTGAAGGGGCTTCAAAAGACATAGTAAAAGGGGCGAATTGGTTTCTACTTATTGATTCTTCAGACATGGTTTTTAAAAACTTCGTATCTACTTTTATCTAAATCGTAAGGGCGGTGTCGTCAGAATCTAAATGATAACCAACATAAAATTTATACACACAAAAGCACCGTTAGAAAACCGTAAATCTTTAGAAATAGCAGGATAGAACTAATACAATAATCAATAAAAACCTTATGCTTTTTTGATTCTTATATCCTATACGAGAGCATCTTTAATAAGGTTTAAGAGCAGATTAACGTGCTGAGCGTGTAGAATCATACCTGTACTAGGATCCTCTTTCAACAAGGCTTCACTCTGTGCAATATTGGCATCAAAATTTAGTTCATAGAGAAAGTCCAATCCGGGGAAAGCCCTTCTTCCGTTAGTTGCAATAGCATCGTAGGTATAGGCAGCGGTATCAGCTTGGTAAAAGAGCCTATGGAGATTAAAAAGCTCCATCGCGGTTATCCCTAGAGGTAAGGATCTTTGATGGAAAGATGATGCAACTTCTTGAGCTCTTTGGATCATATTTTCATCAACCTCTTTAAACGTGACGAGTGAATGGAATCTTTCAAGTTCGCTATTAGCAACAATCCCTGCGGTGGCTTGTTGTCTTAGTTCAGCTCGTTCATCCTTGGAAGCAAAGGTTTCAACTGAAGCAACAATAAATTTTCCAATCGGGTCATTTCCAATCAAAGATTCTATGATAGCAAATGATTTGTCGCTTATAGGTAGCAGACCTTGATATCTTTTTAAAATTTCAAGAGTTGCAATGTGTTGATCCGATTTCTCTTCAGGAAGCGGCTTTCCGATATCGTGAAACAGAGCAGCAATTCTTAAATCAGCGCAGGAAAGTGGGATAGGTCCTTTCGGGTCTTTAAGATATTTTTCAAATTGGGAAAGAACCATAGAAGTGTGTTCTTCAATCGAATACCCTTCCAGTATCCTAGCATCCTGCGATAAGAGGAAATTAAAAGATGGAATTTCTTTTATGCAATCAATAAAAGCTTGAATCTCTAAATCAGGACTTACTGCGTGTGTCGCTAGTTGTGATTTCACTGCTTCCAGAATTGAAGAGTCAACACCAGCGGACTCAAATATCTCATACTGATCTCGAAGGAGTGATCTTTGTAAGGCATCAGGGGGAAGTGTTGGTAGTTGCTCGTTTGTTCCTTGAACGTTAGTTGCTAATCCAGTTTCCATAATCTTCTCCTTCCAAAAAATTGAGTAGGTCTATGGAAGTTAGTATGAAAAAAATAAGAATAAAGTAAAATTATCTATAAAAATGAACATAAAAAACCCCTGATTGTTGGAATTAACAACAGTCAGGGGTTGTAATAGAAGAAATTAAAAACTATTTAATTCCAATAAGCTCAACATCAAAGATAAGCTCTGCATTACCAGGGATTGCACCTGGTGCGCCACGTGAGCCGTATCCTAGTTCTGAAGGAATTATTAAAGTTCTTTTACCACCAACTTTCATTCCGGCAACACCTTCATCCCAACCTTTAATTACTTGTCCAACACCGAGTGAAAATGTGAAGGGCTCATTTCGGTCGAAAGAACTATCAAATTTAGAACCTTTAGCTCCAGCATTACTTAAATAACCACTGTAATGAACAATTACTTTTTGACCGTGACTTGCAACGGCTCCATCACCAATTGTTGTATCCTCATATTTAAGACCAGAGGGAGTTTGTTTAATTTCAGCTTCAGCTTGTGTATTCATAATAAAAATTCCTATGACAAGTAAAATAGACAGTACAATATTTTGTTTTTTTAATAGTTTCATATATCAAAATTGTAAAAAAAATCGAAACCCACTTTACGAGGGCGGATAAAAGAGTATCATT
Source organism: Bdellovibrionota bacterium (assembly GCA_044356295.1). GTDB lineage: Bacteria > Bdellovibrionota_C > UBA2361 > UBA2361 > JBIKWN01 > JBIKWN01. The sequence continues at coordinate 20,967 of JBIKWN010000022.1, forward strand.
TCTGTAATGGGGCACAATATCGAACTTCTTCCAAAGTACATTGAAACAACAAGAGATATCCGCATCACCGTAAGCCCTGAATATATTCCAGAAGCTTCAGATGAGTCCTCTGGGCAATATGCCTTTGCCTATCATGTTAAAATCGAAAATCTTGGTGTTGAAACAGTTCAGTTGATTGAGCGACATTGGAAGATCTACTCTGCCGGCAAACAAATCGGAGAAGTTGTAGGCCCTGGTGTTGTTGGGCACCAACCTGTGCTTGCCGAAGGTGGGACTTTTGAGTATACGAGTGGCTCAGAGATTAAGGACCATGATGGCTTTATGGAGGGGACATATAGCTTTCAGGGGTTAGATGGACGGCTGTTTTTGGTTGTGATTCCAAGATTCTATTTAATTTATCCTGGTGTGATTAATTAAAGCCCGTGACCGTGACCGTGACCGTGACCGTGAGCGTAGGCGTGAGCGTGACCGAAACATGTGGCTCACGCTCACGCTCAAGGTCACGGGCAAGGGAAGAATGTTACCATCCCTAAAAAATGATAAAAAAAAGCCGCCCCAAAACTTTAACATTTTAGAGCGGCAAGGAATAAACCCTACAACAAAATCTTAGTAACGATAATGCTCAGGTTTAAATGGTCCTTCTTTCTTAACACCAAGGTATTTTGCTTGAGCATCTGTAAGCTCAGTTAGTGCAACACCAAGTTTCCCAAGGTGAAGTTTTGCAACTTTTTCATCCAAAGATTTTGGAAGAATATGAAGTCCGATTGGATACTGTCCACGTTTTGTATACAGCTCAATCTGCGCAAGTACTTGGTTAGAGAATGAAGTCGACATTACAAAACTTGGGTGACCAGTTCCGCAACCAAGGTTAACAAGTCGTCCTCTTGCAAGTACGATGAGCGATCGTCCGTTACTTAGAACAAACTTATCTACTTGTGGCTTGATGTTAATTTCTTTTGCATTTTTCTCGAGCCAAGCGATTTCAATCTCATTATCAAAGTGACCGATGTTGCAAAGGATTGCATCATCTTTCATAAGTGGGAAATGTTTTGAAGTAATAACATCTAAGTTACCAGTCGCAGTAACAAAGATATCTGAAATGGATGCAGCAGTTTCCATAGTAACAACTTGAAACCCTTCCATTGAAGCTTGAAGTGCATTGATCGGATCGATTTCAGTAATCAAAACACGTGCACCGTAACTTTTCATTGAATGAGCGCAGCCTTTACCAACATCGCCGTATCCAGCAACGCAAACTACTTTACCAGCGATCATGATGTCAGTTGCTCTTTTGATTCCATCTGCAAGTGATTCACGGCAACCATAAAGGTTATCGAATTTTGATTTAGTCACAGAGTCATTGACGTTAAATGCTGGCATTTTGAGTTGACCTTTCTGATGCATTTCGAATAAACGATGAACACCAGTTGTTGTTTCTTCAGAAACACCAAATATATCTGCTAAGAGGTGAGGGAATTTTTCGTGGATCATCAATGTAGCATCGCCGCCATCATCAAGAATCATGTTTGGACCTTTGTCGCCAAACATAAGGGTTTGTTCAATACACCAGTCGTACTCTTCAAGAGTTTCACCTTTCCATGCAAATACTGGTATTCCAGCTTTTGCAATTGCAGCAGCAGCGTGATCTTGTGTTGAATAGATATTGCATGAAGACCAACGAACTTCTGCACCAAGATCGATTAATGTTTCGATAAGTACAGCAGTTTGGATTGTCATGTGAAGGCACCCAGTAATACGAGCGCCTTTCAATGGTTGTGCAGCTTTGAACTCAGCACGAATTGCCATAAGTCCTGGCATCTCTTTCTCTGCCATTACTATTTCTTTTCGTCCCCACTCTGCGAGCGACATGTCTGCGACTTTATAGTCAACGCGATCATTTTTCATTTGATTATGTTCCTTGTTTAGTTTTAGGTTTTACCCCAGTAATTAAATACGTTTGTTTCGAAAGACTGTGCTCTTCACTGATTTGAAACCCTGCAGTGACGAGCCATTTCTTAAGATCTTGTTTTTCAAAGCTACTCCATACGCTTGGAAGAGAGGAATCAAGCGAGGGTGCTGATATTGAATCAGGAATAGCTGCGTTTTCCAGTTCAACAATAATTAATCGTCCGTCTTTTTTAAGAGCGCGGTAGGTGTCAGAAAAAACTTTTAGCGGGTCTGTTATGTGATGGAGGACCATGTAAGAAACTGCAACATCAATTTCTTCATCAGCAACTGGTAAATGCTCAAGGTGTCCCAGACGTAGCTCGACACTTTGTGCAAGTGAACCAAGATTTTTTTTCGCTGCATCAAGCATTGGCTGAGAATAATCTACAGCTATCGTTTTTCCGACACGCGGGAGGATAACATCAAGGAAAGCTCCAGCACCACAACCAAGTTCAAGGAGTGATTCTTTTGGACTAATACGTTTTTGAACTTCATGAGCATACGAATCAGCAGTATGCATTTCGTCACGAAGTGCTTTCCAATCAGCCGCGATGGAATCAAAGAAGTTTTTAGTAGCAGTTCTTTTTTCAGCAAGAATTTTTTTTAACTCTTCAGTATCAGTGGATAATCGATGTGAGAGTCCATTTGAAAGATTATTTGCAAATTCGGATATGAACTGATGAGCAAGATGGGCTCCGGAATCTTTTGAAACTTTATCGTCTAATGGGAATAGGTTGTAATAAATCCAGGTTCCACTTTTTTGAGGTTGCACCATTTGAGCTTGAGCAAGGACTTTTAAATGGTGGCTAACAGTAGATTGCCCAAGTCCAAGAATTCGAGTGAGATCTTGAACACTCAAAGATGCATGCTGCAACAAGCTAAGTACTCGAAGCCGCGATTCATCGGCAAGAGCTTTATATGCATCAATAATTGACATTAAGGTAACTATATATCGATATATGTAGATATATCAAGATATATTTTATAATGAGTATTTTCAGTAAGTTAGGATGAAAGGTCTCAGAGACCTTTCATTAAGTCGCAGAGACATTTCATTGCGATGATTTTAGTTCGGAAACTAGCTTAGTGGTGGTATATCTTTTAACCTCTAACTGATTCATAAAAAGAATCGGTTAAAAAAATTGTAGTAACTAAGTAGTACCACCAATGAGCTTTGAACCTGAAGTGCAACATAATAAATATGAAGTTGCATCATCTTCCTTAGTCGCAGAGCTTGGAAAAGTTTCTCCAGTAGAACTGTTGAGAAACTTGCATGATGAAATTGAAACGAAATTTCCGAAGTTTGATGCAAAACTTACTCGAAAAGAAGAATTTTATTATGAAGCACTATATGCGCAACGTGAGGAACTTCGTGCTGCAATAGCAGTCCTCTATGCAAAGAGTGGTGATTGGAAGAAGTTTCAAGAAGAGCTAGATTCATGTTTTTCGAAGGGGCTTATATGCGCTGTTATTCTTGAAAGTTTTCCTTTCGCTGAAAAACAATATGAAGAGGCGGGTCGTTCTGAAGGATTAGCGACCTTAGTTGCTGCAAGTGCAAATACGTTGAAAACATGTCAAGAAAGTTGGCCAGGAAATGGTCATGCTGTTGTATCGTATTGTTTAGAATACTTACGACTCACTGACCGTAGTGAAGTGAATGCTGTTACAATTTTTCTAGATTCATTACAAAAACAATTTGATCCTGCTGTCGGCAGTAGCCTTTCAACGATTAGCTATATTCTCACCGGAGAAGCGTTCGATGATCAGCTTGAGGAAGGTGACAGTACCTCTAATCAAAACATCATTGAAGAGCAATTTCTTGATTATGAAACACCACATCCTTCGTTACTTGCTGCAAATATTTCAGGAGTATTTGGTACGGTTGAACAATTTGATGATTATTGCCCCATTGAAGTAATTGATGCTAGGCAATCATTAGTTGACCTTATGAAAAAAATACCAGTATGGTATCGAAGGTTAGAAGAGCAATATATAGAGACTCAAGACGACTCATCAGCTAAATATGAACTGATCTATGAAAGTACAGAACTATTTCACACATTGCTGAGAGTACTTAATGTTTTTGCAGGACAAGAAAGAAATAGTGAGGCAGCAATAGTTTTGGAAGTATTGGAAAAGGTCCTTCCGGAAGATTCTTTATCTGAACATATTGATTTTGAAGCTCATGCCAGAATTCATGCAGGGCTTGTTGTTGTTGCTGAGCAGATAGCTCAAAGATCAGAGGAATATACCGAGTTAAAAAGTAAAATAGATGCTCGATCAGAGATGATTTTTGAAAAGTTAGAAAGTTTGTCCGATGTCGAATTGAAAGCTCGTATCCTGACTGGACTTTTCAAAGGTTATATTCTTTATTCTAAAGAATTTTATAGAGTAGCTTGTGAACTGAAAGACGATGAAAAAAAAGGTGTATCACTCAATTGTAATGATCAATTTATAAAAACTTTGGTCGGAGTTGCCTTAGACTTCGTTGAAGATCCTAACCAGAAACTAAATGGCACAATTCGTACCCTCTCGAATATAAAATCGTTAGAACAACGAGCACTTCTGCATTTTCAACTTTCTGATTTCGCACAAATGTCAGGTAATTTTGCTTTACATGACGAGCAAATGAGTATTTTTACAGAATTAACTCTTTCGAACATAAAAAATCATGGAGTGTCGTATGTTGACTATGATGATGAAGGTCCGGCTGAGACTCTTTTATCTGAACTTGAGGAATTAATCGAGCGTGATGAACTTGAAAAGGCGATGGATATCGCTCGGGATATTTACAAAGCATTATTTTTTGTAAAACTTGATGAAGATTTATTCTTAGAAGATATGGAAGAGCCCGAGAATGATTATGACGATGAGGAACTCACATTCTTTCATCCTCAAAAAGGTATCGAAGAGATGAAGATAAGATTTATGACTCTTGCAGCTTCAGCAGGTTTTTTAGAGTTAGCAAAAGATGCGTACGAAAGTTGTTTGCTTACAACTGATTCACAAGATGATCGATTTGAACTTTTTATGACTTACATCAAATCATTCCCAATGAATGATGATGCAATGTCATTATCTTAAATTTTTCCCGTGACCGTGACCATGAGCGTAGGCGTGAGCTAAGAATTTTTGGTCACGCTCACGCCTACGCGCAAGGTCACGGGATATGAATATAAATTTGGTTAATGCTCTATGTATGAAAATAAAAAAAGGTGTGGTTGAGGATGCAAGAAAAGGTTTTAAAACCTTAAAAAGAAAAACCTCAAACCACAGAAAGACCTAGCTTTGCTCTTATGGAGTTTGGCTAGGTTGAGGGGACTTCGCATTCTTTGCAGAAGTAGAAACCCACTCAACGATCACGTAAACCAAAAAGACCAAAACCGTGCCATACAAGGCAACGTTTGAGATCTTTCCAGCTTCTACCAAATTCAAACCTCCAGACTGGGACATAAATCCAAATCCAGGGTTTGAAGACGGCATCACTTTTGCCGGAATTCCCAAAAGAAATCCTGCAAAGAAGATGCCGCAAGTGATCGCCCAAGGGCTCGAAAGAATCGAGCCCCTGAAAGCGAACGCCAGAGTCATGGCGCAAAGCATGCAAGTCCAGAAGGACTCCATGCCTTTTGCACCAAGAAAGCTGGTCCAAAAACCAGCAATGACGAGAGCAGTCAGCAAGCTGACCGCGAGGAACGTGAGGGTGTTCTTCATGGTAGTACCATCCGTGGCGTGAAATCAGATCGGGTAACATCCTGTCGTCCGATTAATACCAGCAAGCTCTTAAAAAAATCCCTTTTTAGAATGAATTGAAAAACTTGATGGTATCAACCAGATCCAGAAATGCCCGATCGGAAAAAAACATTAATTCTTTTCTTGCATCTCAACCGCTCGTTTCAAATTAAAGACAAAGCACTTTGAAGTGAGCGGTTGAGACGATATCTTCTACTCGGTAATAATTTTATAGAGTTATGTAAGAAAAATCACGGCTGTGACATAAGATAAAACTGGCGGTTTCCCTATAAACCAGTTGTAAGTGTCTGTTTTAACGAGGAAAAAGCCCATTGTAGTGACGGCAATACCTCAAACAGCCGAACAGATCTTTAAAAGAATTTCGACATCTGACTCAGTTTGATACAAACCAAATCCAAACCTCAGGCAATCTCCTCGAACATCGGTAATAACACGTTTCGCAAGAAGCGCTTCATGAATTTTTTTAGCAGCTTGAGTTTTAAATGTTAGAAAATGAGCATGATGATTAAGGTTATGATTGACGAGCGATTGCTGGTTTATGAAAGGATGATTAATGAGTTTTAATCCATCAAGAAAACATCCCTGCATTTTTTGAATGTAAGAATGAATAACTTCAGTAGTTAATTTATTTTCTTCAAACATCCGCATGACTGCATTGAGTCTATAGATTCCACTCGGATCGAAAGTCGCGCCCCAAAATCGGAATGCTCCATCATCATACTGAACTTTTTTCCCAGTCCCATTTTGTAAATCTTCAAGTGATCCAAATGAAGCGAACCATCCAGTATTTCCAGGACGCATTAAGCAGTTATTCGGTATATGCATAAAGCAAGCACCTTCACCTGATTGAGCATATTTATAGCATCCTGAAAGATAGAATACTTGGGATTCTATTTCTTTGAGATTCGTTGGTAGTGCGCAAAAACCGTGATAGCCATCAATCACTACGGCGCCGTGAGTTGTGCCTAATTTTTGAACAAATGATGAAATATCATCGATTACATATCCGAGAGCAAAGAATACTTGGCTTGAAAATACGAGGTCGTATCGTTTTTTTTGTGCTGCTTCTGTAAACCTAGTTTCAAAAGTATTGAAAGGCTCAACAGGAATTTCATCAACTGAAAAGAAAGAATACTCTTTCATTCGTTCAATTTGTCTTTTGAAGCTATGAAACTCACCATCGGTAGTCAGAACAGAAATTTTGGAGCCGGGCTCAAAGCATGAAAACAGCCTTACGATAAACTCATGTGTATTCGGTGCAAAACAGATCTGGCTCGGTGTCGAGAGATTGAGGATTTTGGAAATACCAAGCTGAGCTTCAGGTATGATTTTTCCAAAGATGTGGTCCCATTTTTGGTCAGCAAAACGTGCTGAGTCATCCCAATACTGAACCTGTGCTTCTCGGGTGACGTCTGGCCAAAGATGATGGCTGTGCGCAGCAAAATGGAGTCTTTCTGGGTCTGCGTTGAGGAATCGTGAATAGAGATGTTTATACATTTTATCGCTCACTGTATGAATATTGAAATCTTGATGGGGTTATTATTCATTTAAATTCCTACTCTAGTATGGTAATTGTCTGGAATGCCATATGTTCTGTGCCCACCTATCCATATAAAGCTTCCAGGTCTCTGGGGTGAGGGTGCACCTTTTTCTTCAGAAGTAATATATGACATTACGAGCACTGACCTCAGGCATCCTCCCGTTCACTACAATTCCTACACTATAAAGCCTCACAGTATTCCACATATTGATGCTCCAGGTCACATTATTCCTCATGGCAAAACGGTTGATTTTTTCTTCCACGGAAAGGGAATGAATTCCTTTTTTGGAGAAACTGCTGTCGTAAAGCTCACAGGTGAAAAATGGCAACGTCTAGAAACAGAAAGTAAACAGTGGTTATGGCGAATCTCTAAAAACGATCTTCAAGAAGCTTGTTATCGAATTTTTAGTGAAACGAAGGCCCCACAGAAAATATTTATTACGGCTGAGTCTGCTCCAATCACTGAGTATGGATTTCATGATTCACAATACATTCTTGTGCTCAGCGAAGAGGCAGCTCAGTGGCTCATATCCATTCCAGGATTTAATGCGTTTGGCACTTCTTGGAAATCGAGCGATTTTGAACCATCAAGTCGGGAGCGACCTATTCATAAAATTCTTTTTTCTCAGGCAATTTTATTTGAGCAACTTAAATTAGACGAAGTACCAGAAGGAATCTTTTGGTTATCTGCATTTCCACTCTTCTTACAAGGTGCAACAGAGTCGCCTGTAACCCCAGTCTTATTTCGAAAGGATGAACTATGACAACGTCAGCCAATGATATGAACTATTGGAATTATCTCAAACTTGAGCAACTGCTTTCTGCTCAAGTGCCGTCGAGTGACATAAATGGGAAACCTGCTCATGATGAGATGCTCTTTATTATTATCCATCAGGTGTATGAACTTTGGTTTAAACAGATTCTCCATGAACTTGATTCTGTCAGAGGCATGTTTGCTACCAATTATGTTGACGAAAAAAATATTGGCGTTGCCGTTTCGAGACTTGAACGAGTTATCAAAATTCAAAAACTTCTTGTCCAACAAATTGATGTTATAGAATCGTTGACTCCTCTCGATTTTCTTGATTTCCGAGGGTACCTGCCTGGTGCTTCAGGATTTCAGAGCAAGCAGTTTAGAATGGTTGAGAATAAGTTAGGGCTACGCCCAACAGATCGGACTGTATATGGAGGATGTCCTTATCATTCTCAATATACTGAAGCAGATAGACAAACTGTCCTTGCTACAGAAAACGAACAATCTTTATTTGATTTAGTGGATGGATGGCTTGCGAGGACTCCATTTCTTGCACATAGCTCTTTTGATTTCTTAAAAGAATTTATAGAAGCATTTCGTACGACAACAAAAGAAGATATTGCTTTCCTTGAGACTTCTTCGAGTCTTAATCAAGAAGAGAAAAAGCTTCGAACGCAGATGATTCAACAGTCTCTTCAATATGTTGAATCTGCACTTTCAGAGAAAGACTATAGTAAGCTTCTTGAATCCGGTGAGGTGCGACTTTCTTTTAAAGCGTTTCTTGGAGCTTTGTTTATCAATCTGTATCGTGATCAACCAATTGTGCATATGCCGTTTATGCTCCTGTCGGCCATCCTTGATGTTGATGAACATTTCAATGTTTGGCGTCATCGTCATTCTATGATGGTGCTTCGAATGATTGGTTCTAAAATGGGGACTGGAGGTTCTTCTGGGCATGAGTATTTACGTGCAACAGTACATAAGCATAATGTCTTTAACGATCTTTATATGCTTTCAACGTTTTACCTTCCAAGGTCTTCACTTCCTAAACTTAATGAGACTGTGACCAGAGATTTAGGCTTTTATTTTACAAGTAAGGATTAAACTATGCGTATTGCATGTATCGGTGGTGGTCCTGCCGGACTCTTTTTTTCAATATTAATGAAGAAGGCTAATCCTGATCATGAGATTACAGTGTATGACCGAAACGCTCGAGGGAATACATTCGGGTGGGGTGTTGTTCTTTCTGATGAAGCATTAAGGAATGTTCGACGTGCCGATTCAATCATTGCGGATCGAATAACTGAAAAGCTTGCTCATTGGGATGATATTGATGTGCACTTTAAAGGCAGTTGTATTAGTTCATCGGGACATGGATTTTGTGGTGTTGCACGAGATCGGATGCTTGAAATTATGAATGAGCGAGCCGAGTCTCTTGGGGTCATTCTAAAATTTGATACCGAGATTGAAGATTACCAATCTCTTGATGCGGATCTTATTGTAGGGTGTGATGGTATTTTTAGCCCAGTACGGTCTCATTTTTCAAAAGAGTTTGGGACTTCTATTGTAAAAGAAAAAAATAAATTTGTTTGGTTTGGAACTAAAAAAATATTCTCTGCGTTCACTTTTATTTTCATTCCGACGAAGTGGGGTTGGTTTCAAGCTCATTGTTACCGTTTTGATAATGAAACCAGTACTTTTATTGTTGAATGCCGTGAAGAGACATGGAGCGCTGCCGGACTTGATGTCATGGATAAAGAGGATGGCATCGCTTTTTGTGAAACTCTTTTCAAAGAGTACTTAGATGGATATCCACTTTTAACAAAGAGTGCTCACCTCAGAGGTTCTCATATCTGGATTAACTTTGAACATGTTACCAATGCCCATTGGTACCATAAAAATATTGTTCTCTTAGGGGACGCATCAGCGACAGCTCATTTCTCAATTGGATCCGGAACGAAACTTTCATTTGAATCTGCAATCGCTTTATCAAAATACATTCACGAAGAGAAAACGCTTGAAAAAGCTTTTGAACGTTATGAGTCAGAACGGCGACTTGAAGTGGTAAAACTTCAAAATGCAGCGAGAAATAGTAAGGAGTGGTTCGAGACAGTCACCCTTCGTGAGAATCTTGATCCCGAACAGTTTGCTTATAGCCTCTTAACGAGAAGCCAACGAATTAGTCACGAAAATTTAAGAGTGCGAGATTCAAAATATTTAACTCGCTTTGAAGAGTGGTTTGCTTCTTCAACGAAAGCTCCATCTACGAGTGGGCGTCCGCCAATGTTTACTCCTTTTAAACTCCGCTCTCTTGAGATTCCAAATCGTATCGCAGTTTCTCCTATGGCTACGTATTCATCTATTGATGGTATGCCTTCTGATTTTCATCTTGTTCATCTTGGATCTCGGGCGCTTGGTGGAGCAGGTCTTATCTTTACAGAAATGACGTGTGTCTCTGCAGAAGCGAGAATTACTCCAGGATGTACTGGCATATGGTCAAAAGAGCATGCAGTTTCATGGAAAAGAATAGTAGATTTCATTCATCTTCAAAGTCCCGCAAAGGTGGCGCTACAAATTGGTCATGCAGGTCCGAAAGGATCTACAAAAGTAGCTTGGGAAGGAATGGATGAACCACTTGATTCTGGAAACTGGAGTCTGCTTGCCGCCTCTCCAATTCCGTATAGCTCTAAAAATGCAGTCCCCCGAGCAATGAGCGCCATTGATATGGCTAACGTAAAGAGAGACTTTATGAATGCTGCACAGCTAGCCATTGATGCAGGTTTCGATATGCTTGAACTTCACTGTGCTCACGGATACTTACTTTCAAGTTTTCTTTCTCCGCTTACCAATCAAAGAACTGATGAATATGGAGGTTCCGTCGCGAATCGGTTGAGATATCCACTCGAAATTTTTGAAAGCATTCGAAAGGTATGGCCAAAGGAAAAACCGATATCTGTTCGAATCTCTGCTGTTGATTGGGTGAAAGGTGGTAACACGATTGATGATGCAATCGAGATTGCAAAAGCATTTAAAGAATACGGTGCAGACTGTATTGATGTTTCAACTGGGCAAGTGTCACCTGAACAAAAACCTGTATACGGCAGAATGTGGCAAACACCTTTCTCAGATCGAATCCGCGCTGAGGTAAACATCCCGACACTTGCAGTAGGAAATATATTTGAACCTGATCATGTCAATACTATTATCGGTTCAGGAAGAGCTGACCTTTGCTTATTAGCACGACCTCATCTTGCAGATCCTGCCTGGACAATTCGTTCTGCAGCGATGCTTGGTTTTAAAGATCAATGGTGGCCAAATCAATATGAATCTGCGAAAAGACAGCTTGAAGTAAACTTTGAGCGAGCTGCTCAGATGACTGCTTCAACGAGAGGCGAAACCGTATGAGCTCACTAAAAGACGATCACGCAATTATTACTGGAGCAGGGCGAGGCATCGGAGAAGCAATTGCTCGAACACTTGCATCGAGAGGATGTGCAGTGACACTTGTCGGGAGAAACCGAGATGCATTAGAGAAGGTTGCTTCATCGTTACGAGTTGCATTTGGAACTCGAGCTGAGATTACTGTTATTGATGTGACAAAAGAGTCAGAAGTTCGAGCAGGATTTAAGACTGCGATAAAGACACTTGGTATTCCTTCTATCCTTATTAATAACGCCGGTGCTGCTGAAAGTGCTCCGATTCATTCGATGACAACGGATGTATGGGAGAGGATGATTGCAGTTAATCTTAATGGCGTTTTTTATTGTACTCGAGAAGTCGTTCCCCAGATGCAAAAAGCAAAGCATGGACGCATTGTTAATATTTCTAGTACTGCTGGCGTCAGAGGATTTCAATATGTTTCTGCATACTGTGCCGCAAAGCATGGTGTTGTAGGGTTTACTAAAGCTTTAGCAATTGAATTAAACAATAGTGGGATTACAGTAAACGCAGTATGTCCTGGTTTTACAAATACAGATCTGTTTCAGAAATCAGTAGACGAAGTTGTAAAAAAAACAGCTCGCCCTAGAGAGGAAATAGTTAGAGAATTTTTAAAAGATGCGCCTGGCGGCAATTTGATTGAGCCTCAAGTGGTAGCTGATAAAGTAGTTTGGTTCTGTGAAAAAGAGCAGCGTTCAGTGACAGGAGAAGCGCTCGTAATTGAAGGGAAATAAATTGAATCTACAATCTTTAAAACCAAAACATTTTTTATGGGAAGTTGTCGATTCTGTTGCGACAGTAACCCTTAATCGTCCAGAGAAGAAAAATCCATTAACATTTGAGTCTTATGCTGAACTTCGTGATACGTTCCTTTCACTGAAAGAAGATAGAACTATTAAATCAGTCGTCATAACAGGAGCAGGTGAGAACTTCTGTTCAGGAGGTGATGTTCACGAGATCATAGGGAAGCTCGTTGATATGTCAGATAAAGATCTACTGAACTTTACTCAGATGACAGGAGATTTAATCAAAGCAATCATGACTGCTCCGCAACCTGTTATTGCTGCAGTCGACGGCGTCTGTGTAGGAGCTGGTGCATGTGTTTCGATGGCTTCTGATATCCGATTTGGAACGAAACGATCCAAGACTGCATTTCTTTTTGTTCGTGTTGGTCTTGCAGGTTGTGATATGGGGGCATGTGCAATTTTGCCGAGAATCATTGGTCATGGAAGAGCTGCAGAGCTTTTTTATTCTGGAAGAAGTTTTAGCGGAGACGAAGGATATCAAAATGGTTTTTATAATCGATTAGTAGAACCTGAAACTCTTTTGTCAGAGGCAAAAATATTTGCTCAAGAACTCGCATGTGGCCCAACAGCTGCGCATGCTCTGACGAAAGAAATGCTAAGACGTGAGTGGGATATGCCAGTTATCGATGCTATCTCTGAGGAAGCTGTTGCCCAAGCGAATTGTATGCAGACAAAAGATTTCAGAAGAGCATACGAAGCAATAATCAAAAAGCAAAAACCAGTCTATCAAGGGAATTAAATGTCAGACGTAACGTTTCTCCAATGGCCATTCTTTGATCCAGCACATCGTGAGGCTTTAAAATCTTTTGAGCAGTGTGCTTCTTCTTCTGTTTTATCATCAGATAAAGAAGAAGAATCAGAAGACGACTCTGCACGCCATTATGTGCGATCGCTTGGGGAAAAAGGGTCTTTAAAATTTTGTGTGCCAAAAGCGTATGGCGGTGTGACTGATAAACTTGATGTTCGTTCTCTCTGTCTTGGTAGAGAAACATTTGCACGGCACTCAGCGCTTATGGATTTTTCTTTTGCAATGCAAGGGCTTGGAAGTGGTCCAATATCGCTTTTTGGTTCGGATGCTCAAAAGAAATCGTATCTTCCGTATGTAGCTCGAGGAGAAAAAATTGCTGCGTTTGCTCTTTCAGAATCTGAAGCCGGATCTGATGTTTCTGCTATTGCCACGTCTGCCGTGAAAGAAGGGAATGAATATATTCTTAACGGATCCAAATCTTGGATTTCAAATGCAGGATTTGCTGATTTTTATATTGTCTTTGCACGCACAGGAGAGCAGCCCGGTGCAAAGGGCTTGAGTGCCTTTATTGTTGACTCAACAGTTGCAGGTTTTTCAGTTTCAGAACGAGTTCGAATATCTTCTCCTCATCCTGTTGGTACACTTTCATTTAAGAACTGTCGAATTCCAGAGAGTGCTTTGATAGGTAAAAGTGGAGATGGATTTAAGATTGCGATGGGAACACTTGATGTTTTTCGTTCATCAGTTGGTGCGGCTGCACTTGGTATGGCGCGACGTGCGTTTGACGAGGCGTGTCGATATGCAAAGTCGAGACAAGTTTTTGGAGTCGCACTTTCAGATCAGCAAATGATACAAGATAAAAT
>JBIKWN010000078.1:0-10179 GCA_044356295.1 Bdellovibrionota bacterium
TCCATTTTTTAAAGATGCAGTGAGTACGACTCTTGAACGATCAGTATTAGTCTTTACTAAAAATCCTAAATCAGTAAAAAGAATAATTCGATTTACATCAGGGAAATAACCGCCATTATGTTCATAATCGCTGGATAATTTTAAAAGGAATAAACCTTGGGGAATATTATTTGCTTTAATATAATTAGAAAAATCGAATGTAGAAAAACGTGGCTTACCTTCTTCTGCAGCGGGTAATGTTACAGTCGAGCTAAATACTTCAGAGATATTTTCTGGACCAAAATTATAGTTAAACTGAGGATTCGAAAAACTTCCGTAACTTTGACTGACAAGATGGGGAATTGAATGGGGCAACATTCTGAAGAGCTCGAGCTTAACCGAGTCAACATTTCTTCCGTAAAAGGTTAGTTTTTTATCACCTGAGATATTTAAAATAGATCCTTTATGAAGAAAATCAACTGCACCAGGAAATTTAGAAACAGAGTGAAGTGTATTGACTGTCTTCGATAACAAAACACCTGCCGCACTTTTTGCACCGGCATTAAATCGAACATAAACACATCTATCCTTAGGAGCTTCAAAGCTAAAACTTGCATAATCAACGTATGGACGATCCTCTGATATCCTTTTTAATGAAAGTTTTTTTGCTCGCTCAACGAGTACCTGCTCAGATACGAAAGCAGCGGTAGGGGCAATACAGTTTCCTGTATCCTGCCTTGAACTATTCTCTACTGACTGTGTAACCGAACCTTCAGAAGATTCATCAGATGTATCATCACTATTCTCATTATAATCATCATCAGGGTATGAATCAGGAGCAGTCGTATCAATAATCGGCTCAACCGAATCACTGTCTTCTTGTATCTTCTTAGGTTTATCTAAAAGATAGGCTTCCAGATGCTCGTCAATTTCGGAAGGTGCTACCAAACTAGACGTTGTTATATTAATAACTCGCCCTGCAGAATAATTTTCAGGATTATCAATACTGCGAACTTCAATATTCTTAACTTTAAAATAATTTTCAGCACCTGGAACAACAAGAAATTGCGATAGAGACGAGTCGTTCGCATTACCGGGAAACACTGTTGTAACTCCTTTTCCTATTTCAACCGATAGCTTTCCGTCAGTAGCAGGTATGGATAAAAGGGGCGATCTAATAAATGCTACATTTCCTGTATCGCTATAGGTTACTGTTGGAGAGAGTTCTTCTTCTTTCCTTTGGCCTAAAGCACCTTCATTAGTAGACAGAGTTAATTTAATTCGTTTCTCAAATGCTGATCGATCGACAAGATGTGATAACTGTACTGTTGCAAGCGCAGTTCGTTTGAGTGGATCGGTTGGATCTTCTTCTATCGCAAATGAGGAAACCCCAATCTGTAGCTTTGGTGTTCTCAATTCAATCATTTTCTCTTTAAATACTGCATTTTTATCAAGCAGTTGAGGTGAAAGAGTAATTTTATACGGGACATCAACAAGCCAATCTTTTTCGGGCGTTACCATAAGTCGATCAGCGGCTGCAACTGTAACACTACCTTGAAATGGCGGTTCAATCTGAATTTTATCAGCAATATTTTTTTCAAAATTCTCAGGTCGAAACACAGCGCGGGAAAAAGCAATAGTAGCACTTAAGGGTTTAGCATTTGGTTCAAGCGATGTCGCAGGAGCATTAGTAACTGTAATAGCAACATAGTTTGGTTGAGGAAGATTTATATACCAATAAAATCCATAACCAATGAGAAATGACAGTACTATAAGAATTGGAAGAATTACTTTAAGGAATCGAGGTGTTGTAAAGAACTGCATCCATGGTGCTGGATCGTAACGAACAGTTCCAAAAACTTTTTTGATGAATAATGTAAGCAATTTCATAAGAGGGATATATAGTAATTTTGTCAAAAATGCACGATTAAAACCCACATCATTTGATGGTCAATTCTATTCGGCTATTTGTTGGACTAAACACAGTGTTAGACAATAAAGAACACAACTTTATTCAACAGTTGTTTATCTGAAGAATACAGATACTTTTATGTCACCTTTAAACAACGAGTTAAGAAACTACTTGGTCGTTATTTATTGATAAGAAATACGGAGCTAAAGCTTCCTCAACATGTTTTTCTGCTACTGGAATGAGTTTATCTTCTAAAGTTTCAATAAATGGAAGGAACTTGGTTTTGTAGTATTCATGTATCTCCATCTCACCAATTGGCTCCAGTCCAGATTCAACTAAATGTGGATTTATCCTCTCGACAATAACCCGGTGAAGCATTGGTATATAATCTCTGAAAGCACGAGCAAAAACGAATTGCTCTTCTGCTGGCAAATACGAGAGTCCTTCCGATAATTGTGAAAATGTATACAAAAGCCTTCCAGTATAGACAAGCACCTTGAGGCGCCCTGTTCTATGGTCAAACTCATTACCTTCATGAAGAGCAACATACCTATCCAAAGTAATGATATCGTCATAACGATCTAATATCGCAACTTTCAACAAGTCACTTGCAAATTCTAAGTTATTATTTTGGTTGATGTCATCTTGTTCAAGAAGATGCTTCATGACGAGACGTTCCTGTTGAGCAACTAAAGTAAATGAAGTTGGTCCACCTTTAAAAATTCTATTACTTTGAGCTTTGCTGAGATGTTCATACCCTTCTACATCTATTAATTTTTGGAATGCCTCCCCAGAAAAAAGATTGCTGAGTTGCTCAATAATCAGTTTTAATTCATCAGTTGTTCGAACTTCTGTAAGAATTTTTGAAGCAGCATTGTAGACGTGTCCTCTTTCAGGAAAACTAATTATGAACTCACGACTTAGTTCTTGCTGTGTTTCTATGGTACTTGAATAGAAAATCCCTTCACTTAATTTTCCATCTGTTTCCCTTTGAAGCATCGCTTCTTCAAGACCATCATGGACAACACAAAGCGCAGCCGTTCTGCTAGTAAAGTTCTCTTTAAAATAATGAATTCCTAATCCAAATAAAGTAAATCCAGAATGAACAATTGACGCTATCTTTTTATTTAATGAGGGCTCGTAACGTTGTGGTAGTGAAAAAACTGGAATAGATTTATCATTGGTAGATGTAGATTTTAATATTCGAAATAACACAAATTTAAAAATGTTTTGGAGCTCAACATTATCTTCTTTCTGATCTCCAAGCAGCCCTGCCCAAAGTTTTTGATGCTCTTGTTGAGGATTGGACCTGCCAAATAATCCGCCAATAGTTGAAGCAATTGTATGCTTAGCTGCTCGATGAACTTCATTTATTGGAGGCGTTTTCATTTCAAGACTATGACGGGTCCTTCGGCGATAAAGGCAATCTGTTATTCCTTGACAGAGTCGGCTTAAGACAGTATCGGCAGCACTAACAATTGCAGTTCGTTTTGCAATAATCAAAGAAGGATCTTCAATAACTTTTGGCTGAACCCAAGGAAAATAACCAGGACGAATACTACTTGCATCGTCATTAATCTCAATAATTTGATTTATATTTTTCTGAAATGACCTGATTTGATCCTGATTTTCAGAAGACGGTATTGTTTCATTATTCAATGGAATGACAGGTATACCTTCACGCAAACAAGCTCTGATATCAAAAGCAGTTCCACAGATTACCCGAGCGATATCGGGATCGTTCATTTCTGAATTTATTCCAAAGACTTGATTCACAATAATTGATTCAGGATCACGAGAATAATCTAGTTTTCCAACTAATTCTTCTAGTTTCACTCGATCGTGTACACGTTTTTGCACTTCATTAAAAAGAGTTCCAAATTCACGCAGTTCTCTACTAGTAAAAAAGTTTTCTTCAATTTCAGAAACATTCAGAATCATCTCTTCGAGCAAATTAGGTGGGGGGATTTTTTTACTCTCAACTTGCTGCATCAAACTATCGAGAGTCAACGTATCAGTTTCGATAAATATTAAACGGTCAGCTTCAGGCGATGCTGCAAGTCCAGTCGTTACGATATCATACCCTTCTCGTGCTAAGAATCCTGCAACCCCTCTTACCGTAAATCTAAAAACTTTATTAATGATACTTGTATAAAGATACTGTGACTTTGCCCACTGCCCAAAACCTTTCTGTGTGAGAAATTCTGAATCTCTATCAAGAATTTGTTTACCAAGAACAGCAGCTCGAAATGCATCTGTATCTAAAACAAGAACATTAGGAATCATTCGTATATGTGCTGCAGCTTTGGTTTTTCCTGAAACAGGAAACCCAACAAGACAACTAATGCTTCCTTGTCGAGATGATCCTGGTGTAGATTTTTTTTGTAACCAATCAGAGCGATGGACACATTGGTTCATATAAACCAGTTGTTCAACGAGCTCTCCTAGGCTTTGTCCAGTTTTTAACTTCCAGAAAGTGATCGCTTCAATTAATTCTTGGGTATCAACCGCTGAAATTTCTCTTGCTTCTTTTTGATTATATACTTCAATAGATCCGATTCCACAACATGCACGGAAAAATCTCAGATCTTTTGTTATTGCTTGAATGAGCTCTTCGGTTGGAATCGAATTCATTCTTCCGTAAAGCGGCAGACCAGTTCCGACATCCTTAAAAGCAGCCAAGATTTCAGGTGTGGAACCTAAATGAATTCTATGAAGCAAAGATCCTGGCCTCATAAAGGCATCGTCAATCAACTGACTTACGGCAATAGCTTCTAATCCATTTTCATTGGATATATCAATTGGGACTTGGTACATACTTACGCATACAATAGTACCAATGAATCAATTCTTAGTTAAGATTTTGATAGACCGTGAGGAATCAGGAACTCCTTATTTGAGCCCATTTTTGAGGTCGTCTATAAGGTCACCAACGTCTTCAATACCACACGAGAGCCGGACAAAACCATCAACAATTCCAAGCTTTTGTCTCTGTTCAACTGGGATGGTCGCATGGGTCATAATGGCAGGGTGTTCAATCAAGCTTTCAATACCACCCAAACTTTCAGCAAGAGTATAAATTTCTACTTTTTCCAAAAGATTTTTAGCAGCAGAAAGTCCACCCTTTAATACAACCGAAATCATTCCACCAAAACCTCCGTGCATCTGATCTTTAGCAATAGAATGCTGCGGATGAGACGAAAGTCCTGGATAGATAACTTTTTCAACAGCAGGATGGTCGTTTAAAAATGCAGCAATTTGTGTCGCATTTTCACAATGAGCTTTTACTCGAACTGCAAGAGTTTTTAGTCCACGATTTATTAAAAAACTATCAAATGGGCTACAGATTGAACCGACAGAGTTTTGTAAAAATGCCATACGCTCTACTAATTCATCTTTAGTATTAACGACTGCAACGCCACCAATCACATCCGAATGTCCATTAAGATATTTTGTAGCAGAGTGAATCACAATATCAAAACCAAATTCGAATGGACGTTGCAAAATCGGAGATGCAAATGTGTTATCACACACAGTGATAATATTTTTACCTTTTACAGCATCTGATACGGCTTGTAGTGAAACAACTTTAAGCATCGGATTCGTTGGTGTCTCAACCCAGATCATCTTTGTTTCAGATGTAATTGCATTTTTTAAAGCAGCAACATCTGTCATATCAACATAGGTAACTTTTAACCCCATAGAATGCTTACGCACTTTTTCAAAAAGTCGGTATGTTCCTCCGTACAAATCATCCATAGCAACAATATGACTGCCGGCTGGAAGTAATTCTAAAACAGTTCCGACTGCGGCAAGTCCTGATGCAAAACCAAAAGCTTTTTTTCCACCTTCAAGTGCGGCAACGCAATCTTCATAGGCATAGCGTGTTGGATTGTGGCTGCGACCATAATCATATCCCTTATGGACTCCTGGGCTATCTTGTTTGAATGTTGAAGTAGCGTAGATTGGAACAATGACTGCTCCAGTCTTTGGATCAGAGTACTGTCCAGCATGAATACCAATTGTTGAGAGTCCAAATTTTTTATCTGATTTCATTGGGGGATGGTAACATAAGAATCACGATATTGTCAGGCACTTCAATCTGTCAGATGAGCTTCGATGCTCTCTATTGATGTTTTTTGCGTATTCAGGGCTCTTGCTGCTTTCAAATATACAAAAGAAGCAAGAAGTGCTGCAACCGCAAAGCTGATTTCTGTAAGTATTAGTTTAGTCCCTATCGTCTGAAGATTATCAGGCAATACGGAAATTCCAATCTGCAATGCAGAAGCTGTTGTTACAGGAACTGCAAGAAGCAATATCGCACGTTGCAGCGCTAAATTAGTTTGAGCTATAGCAAGATTACTGTGTTGTAATCCTACATTCACTTGCTCTACACGCGATGCTTGTTCCATTTTTTGTATTTGAGTTATGTTTTTTTGACGTTCAGTCATAAACTCGTTAAAACTCATGATAGATTGATTGAGAGTTCGTAAATCACTATCTGCTTCAACCACTTGCGAAGTGAATAGATTATAGAGATCTTTCATATTTCTTACTGCAAGACTCTTCCACACAGCGTCTACCGTTGAATCATCTTGCAGAATCCGAATTAACCTTCCCATAGTTTGGGCAACGGTTATTTTATGTTCATTGAGTTTACCTACTGCGATACTGAGTTCACCTTGGTGGGTAGAAAAACTGTGTCGTATACTCTGAAGTGTTTCCTCAGATAAATCATCAAAACTAAGACGTGAGTTAAGTTTTTCAAGACGCTCTTCTATTGCACTCGCTGTAGCATCTTGGTTTCTAAGCACCATTCCATAAAGGGTTCTTAAAACTTTGAGAGGATGCTCAAATTGGGTATCAGAAGATTGACTATCCTCTGATGATTTTTGAGCTCCTATCATTTTTACAAGCGCACTCCCGACATATTTTTCTTTTGAAAGATCAATGATGACAACGTTATGACCTCGCACTAAAACATAACATTTTTGAAGTGAAATTATATCTGATTCAACGACCTGATCATTTTGTTCTTGAGGTGGTTTCATTTTCCAATGATGAAATCTGAGGAGCTCACTTTGATCGATTGAACTTTTCTCATTAAGCTCAAATCGCAACCTTTCATTTCTCATTGACAAGCTTACGATATCAAGCAAATCAGCATCGAATGCTTTTTTACAAACGGGATCTATGAAATTGCTTATTATCTTTGCAACAATCTCTTTGTTTGCTCTGCCATTTGGAAGGCTTCCTTCATAATCTTCAAGAAGATCGCTGATACTGGCAGCATTAATATAAGATAAACTTTTTTGGGGTTGATTTCCTGTTGAATGTTGGTCTTTATCCCACGTTAATTCGATACGTTTATCACTATATCGATATGTAATTCCAGGTTCTATAACACCCGTATCTTGAATAGGAAATAATTGCCCTAATTCACCTGGTGGTACCAGGGCAGTTGGTGGGCTTAGGGGCACTGAATCTGGGTTGAAAAGACCCATAAGAATTGTCAATAACTATAAAAATCACCTCCAAAAATATGACAGCTTCAAACGCTAATCAACTTTTACTGACCCTGCCCAAGCGAATAACCAGGTTTTCCATCAAAAGTATATAATTGCTCAGTTTTTACGAACTCAAGCCCTTTGGCATCAAGAGAAGACATTAATTGCGCAATGTCTGAATTAAGGACAACAGCCTCCTTCGCTTCAAATCGGCACCGAAAAAGATCCGTACAAAAGGTTTCAGGGAATCCATTGGGCCAAACCTTTACCCCTCTATTACTCATCATTATGAGTTTAAGCCCTCTGACCTCTGCAGCTATCAATGCATCTGCAAGATCGTTCGGTAAAAGTTTTGATTCAATAAAAACATCAACACCAACTAATTTTTTTTCTTGGTGAGTTCTTTTTATATTTTTTGAACTTATTGCTTCATGACTTCCATAATGAGCAACAGGCAGAATGGTTGGCACCTGACCTAATCTTTCAATAACTGCATGAGTAAATCTATCTGTACCAACTTTTTCTTTACTACTTTCAGCCTTAAAAATATCTCCGGTATGAATGCCATCTTCTAATGTTTTTAAAAGTGCATTATGAATTTTTTCCGCAACTTTATTTTTTCCAAGATGCACTAACATCATGATCGCACCTTGTAAAAGACCTGTTGGATTTGCAATATTTTGACCAGCAATATCAGGCGCCGATCCATGGATGGCTTCAAACATAGAAACGTTATCGCCGATATTCGATGAACCAGCTAATCCGACTGAACCGTTCACTTCAGCCGCTACATCAGAGATAATATCCCCGTAAAGATTTAAGGTAACGATGACATCAAAATCTTGAGGACGGGTCGCAAGACGAGCAGTACCAATATCAATAATATAGTGCTCCGTTGAAATTGTAGGATAGTCTTTTGCAACTTCATTAAAAATTAAATGAAACATACCATCGGTAAGCTTCATGATATTGTCCTTTGAAAAGCAGGTTACTTTCTTTCGATTATTTTGAATTGCATATTCAAATGCATATCGAACAATTTTTTCGCACCCTTGATAAGAAAGGATTTTCAAACACTCGACAACATCTTGCGTTTGGCGGTACTCAATACCAGCATATAAATCTTCTTCATTCTCTCTAATAATGACGAGATCCATTTTAGGATGACTACTTTTTATAACAGGATAATACGAGATATTTGGACGAACATTTGCATACAGTCCAAGAGTTTTTCGAATCGTTACATTAAGACTTTTGAAACCGCCTCCTTGTGGAGTAGTAATAGGGCTCTTCAAAAAAACCTTTGTTCGTCGAAGTGATTCCCACGATGATGGCTCTATGCCAGATGTAAACCCTTGCTCATACACAGAGCTTCCTATCTTAATCTCTTCATAGACGAGATCAGCTCCAGCAGCGTCGAGGATTGAAACAACTGACTGCATAATTTCAGGACCTATACCGTCTCCGTATGCTATGGTGATTGGAGTTTTCATGTTCATAGGACTCAAGTATACGCTGATATAAGCACTTGATCGAGTAATTCACCCTTAGATTTACTCTAAAACATAATCAGTTATAATCAATGTATGGGATTTACATGTGGTATCATCGGACTTCCGAACGTTGGAAAGTCAACAATTTTCAGTGCACTTACATCTGCGAAAGCGGCTGCGGCAAATTTTCCTTTTTGCACTATAGAACCAAATACTGGTGCAGTTCCCGTCCCTGATCCACGCCTTGAAATATTAGCTGGATTAGCAAAATCAGAGAAACTTCTTCCGACTCAAATGACTTTTGTTGATATCGCAGGTCTCATCCGAGGAGCTTCAAAAGGTGAAGGTCTTGGCAACCAATTCTTAGGTCATATCCGCTCAGTTGATGCTGTTGCTCATGTTGTCAGATGTTTTATTGACGATAATATTATTCACGTTGATGGTGGTGTCGATCCATTACGTGACATCGACACAATTGATACAGAACTTGTTTTCTCTGATTATGAAGTTGTGCAAAAGCAGCTTCTTCGCCTGGATAAAGCAGCAAGAGCTGGTGATAAAGATGCCAAAACAAAAGTTGAAGTACTAAAAAAACTAGAACCTGTCCTTGCTCAAGGTAAAGCTGCAAGAACTGTTATCTTTGAAGGGATTGAAGCAGAAGATGCAAAACCTATTCTCAACATGCTTTTAACAAGTAAGCCGGTACTGTTTGTTGCAAATGTTTCTGAAGATGAACTTGGATATCAGCCAATTGAAGGTGGTCCAAAGCCTGTCGATATTGTTTATACCCATGCAAAAAAACTTGATGCAGGACTTGTTATCATCTCTGGGAAAGTTGAAAGCGAACTTTCTGAGCTAGGTGCAGATGAACGAAAGGAATTTCTACAAGAAATGGGTGCTACTGAATCTGGACTAGATAGATTAGTGGTTGCCGGATACCAAACACTGGGGCTTATTACTTTTTTTACTGTAGGACCAAAAGAATGCCATGCATGGACTGCTGAGACCGGCATCAAAGCCCCGCAAGCTGCAGGTAAGATTCATTCTGATTTTGAGAAGGGCTTTATTAGAGCTGAAGTTACTAGCTACAGCGACTATGTCGGATTTGGTGGTGAGTTAAAAGCGAAAGAAGCTGGCAAGCTGAGAGTTGAAGGTAAGGATTACACTGTTCAAGATGGTGATATCGTGCACTTTCGGTTTAATGTTTAAACTTAAAATCATAATTGTCCGGATTTTTAGTAACGCGAAGGTCGCGAAGTACGCGAAGGATTTAATTAGATCCTTCGCG
>JBIKWN010000079.1:0-10170 GCA_044356295.1 Bdellovibrionota bacterium
CATCTATTTCTTTCTTTGAAGTCTCAAGAGCTATAACTTTTCTTACCAAGCCAACTTTTAACGTTAAAAGTAAAAGAGTAATAAGCTGTGTGGTAAATGCTTTCGTTGAAGCCACGCTTATCTCAGGGCCTGCATGAGTGAAAATAGTGTTAGGAACTTTTCTTGCAAGAGTTGAACCTAATACATTACAAACTGCCAACGTCTTAGCTCCTTTTTGCTGAGCGATATCAATCGCAGCTAGTGTATCTGCGGTTTCACCTGACTGTGATACTGCAATAACTAATGTATCAGTATCAAGGTTTAGATCACGGTATCTAAATTCACTGGCATAATCGACTTCACAAGGAGTTGAAGCAAATTTTTCAAAATAAAATTTTCCAATTAACGCCGCATGCCATGCAGTTCCGCACGCTACAAAAATAATTCTTTTTATCGATTGTAAATCTTTCTCGCTAAATTCCATTTCGCTAAGGATGATTTCCCCACTCTCGCGGTCTACTCTCCCGCGAAACGTATCAGCTGATACAGCGACTTGGTCATGGATCTCTTTAAGCATATAGTGCTTAAAGCCACCTTTTTGTGCAGTTACAGGATCCCAAGTAATTATCTGCGGCACTCTTGTTACTTCTTTACCATTATTTTCAATGTAAATTTTATCCTTAGATACATCAGCAATATCTCCATCTTCAAGGATAATGACTTTGCGGGTGTAAGGCAGTACGGCTGGAATGTCACTTGCTACAAAATTTTCACCTTCACCAACTCCAATAATGATAGGAGTCGCCGTTTTAGCTACTAAAATTCTATCGTGAGTTTTCGAATCAATTGCGAGAAAAGAATAACTTCCTCTAATTCTTTTGCAGGTTTGTTGAAGCGCTTCAAAAGGTGATGTTGCTGTCTTAATATAATGATCAAGAAGGTGTGCTGCGCACTCGGTATCTGTTTCACTTTTAAAAACAGCTCCTCCTTGAATCAATTCTTTTTTTAGTTCAAGAAAATTTTCAATAATACCATTGTGGATTAAACTAATTCGACCAGCAGTATGAGGATGTGCGTTATCTTCAGTTGGTTTTCCATGAGTTGCCCACCTTGTATGCCCGATACCAAGATGCGGTACCGCTTTTAATGGAGTCTTTGTAAGGGAGTCCTCAAGCTGTGAAAGCTTCCCAACAGCTCTTCGGATCTCAACTTCTGACCCAACACTCATAGCCACTCCTGCCGAGTCGTAGCCCCGATATTCAAGCTTTTGCAGACCTGAAATAACTATTTCAAGGGCATTTTTATCACCAACGTATCCAACTATTCCACACATGCCCTCAATAGTACGGCGAGGAGGGAAATCTTGCCAGCTTGTGAGCTTCGCAAAATGATTTTTTTATGATAGTTTCGTGTTCCTGCACTCTTAGCTCAGCTGGGCAGTTCTTGTTTGATTCGCTTCCAGCGAATCGCTATCCTGCTTCGCTAAGACAAGTGTGTTTATATTTGGTCTTCATTCTGCACTCTTAGCTCAGCTGGATAGAGCATTTGGCTTCGAACCAAAGGGTCGGGGGTTCGAATCCCTCAGAGTGCGTTTTTCTTATATCGATTAAAGGCGAACCCTTCTCGTTTGTCACTTTCTACTAATGAAAAATCCTGCTCGAAGGATGGAAAGAAAGTGTCTCCATCATATTTCTTATCAATAGCTGTTAAAAAAAGCTCATCTAACGCTAACAGTGTTGAAGCGTAAATCTTTGCACCACCGACAATCCAAAGCGTATCGGTCGGTGTTGTTAAAGCACCACTTCGAAAATCCTCTATAGCTTTGATTGGATCCGAAATTCGCAAAACTGACTCAGGACAATCTAGTTTTTCAGGATGATGTGAACAAACAATGTTGAGTCTTTTAGGAAGCGGCTTGTATTCGGGCTTTAACGATTCCCAAGTAGTGCGTCCCATCAACACAGCATGCCCCCTGGTCTTATCAGAGAAATACTTTAAGTCTTCAGGGATATGCCAGGGAAGGTCTCCGTTTTTTCCAATTGCTCTGCCGGAATCCATGGCAACGATTGCATATACCTTCTTCATCAAACTTAAACCGCGATATCAAACTTAATTGCTTGATGAGGATCGTATCCTTCAAGGGTAAAATCTTCGTATTTAAATTCAAATAGATCTTTTACATCAGGATTTAGTTTCATTGTTGGCAATGGACGCAGATCTCGAGTTAACTGCTCTTTAGCCCCTTGAACATGATTAGAGTAAATATGCACATCACCGAAGGTATGAATAAATTCATACGGCTTATAACCAGTGACTTGAGCCATCATCATTAAAAACAAACTGTAACTTGCTATATTAAAAGGAACTCCCAACATGAGATCAGCACTACGTTGATAGAGCTGCAGACTCATACGATCATCTTTTATATAAAACTGAAAAAGCGTATGGCACGCAGGAGGAGCAACTTCTGGAAGATCTGCAGGATTATACGAAACAACCAAAAGCCTTCGACTCATTGGATTAGCTTTGATCTGATCAACAAGATTTTTAATCTGATCTACTTTTTTCCCACTTGGACCTTCCCACGAACGCCACTGTTTTCCGTATACACTACCAAGTTCCCCTTCGGGGGTCGCCCATTCATCCCAAATAGTTACTTTGTGATCATGAAGGTATTTGATATTGGTTTCACCTTTTAAGAACCACAGTAGTTCATGAATAATAGATCTGAGGTGAACTTTTTTTGTTGTTACCAATGGAAAGCCGTCTTCTAGATTGAATCGAAACTGCCGACCAAAGACTGAGTAGGTTCCTACTCCTGTTCGATCTTTTCTTGGATCATGTTTATCGGCACCGCCGTTTTCTAGGACATCACGAATAAGGGAATGATACGCTTGCATAAGGGCAAGAATATAGCATGGAGTTTAAGTGATTTAAACTGGGTTTTACGGTAAATCAAGATTCAGGAACAAGGCGATCCATTTCAGCGCGGAGTGTCGCGTTAAAACGCAAAAGCTTTAATAGCTCAATATAGTTCTGAACAGAAGCTAATGCAGCATGAGGACCGACAAGCCCTTGCTGTGCTTCAGAAATATCACAAAAAATACCTACTGCTTTTTCTATAAAGTTTTCTGGGGCAAGTTTTTGCTCAACGAGCATCTTTAGAAATTTAGATTCACGGGGGTATTCTGATTCAATTTTTTCTAGGCCATCGGTGACTCGACGCATGACTTCGTTGGGATCGCGCTCCATGTGTTCGATTGCGTCGTTAACAGCAATCATTGAAGCACGTACTTCTCTCAATTTATCTTTTACTTTGTCAGGCGAATATCGAAGTTCTTTTGAATAAGTACCTGTTTCCATCTGTTCATGGAGCGAGTCCATAAAATCTACCATTTTCTGTATGGGAGAATCGAATGGGGATTTTGTCTTTTGATCACTCATGCTGCAAAAAGTTTAACACTTTTAGCATGTTCAGGAACTATAACATTTAAAGCATCACCACTGAGCTCAGCAAGTCTTAAAGGCTTACCAACAGCTCGGCCTACATTAACACCCATAATGAGTGCTGCTTGGGCTTCTGGAGTCAAAGGTTGCTGCTCTGGCTTTCCAACTGGAACATTAGAAGCTACAGCTAATTCGTTAGACTTATCTGCTACAGGTGATGCGGCATTATCTAATGACTTCTTATTATCAATCCTTGTGACCATATCGATTACTCTATTACTTATATTAAAAACACTCATAGCAACTTTTTACAACTACTATTTATAGTTATTGGAGATGGAACACTCCGTGTAACATTAAAAATAACGTAAATATATCAATAACTTACGTAATTATTTCCCTAAAACAAAATCAATTTTAGATAAAAATCTAATAAAATCTCTTAGCCCCATAACTGTCCGGTAAGAAGTCCATATATATGCTGTAATTGATTCAAAAGTTACAACTAAACAAAGAGTTAACATTTTTTCTATTTAAGTTTAGTAACGCGAAGTACGCGAAGGATTACATAAGATCCTTCGCGTACTTCGCGACCTTCGCGTTACTAAAAATGTCTTCAATTACTTTCTACCGGACAGTATTGCTCTTAGCCCCTAACTCTTCTTCGTAAACCGATACTCCCAAGCCGTATACAAACACCCAAAGCCATATTTCAAAGATCGCATAAAATTTATCGAAGAAGCTTCTTTAAAATAGTAAGCAGGGCAAGATAGCTCACCCACAGTAAAGCCCATTCGAATTGCTTGAGCTAAGATCTGATTATCAAATACAAAATCATCCGAATTTTTCTGCCAAGGAATAGACTCAAGGCATTTTCGGCTAAACGCTCGGTAACCAGTGTGGTATTCAGAAAGCTTGGTTCCCAATAATAGATTCTCGATTGCTGTAAGAAAACGATTCGCAAAATATTTCCAAAGCGGCATACCACCTTCTGTTGGACGTCGAGATCCTATTATTCTAGAACCAAGTGCAATATCAAATTCCCCCGAAACAACTAACATCGCAAGTGCAGGAAGAAGTTTAGGACTATACTGATAATCAGGATGAAGCATGACAATGATATCAGCATTTCTTTTAAGAGCTTCACTGTAACAAGTTTTCTGATTGCCTCCATACCCTCTATTAAGTTCGTGTTGAATAATAGTAAGACCGAGCTCTTTTGCAACTGAAACAGTTTCATCTTTTGAACAATCATCGACAAGAATGATCTCATCAACAACGCCAGCAGGAATAGCTTCTACAGTTTTTCTTATAGTAAGTGCAGCATTATAGGCAGGAAGCACTACTACGATTCGGTGATTAAGAAGCATGAAAAAATCTTATATTGTTTGCTGTATCACAGCAATCTGCTCAAGAGCCTGTTTAGAAACTTTCTCTCGTCTTTCGTCTTTCCCTACTTTTTGCCTCTTCCCCTTTTCGTTCACAAAAACATTAGGCAACTCAAAATAACTCGGAATAATTCCAAAACTCACATTCATCGGTTGAAAATACTCACGTGATGGATCGGTGATATAGTTCATAAGTCCCCCAATCGCTGTTGAAGTAGGAAATTGAAATCCATCTTTTTCTGAAAGTATTCTTGCAGCATTTATTCCGGCAACAAGCCCACCAGCAGTTGACTCAACATAGCCTTCTACTCCAGTAATCTGTCCAGCAAAAAAAAGATTTGGATTTGACCTCATCTGTAATGTCGGATGAAGTAATTTAGGCGAATCAATAAAAGAGTTTCGATGAACGGAACCTAACCTAACAAACTCTGCATCTTCAAGCCCTGGCAAACTTCGAAGTACACGCATCTGATCACCATGCTTCATCCTTGTTTGAAATCCAACCAGACTCCAAAGCTCACCTTCTTTATCATCCTGTCGAAGTTGCACACATGCATACGGCCAACGACCAGTAGCTGGATCAGTTAAACCAGTTGGTTTTAAAGGACCATGTCGAAGGGTATCAATACCACGAGACGCCATGTCCTCAATGGGCATGCATCCTTCAAATGGGCGAAGTCCTTCAATCGAATCGGATTCAACTTCTTCATGTCCTCCAAACTTTTCTGAAGCCAAAACATCTGAAACAAACTTTTCATATAACTCTTTTGAAAGAGGAATATTTAGATAATCTTTCCCCTCACCTTTATCCCATCTTGACTGCGGGAACATTTTTTCAAGATGCAAAGACTCTTTCAAAAAAATTGGGCTAATGGCATCAAAAAATGAAAGCCTTTCCTGCCCAGTTAGTTTTTCAATTGATTTTGAAAGACTCGGTGACGTCAGTGGACCTGTAGCGAGAATAACAAGATTATCACAAGTCGCCTCAGGGATTTCAGTAATCTCTTCGCGGTGAATTGTGATAAGAGGATGTGACTGAATTTTTTCTTGCACGTATTTACTGAATACGACCCTATCAACGGCAAGTGCTCCGCCAGCAGGCACTGATGAAAAAAGAGCGGCTTCCATAATAAGAGAACCTAAAAGTTTTAACTCTTCTTTTAAAAGTCCTACTGCATTCGTAAGAGCTGCCCCACGAAACGAATTTGAACAAACAAGTTCAGCTAAATCTGAAGTTTTATGTGCTTTGGTAGTAGTAACCGGTCGCATTTCATAGAGATCAACCGCGATACCTCGCTTTGCAAGTTGCCAAGAAGCTTCACAACCGGAAAGCCCCCCACCGATGACAGTACATTTTTTATGATTCATGAAAAAAGTTCTTGGGATTTTTAATAAAATACTTTATACCAAATTAGATGATGTTTTCCGAGGGTTCCGAGTTTTTTCCTGATAATAATCCAAATCCCCTAAGCAGACTGCTTCCACCATCCTTGCTTCTTTCTCAAGTCTTGTCGCCTTTTATGCTTGCTGTTCAGGGGAATTATCTCGATCAACTGTATACCCCACGTCTAACTTCGATTGAGGATACTGCTCGATATATTTCTCATTTAGTTCCAAGATTACCAAGAGGAGTTATGGCATCAGCTCCTCTGGAACTTAACAGAGCAGACGATATTATAAGAGTTTTACAATTCAAATCTGATAAGGTCGGAGACTGCGAAACTGCTTACTTACCTTCAATTCATGATTTCTTACTGCCAAGGCAAAACCAATATTCTAGCAATCAACTTCCATTTGAAGAATCGCATAGTGAATCAGCAATAATCCTTCGCGGGCGTTCTGGTCGGCCTGCATCAATGAGTTTACTTATTCCAGAGGATCAGTGTTATCCACTTAAAAAAAGAGTAGCCCAAGTAATTGAACAAACGGGTATATGGCAAGCAGCCAATGCGGTTTTGCCTACATACTTAGAAACTCCACCTTCAGCACTTCTAGGATTGATGTTGTGGCAGTCACATATTTTAAATTCTTCTCAAAGCAATAAAATTTTTTCTCCAATTGCAATTAAGAAAGCTCAAATCAGGGGTGAATCTTTTACTTTAGAAGCTGTTGTTCACGATCTAGACGAACCCGTAATTCGAAGTAAATCAAAATCACTTCAGAATGTAGTCATATCCGGAGAAATTGGCATCTCTGATGCTGGTTTTTCATACGATGGTAAAAAGTATGTTTGTATAGAGGCATTACGTAGTGACTGTTTTTTTAAAGATCCTTTCCAACTTGCCATACCAGATGGTGCTTTAAGTGATGTAGTCCGTTCAAGATTTACCCAAGTGTATCTAAATTTCCTTCTTTTCCCCCTTAATGTTTCATTTCAAAGAGATTCTGATGAGGTCGCTAAATTAATAAATCCCCTCCTTGCCGAAACGAATGAAAGAATACAAAAAGAAAAAGGTTTAGAAGCGCCAGATTGGTTTGATCTTTAAGAAAGAGTAGTAACTATCTTAAAAGATAAACGGTGGCTGCTTGATTCCTTTTTCAGTGATAAATCCAGAGATAAAAGATCCAGGAGTAACATCAAAAGCAGGATTCCAAACTGATGTACCTTCAGGTGCAATCTGAATACCTTGAATCTTTAATATTTCGTCTGCTGATCGCTCTTCGATCTCAATTAAACTTCCATCAGCTGTTTTTGTATCAATCGTAGATATCGGAGCTGCAACATAAAAAGGAACACTGTGCTCTTTTGCAGCAATACTTAAATTATAAGTCCCAATTTTATTTGCAGTATCACCATTTACACACACTCTGTCACAACCAACAATGCAAAGATCTATTTTTCGCTGTCTCATTAAAAAACCAGATGCACTATCAATGATCACGGTATGGGGGACTCCAAAACTTTTCATTTCAAATGCAGAAAGACTAGCTCCTTGCATTCTTGGACGAGTCTCATCCAGATACACATGAATTTTTTTCCCTTGCTCATGGGCATAGCGAATCACGCCAAGGGCAGTACCATAATCAGCAGTAGCGAGGCTACCAGTATTACAATGATGAATAATTGAAGCGCCGTCGGGAATAAGTTCAAATCCATAACGAGCGATACTAAGGTTTGTTTCTACGTCGTCTTGAAAAATCTGATTTGCTGCTAAGACTAGATGCTCTATGAGATCAGTAACTGAAGAATTCTGTACTCTATCTGAACAGTCAGCGATCGTATTATTCATTTTATCAAGCGCCCAAAATAAATTTACCGCTGTTGGGCGACTACGTCTGAGTAGATCGGATGCTTTTTTCGCGCCTTCTAAAGCAGATGAAACTGTATCCTTATTTTCTATAGCACCAATTACTACTCCGTAGGCAGCAGCAATACCAATTGCTGGAGCACCGCGTACAGTCATATCAACAATTGCGTCAAATACTTCATTCACGGAACTACACATTTTGTAGTTAACTTCATGTGGCAATTTTTTTTGATCGAGAAGGACTAAGGAATCACTTTTCCATTCGATGCTTCTGAAAGGTCGAACCATTTATTGTAGCTCCATCAGTGACAAAGCTTTTTCTACTGAACAGAAATCATCATGTAATAATTGCTGAGCCATACTAAGTATTTGTGCTGAAACAGTAGCAAGTATCTTTTCATCTTTAATTTCATCAAGTTCAAGCACATGTGCCATTCCGATCGTTCGACGGATCATTTCACAACCCATGTGCCGTATTGCGCTTTGCTCTAAAGAAGCAAGAAAATCGTTGATGAATATTGCACTTTGCCACTCTGGTTTTGCTTTTTCTGAGAGTAGCAACCTAAGCTCTGAGGTACAGTGCTTCCACAACAATTCTGCAGCATTTTTTAAGAACTTTTGATACTTTTTCTTGGATTCGTCTGATTCTGTATGAGCAATCTGTGCGAAGTATCCAATTGCAATATTTGCTAAAAGCATTCCAGCATCAAATCCAAACGGACCATAAAATCCAAATTCAGGATCCATCACTTTAGAATCTTGGTCATTCACCATGATTGATCCAGTATGAAGATCGCCGTGTACTAAACAATCATTTCTCGTCATAAAATCGAGCCGACAACGAGCTACGTTTTTTTGAAGTTGTGCGTCACTATAGATAGCATCAACTTGTTTTTGGATTGCTGCAGGAAAACGATTAGTATCATGCTTTCCAAATGGAAATGTATAGACAAGGTCTTCAGTAACTTTACACAGTACTGGGTTAATAAATTGAGGAATCTGCTCTTTTTTCTTTGCAGAATCTAAAAAAAGATCACTCGTATAAAAAAGAGTCCTCGCAAGAAATTTTCCAACCTGTTCACTAAAATTTGGGTACTCAGTTTGTGTAACAATACCCTCTCTCATAATTTTGTATGAGCGAAGGTCTTCCATAATATTTACATACATTTTCGAATCAAAGAAAAATACGGTTGGTACTCTGCCAGGATCCGCGATTGCTTGCTGCTTCAGTATATCAACTTCAATACGCGCGCGTTCGAGAGGCATTTTAAATTCTGGATAACGTCTTGCAAATGGCAGGGCTTGTTTCAAGATTATCGATTTTTGTGGATTATTTTTTACCTGAATTCGGAAAACAAGGTTTACATTTCCATCTGCTAAATCAAAACAGACAAGCTCCTCATCCTTTGAGAAGAATTGTGTACGAATAGAGTGACTGTTAATATAATCAAGCGCTGTGGTCGTATCGAGTGCAAAAAAATCTTGTGCCATAATTCTTAAGTGTAAAGTCACTTTTAATTAAGTCAAATGAACGAGCCCATAATGAACTATTTTGAAGAGCGTCAACAACTTACTGAAGTAATTAGGTATTTAGCTGCACGTGGGTGGAGCCCAGGAACCGGTGGAAATTTCAGTACTGTTATCAAAGCAGAACCACTGACGCTTCTTATGTCGCCGAGCGGTATTGATAAAAGTGTTATTGAATCGAACGACCTAATTCTTGTCGATAAACATGGCGCAATAATTCAGTCAAATAAAGAAAATGCTAAAACCTCTGCTGAAACGCTTATACATATTTTTCTCTGTAAACATCTTGGAGCTCGCGCTGTGCTGCACACCCACTCAACGTGGAATACAATTCTTTCGAGAAAATTTTGCAATCAAACAGTAACCCTTGAAGGATTCGAAATGCTCAAAGCCCTCGGAGCAACAACGCATGATACATCCATAAAAGTTCCTGTCTTTGAAAACGATCAAGACATGGAACGCTTCACCGCAATGCTTGAAAAAAATCTTTCCAAATTAAAATCGCAACCTGGATTTCTCATGGCGGGACATGGGTTGTATGCGTGGGGGGATTCCCTTTCTGCTGCAAAGCGGCATATTGA
>JBIKWN010000080.1:0-10022 GCA_044356295.1 Bdellovibrionota bacterium
CTTTCGTATAACTGAGATTATAAAGAAGAAAAGGTGTCACGATAGCGGTTTGATGTACATGGCTATG
Source organism: Bdellovibrionota bacterium (assembly GCA_044356295.1). GTDB lineage: Bacteria > Bdellovibrionota_C > UBA2361 > UBA2361 > JBIKWN01 > JBIKWN01. The sequence continues at coordinate 68 of JBIKWN010000080.1, forward strand.
AGGTGTAATTATAACACTCAGTAAACTACAAGCTAACAGTATTGCTGGTTGGTGGAAGTGTCTATTATGAACCACTCGAACGAACAGGAATAATAAGAAGAGCAGTATAGATGACCAGATTAGTATTTTAGAATTGAGATCAAGAGTTAGCAGTTCTAGCCTTAGCCAAATCATATGGATATTTGGTTGTGTTAAGGTCCAGGCACCGAAATCTGAACGATAATTTGATAAGAGTTCAAACCAAGAAGCATGGGCTTTCATACCGAATACAAGTACCGATAGTATCAGTAGAACGAAGATCCCACTGAGCATACTTAAAAAACATCGATACGACTTGCTTAGAAAAAGACCAGCCAAAATCCATACAGCAATTTGGGGCTTAGCGAAAGTTAAGGCAAAGAGTGCGCCAGCTCTTATATTTTTTCCATTCCCAAGGAATGTAAGTGCCATAGTGCAACAGATCATTAGTAAAATACTTGGATTGAAAAAGAAAAAACTCAGTAAACTTCCTCCTCCAACGATGCTGCCAAGTATAGCGTCTGTTCTGTTTATGAGGGTATTTTTTTGGTGCAGTTTTGAAGTTGACCAAATTGCTAAAGAGCTAACTATAATTATTGTATAGAGAATCTCTATTTTTGGGTTCAGTGATCCAAACGGAAGAGCTAGAAGAGAAAAAATTGGAAGATATGCAAAGGGTAATACAGAATACTCTTGACTAAGTGTATTAGTGCCAAAAGTATTTAGAGTAGATTGGAGTTTAGCTAGTAGTTCGGTGTTATAAATATCGAACCAATTAAAATTTCTAAGGATAGTGCTCGTTGAAAGCCATACCCGATAATCTACAAATCCATATTCAAACCAACCAAATAATTCGAGAGATTGATGAGCATAAATCAAAAATAGAGTACAAAGGGTAATGAATAAATATGATTTTCTTCTTAGTGGATTCATAGAGGCTGGGTACGTGGATTACCTAAAATTTAATACTGTTTTCTAAACATCATCAATATACAACAGTGTAACGTGTAATAATCTTCCCTTTTCAAACCTTGATTGTCATGAGAGGATATTAATAATGGTCAGAAGAAGGGGTAAAAAACATTCAAAGGGAGCTGCATTGGTAGAGTATGCATTACTTGTTGCCCTTATCGCCATTATTTGCATTTCTGCAGTTCGTTCTATTGGTGAGACAACCAACTACACAATAAGGGCTGCGCGCCGTTGTCTAATGTATAGGTCTGCAACTTGGTGTGATGGAACCGTAAGACGATAAAGCTATCTCTTTATATTATTTCAACTATCTGTCTTGCTTACTTTTGTATTAATCAAATAGTAAATGATGTTGCTATTCTTATGGATAGTACAAATCAATTCAGTGATTTGCTACAGGATTACTTATCCAGTACTCAATTGAAGTTTGGACTTAATCCATATGAATCATTAATTCAACTTCAAAAACAATATCTACCTTTAGTCAAACAGTTTCAATTTTTCCATCCAACTCCTCATCAGCCGGCTTCATTGTTTTTATTTATTCCGTTGACGTTTGTTTCATATAAAACAGCTTCAATTATTTGGTACTGCCTGCAGCTTGTAACTTTTTTTTGTATTTTTTGGAAATTATCAGGAGATCTAGGGATAGTTAACAGGGTCCCAATCTTCCGATTCTATTTCTGTATTATTTTAATTGGTTCTGATCCTGTAAGGATGGAGCTGATGCTAGGGCAGTGGAATTATATTTTATTGGCTCTTGTTACATTGTATTTATCTCTTCCAGTTCAAAAAACATCCCTAAAAATACTATGTCTCACTTTACTCATGAGTATTAAATCGATTGGGGTACTTTTTATCTTAGCGCTCTGTAATAAAAAGAATATAAAACTTTTTTTATTATTTTTACTATTTTCAGGAGTCATTAATGTTTCTCTATCAATTATGTACCCTAACGTTATTGCAGGTTACAAAGATTCAATATACGAAACCATTTTATTTTACTTGGAAGAGCCTGCAAATGCTTCACTTTGGGCTGGGCTCTATGGAGTCTTAGATATAGTTGGCATTGGTCAAGGAAATATTCAGATCCGTTTTTGGATGATTAGCGTTTTCATTTCATTAGTTGCGGTTTGGTGGGTGATTTCAGGGAAGCGATTTACAGATAAATATTGTTTTTTTCTTTTTACTCTTTCAGGTTCCTTGTTGCTTCTTCCAATTCTTTGGCCACACGCGCTGATTCTTTTGATTCCACCAACTGCTTTATTATTTGCTTCAATAAGATGGAGTAATATTCCAGAGCGTTATTCAATACTTGGAATCGGATTAATTTTATTCTGGTATTTTTCTAGGCAGCCTGTTCTCTTTCTTACCGATTATTTTATTTCTCGAAATATATTTTCAAACATTGGAAATATCATTGGTAGTAGTACGACCCTCTTTTTATTATTGGTGATGATATACGTTAGGGAACTTGACCGAGTGCTTTTAAGTGAGAAAAGATAGTTTTATAATTGCATCAGATTTCTTCCAGTCTTTTTCGGACAGACGCAGCCATTTCAGGGTCTATTTCTTCTAAACCACTAAAAGCAAATTTGTCTTGGAATTCAAGAAGCCAAAATTCAAAATTTGATGATTCCTGATTCCATACTGGAACGAGATCTACCACAAAACTTTTAATCCCTGTTTTTTCGAAATAATGCTTTGCAAACTTATTTACCATCTCGCGCATATCGGAAAGATTTTTTTCAACATTTTCGTCTATGGGATGAAATGCTGAATCAGCCTCTGTTATACCTAAGCGCTGCAAATAGAGGCCTCGAATAACCTCTTCGCTAAAAGCGCCATGTCCGGCAATGCTAATATTTGCCGCAACTGGATCACCACTCATCTTACAATAATCAGCAACGACATGCGGAATCGAATTTGATTCATCAATTTGGCAAATAACTCTAAATTCAACTCTTTGATTTTTAAGGGTCTCAAAAGGAATTTCTTGTTCGATGATGGGATTATTAATAGATGTAAGAATGGCTGTTAATAGGGACTCGACGGAGATTTTATTTTTTTCTAATTTTTTATTGAGTTGTGTTTTTTGTTGTTCAATAACTTGCTCAGGATAAAGCTTAATCCCTTCGCTATCAAAAGAGATATGTTGTTCTTGGATATCTTCTACTTTGAGAATTGCATACTCGATATCCTGAAGAATTTCTTGAGATGATGTCTCTAAGTAGGGTTCTCCAGAGGGCTCAAACCCAAGTTTAAGAATCATCCTACCACCACTTGAATTGCTGCCCTTGATATAGACTGGTTCTCTTAAAGATAGTAGTAGCTGAGCAAGTTCAGATGTTGAAAGACTATTATCATCTTTACTTTCAATCTGAGTATTTCCTAAGAAGCGAACATCACTACCTTGTAATTTCTGAAAGAATGATTTGAGTTTATCTTGCGCTGTATTAGGTCTACCGAAAATTGCGGCTATCAATCTTGCTTCTTCAGGAGGCGCTGATAATCTTAATCTTTGGTCAATCTGACCATGACAATTTGGTAAAGGAATCGAAGCTACATTATCGCCATCTCTTATAAGCACATAAGCATCTGCATACAGAATAGCAGAGCCCTTTTTGTCTTTAAAAAATGATTTAGGGATGGCATTAAATAGGTCCATTGGTTGTAACACTTCAAAGCAGTGGCCCCCTGTTGTGTGAATATACCTTCCATCAATAAATCCCGGTTGAGGAAAGTATCCTTGGGCAATGTCTCGATTAGTTACTTTGTCTTTTTGGGACAATTGGTCCAATTTTTCTATTTCTTTAATTCTTAAATCATTTTGAATAGATTGTTCACCGCTAGAGATGAACATATTAGCCTTATCTGACATGCTTAGACTTCTCATTTTATCTAGTATGCCTATAGGAATCCCAGCTCCTTGTATAATACTAAATGCAGATGGTGTTGTCTCAATCTGTTCTAAAAAACCAAATATATGATCTCGATGTAATTTTGAATATTGAAGATTTGGTGTGGCCGCTACTATCGTATATGTAGGGGTTTCAGCTAAGCTTTTTGATAAGTCTTCAAACCTTATTCGTTGATTGCGAGGAATTTCAGAAATTCCTTTTATAATTGATGGTTCAAGATGTTTACGAATTGCCTCATCACTAACTTTTATGTAACTGGGACTTGCATGTGGTTTCTCTCTTTGAGACTGAAGATATATTTCTTGAAGTCCCTCGTGACAAAACGATACACGAGGTCCTTCCGATGGGGGTAAAGTTGGCTGACTTGAAGGATCAAAAGGATCAATACGTCTCATTATTTAATAGATATGCATTGCGATTTTATGGCGTGACATATCAATGAGGTATTACGATAGCTAAAATGTACCCAAAAACAGCTATAAGCCACATTATTTCAGCAAGTTAGGCAGTTTGAGTATACAACTCCCATTATTTCTTTAAAACATCTCCTTCGTGTACTTCGCGTCCTTCGCGTTAAAATAACTTCATGATAGAATCATCCTACGAGTCGTCCAGGTAGTCGCTCCACTCTTTTCCTAGCGAGAAGAGGGAGAGGAAAGTCGGGACTTCCAGCAACGGGTTGGCTGCTAACGGCAGCACGTAGTGATACGTGGAAAGTGCCACAGAAAAGAAGACAGCATCGAAAGATGAATTGGTGAAACCGTGAGGTAAAAGCTCACGCACTTTTTTGGTAACAAAGAAGTGTGGTAAACCCCAGCTGATGCAAGACAGAATGTAAGAGGTTCATCGCTTTGGCGATGAGAAGGGGTTGCGCTTCTTAGCCGGTCGACGGCAACGCCTCTTCGAGGACAGTCGCAACGAGGTAACTTGTGAAAGTTACCCCAGATGAATGACTACTCAATGACAGAATCCCGCTTAACGGATGGCTCGTTTTTATCTTTAAGCTTTTTTCAGTTTACCAAGTGCTTTTGTAATTTGGGCAAATGTTTTTGAGCCAGATTTAGATCGTGAAAATCTTAGAGTTCGTGCCCTCGACTCTTGTCGAGTTCTTGATCCGCACGTAACTGTATTAGTTAATAATAGTGATCTGGGTCCTTTCGATGAAACTAATATCTTTTTTGCTGTAAGTTTCATCTGTTTTTTAGAAACCTCTTTAGCTGCAATAGTAGTGCTCATTAATCTTATTGGAGTACTGTTAGCAGTTTCTCTCGCAAATAGGTTAACTTTGCACTTTAAAAAATTACTTGGTATTGATTTTAATACAACTGTTGTGGTGCCAGATCGTGAATGGGTAGCAGCAGAAACAGTTACTGGATTTGGTAATGGTGTTGCAGTAGGACGTGGGGTCGGTGTTGTATCAAAATTTACAACAACTGGTGCTCCAGATGGATTAGGATCGGTGAGCGGAGTAGCGCATCCGGTACCAGCCTTTGTAAAATTTTTTGTTACAGTAAAAGAAGGTCCCTTTGTCGAATGTGCAATTATTGAAGCAGTATGGGATCCATTAGCGAGAGCAGAAATATCGACTAGCTGATTAAATCCTGTATTACTTGAATCTGCTGATGGATAAGCCGTTTTTGCATTTAAGCTAAAAAGGTCAGGATAGATGTTGGTCAACCAATTTCCATCAACGATAACCTCAACGGTTGAAACGTTTTCAAATCTATCTGTTTGAAGTGCATAACCTTTGAGTTGCAAGGAATCACAATACGTTTCATTTTGGACAGGGGCTTCGACCGAAAGGAAAGGGGCAGATCCTTGCGATCCACCATTTTCGACAACAACTCTGCCTGTCCCATATCTCGTAACTGTATTACTAACACCATCTGAAGCTTGAACGTTTATATAGTACGTTCCATTGGCTAGGCTTGTTGTATCTAGATTGTAGACTCTAGAGCCACTGCCAACTGTAAATGATGCTCCGCTAATAGGATCTCCAAGGGAACCTTTCATTGTAGATGCATAAAAGGTTAGGGCGATTGGATCATTGTCTGCATCGCTAGCTTCGTATGCCACAGAGAAAACACCTGGGGCTCTATAATCTTTACGGAGCTTAATCGAATCGAAATAATAAGGAGTTTGAACATTAAATTCGTGCGGATCTATTCTGAGTGCTTGAATCGTACCGCTCCAATTACTCGATGTTGTACCATCGGTATGAAGATCGGTCATGTCCATACAATAATTGTACCAACGAGAACCAGACCATCCATCGTAAATAAGAGGCAGATCTTCACTTATATGGAAAGTTCCATCAGCAAGATAGATCACTCGACCAACGCTGCCTGTTCCTAATGAAAATTCTCGATCGATAAGCATTCTAAAACAAAGATTTTTATATTCACTACTCTCGAATGAAAATTTATTAAAACCAGCAAAAGGGAATGTTGAGTAGTTAATTGGATCATCACTTCCGTTTAAGCTTGTTCCCTTAAAGAAGTCCCCGCGAAGACCATCAACTGCGCGAACATCTGGTAAGTAGCTTACCGCTTTTTCTGAAGGGTAGGTTGGATCGTTACCACTTAAAAGATTTGCAAAAATATTTAGATCGCCATCATTCATATTCCAAGGACGGATTGCTTCGCCGCCTTGTTCGTTTGGAGTTTTAATATCGATACTTGGAGGGGAATTAACGATAACGTTTGCAGAGGACGGTGTGCTCATTTTCGCAGAAACAGCTGAAGCGCTTCGGTTGAAGCCTACATCATTTCCGGATTTTCGAGCTGATACAAAATCAAAGGTGAAAGGACCTGATGGAATATAAATTCTAAAATTTCCAGATGTACCAGTCCAAGTGCCTTGAGCAGACAGATCAACTGCATAATAACCACCACCAGAGTCGACGAGTGTATGATAGATTCCAGTAGGTCCAATGACTGAAGGAGCGCTCGTAAAAGTGCCCTTAATCGTTACAACCTTGTACGTTGAAAGATTAATTCCACTATCTACATGCAAGAATAAGATACCATTAGCACCTGTCCCGTCACTCGTTCCAGAAGCGACACCACTTGAATAGGTAAGGTTGTTTCCTATTCCAACCGGATACACATCCGATGAATCATTAAAATCCCAAGGATTATCTCGTTCAAGTGTTGCATAATCACCATCCAGTAAAGCAACAGTTTTATAAGTTCCTGGAGGTACGCCAATTGTATCACTTAAGTTAACCGAACTGTTACTTGGGGTTGTAGCAGTTGTAAATTTCCTAGCATATCCGCTTGTCATCGGGTTAGTAACTCCAGACGGTACAAGATAAATATTCATCAAGTTATCATTACCACTAGCCGCAGCGTTGTAACTGAGTGATTGTCCAAGTCCTGTACAAGTAGTTGGGTCTTCAAGCCGAATCCAGTCGATATTTACCTCAGCACCAGATTTCGTAACTGGAATAAGTGCAAGCCCAGTGACAGGATTTGCATTCCAAAGTGTTCTATTGGTTGAGTCGTCTTGAAACGTACTATCCCCAAGACTTGGAAGGTCGATACTGTAAGTACGATTGCCTGTTTGAAATTTATTTACACCAGTTAAGACTACATTTCGATCGACAGCGTAATTTTTAGAACGATCCCAAACCATTCTAAGTCCGACTTCGTCAGATTTATCCGCAGAATATTTTATTGAGAAACGTGTGTATTTAGTCGAATCAAATCCAATATTTTGTCCCCATCTGCCACCAACAGAATATGCACCAGCAATAGCAGGTGAAAACAGATAGAAAAAAGAAGCCACGGAACTTGTTGTGCCGGTAAAAGAGCCATTTAAAAATTGCGGATTGGAAAAATTTTGAATATCAATACCGAAAAAATAGTTATTGATATCCGATGAGCTAGACATATCCCACGGATCGTTAAGAATTTTTGTAGCAAAATCATCACACGATTTCACATTTTTATCTGCAAATGTGAATGAAACCTGAGCAGATAAAATATTAGCTTGTATGAAAAACAAGTAACTGACTAGAAGAAGACTTCGAATAAATCTCATCTCTGTATTCTCGACTTATTGACTGCTAAACCTAATAATTTATAAGGGTAAAAATAGGAATATATAACAAAAGTATCTGCGAATTCTGCGTACCTTTGCATTGTTCCACTCTCTTTATTTTAGACTCGAATATGTACTTTCGCCACAGCAACTCTATAAATTTCGATACAATATTTTTTACAGTAGATATATCTCGATTGATCCCATACGTTTAAGCGTACTAGACTATCTTTGCCGCAATGACTATACAATCAATCTGTAATTACTTCTGCCAACCAGCACGGTCTGAATCTTTCATACGTATCTTTTGGTATAACGCCGTGCTGTGCTTTATTGGCGCTTTCTTTGTCTTTGGGGTTTTGATATCCGTCCTGATACCCCCATTTCAAGCACCAGATGAAAATGTACATTGGCTTGCTGCATATGCACGTTCTAATTTCCAAGATGGTTCTCTTGATTCAAAACCTGATTGTGCATTTGCCTATACACTCCCTGATGTTTTTGAAACCGGTCGGATTGCTTTTAAAGCACATGAAAAAATTGATGGTAAAAATTACCACAATGTTTCGACTATGGCGCAGTCATGTAAGCGATTTGGTTTAGCGTATGGGTACGTTGGTACGTATCCTGGGATGTTACTCGCACGATTATTAACGACAAAAGAAGATGTTATCCCTGATAAAACACTACAGGTCTTTTTTCTTGCACGAATATTTCAAGGAGCTTTTATTGTTTTTCTGTTATTAAGACTTTATTCAGTAATGATTGCTTCAAATAAACCGATCCCTGGTATGTTGTTTATGTTAGCTGGGATGATCTCTCCGATTTTTCTGCAACAGTCATTTGCCGTAAGTGCAGATGGAATTACCTTTCTTTTAACGATGTCTCTTTTGTTTTTTCTGTTATTTATGAAACAGGCAAAGTGGTGGGATTGGATAATCTTATTTTATCTATCAATCTCTGTCGCTGCAACAAAACCGCCTCTCTTATTGATGGTGCCAGCTTTTCTTTATACTGCATTAGTTATATCTGATATTTCAAAGAAAAATATTTTGAAACTTCTTTTTTCAAGATCAAAAACATCGCTTTTGATACACCTTTGTATTGTTAGTTCACTACTTGGAGCAATTTGGGTACTAACAAAAGATCATGCGCCGCCCGCTCATCAGATTTTGGGTAGGGATCTCAGTATTAAAAGACAGTTGTTCTTTACTATGGATCATCCCTGGTTTGTTCTAAAAATTCTGATCCATTCAGTTGGTAATTTTTTCTCTGTAGACAGTATTCTTGGTTCACTCGGCTGGCTTGATACTCCACTCAGTGAATGGACTAAATCTAAAATGATACATCTATTAATTTTTGCAGGTATTGTTGATGGAGTACATTTTTCATTGATTATCCTGAGGCAAATAAAACAGAAGAAAGAAAAAATGTATTGGGTTAAAAAGTTAGCCTCGGTCAGTATGCTTTTTTTATCTTTGTATGGGACTGCGCTTTTTGTTGCGCTCACTTTATACTTAACATGGTCACCGGTAGGTGGATCGGGGATTGATGGATTACAATCAAGATATTTCTTCCCAGTCCTTCTTGCGTTACCAATGGTTGTTGGGTACCTGGGCTTTGTGCCAGATGTTGAAAATACAGTTGAACCAATCCACTCGGAAATTCAAATCAATAATATTGCTAGACTTTGTGCGTATTTGGTGAGTATTCCCTTAATTATCCAACTGTTTTGCCCACTTTGTTTAGACTTGTTGAGACGATGGTGGTGATGGTTTCTTGAGAAGTAATACGATCAAGAGGCAAAGAGCCCAGAATTGTAGATTAAAGAATCTGAGTCCTAACAATGCAAAGCTTAGATATATTCCCAAGACTTCCCCAAGACCGTCCGGAGAGAAAAGTAAAAATACTGACGAAAAGAAGCAATAGGGGATCCAAATTCGATTAGTACAAAAGACGCAAAGAGGAATAAGAGGTAAAATTAAATATTGATTTGCCAT
>JBIKWN010000128.1:0-2775 GCA_044356295.1 Bdellovibrionota bacterium
TCGTCCAGGCCAAGCCTCTGCGACTCAACCCTGACCTGCTGGTGTCGGAGTACCTCGCCAAGGTTGGGCCCCACCAGTCCGAGGCAGTCCAGCCACGCATGAAACGCGAGCTGCCTACCCGGCGCGACACCACCCGCCCGCCCCGGCAGCGACCACAGAGCAGCGATGATCCACCAGCTCAACCCGACCAGGGGTTGCCGGAGTACACGATCAGCCGAGCGCGGCTTGAGTACGAAAAGGCGAACCTGGCGGAGCTTGAGCGCCGGGCCAAAGCCAAACTGCTGCTGCCGCGCGAGGACGTTGAGCAGGCCTGGGCAACAGCCGTGAACATCTGCCGCTCGAGGCTGCTGGGCGTGCCAAGCGTGGCAAAGCAACGGATCCCCCATCTGGACCTGAACGAGGTGGAGATGCTGACGACCTTGATCCGGGATGCCCTTGAGGAGCTTGCGGCCGGGGAGGCGAAAGAATGATCGAATCAGACACTCCCGCGCTGGTCAGCAAGATCCTGAGCCTGTTCAAGCCGCCGCCACGGTTGAAGCTCAGCGAGTACGCCGATGGATTCGCCGTGATGACGGGACAAGCCGCTGAGCGTGGCAAATGGCGCACATTGCCGTATCAGCGAGAGATTCTTGACTCATTCACAGACCCGACGGTTGAAACTGTTGCGATTATGAAGTCCGCACGGGTTGGATGGACAAAAATCTTGGGAGTTGTGGTGCAATACTTCAGTCATCAAGATCCGTCGCCGATTATGGTTGTCCAGCCGGTGAAGGAGGATGCCGAGGGATACAGTAAGGAGGAGATCAAACCATTGTTTGAGGATACACCTGTTCTGCGAGGGCTTCTGTGCGAGAGCAAAGCCCGCAACACCGCGAGCAACACGATTTTGTTGAAGCAGCTGTCAAACGGTGGCCTGATTGACATCGTAAATGCCGCGAGCGGTAGGGCATTCAGGCGCAAAAGCCGAAAGGTGGTGCTGTTTGACGAGCTTGACGCATATCGAAAGCTGGATGAGGGGGACCCGATCAAGCTGGGCCGAAACCGAGCTGATTACTACTGGGACAGAAAGATTGGCCTCGGTGGCACGCCGATCTTCAAGGGCATGAAAACGGAGGAATGGTATCTAAAAGGTGACCGCAGATTGTTCTATGTGCCATGCCCGTTCTGTGATCACCGGCAAGTGTTGCGATGGGAGCAGATGCAGAAGGAAGGCGAATCGGCCGGGTCATATCAATGCGAGAATTGCACTGAGCTGATTCCACACAGCAAAAAACGCTGGATGGTGGAGCGTGGCGAGTGGCGTCCGACCGCTGAATCGCAGGTGCCGAACTTGCGCAGCTACCACATTTGGGCGGCCTACAGCTACAGCCCAGCGGCTGACTGGTCAATCCTGGTGCGCGAGCACACTGAGGCCTTGGACGCGCTGCGCAAGGGGGATCCCGAACCAATGCAGACGTTTCACAACACGGTGCTGGGCCTGCCATGGGAAGACACAATCGCCGGCAAGCTGAGCGGCGATGGGTTGGCAGCCCGTCGGCATGATGCGAATGCGGGCAATGGCTATGCGGCGGGCACGGTGCCAAATGACGTGCTGGTAATCACCGCCGGCGTCGACGTGCAGGGCGGCGGCGGCACCTCTGGCGAACGGCTTGTGGTCACTATGTGGGGATGGGGCCGGGGCGAGGAAGGCTGGCACTTGGGGCACTGGGAGATCGACGGCGACCCGCAGCGGGCAGAAACTCTTGACCAGCTTGCCCAGATCGCCGCAACGAAGTGGAAGCGCGATGACGGCATTGAGTTGCCATTGGCGATGGGCGCCATTGACGACGGAGGCATCGCCACCCATGAGGTCAGGGCCTGGTGCCGCGGCCGATCGGCTACGTGGGTGCCGGTGAAAGGCGACGGAACGAAAGGCAAGCCGCTGGTTGGTCGTGGTGTGGCGGTGGACGTGAACAAGAAAAACCAGTCTATTCAGCGTAATGGCGTGTTGCTTTACAAGGTCAATTACGAGGCGAGTGTCAACCACCTGCAGGGCCGGCTGCGGAATGAAACACCTGGGCCTGGCTACCTCCACCTGGGACAAGCGGCGACTGATCAGTTCCTGAATGAACTGTTTCCGTGGAAGCGAATGCCGAAACGCGACAAGGGGCAGACGTCCTATCACTGGGATCTGCCGAGGGGAGTGAGGGATGAGGCCGGCGACTGCACCCGCTACGCCTACGCAGCGCTGCAGATCCTTTCGCGTCGCTACCACAGGGCAACGATGTGGGACCAGATCGAACGGCAACTGAAGCCCGCTACCCCAGCACCCGAGCCTGAGCCGCCGCACCCATTAGAGTCGAAGCAGCCCCGGCGCCGCGGCGGGTTCGTGACGAACTGGTGATGACCGCAAGTTTTCCCGCAGAGGTCCGGCCGGGCGACACCCTGATCTGGGGCACGGCATCGGCTGCAACACCGACCGGCGGCCCGATCACGGCCGGCGCCGGCTGGGCGCTGACGACCTACATCCGGTTCCCAGTTGCCACCGGCGCCACCCAGTCAACCGGCACCGCCGCCGGGGACGGGTGGGATTCGACGGTGAGCGCTGCGCTGACCAGCCTGTTTCCAGCGGGGCAGCGGGGCAGCTGGCAGTCGGTGGCGACGTTGGCGGCAGATGCCTACACGATCGGGTCGGGGTCGTTCATGGTGCTGCCGAGCCTGACGGCTGCCGGTGCGATCGACACGCGCAGCCAGGCGCGGAAGGATCTGGAGGCATGCCAGGCCGCGATCCGGGCT
>JBIKWN010000063.1:0-14713 GCA_044356295.1 Bdellovibrionota bacterium
GGTTTCCTGAAGTCAATCAAAATCAAAATACAAATCAAAATCACTTAAAGTTAAATCTTAATAAGACTGAAAAAATATTAATTAACCGAGCAGAAGATACTTTATTAGCAAATCAAATTGATGGTGGAGATGTCTATTTTATACCTGACGGAGTAGTATTATCATCAGAGTTTCCTTTTATTGATCCAAGAGGATATGGTTTTTACCACAGTGATCTTATTTCATCGGGAAATCTAATTAGTTCTTTACAATTATTAAAAGATTTTAATTCTCTAAGTCCTTCGTATCCAAGCAATTATTATCCCAAGAGAGTTGATGGATACTTTAATTTTGATAATTTGATTCAATTTTTTCTAAATCCTCTCTTCTATTCAAACGAGGGATTATACTCTGCTATGATTCCAGCAAATAGTAGTATGCAAGTCAAAGATGGAGTTTCTTTTTCTTACGTTAAAAAATTTATTGATGACAATTGTTTGAATAAGCAATGTGATTACCGAGTAGGGCAATTTAACGGTAATAGTAGTGAAGTTTCTGTCGTAATTACTGATAAAGTATTTAAAGATATCCCAAAACAAAACAAAGACATCATATCTCAGATGTTTTTTGACGACTTAGGTTATGCTTTTAAAGGCAAAGGTGTTTTATTATTAGTACCAAAATCAAAAGACCCTAATAGAAAATTCATGTTTTACTCAAAAAGTGCTCCAGTTCTAGTTATTCATGTTAATCATGGCATGCCTACACCAACACCAGTTACTACTGCTACTGCAGTAGTAACTGTGGCTCCGACGCCAACAATTGGTAATATCGATACTAACAAAGAGAAAAAAATGGGATATTTTGCAGCAACTAATTGGAATCGCTGCTCTGCAGAGTACAATTATCTCACTAGAGCATATGAGCCTAGATGTCTTGGGACTGGGGAGTGTAAAAACGCTCCCATGATTGATCAATTTTTAGCAATCAAAGCCTCTGGTGGCTGTCCCGAGGTGGGGTACTGTGCTCCAGCGTGTCAGCAGGTAACTGTGAGAGAGGCTCGGAATGAAATTTGTCGAAATCTCTTTGGTGAAGATTGGTATCACCCTTGTGAAGTAGATGATCTAAAGCCACAAAGTCGATTTGCACTTACCTGTGGAGGATATAGCTCATTTAACCCGAGCAATCGTCAATTTACAGGTCTATTCGGTGGATTTGAAATTGAATGTGAAAGAAGTGGTGTTAGCACTGCTTCTATTTTTTAATTCAAATTTCTGAATTAAAAACTATTGGTAAGATTATTTGAAAATCGAGTGATCTGATCCCCACAAAACGGACACCTAATTACGTGTAGTTAGTACAATGCCAAGAATCCGAAGACACATACAACCTGGAAGATCCTACGAGTTAATTCTAAGTGTTGAAAACAGGCTTACCGTTTCTCGGTCCAAGCCCACTAATAAACACTCACTTAAACGGGATTATTTCAAGAGCGCAAAGGGATAATACGGTAACACTTTGTCATTACCTTTGGATGAGCAATCAGATTTACATAATTCTTGCTGAAAGAATGAAAAATCCAGGTAGTGCAACTATCATACCAACAATTAACTTTTTGATATTAGGATATATATGTTGTTGCCTGAAAAATAAAAAAGTTTTTATAAAAGGACTTAAGTATTTTTATAAGGTAACGATAACTTAAAAAATATAGAAAAAACTGGTACAAGTTAACTATTTTGGCAACTTCCTCTAAGAATTAAAGATGCCTTGTGCTAGTTTGCTGTTTATTAGGGAAAAAATATAATCATTTCAGTAATATATTAAGCCTAAAAAAAATTATTAGAAATTACTAAAGAAATTTTTATAATGTACGATATAAACTCAAAATAATATAACTTCGAAAATCCATCTTTGTAGGGATCCTTTTTATGAAATTTATAATCCTTTCAATCTTCTTTAGCTTTATATCTAGTCACTCAATTGCTCTTGCGGAGAAAGTTACGTGTAAACCTGCTAAAGGTGAAGTTACTTGTTTTTACAGAGAAGGCCCTGCTTTTCCTACTTCAGGTTGTAAAGATGATGGGCTTGGAGGAGGGTATTTTGTTTTCGAATGTAGTAAAAATTGCCTAGTAGATGCACAACCATCTATACCATGCAAAAAACCTTGCGTTATGGAAAATAAGCTGTCTGATCCCACAAATGGTGGTTCTATGGTCGTTACCTGCAAACCTGGTCCATTATTACAAGGGAAAAGCTTACAATATAATGATAAAGCTGCTTGTGAGCGTCAACGCGCTTTGGCGAATGGAGCATCCGCTTGTCAATTCAGTGCAAATTCAGTATGCCCAAATGCTAAAAAAGAACCTAGGAATTGTGTAGCACCAGTTGCAGCAATAGTTGATAATTTCACCGGGCCCACTTTGTACTAATAATAAAAAAACTGGAATAAGGTAACTTTTTTTGGCAACTTGCAAAGTTGGTACGACGAAGGGTTAGTACAATTCCAATAACGCTCAGGCGCTTTCAAAGTGGAAAACTCCATGTGTAATTCTAATCTTGAGCTAAATTGTACCAGTTTAGCGAAGCAAATTTTAATATGTCATAGCTTGTGTAGCACATTCCTCGCATGGTACCAAATTTTCGCTACAGCATACTTTTAATTTAACTTCTTGGTTGGAACAGCTAGCATTATTACATGCAGCAGCTATTGTAAGTTGGTTATCATTTAAATATTGAGAACATTCTTCTCGAGTCTTAAATGAATCGCCGTGATAAAGATAAACTTGATATGAATCTGGGCACGGACAAGTTGTATTTTTCCTTGTACTTCCGTCTGGACATAAATTGTCTGGATTTCTATTTTCCCAACATCCACACGAAGCATTTTGGCAGTTTCCTGAAGTGCTACTACAACTGCAAGAACGGATTTTACAGGTGTACGGACAACTAACTTTATAAACAGCAGTATTCCCAGTTAAATGCTTATCACAACCTGCTCTTGCCGTCGTTTGTTTGTAATACTGGCAACTTGCCTTTCCATCGACTAGAGAATCACTTCCTGCGCACCTAATGTAGTCTTTTGGTAACTCAATTGTAGGAACTGCAGTAACTGTAGTATTCGGTATGGGAGTCATTACACGCCTAAAGCTAGATTGTTGAGATGAAAAATCTCTTTCGGGCGAACTATATGAGGACTGTACGTGACCTAATAGTAGGAAGAGAAATACAAGAGCGAAAAAGAAAGAGGTATTTTTTATATAATGATGCATAAATCGTAATTTACAGTATTTGTAGGACTTTAGAAAATATAATTCTTGGTTGAAATTCTTAGGGGACGCTCACCTTTTTAACTAGTTGATATTAGAGAAACTTTCCTAATTTCAGATACTTAAAAAAGTTAGCGTTCCCTAAATACCGCGAAGAAGACATCAATGGTAAAAGGTAACTAGGATTTTATAATAATTTTTTTTCAGGTTAATCAATATTGAAAGTTACCCTGTACCAAGATCTTTTGTGCCAAGACCTTTGATAAATACAAATAAGATTCTCTACCATTTTCCTTTCTGATAGCGTCAATGTTATTTCTTTTTAATGTTATGAAGAAGAAAAGGGGCTATCTGAGATCTGTGAAAACCTTTTGAAAAACCCCTTTGAAGATCGACCTTAATCGGATGTCGGAAGAGGGGGGAGTGTGAAGTCCTGGTTCATTGCTTCCAAATGTTTTTGGCAAACATCTGGGATGGTTTGAGTCCAACCATCGAACCAGTTCGCGGGCACTGAGTCTTCGTCAAAGTACAATGATGCTTCAGCCCAAAAAGGCTCTAAATCCTCAATAAAGACCCCATTGATCCAATTCGAGACTTCAGTCCTCTTCATTGTGTCATGGTCGGTAAACGTTATCGTGAACCACTTCTCTTCGAGGCCCGCTTTGAACGCGAGATAGTGAAGCACTATCATCGTTTCCGTCGGATCTTCGCGGCTTCGCACAGCTGCGATTTTGCAAACACCTCTTCGCGGCGCCTGATTTTGGGTTAGTGGGAATGTTTTACCATTCCAATAGATGAGGCAGGCGATCGTAGGATCCCCTGTTTGAGTGTCAATTCGATTCTCCATAAGGTGAATTTGGGCTCTGCCCACTCACCGCCGTGTATAGAACACGGATGTCAATGAGCAGTCCCAAAACCTGATATTTCTCAGATAGCAGGCAGATTGTATCAAGCTTTTTTCCTTAACATACTGCTTTACGACTCATTTCCTGAATTGGAATGACGAAAAAAATCCAATCTTGAAAGAAAGGTAACTCTCAGCAACTTTTAAATTCCCTTAATTAATTATTAAGAAATCAAAGTTAGCCTGTACCAAGACCTTTTCATAAGTAAAAAGACCGGATTTTAATTCGGTTGTAGTTTAATAATTAAGTATAGACTACGTGGGCAAGATTTTGCTTGCAAAGATGACACCCCAAATGTTAAAGAAAGAAGACAAAAAAACCTAGTATTAGATATAATACATATGAAAAATCTTATCTTAGTAATTACATCTTTATTTCTCTTTAACACTATTGCAATTGCCCAAAGTTCCAATCCTCAATACAAAGGAAAATATAGTTGCACTGTTTCAAGTGGTTTTCAAAGCATACAAAAGACTGGTGACTTCACTTCTTCTAGCTTTGGTTTTCCAGGTTTTCCCTCAATCGCTTTTGCGGGTTTTAGCTTTCCTATTACTCTTCCAGCTGATGCCATGGGACAGCAAGCGCCTCGGAATTTATTTGTAATGGTAAACAATACTGCATACGGTACTCCTTCTCTTCCGCTCACTCATCTTCCAATTACAAATGCTAATATTTCTATTGTTGATACTGACAATTTTGCATCTGCTTCTTCATCAACAGGTGGACAAATTGCCGGAGGCAATACCCAGCTTTTATCATACGCAACTATTAACCTTAAACCAGGACAGTCTCACTCACTTAGTATTTCAGCAGCGCTAAGCCCAAGTACTATTAACATAAGCGCAAATTGCTCTTTAACATTGAATACTATAACTGGAGTTTCAAGAATCATTGCAGCCACCAAAGCGGCGGGAAGATAAAAATCGCCTGAGTCACTCGCCAAACTTTGATCTCACAGGTAGGAAAAACAACACGCCCCTTAAGACCTTTAAGAAAAGCGTCTTTTTGGTAAACGCCGACGTTTACTTTGGGTACGTGACAGTCTGAGTTACCTTGTACCAATTTGGTATGAGGAGAGAATCTTCAAGTACATTGAAGGTTTTTATAACACAAGAAGAGCTCATTCTTTCTTGAACTATTTAAGTCCAATGCAGTTTGAACTCTCGGGGCAAACTCATCTGGGGATTAGAAAATAGTCGCCTACCCATAATGGGCGCTCCGCTAAATGGGGATCACCTCAGGCAGCTTAATCGTCGGGTTAATGTGTTTTTGGAGAATTAATCGGGCTATCCCTAAACTAATCCAGTATAATGCATCCTACCGATTTTTTCTCACACACTTAAACTTGCATTATTATCTAGTTATTCAACTGAATTTAATAATTATTCTGATTGAATAAATTACACTAAGATTTTTTCTTAACTAAAAAGCGATATATTTTCGAATACCCAAACATTCCACTCGGAGTAAATTTCGACTTTAGACATTTCAGAAAAATGACGAATCATAAGAAGAGTCAATCTTAATTTTAGTAATTCGAGTGCGTATATAGTTTGCCTATAACAATTGGAAGTAACATTGCATCACTTAATGTGCAGCGGCAACTTGCCCGTTCTAGCGAAGCCTTATCTACAGTTTACGAGCGATTATCATCTGGACAAAGAGTAAACCGAGCAAGTGACGATGCTGCTGGCCTGGCTATATCCATGAATTTAAAAACAAGCTCTAGAATTGTAAGTCAAGGAATTAGAAATATTAATGATGGTTTATCAGCCTCACATATCATTAGTGGAACACTTAGTTCTCTGAGTGATATCACTATAAGAATCCAAGAGCTTGCAGAGCAAAGTGCAAATGGTACATACACGTCTAAACAGCGCGAACATATAGATCTTGAAGCTCAACAATTGCGGAAGGAATTCAATAGAATCGTTGAAGGTGTTTCCTTTAATGGCCTTGATCTATTATCAGCGGGGCGAGAAGACATATTAATCAGCGCAGGCGGAGCTGGAACGACTTTTGCACTTTACGTAGACGCTGGCGCAACAGATGTATCAAAAACTAATTCTGGCACTTTTTCAACTAGTTCTGGAAGTATTGCAATCGGCAGACTGGGAGTTGCAGTTGATATAAACAATGATGGACATTTAGACAGAATTCACAGATCGAACAACATTTCCACTGATATTTTTGTAAGCTTAGGAAATGGTGATGGAACGTTCCGTGCTGCAATATCAAACACAAGTGGTGGAAACGGTACTAACATAACAATGGTAGCAGGTGATTTTAATGGTGATGGTAATTTAGATATTGTCAATCAGAACTCAGCTTCTGATATCGATATATTTATGGGGAATGGTGATGGTACATTTAGGGCTGCTATTTCTAGTTCGATTGCCGGAACATTTGCAATCACAACAGCGGCAGATTTTAATGGTGATGGGCTTGACGACATTATTACAGGTGGTCGTGATGTAAAACTATCTAATGGCGACGGAACATTTCGTGCTGTCCAAAGTATAGCAAATGCACTAACCACTTATGGTGAATCAAGTGCGGAGGATTTGAATGGCGATGGAATCATTGATGTCGTTACGCGCGGTAGCAACGCAATATTTGTAGCGTTTGGAAATGGCAATGGGAGCTTTAAAGCTGCAACTTCTTACAGCACTGGTGGTGCAATCTTTGATCTATATGATTCGGTTTTGTTAACCGATGTGAACGGGGATGAAATTCTCGACATCGCTGCATTGCACACGACAGGAATGACCACATTTATAGGCAATTCAAGCGGAACTTTTCAAACAGGAGTTAGCACAGCGGTTACTGGATCTATTGCGATATCTGACCTTAATAGTGATGGCAAAGTCGATATTATAGACAATTCAAATGGTGGCGGAGGTATATACTGGGGTAACGGAGACGGAACATTTAGAGCATCTGGCATGACAATTGGCTTTAATCCAATTGGAGGCGCAATAAGCTTTGGGGATTTTAATCGTGATGGCGCGATTGATGTTTCTGGGGCATTAAATTTTGCCCTTGGAAACACCAAT
The DNA here is from genome assembly GCA_044356295.1 of Bdellovibrionota bacterium. Lineage (GTDB taxonomy): Bacteria > Bdellovibrionota_C > UBA2361 > UBA2361 > JBIKWN01 > JBIKWN01. The sequence continues at coordinate 7,210 of JBIKWN010000063.1, forward strand.
TCCAGTTCAAAACTTCAGACATTTACGCTTACAACCCAAGTTGAAGCTAGAGCAACCCTTGCTATAATGCAACGAGGTATAGAGAAGCTTTCACTTGCCCAATCTAAAATTGGAGCAAGTCAGTCAAGACTAGCTACTGCAGCTCAAGTGTTACAAACGCAGAGGGAAAACTATTTAGCTGCAAATTCACGAATTGTAGATGTTGATGTTGCGATTGAAAGCGCATCGTTAGCTCGAATAAATATTTCACAAAAAGCAGCTACTGCTGTTTTAGCACAAGCTAATCTGTCCCCGCAGTTGGCGCTTTCGTTGCTAAATTAAACTTTTCTTGAACCAAAAAATATTTCATTCTTGAGATATAATTGTAATTGGCACAAGGTAACTCGGGAAATGTAATGGGTACAAGGTAACTCGGATTATGTAATATTTTTAGTAGGTTAAATCATATTAAAAGTTACCCTGTACCCATGGCCATTAAGTCAAGGGATATCGAGAAGCTTCGCGATAATATACAAGTAAATTGAATAGTTAACTTGTGGAGCAAATATGATCGAGAGCAAAAAAATCGACCTTGCTTTAAAAATTTAAGCGTCATTGATGACATCAGCTAAATTTTTGGAATCACACAAGAAGGGTAAAACAACCATTACCAGAAAGAGGAAACTGCATTTTCTTTCAGTCGTAACGATAATTTTACGTAAGAGTGTTAAATCACTTCAAGTAGTTCTAAACGAGTGGTGTCGAGGAACCGATAAGATTATATCTTTTCCATTCTTTGCATTCTCAATAATGTCTTTAAACGTATGATTATTCCAGAATGAAATAGTAATAACTTGATGAGTTTTTCCAACAGATTCTCCAACTAAAAAGTATGTTATCTGTTTTAGTTAGATATTGTTCGTATTCGCGGTGCAAATCCCACGTTTATAGAAAATATATTCTGCCAAAGTAATTTATTTCTGGTCTTTGTCAAAAATTAATGGTTAGTATTCATCACTGCTGCTCGACAACATTCTTTGTAAAGCAGTACATTATTTTTATTATAAAAGAGATATTTATCATGGCTGATATAGTCGACACCGCAGTTGCGGCAGGAACTTTTTCTACACTTGTTGCAGCAGTAACTGCAGCTGGTTTGGTAGAAACATTAAAAGGTAAAGGACCCTTCACTGTATTTGCACCGACCGATGATGCTTTTAAAAAGCTTCCGGCAGGAACGGTTGAGGCTTTATTAAAAGACATTCCTAAGCTTACAAAGATCTTGACCTACCATGTAGTTCCAGGAAAAGTAACCGCAGGTCAAGTAGTAGAGCTGACCTCGGCTGAAACTGTTGAAGGGAGCTCATTGAAGATTGATGCCTCTGATGGCGTGAAGATCAATAATGCTATGGTTGTGACACCTGATATCATGACGGATAACGGCGTGATTCATGTGATCGATACTGTGCTTATTCCATCGTAAGACTTACGTTCTGAATTCTGATTCTAGAATAGAAAAAAGACACTCCCGATGATTAATTCTAGTCGAGGGGGTGTCTTTTTCGTTTAAGTAATTTACTTCAACAAAGTTTTAATAAAATAAAAAAACATTAGAACGATTTTCAAAAATTAAGTTGTTATTCTTGAAGTAACAATCATATGCGGCAGAGTAAGCCCAGCTATCAAGATTATGCTGGCAGCAAATAGCTGTTTTATATCGGAAAGATTAAACCAATACGTAAGTGGAAGAATTAAAATCATCGCAACACCTGAAAGGACTAAAAAATCAAAAGAGATCCATTTATTACTTAAGAAATTGTTCTTATTCTGTTCCTGGTTATGACTTAAAAAGAGAGTACGACACGATGAAAAGTGATCCAATGAGTGTCTTCCTATAAACCAAACAGAAAAACCTGCCAGCGGAGGAAGAACGACCCAGCTAAAAAGACATAGGAGTAGTTCTGGTATGAATCCCAAGGGTAACTTTAAACTCTGTGCATAAACTTGATTGGACTTTAAAATCCAAATAATTCTTGATAGAAGAATAACTAGAAATAAAATATTAAGTGGGAAAAGGTAAGAAATAATCCATTGAAAGTTTTCCTCGGAAATAAAAAATGTAAGGTAGCCCAAAGCTTGGTTTGGATGAAATGTAATTGGCGAGAGAATCGAAGTGCATCCAACAAGGAAACCCCAATACGAACCAAGATATTTATTCTCAGCTTCTCCAAAGTGCAAAATTGAAATTAAAATAAAAATAAGTAGTCCAGTAGTAGGGAACACTAAACAAAACGCACTCATTAATAGTCCGATTAGAAAGTAAATAAGTGCAATTCCTAATGGGTTATTAACTAAAAAATATTTATTATTTGCCTGCCATTTCATTCGTGCGATTCGAATATCAAAAGCTCCGTGAGGAATTCCGGCAAAAAAAATCAGGGCGATTGCAAGCCACTCTGCAGCTATTTGACTCAATAATGATAATAAAATCAGAGTTATCGAAAGAAAGACTACTAAATTAATTTTAGCAAAAAAAGTTTTAAAAAGATTTATGAACATAAAGCCTTAATCATCGATAACTTTGGTACAGAATTCATAACTTTTAGAGATTCTAAGAAGGAAGCTTGGCCTGAAAGAAATGATATAAGATTTTTTGAGCTTGATCGACTAATAAGACCTGTTAAAAGATTTTCTCCAAGTTCTGGTCTATTACAAAGTGCTTTAAGAAATAATTCGTCTGCATACCTTTGCCAAAAGGGATTCGGTTGATCGCATGGAACACTCAGATTTTTCGATAAATCTAAGTTCATTAAAGTATCAGTAAGCTTTTCCACTTGTGTTAATATATTTTGAAAACCAAATCCAGTTCCACCTCGAATAGCCCCACCTTGCGTTCCAATAACTGGCCAAGGGGTATTATGAGTAACTCCTTTAAGGCCCATTGGGATAGCCCCATGTTCACAATCAAACTCATTCCACTCCCTGATATTTCTTGAATGAAGCCAACGAATACAATGTTGGTGATGAAAATCAAATGATTCTGGAGAACGACTAAATATTGTATGCTCAACAAGAGCCGAGGAAGGACTAAAGGGAAGCACATAGATAAAGCTTACAGGCACACCTGGAATACTCTGTCCAAAGTCCATCAGCAGGGCTTCTTGAGCATTAAAAATAGGCTCGGTAGTAGTAACAGATATTCCCCCAAATGATTGCCAAAGTAGGGAGTTTGCAAGCTTTGGTGAAAAAGCCGAATCAACAACCAGATCAAATTTGTAGATCTGATCTGCTATCTTTAAACACTTTTTATCAATTTGCACCGAAGGACAATTCCAGTTAAATTTTGCGCCAAGAAGCTTAAGTTCTTTAGTGATAACATCAAAAAAGGTATCACCCTTAATCATTGTATATGGAGTTTCTTCACAAGAGATGGTTCGCAAGAAGTTTTGCCCAGAAAACTTAACTGTATTCCAGCTACACTCTGGAATTACTGGGGTTTTAGTATATTTGTTGGAAAAATAACAAAATGTTCTTTTTGGGTGGGGGGTTTCAGATCGTACATCAAAAAGAGTTACAGTTATATCCTTCCTTGAATTCAGTAAACTTTTGGCAAGAATTAATCCTGCTACTCCTGCCCCTCGAATACCAACAGAGTACATACTTATCTTTAAATTACTATTTCTTTTGACGTTTGATATCGTTTAGAAAAATAAGTACGAACAGCCAAAGATATTTTTCTTTGTAGCGGAACAACGACTCGGTAACGAGGGAGTTTTTTTTCCTTAATAACTCGTTGCCCAATTTCTGCGTAACAAAGTGCTGAAATTTCGATAGCCTTACGGCAGTCAGGATGTAGGTAGCAAAGTCCCTTTAGCCCAAACTCATAGTATGTGTCTGCTAACTCAAGGATTTTTCTTACAGCATTAACTACAATCTCTTCCTGGCCAGAGTTTAAAAGGTCACTAAGTTCTTTGTTTCCCAACCATTCCTTTGGAAGATAGACTCTGTCGTCTTTAAGATCTTGCAAAACATCACGAGCAATATTAGTAAACTGCATGGCGATGCCTAGTGCCTCTGCATACTCTCTTCCACGCACATCCCTTCCTCCTAGAAGTGGGTACACTACTAAGCCAACAGTTCCAGCAACGCTACTTGCATAAAGTATTAATTCTTCTTTAGTTGATACTCTTATTCCTGGTCTGTCATCAAGGCATGCATGTACTAGTTTTAGTAGTGGTATTTTTATCTCAGGGTATTTTTTAATTAAACTTACTGCTGGGCCTGCAATAGGGTGATTCTCAGTTTCATTCTTGATTACATTTGAAATTTCAAGCAGTGATTGATTTCTTAAGATCTCATCAGTGTATTCATCAGCAAGATCATCAACAATTCGGCAAAAACTGTAAGCTTTTGCCATTTCTAAACGTATATCCTTACCAAGCCATAAGGAGGAAAAGAAAAAAGTTTTTCCTGCACGGGACATACGCAGCAGATCAGAGCTCATACGGCGCGTCTCTCAGAATAATCGAAGTGTGGTTCTTTTTTATCTAAGATTTTAAAATCGTTCTTAGCTAGTTTCTCAACTATTTTTGCGGAAGTAATAACTCCAGGAAGACCTCCACCAGGGTGAACTCCTGCTCCACAAAAGTATAGGTTGGGTGCGAAGTCTGAACGGTTATGAAACCTAAACCATGCTGATTGCGTAAGGGTTGGCGCTATTGAAAAACCAGCGCCGAGAGTGCTGTGAAGAGTGTCACGAAAATAACGAGGATCGATTGACTCTGCAAATTCAAGGTTAGAGTGAAGATCTGGCAATACTTGTTCTTGAAGAATATCTAACACTTGTTTTTGAAATGTAGGTAATTCAGCTTGCCAGTTAGAAAAATTTCCAAGGTGCGGTACTGGGGCTAGTACATAAAAAAGGTCTCCTTGATTTTCACTAACAAGATCCGTCTCGGTTGCAGCAGGCCGATGCAGATAAAGACTTGGATCCTTGGGGAGTGTTTTTCCTTTAAATACATCCTTCAAAAGTCCATGCCAACGTTTTGAAAGAATAATAGAATGATGAGCAACCTCTGAGTAAGATTTTTTAGTCTTAAAATACAAAACAAAGAGTCCCATTGAGCTTGTAACGGTTCTTGCCCTTATTCGTTCAAGTAAAGAAGTTCTTTTTGTACCTAAAATATTGTATGCAAGTTGAGGATCTGCACCCCAAACAGCAAGATCACAAGGACTTTTTTCTGTAGCTTTCTGACTACCAATGCCAAGAGCCGTAATTTTACCTTCCGAATCGGTTTCAAACTCAGAGACATAGGAGTTATTATGAAAGACCACCCCGTGTCTTTTTGCTAATGAAACAAGGGCTGAAATTAAAGCTCCAGTTCCACCTTTGGCGTACCAAATTCCTCCACGGCGTTCCATGGCATGAATCAGTCCATAAATTGAAGTTGTATCAAGTGGGTTTCCACCCACAAGAAGTGTCTGTAAGGAAAAGGCCTGACGTATTCTTTCATCTTTAAAAAATCGACCAGTATGAGACCAAAGAGTTCTGAAACCACCAAGTTTTAGCAGAGCTGGCAAGACACGAAACATTGAAGAGAATTTTGTAAAATCCGCATCTCCTAACTCTTCGTACCCAATCTTGTACAAGGCCTCGCTATGTTCAATAAATCGACTGTAATTTTTTGCGTCATCAGGAGACAGTTTTGCAATCTGTTTAATCTGATTATCGATGTCTTCTACCAGGTCTAAACTGCTTCCATCGCCAAATAACAATCGATACCAAGGGGAACAAGGAAGAAAAGTAACATGATCCTCTCGTTTCTCACCCATTAACTCAAAAAGTTCATTAAAAAGCCAAGGTGCAGTAATCACTGTGGGACCTGCATCGAACTCTTTTCCTTGAAATGAAAAAACGCGGGCTCTTCCACCAAAATCCGGACAGCTTTCAAATACATTAACTTCAAAACCTAAACTTCGAAGTCTAATAGCGCTAGCTAGCGAACCAACCCCAGACCCTACTATATTAGCTTTCATAAGTTACGAATTGCTTAAATAGTTTATTACTATTGTTAGTTGTCTCTTTTAGAAAGAGATAATTTATGGAATGGAATTTATGAAAAGCTTTCAAAGCTTTGAACGTAGAGAAAGTTTCCTAGGAAACTTTCTCTACGCTGTAGGTTTCTGTATGAGAAACTAATTTGCTATTTCAGATTTACGAACAGCAATGACCCAGATGAACACACCAAATGCCGCCTTAGCAACGATATCAGAGATGGTATATCCAACTTGGACAGCAACTAAAGAGCTAGCTCCAGCTATGCCTAACATTGGTAGGATGAAAACGATTGGATAAAATAACCAAGAAATTACAGTTAGATATCTTGCACTACTAATAAGACCACGAGCTGATTCTGGTTGTGAATTAATTGAACTAGAAAGACCAACAAATAAATTGTAAAGAATTATGGTGAAAGGAATCATTGATAAAAACCACCAAAGCCATCGTGTGCCGCTATCAGATGAAATTTCTCCAGGGTATCCAAGGATAACCATTAGCGCTGCAAGGGTTGCCAAGGAAGCACCTTTTTTGAATGTTTCTTCACGAGACAAGTTCATAACAAGAATAAGCTCTAAAAGAAGTAATGGAACAGTTAATAGCCAATCCACATATCTGTAAGCATCATTAAAAGTATGTGTCAGAGAAGGTTTCATCATTCCATCAGACAGAGTAAAAGCTGATCCCCAACTGTGAAAAATTTGCCAATAGTGATATGCAGCTATCAGGGTTACAAGTCCACTGATAGTGACAGCTGTTTTGTAATGATTGGAAACTTGTGAGCGTCCTAAAAATAGAAACACTGTAGCTGCTCCCATAACTGCTATTCCAAAGGACAGCGAGTTGTAAACTAAACTAAATTCAAATAGTGATAAATTCATATTAACTGTTAACTCCTAAAAATTATTGATATAAAAAATATAGACTTCTTCCAGGTTCCTTGCAACTTATAAAGTGATTTATATCGTTGTATATATTCATACTTGTTCACTTTTAAAGTGGTGTTTTGTAAGTAATGAAAGAACGTTAGAGAGAATATAAGGGCTCCGTTGATATAAAATGAGTGAATAATGAATGTCTTTAGAATGTTTTCTAGATGATAAAACGAGTAGTAAGAAAAAAGAATAGTTTTCCAGTTCAGAAAGTTACCATGAGATGCATCCTGCGAGTGGGGAATTAACATTTGAGGCAAAGAGATAGATTTCACAGAAGCTATGGAAATTGCATAGATGTCTAAGTTATTGAACTTTTGTTGAACAAAGAGTTTTAAGGCAGGGGATATCAAATTGGCAGTATGCTAGCCAGCACAGATTTCACGAGATTCACTTATTATAAGGAATAATAGTAGGTTCACAGCTTGGGGGGGGGATGTCATTAAGTTAAGGCATTCCTACCCCGTGACCATGACCGTAGGCGTGAGCGTGACCTTAAATTGTTTGGGTCACGCTCACGCACACGCTCAAGGTC
>JBIKWN010000115.1:0-2772 GCA_044356295.1 Bdellovibrionota bacterium
TTCAGTATCATTAGCAGAGATAATAACGCTGCCAAACTTCTGGTCTACCATTAATTTGATCGCATCACGTACAGAAGTATTAGGACGAATAGTGATAGCTTTTTTAGGATCCAATAACTTTATTTTTGCGTCGAGAAACTGCCTCTTTATTATACTTTTTAGCGGAAATTTTTTCATGATTATTCTCAAGACAAGTAGATTATGAACTGAGCATATACTGTGCTGTCATGTTAAATATTATGAGTACGATACTATTTGAACGAAACTCTTAAAAGACTAAATTTAGTATCACCCTGAAGGGCTCATGAATGACCTGCACTGAATTGGCAAACAATCTGATTTACAATTTTTATTCTGTAGTTGTTTCAGGCTCAGCTACAGAAGTAAGTGCTTTGGTTTTATCTGTCAAATAAATAAAACGTTTATCATAACTTTGCCCTTTATTCTCACGTCTTATATATCCCGTATTTTCGAGAAGTACTAATTTAAAACTTATAGAAACACCTCTATAATCAAGCGCACTCTTTAACTCACTCAATGACATTTTATCAACACTCATGACAGTAAAAAGCCTAACAATCTTCTCAAGAAAATTTCGTAAATCATCCGAATGAATATCATCAGTCGGACCTAATTGAACTTTTGACAAACGAGGCATCTCGAGGAGTCGTTGAGCATCCTCAATAAGAACGCTTGCCTTCTCTGTCACTGGAGTTCCAGCTGACTCAAATAACAAACGGGCCTCTTCAAGCGCCTCACTTAACTTACTGAGTGTTTCAGCATCATAGTATGCGCCTTTTTGTAGTTTCATACTTTCACTTGCCATTTTAAATTCAAAAATTACTCAGGCATCATCCCTCGCACCAGTTCATCAAGTACATCTTTCACCGTGAGCAACCCAAGAATAATCTCATCACTTACAATAGGAATATGACGAAAACCACCAATACTCATAAGACTTAACACATAAGCGAGAGGGGCATCAGGGACGACAAATTGTGGATTTTGAGTCATGAATTTTGATACAGGAGTATTATCAGCATCGATTTCTGAAGCAACTTTCAACACCCAATCACGCTCAGAAAAGATTCCGTTTAATATGCCCGCTTGATTTGTTATAAGAACAGCACCTCCTCGATGCTTTTTTAATATTTTCAGAACTTCAGATAAAGACACAGTGTCCTCTACTATAGGAGGAGCAGCATCTTTTACCAAAGCTCCAACACTTTGGGATAAAAATTCATGACGAATTGGTCCATGTGCTCTTGTTTTTAATGATAGAAGTAATTTTTCTTCAACTGACATACGTTTATCCTTTTTCTATTGAAATTTCTTTGCCATCTTTTGAAAGCACTACAATCGGACCTTTGAGCGTGTCTTTGCATTCCCACTTAAGTGTATTGATCGAAATAATAGTACCTGAAAATAGATTTTGACTTACTGTAACTGATAGGTCGATTGGAGTTTCTGCTTGCTCCTTACTTTTCTTTTCAAAAACTACACGTTGTTTTTGTAGAGTTAAGATTGATTCCACTACTGCTTTTAATTTGGATAGAAGATGATTCATTTTTGTCTGCGCTTCAAGTTTGAGCGCTCCAATTCGGTTCGGATACTGTGCAAATGGACCAAGTTGTAATTCAAGTAACTCTCGAAGTTTTTCGGCTGAATGAAGATGCTCAAGAAGCTCTTGATATTCTTTTGTTGCTTCAATATCGGTACTCAATTGTATTCTTACCGTGCCCTCAGCCTCATTTCCTAGTTCTTGAAAAATTGAAGATTTACCACAAAGCATTGAACCACTTAAAAACTTACCTTTTGAAAAATCAGCAGTGCCATGAGTTTTTAACGTACTCAAAATTGCATCTTTAAGAACAGTAATTCCTTGACGTGCTTCAACATATGCACCTTGCAATCTTTTTGCAGTACACAAACCCGCACACAAGATTCGAGAATCGTTTTCAATAACGCCAAGAACTTCAATATTCCCTTCTGATGAAGCAATAAATACTTCACGAGAGACATCGCCTTTTACGATGACTCCTTTTTTTGCACGTATTGAGGCTTTTTGTTGGAGCGAGCCTGAAATAGTTATTGATCCTATAAACTCAATCACACCGAAATGAGCTGATAGATCCCCGCGAATTGAAAGTTCATTCAGAACAGTTAGGGTACCATTGTCATCTACGAAAATTCCTTCATTAAGAGCTGTTAGGGTATCAAATGTTCCGGATGTGGCCCGTTTCAATGTTTTGTCGATTTTGGCTTGATAAGGCTTTCCAGCAGTAGCTTTTATAGGCTTTCCAAGAGCATTTACACCGGGAGTTCCATTTTTTGGTGGATACACTCGGGCGACAATACGACCAGTGAGAATATTTTCAAAATCTAATACGTTTCTCACTTTTTCAAGATCAAGCAAACTACTTGAAACTGTAATTTTTCTTGCTAAAAAAATAAGTTTCCCATCTTCTCCATTTTGCGCAAGAACTCCTTTTACGATTCGTCTTTCTGTAATATTTTTTTTATTACGAATATCCTCTGCTATGCTAAAAATAACTTCTTCATGAAGAGCTGACTGAGGAAAAATATTTTTTATAAAACTTAAAAATTTATTTCCTGAATAGGCGTCCTCTGGAATTTGACTAGGTTCCGTTTTTGATTCTGGATAGGTGACCGATACAAAAAGTTTAATTTCATCACTACTCAGTAAGAATTCAACTAACGCTTCATGAAAAGCGGCATTTTTAATCTTCTTAAGAGGTGGATGAGTCATAC
>JBIKWN010000023.1:0-32923 GCA_044356295.1 Bdellovibrionota bacterium
TAGCTAGGTTGTCACTTGAAAGAGGTATATTTAGCTTTTTTATCTTTAAAACAAGTGCTAATAGATTTTCTTCCTTTGGGATTTCGCTAAACTCCTTACTTCTTAGGAAGGTATCAATACGTTCATCTTGAAGCGCAGCATCAATCTCTAAAACCGTATTTAATGGGAGGTTGACCATACCAATATCCGCCTTTGCAACGCTTCCACACATAGAGGGAAGTCCTGTGTAGATACTCCCGAGGTTATCACTTGAAAGAGGTATTTTTAGCTTTTTGATCTTTTGAACAAATGCAGAAAGCTTTTCATCCCTATGAATATCATTGAATTCATCTGAGTCAAAGTATCTTGTAACTTCTTCATTGTGAAGACACCGACGAAGGTTGATAAAATCAGAAAGTGTAAGATCTACTTTTTTAATCGAGGAAAAACATTTTTTTACCTTTGATAAGAATGTCGAAAAATTAACTGTTCCAATATTAATATCATTGTGAACAAGATATTCTAATAACTCTCGATGTGGGTCGTTACTTTTAGCGAGCCGCATTTCTAAAAGATCATCTGCAGCTATTCTGGCTATCGCAGCATCTAGAAGTTTTTTATTTCCTTTTTGATGTGACAACCATTTATCAATAGCTTCTCCATTAGTAATAAAAAACTCAAATGATGGATCGCTTTTTAATGATTGGTCATGATGACCGCCAATGCTTATTGATAACTCAGGAAATTCAGAAAGCTCAGGAAGCTTGGAACTTCTTTTTGGTGAAACTTGAGTAGCCCCCGACATACTGCTGACCTAAATGAAAATTGATTCAATACGATCTTTACATCGCTAACGGCTTAGCCCTTTGCCTCAATTAGTCGATAACGGTGATATGCTCTTGATGGGCAAGTTGTTGTATAACTACGTATGCCCGATGTGGGTCAATTTATGGGTTACTGACGAAAAAGATTTTACCAGTATTATCAACCCCTTACCCGGTAGCTACTCCAACTCACCTGCCCTTCTTCAACAAGTTTTTTAAGCTTTTTCTGAGATTCTGATAATTTTGAATTGCCGCTTTTGACTTCAATAAAGGTAATCCCCTCATCTGGATCAAAATAGATAAAATCAATTGGTTGTCCGATAAATTGCAGTGAGGTGCCAGGTTTTTGAATATCAACAGGGAAATCATCTAATAGAGGCGCAATGGATTCTACGACTCTTCCAACACGAACTTCTGAACTTTTTTTCTGATGTAAAATCTTTTCTACTTCTTTATCAAATGAGAAAAGATACCACGCGATTCTTCTTCCAAAAATAAAAAGCAAAACAACAATAAGTCCTAGTAAAACATAGACTCCTTCTGTTGTAAGATAGTCAGACATACTGTTAGATTTTTTTCAGTGCACCACCAGGCTGCATTTCAAAACTTACATCAAGGCGACTTGCTAGTTGCATTGAGTGAGTTACCACAATCATTAAATTATGAAGGCGCTGATTCATTGAACGCAGTATCTCGAATACACTCTCGGCGTTTTTCTGATCTAGATTTCCTGTCGGCTCATCCAACAGTATTAAGCTTGGATTTAGGCTTAGTGCTCTGGCAATTGCTACCCGTTGCTGTTCACCACCAGAGAGCATTCGTGGAAGGTGTGATGCTCGGTCATATAAACCTACAGCATCCAACAGAAGTAGCGCTTCTTTCTGTGCTGCTGCATCGCTCTTTCCTGCAATTACTAAAGGCATAGCAACATTTTCAACTGCAGAAAATTCTGGAAGCAGATGATGAAACTGAAACACAAATCCAATTTTTGATCCTCGAAAATTAGATAACGTATCACCACTTAATGCAGATAATTCAGTGTCATCAAAAAAGATCGAACCTGTATTTGGTTTATCAAGTCCTCCTAAAAGTTGAAGAAGCGTTGATTTACCGACACCAGAACTTCCGACGATCCCGACTAATCCTTTTTCTGGGAAAAGAAAATTTACGTCGTCGATTACTTTTAGCTCTCGCAAAGATTTCTGTTCTACCGACTTAGCTAGTTCACTGCCATCTTGGTAGCTTTTTGAAAGATTTATAAGTTCTAGCCTCATGAACGAAGTACCTCGCTTGGATGGAGGCTGCTCGCCCTCTTTGCAGGATAGAGCGTTGCCAAAAGACAGATAAGAAATGAAGCAAGCCCAACAACAAAAAAGTTAAACGGAATAATTCGTATTGGAACTTGGCTCATCTGAAAAATTCTTTCATCAAGAGGAAATCCATATACTTGCAAAACTTTACAGCCAATAAATGCAAGGATTAAACCAGAAACAGTTCCGATTGCACCGATTACTGCGCCTTGCATCTGAAAAATTCGCCGTACACTTTTATCAGTTGCACCAAGCGTCTTTAAAACTGCTATATCTTTTCTCTTTTCAAGGACAATCATTACTAAGGTACTAATAATTGAAAAACTTGCTAGGACAACGAGTAAAAGTAAGACAATAAAGTAAACTCGTTTTTCTAGTCTAATTGCTTCCCAAAGCGGTTTGTTTTGTTCAGTCCAGTCTTGTGCATAAAACTGACCTTCAAAATCATTCAACGCTTCCATAATGTTTTTAGTGATGATTTGCGACCTATCAATATTCTTAATACGAACTTCAAGCCCGTTGACGCCGTATCCAAGTTTAAAAAACTTTTGGGATTCAACCATGTCAACGTACGCTACACCTGATTCGTATTCGACTAGTCCTGAATTATACGTACCAACGATGACAAATCTTCGAAACTTCGGAACAAGCCCAAGAGGTGTCGATGTAACATTACTAGAAAGAAGCGAGATAACCTGCCCTGATACAAGTCCATATGAGCGTGACAATTCTTTTCCTACCAAAATCCCAGGAAGGTTTATCATCTCGGTTTTGCCATCTTCATCCATTATCTCAACTGGTTTTGGATGAAAAAGATCTTCAGTTGCTGTTGGAAATTGTTTTGTGTACCCGTCTAGTTCTTGCGTGCTGCCACTATTGGGTGTAATCCCGCGTATCAAAAGACCGACTGATTTATTATCAATTTTTATCAGCGCTTGGTTATAGGTAAAAGGGGAAACCGAAACTACTTCATCAATTTTTTCGAGACGTGATTTTATCTTTTCCCACTCCGAAAGACTGCCTGCAACTTGCCGCACAACGACATGAGAATTCGCACCAACAATTTTTTCTTTAAGCTCTGACTCGAATCCAGTCATAATTGCCATGGTGATATTAAGGACAGTCACACCAAGTGCAACGCCAATAATAGATATAATGGTAAGAATCGTAATAAACGCTTCACCTCTTCGTGACCAAAGATAGCGAAGTGCAATTTTTTTACTAAATTCGAAGCTGCTCAATTGTATCGTCTCAAAACTAACTTTCAGGTTTTAACTGCGGAAACAGCAAAACGTCCCTAATAGTTTGACAGTTCGTAAGCAGCATCACCAGACGGTCAATACCGATCCCCTCTCCTGCTGTTGGTGGTAACCCAATTTCAAGGGCTTTCAAGAAATCTTCGTCTACATCAGAAGCCTCTTCATCACCTTTCTCTTTTCTTGCAGCTTGGGCTTCAAAACGTTCACGCTGATCTTGGGCATCATTAAGCTCTGAGAAAGCATTCGCTATCTCCATTCCCGCGATGATGAGCTCAAATCTATCAGTAACCTCAGGGTCGCCTTTGGTTCTGCGAGCAAGTGGAGATATCGAATACGGATGATGAGTAATAAATGTTGGATTAATACATTTTGGTTCAACAAGCTCACCCCAAAGGGCTTCGAGGCATCGTCCCCAATCATTTTTATCATTGAGTTGAATTTTATGTTCAGCTGCAACTTTATGGATTGAAGCTAAATCTCGCAGATTGACCTCTTTAGAAACCCCACCGATAACATGGATACTTTCCTGCATTGAAAGCCGTGGCCATGGACCTTTGAAATCTACGGTTTCTTCACAGTACTGAATCTGTAAAGAATCATTCACTAACAAACAAAGACTTGTTAGTAACTCTTCAGTCAGATTCATGAGGTCATGAAACGTTGCATAGGCTTGATAAAACTCAATCGAAGTAAATTCAGGATTATGTTTTTTTGAAAGTCCTTCATTACGAAAAATTCGTCCGATCTCGTAGACCCTATCAAGACCACCAACCACAAGTTTTTTTAGTGGAAGCTCTGTAGCGATACGTAGATACATATCAACACCAAGAGCATTATGATGAGTTTTAAACGGTTTAGCTGTTGCTCCTCCTGCAATACTTTGAAGCGTTGGTGTATCAACTTCTAAGTAATTACGAGAATCTAAAAAGGTTCGGATAGCAGTAATAATTTTAGCTCGTTTTCTAAAAATTTCTCGCCCTTCATAGTTTGAGATGAGATCTAGATATCGATGTCTGTATCGACTTTCAACATCGGTAAGCCCCGCCCATTTCTCTGGAAGAGTATGAAGCGCTTTTGTTAGTAACCGAATTTTTTCAACATGCAGAGTTTTTTCACCTGTTTTCGTAACAAACAAAAATCCGTGTGCTTCTACAATGTCACCTAGATCATAGGTTTTAAACTGTTCGAACGCTTCATCACCAATATCATCTTTTCTGACATATATTTGAAACTTCGTCGAAGTATCAAGGAGGTGACAAAATGAGGCTTTCCCCATTAATCGAAAATTCACTATTCGCCCAGCAACCGAAAAGTATTGCTTTGTATCAGGGGTAAACTCAGTAGCTAAAATCTCGCTTCCAAGCGCTGTAACTTTGACATCATTAGGGTAGTCAAAGCCATTAGCTCGCAGCTGTTCAAGTTTTTCAAAACGGACTTTTTCAAAGGTATTTAATTCTTCACTCACACGGTAGAGATTAAAGCAAAGAGGCGGGAAAGAAAACTATTTGAAATTATTGCTAATTTTGATTTTTCTTTACCATAAAAACTTACTCCAACACGAGCTAACCCTTCGAAATAACGTATGAATATTCATATAAATAAATATTGAAATTTTAGACTAAGAATTAGAAGGTGCGTATCATAAAGCAATGCGATTTCTCCCAGTTACAGACCAGACTAAATCAAACCCTAATACTGCTTTAGAACAGACTCAGAGCGATGACATAGCTTCATTAACGCTTCCCGAACGACTAGCTAAAGTATTAACAGTACCTTTCAATGAAATACTTCCAACAGTTCAGGGTAAGGAAATAAAAGCTCCGATCGGTGCTAAAAGCGCAGATGCATTTTCCAAAAATGAAAGTCTCCCCAAATTATTTGGGAAACTTGTTATAGATTTAGCAGCAACGGACCCTAAATTATTTACTGCCCGTTTCGGTGTTGCTGTACTCTCTGCTTTTTCATGGATTGCACTTGCAAAAGCAGGAAGTACTTTTACCCATGCCTTAGCTGTCTCTGATGCAGTAAAAGGTTTTCCATTTACAGAATCATTCCAAGCAATGGGGGTTGGCGCGCTAGCAGTTATTATTAAAAAATCACAAGATTTTCTTGCTCTTGAGCATGATAAAAACATTCAAAAATATACTTTTTCAAAAATCTTAAATCTTGTCACAGGTGTTCCTGCTCATCTCATTCGTGATAAAAAATTAAGTAAAGCATTAGATGATTTGAAACGTCATGAATTCTCATTGAAGGAACTTTCGAAAGCTAGTTTTGGAATGGTGCAAGCAGCACTAATGGCAACGATTGCCGGTATTGCATTGGCTACTAAAAATCCCCTCCTTACTTTTATCTGTATTGGTGGTCCTGCGATACTGATGCTTATCAATCAACAAAGAGCTGCAAAACGAAACCAAGAAGCTTTTGATAGTACGTCCCTCGATCAAAGACAAGTAAACTACGGTCGCCAAACCGCATTTAAACCTCAAGCTCTAGAGATGCTCAAATCTTTTGGAACCGTTGGCAAATATGTTAAGGGAATAGCTGATCGAGCATCAAGAATCGAAGATACCAAACATAAAGCATCAAAAAAGAATTTTTATGAAGGCTTACTGTCAACCTCAATGTTAGAAGGTGCTGGCCTTGTGGGGGGTGGACTCTATGCAGCGCTTACGATGCCATTCACTCAATTTTTATACACCACATTTTTAATTAAAGCCGCACAGAGTGCTGTAACATTATTTTCAGATAATACAGGTGTTATTCTTGAAAAACTTGATGCTGTAAAACTATTTAATGGTTTAGCTGACCACATCGGTACATTAAAGGGTGAAAAAGTTGATGTAAATCTTACAGCGGCACCTGAAATCAAAATTAAAAATTTATCGTTTACCTATCCTGGCAAAAAAAATCCTGCGCTTGAGGTTCAAGACCTTACGATACCGAAAGGTGCCAAAGTTTATGTCTGTGGACCAAGTGGAGCCGGCAAAACGACACTTGTAAAACTCATTGCTGGATACCTCGTACCTCAAGAAGGTTCGATTCTTGTAGGTGACTTTGATACAAGAACAAATTTTGTTCATTGTGCAATCGTTCCACAGGATGGTGAGGATTTTATTGGAGCTCGATTCAGAGACATAATCGAACTTGGAAGTACAAACGAATCTACAAGAACTTTTCATGACGCAGCCCAATTAGCAGGATTCGACCAAATACTTAGAGACATGGGTGAAAAATCACAATCTGATATTCCAGGTTCAGAGCACATTCATGGTGGTTCATTTCCGCATGGTACCGATCTGTCGGGTGGACAAAAACAAAGATTAAAAATAGCTATGGCAGCATATAGTGGTGCTCCACTTATGTTTCTTGATGAACCGTGTGCTGGACTGGATATTGATGCAACAAATGCTATTAAAAATACACTGAACGGATTCAAAGGTGAAACAACAGTCATTCACGTTGAACATAATGCAAGTGCAGGGACTGATGCAGACTTAATCATCGTCGTAGAGGAAGGAAAAATTTCTGATATAGGCACTCATGATGAGCTTATGCGCCTCGGTAATAACTACTATTCACATTCATATAACGAGCAAAAAGCTCAATTTATATAATCTCTAGAGTTACTCATTTATGAAAGCTTTATTCTGAAGTTCTTCAGGTGCACTTTGACATGCGCCGGCGTAGGCACAGTTTGAACATATCGTAGCCATTCCCTTTTTCGACATTCTTGCATCATCCCAATGTGTCAAAAAATCTTCTTGATTGAATGTTATTTCACCATCATGAATGGTAAATGCTTTTCTGAGCTCTCTTACGTTATCTTCAATCTGTAAACTCACTAAGTTTAATGAAGCGCTATCAAACGCAATTACCGTCGTACGTTCTTCAAGACTTAATGATGCATCAGGAGAAGTATAGACAAATTTCGCTTCAATATCTGCTGGCGTAAGATCCTTGTGTTTTTGCATCATGTAGTGAGAATAGATTCCACCCTGTAATGCATGTTTACTTATCAAAAACGGGCTTAGTCTTCTTTCATTTCTGTCCAGTCGCATTGCACCAGTTTTCCAGTCATAGATTTCCAATCGTCTATCACCTTCTATAGGAATATTTTCAGTTGAATGAAAATATGAAAAATCGATGCCTGCATAAATTGTTACAGGAATTCCATCTACTTCTTGTAAAAAAGTTGGTACAGATTGGACTTCATAATCTTCATCCAGTTCGACATCCGCCCAATATTCAGGAGAAACGGATCCTTTTATAATTTGAGGGATAAAAATATCACGATAAAAAATCGTTAGTGAGTTTCTAATTTTTTCCTCCGCCTCAAGAAACTTTTCATCAAAATGCATCTGGCGAAAGCGGTTTTCAAATTGATGCTCAATTAATCTGAAATGTTGGGCGGAATCCCGAAATGTTGCTCCGTGACTTAGCGACACTTCTCGGTATGTTCGAAATCTTTTAATTGCTTCTTCAATAACATCTTCAAACTGAAGATTATTATTTGTTACTGATTCTTTTATCGCACTGTACACTGGATCTTTATAATCAGGGCTCGCAACTGCTCGGGTATAATCTCTCCAAACAAACAATGAATGAGCGATAATATTATGAACTAATGTACCAACGAGTAGTGGCAAGGAATTTAAACTTTTACCTCTGGATATATATTTTGTAAGTTCATCTGCCTCTGGATGGTCGGCACCATACGATGCTGGTCCACCAAAATACCATGATTGCCTTTGACATAATGGCTCTGCTCTTGAAAATGACCAGCTACTTTTATAACTTTCAATGCCATCAATCCGGTACTCGTCAAGACTTTTGCCTTCGAAACGAGAAGACACACGAAGAGGACGAACATATTGAGGACCAATGACATGTCCAAATTCATTATTCTCTTGATTTTTATTAAGATCTACGTTCATGGCTTTTTCTCGGTTACGACGCCAGCTATTGAATAATTATCTTGGTACGGATCAGTATCAACAAGAATACTAAATGGTGTTCCTCTTTTTGTTTCTTCTGTAATTAATCCTAAAATATTTTCAGGACATTGAAAGGTGCATTTCTCGCCAGACTTTCCAATCAGTTCTACTTTCAGACAGGCAGCATCAATTTTATTCACAACAAGTGCAGGAATAATCGCTATCGGTGCTCTGCGACCTTTTCCAAAGAAATGATATCGTTTAAGTGATTCTTTCATCTGATGATGAAGTTCATTTAGACTACAAACAATTGTTGGAGATGGCATAGCGTCTGTTTGAAGTGTAACAGTCATGTCGCGCAATGCGTTAAAAAGAATTTTACTTCGTTCAAGGTTAGTTTCATTAAAAAACGACACAACCTTGGCAGACTCTCCAGCTATTACCGCATAAGCAACTACTTCGGCGATTTGTTTCAGAAGATAAAAGTTCTCTACCTCTTTTCCGAGTGAGGATTTTACAGATTGAATCCACACTGGAGCCGACTTCATATTAGTATTTAATATTCGTAAAGATGCTTCAATAAAAGATCCAGAAACTTCATCAATTTTTCTTGTTGAGGATAAAATTCCCAATGCTCCACATAGTATTGATGTTGAGTCAGATACTTTTAACGATTGAGGAATTGTTTTTTGGCGGAATTTATTTATTGCAGACTTTTCGGCAAGCGATAGTATTTCTGTATTATTTTGGCGAAGTCTATACCCATCATCTTTCTGCGAAAATGCAATCTGATTGTTTGTTGTACCTATGATTCCCGTAAATGTCTTGCTCGGTGCTTCGAAAAAACTACCACTATAATGAGCTATAAAGATATTTGGATCTAACTGTGACTTTTCAATATCATCCATAAAAAGCACAAGCACCCGTAACTGCTTTTGCTGCCAATTTTGACACTCATGGTAAAGAGCAAATAAAGCATCAGCAGATTTTTCAACAACGAGAACAATATCTCTTTGCTCAGCAATTACTTTTCTTATGGAATCTTGTGATAAAGAAGTTCTGAAATTGGGAAACTTAAGTTCTGGTGGGCATGCAAACGCATCGGGAAGAGAAACTCCGTTTAGAGCTTGCTGTATTCTGATATCAACGGGAGATCCAAAATTTCCCGTTTTTAAGTAATACTCTATGGTTTGTTGTAAATCTTCAGTCCAATTATGAACAGAAGACGGAGCAAGGACACTCATGTTAATCTTTCCTCCTCATCTTATACCTACCAATCAACGCAGCTCTCTCTTCAAAAGATCCGGCCGAAAATATAACGTACCGAACAGGAAGTCTTCGTTCTCCTTTTTCTCTTCCAGCTCTACCAGCATACTGTTTCTGCTCAATAAAACTGGAAAGTGGAGAGAATTCAATTACCATTCCTACGGTTGTATCATGTCCTTTTAAGAGTGCACTTGTTCCAACGACCCACGTTATTTCATCATTATGAAGTTTGGTGAGCGCTTCTTTGATTAAGGATTTTTCATTTTCTTTTTTAATATGGTTTCCACCGATTCCTGCAGAACAAACCTCTCTGCCGAAAAACATATTTAATCTTTCTGCTAGAAATCGCGCGTGCTCAGTTGTTTGAGTGTAGATCATTCCCTTTCTATTTGGAGTTTCAATAGAATCCCTGAATAACGTCTTTAAAAGGATACTTTCTTTAGGGTGATCGATATGTTCTTTTTGTAAGAGCTTTGTTCTGATGGTATCAAGATCTAGTGGCTTTAAAGTACATAAATCCTCCAGTGTAATAGTTCCCGCAGGGGTATTATTACAAACAAGGCTTAGGGCATGTCGACACATCGGATCAAGTAATAGATATGCCCATGGATCTTTATGTATCGAAAGTTCTTTTAGGGTTAGCTGCCTTCCTTTAAATCCTCTTTCACTCATAAACTCGATCCACTCTGAGTGATACGTATTAATTTTTTCTATCGTACACCAAACACCACGAGAAATTAGTTCATCTCTAATTTGAAGGGCAATATGAGCGGATTTTAAATATAAAAAGCTCTCGTAGTCTCCTTCTCCAGCTAACCCAGCTATTGCTTTGCCAATGACTCCGGCAGGGATTTTTTCGGATCGCTTTAGTTGAGTCCTCAATTTTGTGGGTCTTGAAAATCTATCACGAGTTTTCTTGCCAGGATTGTATTCTTTATCTAAGAGCCAATCAGGAAGTTCAGATAACTTCATGTGAGCATAGCTCGATAACTTCAAGTCGACGGTAGCAAAATCTGAAGATAACTGAACTGGAATCGGTACATATCTGATCGATTTTTGTCCTTTACTCATGTAGGTATCAAAAAGCTTCAAGTCTTTCATGAGTCTTTGACGACCATCATTTTGATTTTCAGAAGGTGTAGCATCAAGGAGCGTAAAAGGAACACCCTGCATAAATGTTTGGTGCGCTATAGAAATTAAAGAGTGTCCTTCAGATGGAAGAAATGTTTGGATACGCCTCTCTCTTCTACCAACTTCACTTCCGCCTTCATCTGCAATGACATGATCAGTATTCTTAAGAATAATTCTTCCGGACTGAATATCATTCCGGAATGTTTGGTACGTCATAACGTAGAGCGTTGAAACTGATTTTTGTTTTTCATATATTTTTGATCGTTTTTCTGGGGTTATTTTTCCACCCATCGCGATAATTGACCCTTCAGGAATTGTTGTATATTCAAGTGCCTGATTTTTCACCTGCGCAATCAAGGACTGCGTCGGAACTAAGTGATACTGGTTTCCTCCTCGGTCAAGGACTCGTCCAAATATTCCAAATGATACAAAAGTTTTTCCGCCATTGGTGTCCATCCAAATAAGCGTTCGCGGTTGACGACAAGCAAATTCAATTGCATTAGCCTGTCTCGGTCGGAAAGAGATCTTATCCTTACGAAAAACTCCTTTGGTATATTCGTGAAACTGTTCGGATGTGTCAATTTTTTCATCCCTAAAATCAAGTGCTTCATTTTGAGGAACTAAAAGTTTCCTACGATTTTGTTTTATTTTATTTATGGTATTAGGAGACTGTTCTTTTTTTGAAAATAATTTTACATTATTTCTATTTAATTGATGATCATAAGGTGGTGCCAGTGATCCATCGCCGCTTCGTCCAGGAATAGCAAAATTACTATCTGGATCGAATCCCCCATTTATATAAAATGCGAGCTTACCAGTCTCGACGCCAACCAAATTGGTAAATGAACGTAGTAAATCAGGGTCGCCAAGATCATAGGTACCAACGACAACTGTTTTCATCGCCTCATTAAAGGAATCTTGTGGAACAGAAAAGTGAAGTTCATCAAGCATCTTATCTAGTCTTTGATGAAGCACTTCTTGATTAGATTGAGGCAGATTAGACCAAAGGCTACTTAAAAGTTCTTTAATTGACGACCGAGTAACCAAGTCAATTTGAGATTCTGAAACATCTCCATATTTGCCACTATACCGCTCACCCCACTCTACTTTTTCTTTTACTATTTCAATCAACTTATTGAGTCGCGCTATTTGTGGAAGGAGGTCGTCTCTTTTTTCTCGCAATCCTTCCACATAATGTTGATCACATGAAGCAAGCTGTTCCATTAAATCTTCTAATGAAAATTTATCTAATTGATCATCTGTAAGATCGCATGATTGTCTTTGAAAAGATGGAGAAATAATAATATCTTTATGCTCTGCGATAGAAGCAAGATACCCTCTAAGATCCAATGTAGAATCTAGTTGAAGTTCATTACTATATGTTCCCAAAAACTGTAGGGCATCATCTAACTTAGAAAATTCTGCTTTTTCTAATACTGCTATTGCTTTATGTGCTTCTGCTTCATTACTAGCACTTTTATGAATTAATAGTCTCGCCTGCCGAGAGGATATTTCGATTTCTTGATGAATTATTGAAGCAGATCCATGCATCCCTTCATACGATAATGCTCCGGTAGCAAGTTTTCGTGAAATTGCTGCTTGAATTTTTCGTCTTCTAAGTAATGAATCACTTAATGATCCTGTATATTGTGCATCAAGCTGCTTTGAAACTGTATCTATATCCTCCATCAGATTATCAAGCGTATCTGGGATTGCTTCAAATGCTGTATCAGAGATCTTATCTTGTTCTTGGTAAATAATTCGTAGCGTTTCACAGTCAGCAACCATGTATTCTATGTTGCCACTTGCAGTAGGTCGTATGTCCCAGTTTTTTCTTGGTAAGCTTTTATTTAATGATCTTCCATAGGGATCCAAGAGCTTGAATTGATTATCAAGACTGTGTCCTGGCAGGCATGGAAGATAACCTCGACTAAAAACTGCAGTATCATAAGCCCCAACACCGTGTCCAACGAAATGTCCAAAGAATACATTATTTTCAAAGGGATGATTCTGCTCAACGATTACTTTTGAAGGGTCTCTAAAGAGTGTATTTAATTTCGATATATCGAGTGGATGAAACATATCAAAGAGATAGGTAACTTTTTCATTTTCTCCAAGTATCTGGATGAAACTTGATCGAAGACTTCCATTGACTGAGACATTTTCTGAATCGACAAAGATAAAATCTTCTTTTACTAGTGAATCGATTGCGTCATCAGCTTCGTTTTGAGACACAATCATGCGGTAAGGGAATTCGGTACTAAATTGATTTTCTAAGGGCTCAACCGGAGTATCAGGACGAGGAGGTCGAAATAATGGACAAAATGCTTTTATAACAAAGACTGGGGGACCTTCACCAGAACGTCTAATCTTTCCAATAAAAGCACCCCTTTTCCCAGGATCAAGTTCAGGAACTGAGTACGTACAATGAGCCAGTGCGGAAATGACTCTGCCATTTACTCTCAGTTTTAACTTGGTACTACCACTCGACAAAAGTTGTGAGCCAGCAATGATGCAATCAGGAATTAAATAGACTGTATCCCGATGTAATGTAGAAAAATCAGTTACTGATAAATCGACGATAGGAAAATCACTAAAAATGCTCGATACAGTTCCGTCAAGTTTGACAATTGGTGATAATCCATCAAGGTGATGTTTTAAATGATGTACGCCTTGTTGGCTATTTGTACATCGTGAAAAAAGGGAATTTTCATCACCAAACAAAGCACCCTTCATAAGGTCCCACTTTGTCTCATCAGTAAATAATTCAAACGATGATGGCTTAGTCGAATAAACCGACTTAACTCTTATAGAGTTTTTTATAAGTAACAATCTTAGATCATTTGAAAGTGGAAGTTGGAGTTGATCTTTACCTTCAATATGTTCAGCTAATTCAGATACAATTGATCCTAATTCTTTATAAGCATTAAAAAAAACAAACCCAAAAGGTGTCCATGTAACACATACGTTGCCTTCGGGCATGACGCCAAATAATTTGTAGATCTGTTCATTTGAAAATTCCTTTACTGTGCCATCCGTACCACTAAGTTCCGGAATTTTTTCTACTAATTTTTTATAAGCAGATACTCGTTCATTGACAATACATCCAAGGACAAACGTTATCTCCTCAACAGGTGGATGATTAGTGAAAAAGTCTACATCCCTCGTTACAGCATGCTTTATCCCGGAATGAATTCTTTGAGGTAGAATATCAGAAATTCGAGATTGATGATTCTTACGACTGATGCCCTGCATTATCTTTGTAAGAGCATCTTCTACCTCTGAATGTACTTTTACTGTTTTTTTCCGTTGATCAGCTATTTTTAGAATCAATAATTTTTGTGGGTGATCTAAGTTAAGCTCAGCAGGAAATTTTTTATCTAGAAACGATCTTGTTTTTGCATCCCATGGTTTTGAAAAAATGTAATCTTTCTGTTCCTTAGATAAGGATTGAATAATATTTTTTCCAATTTCTATCAGATCGCTCTTGATACTTCTTACATCAATTAAATCAGAGATATCCCAATTCTTTGATGGCTGGGAAGGAAGAGCGCCAAGTACAACGCCAACATCAGGTCGTAGCTGAAATTGATCAGAAAAGGGTAAATGAGGTTGTTGATCAACCTTGGATTTTCGCATTTTTTAATGGCGTTTATTGAAATTTTGCAAATAATTACAGACACATAATTATACTTTGTATACCGTCTTACTCAAATTTATTATGAGTTGAAATCAGGCAACTCTTTATCTTTAAAAATGTCTAAAAAATGGGGAAATTGTTCATTTTTGAGTTTTCTATTCGATTAAGACTCTCTACTTTTTGGGGATCAGATCAACTATTGGATGTATGACTGTTTATCCCATGTATGGCTTTACCTCGGAGAGTCTGTTCGCCATGAACTAGGCTGGCATGAAATAACTGGAGCTGTACGCTTACGAGAGGAAGAATTCAATCCACAACGATCAAAGTTATGTGGAGGATTATATACACCATAACAGGTTTTGTTATCCTTTCTAGTAAAGGCAAAATGACGTGTGCCATTCTCGCACCCTGAGGTCACATTGAAGGTAAAAGTGGCTTTTTTGCCGGCTTTGATTTTTTTACTTCCACGCCACCTGACACTGTAGGGAAGGGTGATATAAATATCCCCAAAAGTTTTTTGTACAGTGCTCGCATGAACTTTAGTAATTGTTATGTCTCCTGCATCTTTTGGGACTTTATAGGTAACTTGGCAAGGGCAAGCACACGCCTCGCTTACTATAGCTGAAAAGATTACAAAGGAGAGAAAAACTGAAGCTATTTTCACAAGAACCCCTACTGACAAATAAAAAATAAATCGCCGGACATTTAAGGTCTTGAGTACCATATTTCTGCACTAAACTGAAACAATATCTTGCCTCCGCTACGAAAAGCATTATGACCAGTGAGTGTTATTGAGAGGAACGAAAAGTGAGCTGTATTTCGCGGATTTAATTTGAATACCATCCGAACCTAGGTTAGCTTTAACCCATGCAGTTGAACCTTAAACAGGTAGAGTTACCTATATCGAGTTATTCTTTTGAGCCCCATGAAGTTTTTCCTTCTGGATTAGATACTGGCTTTGTATCTACACGAAAAGCTACCTTCGATACGCTTGGTGAAGGAAATCCTGATGATTTTAGCTTTAGTTACATCCTTTATCCTTATAAAAGAGACCCCCAAACAGGTGTTGTAAATATAGGTTCAAATAAAATTCCAATTTGTTCATATCAAGGTAAAAAATTCCTAAGTAGAACTCCAATAGATTATAGAGGTGATTCGCTCCTCTTTTCGGAAGTTACAATTGATACATTAGGAAGGACACCTCACACACAAAGATTTGGTGTTATGCGACTAACTGAATCAGGCGCCGAATTAACAGATATTTCCTATTTACAAGAGGGTCGAATCCCTTTTCAAATGATTACTAGAGATTCTGTTTTTACTGTTGCTCAGTCATTTGCTAGTGGATTACCCGAGACGCATCCCGACCCTCAAATATTAGTTTTAGGAGACAATGAAGATCGATTATCTCTGAAAGAAAAATTTGCTGGTCTTTTAGGCTCACTTGCATCTCTACCTCTCGCATTTAGCCCTGGACCAATCTCTGAGTATGGACTCTTTCTTGGTATAGACCCAGAAAATTCTGATCAACTAGGATATTTTATTCAAGATCGAAAAAGTGAACGATTCTTTTTGCATGGATATATTCCCCCATTTGATGAGGAAACGATGCCCAATAAACATTGCATTAATGAAGACGGAATAGTGGTCGGACTTTATCTCGACAGCGATGACAGTTCTTTTCATCCCATGACTTGGAATCGTTATGGATATACACAGGCTCTGAGGATTCCAGAAAATCACAAAGGAAGTGAAATATACATCACTGGGATAACAAGTATATTTATTGCTGGTGAAAAATATAGTTTTGTATCTGCTGAATTTGTAGATCACACGAGTCGCTCTTCTCCCTATGGGTGGATTATCGATGATAATTTCTTTGGAGAAGGTTTTGCTGCGACTCCATTTCCATTAGATTTTCAAGATGCAATCCCATCTCAATTAAAATCAGTACACCAAGGTGGTATTACTTTATTACAGTATGAAAATTTTCCAGGAAAAGTCTCTACGGGAATATTTTCACCAACGATGGTATCGTTATAAAAATCAACAGTTCAAAGATATTTCTTAAGATGAGCTGTCATCCGATCAACGATACTTTCTCGTGATGAATGCACTTCATGATCACCAAGCAAAACGATAAATTCAGCTTCAGGAAATAGCTTTCTTCCTTCCTTAATATCCTCTACTGGAATTACTGAATCAGATGCCATGGTAATCATCTGAACATCTTTGGAATCTGTTTTAGAAACTCTTCCAATTGGGGAATGAACTGACAGTGCCTGACGCAAAAGGCTAGGATCGATTTCTGTATTTGCTTCTCTTTTTAACGCAGCCTCAGTTACGGTTGACATATCAAAGAACGGTAAAAGATTCACTATAAATGACAAAGGTTCAATCGTAGACCAAAGTGTTGTTAGATAGGAACCAAGGCTTATTCCAAATGCCCCAAATTTTTTCAATCCAAGGGCTCTAAGGATTAACTTTAGTTGCCGTAGGTCAGAAACACCTTGCAAAATTGCTTCATTCGTTAAAAAAAGATTTGCACTTGGAAACACGGAGTGCCCAATATCTCGAAATTCACTGGTAAGCCTTCTTCCATGAAATGGAAGTTCGAAAATTGCGACATTAAATCCTAAGCGGAAAAAGAAACCAGGCATAAATGTCAGTGCATTAATTTTTTGATCCCCCATTGTCCAACCTGGAACAGCAATCATTGTAGGACGGTTTTCATTATGAGTATGCTTCCAGAGTCTCACGCGAACCGTTTTATTTTCTGGAATTGCAACGTGGATTTTTTTATTAGATGAATGTATCGGTTGATATGAACTTTCAAACTCAATATCGACAATTTCTCCATCTGCTGATAATCCATGAACTGGAATTACCTTTGGAGCGAATACTCCTTTTGGCGATATAAATGGCTCTTTTATAGTGGAATAGAATGCTGCCGTTGATCTGAGTGCTTCATTAGAGAGCCCTGCAATCAGTGGAGCAAAATTCAGAGGTACTGCATCTGTTGTAATTCTAGAAAAAAATTTCTCGAGCTCCTCGCCACCTTGTAAGGTCAAACGCTCAACGCTACTAAGCCGTGCTGCCTTGTCATCTGAAAGGTGACAGAAATCCTCAAAATCGGTGAATTGCTTTCCCACTGTCTCTGATCTATCGGTCAAAAAGAGAGAAGTATTAATATAATTAAAGGTTTTCTACGAAAATTTCTGAGAAAACGTTTTTTTCATGGATTTTCGTTTACTTGCCCCTCATACGAGTCATCTGCGACAATCAAATGAGTATTTCTAAATATGTAACAATGAACGAAGAAACTAAAAAAAGATCAAAAGATCCACTCGAGGGAGTCACCCTCGAAATGCTACTGACGGAACTGGTCGAGAACGTAGGATGGCAAAAACTCGGGAAGCAGATCTCTATCAATTGCTTTAATAGCGATCCAAGTATTTCATCGAGTCTAAAATTTCTGAGACGTACTCCATGGGCAAGAACTAAAGTTGAAAAATTCTACTTAGATTATTTGAAATCTAAAAAATAAGTTAAAACGTATGAACAATTACCGTTTAGTCTATTCAACCGATCCGAAGCTCAATAAAAAATGTCCGAAGTGTTCTGAACTTCTGGCTTCTTGTAATTGTGCAGATGAATCGAAATTACCTGAGCGAATTTCAACACGTCTACAAATTGAAAAAGCTAAACGTGGTGGAAAAACTGTTACTGTTTTAAAAGAACTTCCTAAAGTGAATGAATTTTTAAAAAGCCTTTGTAAGGAATTAAAAAATTCTTGTGGTACTGGTGGGACATTTGGAATTTCTGATGTTGAAGGGTATATCGAGATTCAGGGTGATTTTCGGGAGAAGATTCGAGACATACTTAAAAAGAAAAACTATCTAGTGAAAGGTTAAAGCATTAATCACCCCACCCCCGTGACCTTGAGCGTAGGCGTGAGCGTGACCAAAATGATTTCGCTCACGCCTACGCTCACGGTCAGGGTCACGGGTAGAAACACGTGGAGAAATTCTTAAGCTTAGTATTCAATCAAACAATTAACATCATACCCTTTCAAAAGGTCACGACCATGCAAAAACCCAAGCTCTATCGCAAATATAAAACCAGCAACAGAAGCTCCAACATTTTCAACAAGAGTTGCTGCCCCTTTAGCAGTTCCACCAGTAGCAAGCAGGTCATCAATAATAATAACCCTGTCGTTTGTATGCACACCATCTTCGTGCATTTCGAGTTTTCCAGATCCATATTCAAGAGAATACTCAATCGCTACGGATTTATAAGGCAGCTTTCCTGGCTTACGAATCGGTATAAATGGAAGCTTTAACTGCATTGCAATCGGAACAGCAAACAAAAATCCTCTCGATTCAATAGCAGTAATAACTGTTGGGTTTTTTGATCGTGCTATTTCAGACATCTGATCAATACAGTAGGCAAAAGCCTTAGGGTCTTTCAGAAGTGGCGTAATATCACGGAACAATATTCCTGGTTTTGGAAAGTCAGGGATATCACGAATGTATTGCTTAAGATCCATATCTTTTTTTACTCCTAAACGAAATTTTTTTTAGTATTTAACTCTGATTAAATTTATTTTCTTATGAAAAAAACATTACTGGGCAACAATTCGTCCTACTAAGTCATACCCAGAAACCTCAGTAATCTCAACAGGCACAATTTCTCCGATAAGATTCGCGGTATCAACCTCAGAATCATTAATAATCACACTTCCATCAACTTCAGGAGCCTGAAAACTAGCTCTTCCTGAAAGCAAAAGGTCAGTTTCCTCATGAGGTCCCTCAATCAATACCGGGATAGTCTGACCAATATAAGATTGATTTGCTTCAAATGCTACTTCTTGCTGAGCCGCCATAACGCGTTTTCTGCGACTTTCTTTCTCTTTTTTGGCGACATGCCCTTCAAAACTAAAGCTTTCAGCTTCTTTTTCAGGACTATACGTAAACACACCGACATTTGAGAAATGTCCTTCGCTTACAAATGAAACTAGATCATCAATATCTTCTTTAGTTTCCCCGGGGAAGCCTACAATAAATGTAGTACGAATCTGAACATTCGGAGCAGTTTTTTTAATCATTTCTACAATCGTTCGGGGTGAATATTTTCCGATAGGACGTTTCATGATTTTTAATACTCGATCACTTGAGTGCTGCAAAGGAATATCTATGTATTTTACAATTGAGGGAAGATCCTTGATTGCATTAATCAACGCCTCATCTGTTCCTACTGGATAAGCATAGAGTAGCCGTATCCAATCAACTGCCTTATCTTTATCAAGCCCTTCAAGAAGTGTAATAAGCCTTCCATCTTCTTTTCTATCAAACCCAAAATGAGTTAAATCCTGTGCAACAAGGTTTATCTCTCGAACCCCTTGTCGACCTAATTCCTTCACTTCATTTCTTATCGATTCAATAGAGCGACTTCGCATCTCACCACGAATTTTAGGAATAATACAGAACGTGCATGGCCTGTTACACCCTTCAGATATTTTTACATATGCAGTGTGACGTTTCGTTGCAAGATGCCGAGGCATCGTCTCGTCATAAAGAAAATATGGACGACCTGCTGCTTGTAAGTTTTCATGAAGTTCTGATGTTACTGCTTCACCAACTCGTAAAAGATCTGAGGTCAAAATAAATTCATCGACTTCAGGAAGTGTCTTTTTCATCTCGTCTCGGTAACGCTCTACCGCACATCCTGCTACTATAAGCCGACGAAGTCGTCCCTGTTTTTTAAATTCTGAAACTGAAAGGATTGCTTCAATACTCTCATTAACAGAGCTCTCTAAAAATCCACAGGTATTCACTACTGCAACATCTGCATTGGCAACATCGGAAACGATTTCATAACCGTAATTTTGAAGTACTCCAAGCATCACTTCAGAATCAACCTGATTTTTTGCACAACCAAGAGTAATAACCGAAGCCTTCCCTCGAAACTCATTCTTCGCTGTAACATCTTCAGGAACCTGAACGTTAACTCGCACTTGCGTTGAGCACTCTCCGCCCTCTTTAAAAACTTGTAATGATGATTTGCTCACTTCTCTTTCCTTTTATCATGTACATCTATGCCCTTTGGGAAATCTGGATCGAACACAGATGATTCTTGAGGCGCATTAATTTGAGGCTGTTTAAAAAGCACCGAAGTTACATTACCAGAGGTATCAACAACACGCCCCCCTGCTGGGAACTGATCTCCACTTTTAACTAGGAGTTTTAGCTCTTTTAAACTAACTCCAGAATCTTCAGTAGCTTTTTGGTTTTTAGGCTTAAGCGTCAGAACCTCACCTGAAGCTGCCTTGCATGATGATACCATGTTAAAATCCTTATCCAAGTTCCCAAGCCCCATGATAAAAGCAACGGGAAGCTCAGTGATAAGTATTGAAGATAGTTCATCTATTACGAGCTGTTTTTCGTTTGGTTGAAAGAAATACGCAGTCGTTCCATTAAGTAAAAAAGTTTGCTCTTCCGGCGAATGATAGTTCCATTTCATTTTACCAGGTTTTTGAAAATAGACTTTTCCTTGACTTATTTCACTCATATCAAGCGATGCAAGATAGGATTCTTGTTCAAAAAGAGCTTCTACTGAATTTGTGGCTTGGTACCGGGTTTGTACTTCTGAAAGTCGCACACCGGAACTATTCTTTTTGCTCTCTAAACAATCAAATGCTCTGGATTGTGCAAAAGATGTCGCTGTTAGTGCTCCAGTTAAAAGTACTGCAATCAATAAGTGTTTCACAATGATCCTCCAAAAAATTCTTTTATCGCTCGCATTCCAAGTGACCCAACTTTATGTCCAACTGGATCCGTTACCAATGTTACAGAGACTCCTCTTTCTTCTAAGAATATTTTTCCATCCTCTGCGCGAGTCAGTGGAACTATTTTATCTTCAGAACCATGTGCGATGAGTACAGCAGGTTTCATAAAACTTTTCTTCAACGCATCTTCGTCATGTTTTTTAATAACAAATCCTGCAAGTATCCCAAGCTTCTCAAAAAGCTCTGGTTCTCTTTGCAATAACACAGACAATGCACCCGAGCCTTGCGAAAAACCTAACGCATGAATAGTGGTTGTAAATCCAAGCATCTCAAAAACTTCTTCAATAAAATTTCTCAGTTTTTTGACGCCTATTTCAATCATTTCATCGGTAATTTCACCCTCTACTTTCCACCAACTAAAACCACCTATTGAATCCTCTTCTGGAGCTTGGACTGAAATAACGATTGCCTTTTGAGGAAGACTTCTTCGAAAAGCCCACATAACGTCAACATTACCTGCACGTCCATGGACAAGTAAAAATAGCGGGAGCTCGGCTCGGCTCGCCACATCTGACGCTGATTCAGGTATATCTATTCGGTAGACAAGGGAGAGTTCTTTCATAAGTCAAGAAGCGCTATACTACCAGAAATTACGTGACAAAGGCTAAACTCCAACAATTCTCAGTTTTTCTGCTCTGCTTCTGTGTGGTGATAATCCTATGGGGTGCGTGGGTACGTATTTCAGGCTCAGGGGATGGATGCGGTAAACATTGGCCACTTTGTCATGGAGAACTTTTTCCAGCCGGCTCTTGGTATCTGAGAATACAAACTTGGATTGAATATGCTCACCGCGCTAAGTCGGGATTATTTGGGATACTTATCTTTATTCATTCATTCTTAGTCTGGCGTTCGATGCCGTCGCTTAGGCATTTTGCTGCAGCAACTTCTATCTTTACCATAACTGAAGCACTATTTGGTGCTGTACTAGTTCTTGGCGGCTACGTGCACACGGATCAATCCATTGGTCGTGCAATAGTTATTGCTTTTCATTTAGGAAATACACTTCTCCTTGTTGGAAGCATCACTGCACTGTGGTGGGCGTTATCTATTGAAGATTTTCAAGAAAAATTTTGGGACTGCGTTAAGAAACTTTCAGTTCCATTTAGTATTATTTTTCTGATAGCCGTTACTGGTGCATGGGCAGCTCTTAGCACAACACTTTTCCCTATTACCTCAATTTCCGAAGGGCTCATTTCAGATTTTTCAGAAACAAGTCATTTTTTAGAAAGAATTAAGATTATTCATCCTATTTTTGCTGTGAGTGGTGCATATCTTTTATGGGTACATAGCAGTAAAAAAATAAATAAACTCTCTGCACTGCTACTTACTGAAGTTATTTTTGGAGTCACTACTTTGTTATTTCATAGCCCCGTTTGGATGAAATTAGGTCATTTATTGCTCGCCCAATTAGTTTGGATAGGCTTTGTAGAACAGACTTTGAATAATAAATCAGTAAAAGACCGAGACGGAAAATAAAAAACCATCGTTCTATTTTTGGCATTAATCTAAGAAACCTTCCTCTTTTGAACTAGGCAAAAAGAAACCCCCTTGAATTTCTTCAAAGGGGCTTCAACTACAATAAAGAAAAAAACCGCTTCGAGTTAGTACTGCATCTCGAAGCAGAAGATAAAAATTATCTTCTTTTAGCAGCTTTTCTCTTAGGCGCAGCTTTTTTAGCTGTAGCTTTCTTAGCAGTACGCTTAGGAGCAGCTTTCTTAGCAGTTGCTTTCTTTGTTGTACGCTTAGGTGCTGCTTTTTTTGCAGTTTTTTTAGTTGCCATTTTTATTCTCCACACAATTTATATAAATCAGTAAAAAAAGTTCGTACTACTTACAACTAACGAAACATCTTTTTACTCAAACACTGTCCCTATTCTTCACATGTGCGAAAGATATGCGCAAGATAATAATTTTTCCCCTTGAGTATTTTTTCAAATCATTCGATTACATAGGTAATGACTTCAAACGATGATAGTGGCAATTCCAGTTGGGAACATGCCCGAGCATATGCAAATTTACTTGGTACTGTACCAAGCTCTTTCACAACATCTATCCGACAACTGAAAGCTGATAGTGACAAATGCGGTGCCTTATCACGACCAACTATGTTTCAAGCTAACCGTCTTTGTCATTCACCTAGTTTAAGCGCTTCACTTTTAAGTGCGGCAAAAATATATTTTCCCGAGAAACAAATTACCGAAGACACGCAACTCGTAACACAACTTCCCCCAGAATCTCTTGCCGGTCTTCTTGGAACTGCATTCATGTACTGTCGCGCAAAAAAACTCGCTAATGAAGAAGAATGGGCACAGTACGCAAAGATCATACCAAACCGAATTGAGATTGGTGGGATCGTAGGAAAGACAATACCGCGTATTGGGGTTACAAAAGGAATTCTTTCAGCTATTTTTGATACAATTGCACTAACCGCTTTTCATCTTCATGATAAGAAAGGATTTACAGAATATCGCAGATTTCTTAAAAATAAATCGAAACGAGAAGACCTAACATATGAATTAGATAGATGGGGCTGTACGAGATATAATGTTGCCTCAATTCTGATTCAGGGTCTTGGTTTTGGAGTAGACTTCTCGAATGCTTATGCTATTGGCATGCTTGCATCCGACGCAGAAGAGAAATCTCTTTCTGGTGAAGCGTATTGTTTCCGTATAACTCGTGTTTGGATTGATTCACTCGAACTTACTGGCTCAGAACCTGACAGGGCAATGAGAGTTGAGTACTATCCGGAAGCACCAGATCTAGCAACACTCAGATCACATTCAACAAGAGTAAAAGAATCCCCTGGCACATCATGCTGGCTTGATAAAACTAAAAAAGATATGGAAAACATCGAAGAACACCTTGAAGGTGAAGGTTAATACCCCCTCCCCTTAGAACTCTCCAAGGGTTCGTTCTAGAATGCCATCGCGAATAAAACGTGCAATATTTTTTGCATTCAATTGCGCATTCGATTGAAATTGTGGAACACGCGACTGACAGCTAACTGAATATGAAAGATGCCCCTGCTCATCAGGAGCGGTGTAAGTGATTTTATAAACAAAATTCGGAGTTGCACTTGAAAAGCTACTATTTGTTTCTTTGAAAGAAGCTTTTAACTCTCCCTTGAAGAAAAATTGCAATCTTTCTCGAACGGCAATTGCTTCGGTCATTGGGATTGAAACTGTTGTTGGGAATAAGGATACAGTCTCTTGAACAACCTCTTTATTAGATTGATAGGTAAGCTTTGGGCTTGAAGAGTCGATAGATATTTCGGTGCAAGAGGACAGAAAAACAGCTGCAAAAATGGTCAGAAGACCAGATCTACAGCTGTTTTTAATTCGAATCTGGGTCACGCAATGATTCTATTGAAACTTATGAAAAACTGCTGCCACAACCACAAGTTCTTTTTGCATTTGGGTTGCTAAATTTAAATCCAGTTCCGTTTAATCCAGATAGATAATCAACGACTGTTCCTTTCAAGTATCCAGCACTGATTGAATCAACCAGGACTTTTACACCGTCAAATTCAAGTTCAAGATCGCCCATACGGACTTCTTTATCGAAATCTAATGCATATTGGTAACCTGAGCATCCACCACCTTGAACTGAAACACGAAGAGCATCGCCTTCTTCGCCTTCAGCAGCTATGGCATTTCTTACTGCTTCGATTGCTGCAGGTGTTAAAAATATTGGTGACTCTTCTGTTGGGGTAAATGATGAGCCGTCGTTTCCAGGAATTGTTTGTCCTTCCATTTTTTACCTTTAAAAATCTATGGTTATAGCTAAATTGTACCGGTTCGAGAAAATGCTTGTCAATGAATCTTCAAAACGAAATATGGTTGGTTTGAGGTATTGGCGCGCGAGTTTGTCAGGGTTGAGTTCATGCCTACGCTCACGGTCATGGCAAATGGAAATCAAGATTAGGTGATTTTTTATGGTAAAAGTTTATAACGCGAAGGTCGCGAAGTACGCGAAGAAAAATATCAATTACTTCGGGTACTTCGCGACCTTCGCGTTATAAAGTAAGATCTAAAACCACCACCATCGCCATTCGGTACACCCTCATTCGTCATGCTTTAGCTCATGTAAAACCCAAAATCTGACGAACGTATAGGTCAGAGGATGAGCATTGGACAAATTATTGTTGCTTATAGTTAGTGCATTTTTTGTAAATCTGTTCCCAAATTCAGGGTGGGCGGATCCTCGCGCAAGCTTAGGGAGTAATCAAAAATCCTTCCTCAATTCTGAAATAGTAACAACCTATTCTGCGGTAAGTCTTCCTAAAGGCGGTATGATTCATCTAAGTTCTCAAAAAAATTTCATGCCTATTAATGACTTAGTTACAGAAAGCATTCAAAAAACACATAAAGAACTCGAATCTCTTTTGGGTCCACTTCCAATGTTGAGTGTACAGGTAAAGCTGATGACTCCAGATGTTTTTACTCTTTCAACTGGTGTTCCAAGCTGGACAAACGCACTTTATTTCGACGATACAATTATTATTCCGATAAATCAGAAGGAACTAAACGAAGCGGAATTAGTTCGATCCGTACGACATGAATTTACACATGCAGTGATCCATAACCTTACAGATGGCAAATGCCCAGGGTGGCTCGATGAAGGATTAGCTCAGTTTATGGAAGGCACACCTAATCCATTAATGAGACTTGCATTGATGCAGTGGCTCGAGAAAAATCCTCCAGTTCCTTTTCAGCTCCTTCAGAAAGGATTTACAAAGTTAAATAAAAAATTTGTTGCTCCTGCGTATGCTCAATCACTGTGGGCAGCCAACATCTTAATTCATCAGAAAGGATTTTTAAAAATTAGAAACTTTTTTGATCAACTAAAAAAAGGCACGAAAGACCCTTATACGATAACACTCGATACTACTGAAGCAGGATTTGAAGAAAGTGTTAGTTGTGGTTTAAAAAACAAAGGGTGCATGACTGACATTGCACAATGCAGCTGTCCTAAAGAGCTCACAAAAGAAAAATCGTTCGCTTAAATATTTTTAAAAGACTCAGCAATCCGCTTAAAAAGAATCAACTGATTTTTAAAGTCTTCCAGTAGCTCACTACTACCTTCCATCGAGCCTGACTTCCCTTTGTTCTCAAGATTAAACGCTGCGGCATGACAAGACATGGCACCTATGTTTCCAAAAGCACTTTTCATTGCATGTGCAGCCTCTGCTAGTGCTTTTGCATTGCCAGATGAAATTGCATTTTCGATTGTAATAAGTCTTTCATCAGCATCTTGAAAAGCAATATCAAAAAGCTCAACTAAAAGATCCTTGTCATATGCAACTCGATCCATAGCTCCTGCTTGGTCAAAAATTACGCTCATTCTAGGATCTCCTTTGCAATTACTATTCTTTGAATCTGGCTTGTGCCTTCATAAATCTGCATCAATTTTGCATCTCTCATTAATTTCTCAACAGGATAATCTTTTGTATAGCCGTATCCCCCGAAAATCTGTACGGCATCAGTGGTAACTTCCATTGCCATATCCGCTGCAAAAAGCTTACCCATACTTGACATTAAGCTTGCTTTTTTACCAGCATCTAACATGTTGGCAGAACGATGTGTTAATAGTCTTGCAGCTTCAATTTTTGTAGCCATATCAGCCAACATAAATTGGATACCTTGAAATGATGCAATCTCTTTTCCAAACTGTTTGCGTTGTTTGGCGTAATCCCGTGCGTATTCAAAAGCTGCACGTGCAATACCAACAGCGATGATTGCAGTAAGTGGGCGACTTGCATCAAGGGTTGCCATTGCAACTTTGAATCCCTCTCCTTCTTTCCCAATAAGATTTTCTTTTGGAACTTTGACGTTATCAAATGTTAAAGACACGGTATTCGAACATCGCTGACCTAATTTATTTTCATGATGTCCCCTTGTAATACCAGGAGCATCAGCAGGAATTACAAGACAACAGATACCTTTATGTTTTTTAGTTTTATCGATAGAACCAAACACAGTAAACTGACTTGCGTATTGTCCATTCGAGATCCATTGCTTTGATCCTGTGACAAGATAGTGATCTCCAGCATCGGTAATTTGGGTTTGAATACCACCAGCATCTGAACCTGCTCCAGGTTCTGTAAGTCCAAAGGAAGCAAATAATCCATTTGACGTTATCGGTTCTATAAATTTCTTTTTCTGTTCAGCTGTTCCACATAAATGAATTGGTAACAGTGCAAGGTCATTTGCAACCATGGATGTGGTAACTCCAGCACAACCTGCTGCGAACTCTTCAACAACTAAACATGAATCCAAGAATGAAAGCCCAGTACCACCGTAATCAGAGGACTGTAAAACATTCAAAAACCCAAATGAATGCGCCTTTGAAATGATTGAAGCAGGAAACTCAGAGAGCTCATCTAGGCGGGCAGCATGAGGAATCACCTCGGCTTTAACAAACTTCCTTGCTTCTGCTTGGAGAGCAATCTGCTCTTCGGTAAGACCAAAATTATTCGTCATATAGTTACTATAAGTTTAAGGTGAAGTGAGGGTTTGTACCATTGATTAATTGAGCTTCATTGTTGTCTCAATTAATCAAAAATAAAAAAAGGCCTGATTAACAGACCTTTTTGAAGTATAAGAAAATTACAGAATTATGTTCTGGCAATTCTTCCTAAAAGTGCTTGATTAATCTGACTAGATGCAATTACAGAAGCACTATTTACCGCTTCTTCTTTTGCCGCAGAATCAGATGAGACCTCTTTCTCAATAGCAGATACTAGACCTTTCGCAACAGCACCAAGACTGGTTGACAACTCTACTACAGCCGCATCAAGAATAGGTTGAATCTGCTCAAGTTTAGCTCTGTACTGAGGAACAAGAATCTCGATAGACCCAACAATTTCGCCACCAGCTCCGCGTACTAATTTAGAAACAGTAACAACATCTGCCTCGGTAACACCTTTATCAATCACTTGACCAGTTGAACGTAGCTCTCCTAGTTGATTTTTAATTGCAGCATCTTGAGGAGTATTCGAAGAAAGTATTTCTGCTAGGGAAGCATCAGAAACTTGGGCTAATAAAAGACGGCCTACAGCACAATTTTTAGCACCAATTACCGAACCATTTCTAGAGGTAACTTTTACAGCTTTTTTGGACTCAACAGTAACTGGGAAATAAACTTGATTATTCTTGAGTGTTGCAAAACTAACTGTCTCACCCAAAGTTTCAGCAGCTTGGCGAAGGATTGGAAATGCACGACTGACAAGAGTGCTTTGTTGAATAAAAGATTGTCCTAACTGCAAACAACGTACACTTAGTCGATAGTCTTCAGTATCTTTATTTTGTTCAACGTAGCCACGTAGCTCAAGCGTTGCAAGCAAACGAAATACATTATTTTTATGAAGCTTTAATCTTTTAGAAAGCTCAGTTACCCCAATTTCTTGACCTGACTTTACAAGTTCCTCAAGCACATCGATCGCATGAGACACTGATTGAATAAGGTAATTTGCTTTTTCGCGTTTAACCATGTTGAGCCTACTCTTTAATTTGCATCCAATAAACTGCCCCAAAACGGGGTTCCACTATGTTTTATAGGTTATATCAAGGGCTTACCTATCTTTGCAATTGGTTATTTTTCAAAAGCT
This sequence comes from Bdellovibrionota bacterium, assembly GCA_044356295.1. Taxonomy (GTDB): domain Bacteria; phylum Bdellovibrionota_C; class UBA2361; order UBA2361; family JBIKWN01; genus JBIKWN01. The sequence goes on from JBIKWN010000023.1 coordinate 28,805, forward strand.
AAAAAATACAATGCTTTCAACCCTGAAAGCTTAGAAATATCCCTATTCCCACTCAATTGTCGCAGGCGGCTTACTCGAGATATCCAAAACGACTCTATTAATCCCTTTCACCGAATTGATAATCTTATTGGAAACCCTTTGAAGAAGGTCTTGTGGTAAGTATGCCCAATCAGCAGTCATACCATCATCAGAGTGTACTGCTCGAAGGCAGATTGCTTGCTCGTATGTTCGGCCATCACCCATAACACCTACTGACTTAACAGGAAGAAGGACAGCAAAGCTTTGCCATAAAGTTTTGTATAGTCCTGCACTTCTGATTTCATCCATGAAAATTTTATCAGCGTCTTGAAGCAATGCTAACTTCTCAGCAGTGATATCACCTAAGATTCTTACTGCAAGCCCTGGTCCTGGAAATGGTTGCCTAGAAAGAATTGAATCGGGCACATCAAGATCTTTCCCCATGAGTCGCACTTCGTCTTTAAAGAGTTCTCTGAGTGGTTCGATTAATTTAAATTGTAATTTTTCTGGAAGCCCACCCACGTTATGGTGAGTTTTAATTGTTGCAGAAGGACCTCTTACTGAAAAACTTTCAATAACATCTGGGTATAGTGTGCCTTGAACAAGATGAGACACTTTCGATATTTTTTTCGCTTCTCTTTCAAAGACTTCAACAAATACTCGCCCTATTATTTTTCTTTTTTGTTCAGGATCGGTCACTCCTTTCAATTCAGAGAGGAACTCATTGGTTGCATTGACGGGCACAAGATTCAAACCAAGTCCTGAATTCCCCAAGAGCTCAACAACTTCTTTTGCTTCATCTTTTCGCAGTAAGCCATTATCGACAAAAATGCATGTCAGCCTTTTTCCGATGGCACGGTGGACAAGTGCTGCAGCAACGGTTGAATCAACGCCACCACTTAATCCACAGATTACATTTGCTTCTGCTGGGACTTCGCTACGGATTTTTTCAATCTGCTCTTCAATGAAATTTCCAGCAGTCCAATCAGGTTTAATTTTTGCAACATTAAAAAGGAAATTTGAAAGCATCTTTTTACCTTCAGCAGTGTGTACTACTTCTGGGTGATACTGGACGCAGTAAATATTTTTCTCGGTATTACCGATTGCAGCAATCGGAGCACCGTGTGATTTTGCAAGAAGTGAATAACCTTTTGGCAAAGCTACAACATGATCTCCGTGACTCATCCAAACAGTAGATTTTGATCCAATTTTAAAATCAGTAAAAATTCCTTTATCAGAAACTATTTCTAATTCAGCTCTTCCATACTCACGACTTTCTCCTGCAGCAAGTTCACCGCCATAAAGATGTGCAACAAGCTGCATACCGTAGCAAATACCAAAGGTTGGCAAACCAACATCCAACCATTTTGCATCAAACGGTGGAGCATCTTCATCCCGAACTGATGCAGGACCACCAGATAAAATTAATGCTTGATATGATTTTAAATTGAGTTCAGAAGGTGCTGTCGTGCAAGGTTTGATTTCACTATAGACACCCATCTCACGGATTCGACGGGCAATAAGTTGAGTAAATTGAGAGCCGAAATCGAGGATAAGAACGGATGAATGCATGGTGTAAAGCCTATCAAAAAATAAGCATCCGGTCGAACTACATCATGTCGTGGTGAGGGACTGAAGTCGACGTTCGATTTCTTGCGCTACTTCTAGAGGATTGTAACTTTGACCACTACCACCAGCTCGTCTATCGGAGCCTGCATTCCAGCGCCCACCCCATCCAGGAACTATCTCTGATAGTTTTAAATCGTGGAGGCTTAACGATTGCTCCATGCCTTTGGTGGTTAAGCGAATTCTGGTTACAGGATTATCATCGACAGTTTGAACAAGAATTACGACTGATTGCGTTTGAAATAAGTCGGAATACATCTCTCCTGCAAGTGCCTCATTGGCTTGTACGAGTGCTACATGGTCAAGTGAGGTAACATGATCTGAATTGTTGGTAATTTCCATTGCACGAAGTCTCGCAGTTTGGCGACTTAAAAGTGCTTCAGATGCAATCGGATGAAGTTTATTTCCTGCTAAAAGATCAATCAGTGCAATTGCAGAAAAATGATAATCTAATTTTTTATCGAGACCTTGCAAAAGATCTGAAATAACATTTGCAGCCCCAGTATGATCAGCGGCTATGACAGCGGCTCCGAATAATTCCTCTTCCGGCGGAAGAACTCCTGCCATAATAAGCGACGAGATCATCGAATCAGCATCAGTATGATTGATAAAAATAGGTACGTTTGGATCTATACCGAATGTAGTTACATGTTGAATTGCTAAATTACCACTCGATATCATTTTCCTCATCTGAGTAAGGTCAGCATGGTGATCAATATTAAATATACTGTCTTTAAGAATCCCACCGGGTTGAACTTGCCCATCTTCAAAACCATCAACATAAAAATCACAGGCATATACTAAACCCTCTGGAACAACGCTTCGAATATCTGCTTGAGTCACTCTTGAAGCAGTAGGAAAAAGCGTTTTGAGTCTTCCCGATTCTAGAAATGCTGCTAAACGAGCTTTGGCTTCCCGAGAATCTTCCATTGACCAGAGAGGTAATGTTTTAGACAGAGGGCAGTGGCTTAACGCCTGTGATGGATCTGATGATGGGGATGGCATACTTAATAATCTATTTATATCTCATGAAGAGGGTACCGAGGCTAAATGAACTACGCAAAAAATTTATTTCTGTTAAATCTTCATATTTATTGAAGATTTTTTTCTGACGAAATTAAACTTAATATTTGAGGTATGGTAGGATTTCGTCGCTTTAAAGTTTTAATTGGTGCTGTTTATGGGAATCTCAACAGAATTTAGAAAAAATGCCTTCCAAAAAATTGTAACAATACCTTCAAAGAAACTCTCTTCATCATCAACCTATGGCTCACCTTTTGCTGGTGCCGAATCAATCAAAGCTACTGATGCAGACCTCTACTGGCAGACCGTATGCGATCTTGGTGCGTACTTCAGACTAAAGCTCCTTAATCACTTCAATCCTACTGATACAGGGCGTGTTGATCCTTCAAAAATGGAATTTCCAAAAGTATGTATTACTTTAGGAAGTGGGCTCGATGCTTTTGGAGAAACTATTCAAGACCCACTGATCATTAAATATAACAACCTTCCTGGGCTTGAATTTATGGAGCTTGGTAATGTTCCTGGTCATAAAAAATGCCTGATTGCTGGCAGACTTCAAGATGGTACTCCTGTTGTTGCACTTTCGGGAAGGATTCATACCTATGAAAGAAACGGAAATGTTGATGAATCAGCATTACTAACCGCCGCTATTCTAGATGCTGGTATTCATAACCTTATTCTCACCAATGCTGCTGGAAGTCTTGATCCAAATCATCTTCCTGGTACCGTTATGCTTGCAACTAGCATCGCGAAAGAAACTGTTCCGAACTTTGGTTCGGGACTACAACACCCATATGCAGGGGATCTTTTTTATCCTGCACACGTTGTCTGTACTGAGTTTCACGAACGTTTAGGTGCAATCGCTGCTGAACTTGGTATTCGCACCTTTGAAGGGTCATACATTCAGTATCCAGGAAGACGATATGAATTTCCTGCTGAAATAGCACGCCTCGCCAATGAACGACAACAAATGTTGCAAGGACCTTATGCAAAATTTGCTCCAGGGGCTGTTGGAATGTCAACTGGGCATGAAGTAGAAGCTGCATGTCAGCATGCAACTCGTCCTGAATTCAACGGTGAACATGCATTACCACTCCCTCGAGTCGTTATACTTTCTACAATAACAAATTTAGGTGCGGGACTTTCTGATAAACCACCAAGTCATGATGAAGTTAAGGAAGAGGGGGAAAAAATTGCACCACTACATGTTCAACTTCTTACCGATCTTGTAGGTATGATGAACGAAGAGCGAGTGGCAGCATAACTATACTCGGTATAGTTTCTTTGCTCGGACATAGTGATAGCGAAGATGCACTGAAAGAAACCACAAGGTTTCGTCGAGGTTACAATCACCTACTCTTGGATGATTGAATACGAAATAATCCCAAACTGCTGGGTTAGTACATTCAGGTTGAGATAACATTTTACTTAATTCAGTACGCAGTAATTCCC
>JBIKWN010000024.1:0-32912 GCA_044356295.1 Bdellovibrionota bacterium
GCTAATGCAAACACGATCGGATCTTTTGCCATTGCTTGAACATCACTTCGCGAGATGGCTCCAGGAACAGAAACACCTAAAAATATATCAGCTCCACGTAGTGCATCACTTAATGTGCCCTTTTCACTTTCAGGATTTGTATACTTTAGAACCTCATCTTTTTCAGAATTCATTCCAATTGGTCGGCCACGATAAACGATACCTTTACTATCACAAGGAATAATATTTCTTGCACCTGCCTCATGCAGCATCTTTGTGCATGCAACTCCACCAGCACCAAATCCATTCACAACAATTTTTACATCGCCAATTTTCTTATTGAGAATTTTTAAAGCATTTAACATGCCAGCCAATACAACAACTGCTGTACCATGTTGGTCGTCATGAAACACTGGAATATTTAGCTCTGCTTGCAGTCTTCTTTCAATTTCAAAACAACGTGGTGCAGAGATATCTTCTAAATTTATCCCACCAAAAACAGTACTGATATTTTTAACTGTTCTTATAATTTCTTCTGTATCTTGTGTTTCAAGACAGATTGGAAATGCATCAATACCTGCAAATTGTTTAAAGAGAACTGCTTTTCCTTCCATGACTGGAATAGCAGCTTTCGGTCCGATATTTCCAAGACCTAACACAGCACTACCATCACTAATAACAGCAACGGTATTTTTTTTAATTGTATATTCAAAAACAGCTTCAGGATTTTTCTCGATATGAGTACAAACTCTTGCAACTCCTGGTGAGTATGCACGACTCAGTTCATCAAAATTTTGAATAATACTTTTAGAATCGACCGACAATTTTCCACCAATGTGCATATGAAAAGTGTCGTCGATACAAGAAATAAGTTCGACTGCTTCAAGTCCTCTAATTTTGGACTCAATCTCTTTCGCATGTGCTTCACTGCGTGCCGCTATGGTTACAAGCCGTTCGTTGTAATGAAATGTGCTCTCTATCAGTGACATCTCGGCAAGTGAACCACCTAGCTGTGCAACTTCGCTTAGGATACTGGCAAACCTTCCAGGTTTATTCTCAATTTTCAAATGAACGGTGATTGAGTACGCGGCGCTTGTGTGTGGACTTGATACTGACATAACTATAAATGCTCTAACCTTTAGGCGAAGGCTCAATTCTAACTAAATTCACCCTTTTGCCGCAATTTTTTGAGGTCTAAAATGATCCTTATGAGTGATCTTGCAGTAATAAGTCGAAAAAATAGCCGTTTGGCTTGGATAAGGCTTGAAGCTTTTCTTTCGACGAGGTCACCTAATACTCAAATAACCTATCGAGGTATCTTTAAAGAATGGTGTTCTTTTCTTGGCGCTATTCCTGAAACTGAAACGGGTACCAAAAAGATTCTCTCAGTAAATGATCTTCACGCTTTGAGTTATAGAAAATGGCTTTTTACTCGCCCTGGTCAGAAAGCTCGGATGCAAAGATCAAGTACTGAGCAAAGAAAAAAATCAAAGTCTGTTTCAGTTGAAGTAAAATTTAACGACAAAGAAAAAAAATCTGGTCTCGAAGCAACTCAAACAAATGCAACTGTATGGAAAAAACTTGCAGCTCTTCGAAGAATGTATCGAGTCTTAGTTGCGGCTGAATTAATTCGTTCTAATCCTTTTGATACTGATAAAGTTACACCACCACCGAAGGAATCAGGAAGAAAGCGCCCTACTGAAATGGTTCCTTTTGATCTCGTAAAGCAGATACTTTCTCTTCCTGATACCACTACTGAAAAAGGACTTCGTGATAAAGCATTACTGTGTGTTTTATTTGGTGCTGGTCTTCGTCGAAGTGAAGTAGCTAGTATTAGAATCGGAGATATAAAGCGCTCACATGCGGGCACTATTTACGTCACCCTTCGAGCAACGAAAGCTAAAAAAGATCAGCAATCAGCTTTTCCAGATTGGGTAAGTAGCGTCGTCTATGCGTATCTCGAAGTACGAAAAAAAATCCACAAAGCACGTGATGGTGATTTTGTTTTCTGTGCTTATCTTGGTCAGGCTGGAAAGACTCCTGTGAACCGCCCTATTTCACATTCTGGTATTTACAAGATGTTTAAAGAGTACGCACTACGAGCCGGCGTGTCTGAAGTTGTAAGCCCACACTCAGCAAGAGCTACTGCTATTACAAAACTATTAGACGATGGTTTGTCACATCGATTTGTTCAAGAGTTTTCGCGACATGCCTCAATACAAATGGTTGAAGTGTACGATAAACGTAGAATTGGAATCGATAGCAGTCCAGGTAAGAATCTGAAGTTCTAAAATAGATAGAGCGCTAGTGGTGCACCAAGTAGAGGTACACTCGTTTTGGTACCATCTGGAAGCACTCTTTCTGGGACTAGTTCAATAGTGACATCCCCAATTAATTCATGAAGCGTTGATGCGAATAATCCGTTTCTATCTAATCCTTCAAGCACCCTACTATCCATTGCTAATCGAAGTGGCCTACCTTCTTGTTTCGCAACTTCCACACGGTGCGAAAGTGCAATAGCTGCCATCACTGCAGTAAGTTTTACAGCGCGCTCTGCGACAAAAGTTGTAATTTCTCGTAATGCATTCACTGCATCTGGTGTAAGGTCAGATTCAGGTGGCAATCCAAGAGAAGCTTTTAATTTTTCTAGATCGCTTATTGAAATATTCCCTTGATCAAGTATAGCTTCAACCGCATCAAATATCCTTGAGAACGCTATCGAGCCTTTCCCTTGCACACTTAGCATCGGAAACGTGAATTCATTGAGCGATGCAAGCATGGAACCACTCGAATCATTGTTCATAAAATATCCCTCAAGGATTTTTATAAATCGTTTAGGATACCAGTTACCTGCTATAAATGATTCTATTGTAGTGTCATCAATTTTTTCCCAATCACATGCAGCAATCTCTGCTTTGATTCTTGCCCCACACTCGAGGTTTGTTAAGAAACCATTGATGATTGCTTCCATGTTAGAGCCTGACGAAGAAACACCTGCCGCATCCGGTTCGTTGCTTGCAGCAGTTCCCACAAATATTGTGTCATTGCCAATCACTAATCTATCTAATGATATATTTCTTCGAGCGGCTTCCTCTAAAAATATCTTCCCAATATCATCACCATCTTTGAGCCCTTTAATAAATGGCTCATTCTTTCTGTAGTCAGTTCCATCATCTTTACCGACAACTTTAAGAGACACTCCTTTTGTTTCGCCTTCTAGCTGATAACATTCACCGTTATTCGACCAAACAATAGATACGTTTTTTACGCGAGAGATATCACCACCAGCGGCTGCAATCATCTCGTCGATGATATTTCCAAAATACTGCCTTATTGGTTCTTCTGGACTTATCTCATTTTTATTCATCCAACTTTGGTTGGGCCCTGATCCTTTTGGACTCGATTCGTATGTTTCAACGTTATTCTCATCGTTTACGTAATGCTGAACTCTTGTGTTTGTTCCTCCGCAATCAACAACGAATGCTTCAAGTGGGAATTTTTCAATTTTTTTCGCTGGTATGAGCGAATTTTTATTTGCGAATTTGTTATTTCGGTAAGTATCGACAAGAGGTTTTAAGATTGAATCAATCGTAGTTAGCCCAACCTCTTTGAGGCGTTCTTTAACTGCATCAAGAGATAAACTTAAGTCGATGATTTTTGATCCTCTATCAGACATCTCCATACACACCTCTTTCTGTAAACAACGTTATAAAAGAGACTAGTACTACAGGAATTAGCTGTCTACACACATACCATAAAAGTCCCAAAGTAATCGAAAAGATTAATCTTTCCCCTTCGCGTACTTCGCGACCTTCGCGTTACAAAAATGTCTTCAGTTACGTCCTACAAGACAGTAGATACTTATCCTACGAACCTAGAAGTAGATTAGTATAATCAACCAGGAATCGTCTCTTCACTAAAGATAGTGTCCCAACCACCTTTTTGCCAAAAAGCCTTCCACTCAGCCTCAGCATAGCTAGGCTTACCTGATGGCTCTTTATGAGCCCAATATTCTGGATTTTCAGCCTTTTTAGTGTGCTTCGGGTGCAATGGTGACTTACACAGGACGTCAAATGGTTCCGCAATATACTGCAGCCAATACTTAGCTTTTACGAGGTCTTCTGGGGTAGAGACGATTTTAGCCTTTCCACCTTCAACAAGACGATAAATTACATAAGGGGTTTTCCATTCCATCCCCGAGATAGTCGGATAAAACTGGAATAAAATTAATAGAATTTGTCTCGTTAAGATTAAATTAAGTATATTAATGAAATATATCTAAATATATTTCTCAACCGATGTTCTTAATTACTAAATCAATAACTTCTTTTTGTTCTACTTGATGGCGCTTATGTGAGCCGCATGCAGTAGAAGCTCTCTTTGGTCGCCCAATATAGTTTACTTTAAGATTGAGCTCATCTCTCAAGACCTCTGACATAAAGCTCCAAGCACCCTGATTTTGTGGCTCTTCTTGGACCCAAGTAACCTCACTGCTTTGAATAGCTTTCTTTAGCTCATTGAGAGGTGATGGATACAGTTGCTCAACACGAATGATACGAGCTGATTTACCAGAAGCCTTAAGTGCATTTACAACTTCATAGTAAATCTTTCCTGACATAAGGAAAGTTTGCTTAGCCTTCTTCTCGTCACCGATGACATCAGTAATTATTGGTTGAAATTCTGAATTCGTAAAATCAGATAACTTTGATGATGCATCAGGAAGTCTTAACAGACTCTTTGGTGTCATCACAACCACTGGTCGTTTAACTTCAGCAAGTGCATGACGTCTCAGTAGATGAAAATGCTGCGCACCGTTGGAAGGTATGTAAACAAAGATATTGTCTTCTGCACAAAGTTGAAGAAAACGCTCAATTCGAGCAGAGGAATGCTCTGGGCCTTGTCCTTCTGAACCGTGAGGCAGTAGCAGAACTAAACCTGACTGCATCCCCCACTTTAGCTCACCTGATGAAATGTATTGATCGATTATAACTTGAGCACCATTTGCAAAATCTCCAAACTGAGCTTCCCAAATTGTTAGCGAATGCGGGGCAATATTTGAATATCCATATTCAAAGCCCATTACTCCGCATTCAGAAAGCACAGAGTTAAACGCTTCGTATTTAGCCGCTGAAGGGTGAGTACTTTGAAGGCCGTTAAGCGGAATACATGTATCAAGTGTTTCAGTTGAATCTAAAACAGAATGGCGATGACTAAACGTTCCACGACACGCATCCTGTCCTGAGACTCGAATAGGAACTCCTTCTAAAAGAAGGGATCCAAAAGCGAGTCCTTCTGCAACTCCCCACTCAATATTCTCGCCAGTAATTACGTTTTGAGCGCGCTTCTTAATGATATTTAATAATTTTTGATGGACAGCAAATTCAGCTGGCGTTTTATAAAGAGCTTCAGATACTTCTATAAGAGTATCTTTTTTAACCTTCGTTGAAGGTGACTTGAAATTCTTAATAGTGATTTTATTTACATCTTTAAGAGTCTTTGATTTTGTAGTCGCATTCTCAAAAAATTCTTGATATTTCTTTTGATATTCAGATAAGTCACTTGAAAGATCGACACCAACTGATTTCAGTTTTTCAACATATTGTTGAGCGATAGGAGCCTTGGCTTTAATCTCGCTATACATTAATGGTTGAGTGAAAGTCGGATCGTCTCCTTCGTTATGTCCGTATTTTCGGTAACAAATAAGATCAACGATAACATCTCGATTGAATTTTTGACGAAATTCCGAAGCAATCTCCATTACCCACGCACATGCTTCAACGTCTTCTCCGTTCACATGGAACACTGGAGCGTTAATTCCTTTTGCTAGGTCGGTACAGTAGGTAGTACCACGTGACTCATCTTCAGTTGCTGTGAATCCAATCTGATTATTAATTACTAAATGAAGTGTTCCTCCGCAGTCATATCCTTTTGTTCCAACAAAATTGAGTGTTTCAAATACAACACCTTGTCCAGCGAAAGCAGAATCACCATGAATCAAAAATGGAACTGATTTCTTGCGGTCGCCGTTAAACTGATGATCTTGATCTGCTCTTACCTGTCCTTCGACAATTGCGTTTACAAATTCTAGATGCGAAGGATTATTAGCTAATGATACTTCAAGAGAATATCCGCCTAATCCATTATAGGTTGCCTCTGAACCAAGGTGATATTTAACATCTCCAGAACCGTTTATTGTTGCGTATGTTGTGTCTTCAAATTCACAAACCAATTCTTCAAGAGGCTTTCCACAGATATTAACAAGCGTCGTTAATCGTCCACGGTGCGCCATTCCAATTCGAGATCGCTCAGCGCCGTGCTCAGCTAATTTACTGAGTGCAATTTGAATCATTGCTGCTGCTGTTTCAGAACCCTCAACCGAAAAACGTTTTGCCCCTACAAATCTCTTGTGAAGAAGTGCTTCAAGCTCAGCCGCATCACTAATTGATTTTAATAAAAACTTTTTTGTTTCTACTGGATAGTTTGGCTTTCCATCACTTTCAATTTTCAATCTAAGAAACTCACGCTCAGATTGTTCAGTTAAGTGCATATACTCGAAGCCAACGGTGTTGGAATAAGTGTCTTGAAGTTTACTTACGATTTCAGAAAGAGAAGCTGTTCCTTCTGAGAGCAATCCTTCAGTAAAAAAAGGAGTTTCTAAATCTGATGAATTCAGTCCGTGAGAGTCGATATGTAACTCTTCTTTTTCTGGTCTAGTAACGATTCCTTTTGTAAGAGGATTTATCTTTGAGTGGAAATGACCATTAGTTCGGTAAAGGTCGATTAACCGAGATACTTGCGCCTGTTTTTTAACAAGTTCGAGCGTTACTCCCTGTGGTAGTGAGTAATTTTCACCTGTTTCGGTTGATAGATTTGATGCTTCAAGTTCACGAAAAAATTGTGTCCAAGGCTCCCCTACAGATGACGGATCAGAGCGGAAATGGGTGTAGAGTTCTCGAATAAAGCTGGCGTTTGTACCAAACTGAGAAAACAACTCTTCAGATAATAAGCTTTCGGTATTAGACATAGTACAATTATCCACCTCGTTTTAAAGTGAAGTCAACGAGTTATCCTTAAAAATTAAGGTACAACTGGGTCAATTCGATCGATCTTTTTAAGAATCCAACCACTGACATAAAGAGCTATCCCAGTCATTAGGAAACTGATAAATCGTATAGAATCACTTGATTCCGAAACGTCGTACAGAAATAGCTTTAAAAAGGCAAAAAGAAGGATAAAAACAGATGATTTTGCGAGAGGTTTAATCTTTTTACTGAAACCTAGATATAAAATAAAACCACCAAAAAATACCCACGCAGCTGTAACAAGAATAGAGCCAGCATCTACTAAGAATGCATACAGAGCTGCCAATCCTAAGGAGTGTCCTAGGATAAAAAAGAGCATTCCCGTACTTGAGTCTTTTAAAACTGATTGAATTCCGCGTGCGGTAAAAAGTCCAGAAAGGACAATAGCATATAAGATTGATAAAGGATCTGTCTGATGCATTGAGGAATTACCTGTTAGTTTTTCTAGTAACGAAGCATATTCGATGATTGCTACAAATAATAAACTACACTGTGCAGTAAGAGATTGTAAAAAAGATGTACGAGATACGCTTGAGAAAAAAGAGAGCAGTATGAAAAGTATCAGAACCAATGGTCTATATTCATCGGTAAATATTTCAAAATAAACTGAGTGGATAAAAGTCAAAGAGCAGTATGCTTGTACAAGGGAAGCACTTCCAGCTGGCTCTTGTAAATAACGCTTTGCAGTCAAAAATCCAAAAACAACAATCAAAGCAAGGAGCACCATGACGTAAGGCGCCAAGGAAGGCATTACATGATGAAGAGAGTTAAATTCTGAACTATAAAAGAATAAAAGTATTGGATAGAAAAAAAGTGACTCTTTAGTTGAAAGAGGACTTCGATTTACAATTGAAAAGCAGACAGTGCCTACAAATAAAACCAAGAATTGAGCAAGTTGAACGAACGCTGCAATACTTAAATAGTCCCCTTTTCCTATCGAAAGAAAAGAATACAGGCCAATTCCTAGATAAGAGGCAATTAATGTGATTGATCGACTCTTTACGAGCACTGATAGGACGGCATAGATAGATGACCAAAAGAGAAAATAGATTGAAGTCCATTCAAATGAATTCCAAGGAGTTACTATTAGAATCGGAACGGTATAAGAGCCAATAGTTGATATAACTGCAAAGACATCAGACCGAAAAACAGTAAAAAGATAAATAGAAAATAGACTCACTAGTATTGATAAACTGAGTGCGGTAGTGGGATTTAACAACTGATAATAAAGATGAGCTCCATAGAGTGCTGCATAGAGAGAACCAACACCTGCTGCTGGTAAAAATGAGGCGTACCCTGAATCCTTTTCTTTTAGCGCAAAACCAGCCCAGATGAGCAAAGCACCTAAAACTGCAGCTGCACTGCACTGCCTTGCTGGGGTCAACCAACCAAGATCAATTGCGGCAAGAATTATAAAAACTGCAGCAAGAAACAGGCAGAGAAAACCTGCAAAGGCTAAAACGTTGGCAGAGGTAAAGTACGAAGTATGGGATTCATTCGAGGTAAATGAATTATCCGAAGAATAATTAGAGGATGGGGAAGAGTTTTCGACTGGTATGGGATTTTTTTTTGCTGCAGGGTTAGGGATATTCAGTCGTTTTTCTATTACTTCCAGGCGACTTTTAATTTCATCTATCGATATCTGATCGCTCATTCATAATCCATTTAAAAACTATCGTCATTATTCGGTGTTGGCGTTTCTTGAACTAAAACCTCTCTTGGTTTTATTCCATCCATTGGTCCAATCACTCCTTCTTTTTCCATGAGCTCTATAATTCTAGCAGCTCTGTTGTAGCCGATTCTAAAAACTCGCTGAACCATAGAAGTTGAAGCTTGACCTTTTTGTACTACTAACTCGACGGCTTTATCATAGAGAGGATCAAAATCTTCTTCGGAAATTCCAGAACCTTCTTGATTAGTATTTTCAGCCTCTTCCTTTAATGCTTTTTCGCAAAGATCAATAATTTTCTGATCGTAAAATGGAGAGGCTTGTTTTTTAACAGCTTCAACTACTCTAATTACTTCAGCATCAGAAACAAAAGCTCCATGGATACGTTTCAAATGTTGCGCCCCTGGTTGCATGAAAAGCATGTCACCTTTACCTAGTAGTCTTTCAGCTCCCATGCTATCAAGAATAGTTCGAGAATCGATCCTCGTTGTTACTCGAAATGATAGTCGTGCTGGGAAGTTTGCTTTAATCAATCCAGTAATAACATCAACACTTGGACGTTGTGTAGCGAGAATGAGATGAATTCCTGCGGCACGCGCTTTTTGTGCTAATCGTGTAATTAGTTCTTCGATGTCTCGTCCAACGGTCAGCATTAAATCTGCAAGCTCATCTATAACAATGACAATTTTGGGAAGTGGTTTAAGCTCTTCGACGATTCTAACTGGCTCATCACTAAAAGCTGTTTGAAGCATTTTTGTAGTCTCGTCTTCTGGAGGTATCGTTCCCTGTTCAAGAATTTCTGCTTCAGTTAGATCGATAATACTTGCGTCAATTTTTTTCTCTTTCTCAAAAGCTTTTTCGAGTGAATCTCCTTTTACGATGGCATTGTACCCGTCGATGCTACGAACTCCGTGTTTTTGCATCACACGGTACCGCCTTTCCATCTCTTTCACTGCCCAATCAAGTACAGCTTTTGCTTGACGAGGAACGGTTACTACTGGAACTCTCAGATGTGGAATTCCGTCGTATACACTGAGCTCAAGAATTTTAGGGTCAATAAGAATTAATCCTAAGTCTGCAGGTGAAGCTTTATATAAAAGACTTACAAGAAGTGCGTTAATAGATACAGACTTACCAGTTCCCGTTGCTCCTGCCATCAAAAGATGCGGCATTGTAGCGATATCAACAACAACAGGATCGCCGTATGTATCTTTACCAAGTGGTACAGCCAAAATTGACTCTGGGGTTTGAGCTTCAGGAGTTTCTAAGACGTCTCTAAGTCGCACAATGTCTCGGTGTTTATTAGGGACTTCGATTCCTACAGTTCCTTTTCGTGGTATCGGAGCAATTATTCGAATTGACGATGCTCGCAGACTCATCGCAAGGTCATCTTGGAGTGCGGCAATTTTACCAACTTTAACACCTGGTGCAGGTTCAAATTCAAAAAGAGTAATAACTGGGCCAGGATGAACTTCTGTAACTCTTCCGTGAATATTGAAATCTCTAAGCTTTAACTCAATCTGTCTTGATTTTTGAATAAGCTCGTCATCATCTTCGCTCTGAACAGGAACATCTGCTGCAGTTAAAAGTGAATACGATGGACGTTGATAGCCACTAAAGTCAGGTGCCTCTTCTATAACTTGCTTCTTTTTTTGACGAACGGAAGTCTCTTTAGTTTTTACAGACTCTGTGGTGTCACTTTTTGAATTCTCAGCAGCAAGATTGGCTCTTCTTGATACGACAACATGTGAAAAAAATTCATCTGAATCGACGGCATCTGTGTCGTCTTTAGAAACCTCTGATTGATCCTCAATTTCGACATCATCGAGAAGCGATTTTGATGGACTCTTTTTTTTGCTTTCAATTCCTAACTCAAAAGCACCGTATAAATTTTCAGTAGGGATTGTATCTGTAAATTCTTCAGAGTCTTGATCTGAGAAAAAAGATTCAGTCTTCTGATTTTTACTTTTTACCAGAGTGCTTTTTTCAATCAGTAATTTTTCCGGTTTTAAGGCTCGAGGCTTTGGGATAGTTATCTCGGATCTGTTTGCAGGTCCTGAAAATGCTTGATTCCAACCATATTTTAATCCGCGAAAAAGCAGCTGTGTGGTTGAAACAGTTGTAAAGGCAGCTGCAGTGCTATACAAAAGACCTTGCTGGGCGATAAACGTCGCACCAGTGGCTAGTTCGGCTACTGACCTTTTTAGTGCTAGCGAAAGTCCAGCAATACAGGTTGCTATTAAAAGAATCGAGACTCCAAACCCACCGAGAACTCTTTTCAGTGGTGCCCCTATATAAATTCCGATCTGCCCGCCGAGCTCAAGCTTAAAAAAACTAAGCCCTGCACCAAGTGAAATCAGAACAATGGACAAACCAAAAAGTGGAATTAAAACAGAACGAACAGAGAGTGCATTTGGTTTCTCATCTAATTGCCATAAGGCTAAACCAATCCAGACAAGCCAAAGAACTGGAACAATACCAGCCGCGCCAAACAATTTAGTAAATAGAAGTGCGATATACGTGCCAACTGCTCCCATTCCAGAGAGAAACTCAGTGGCTCCGAATAAACAAGAAATAACTGCGAGACCTAAGTAAAAAGCGAAAGCAAAAAAAATAATTGCTGCAACTTCATTTCCCCAACCTGTATGACTTGAATCATCAACCCAATCATACGCTTTCTTTGAGCGTTTTCCTTTAGAGTCTAATTTTCTTCGCCCGGTTGATACTGCCATATCCGTACATGTTGAAATTAATTAATTAAAAATTGCTTAGTTCTTAATTCATCAAGCTCTCGAAATACTTTTCTTATACTTCTTGAAAAAACTGATGCTGCTGTTGCATACCCGGCGCTTCCGCCTTTTTGATCGATGGTGTCCTCGGCACTGAGTAGATTCTCGGTTAGTGACTGATCGTGGAAATCGAATGATTTCATGAATACAACTTTTTTATCTGAAATACGAACAAGCTCTAGTAAGTAAGATACTTGTGAAAGTTTTGTGGCAGCCATCGCAGAACCAGCCCGCTCAGTATAATTATCTATTGTAATAACAAGACATGAATCTGCATTCGCAATTCTTGCACCTTCACAAATCGAACGAGAAGTTATATCAGATTTATCTTTGACCAAAGACATAGATGATTCTGCTGAAAACGCTTCACTAATCATTGCCTTAACATGGGATGGGTCTGCTTCAACAGATGGTCCCGCAAATACTGGGGGCGCAATGTAAACAGAGTTTATCGAAAGGAGCTCTTTTGATGATTGCTGATTATTTTTGCTTTCAAATGATAAGGCTGCAGGCCTTTGTTCAGATACATTTGATAGTGCGGCTGGTGACTTCGAAGAACAACCTGATAAAAATACAATAAAGACACTAAAGAGCGCCACCTGGAGGAGAGTAAAAATCGATTTCATATATCTCACAAGTATCAAGTCTAGGGTGAATTCTGGCAAGCCACTATAAACAGTGATCTTTTGTTGGAAATGGGTTGATAAATCCTTTAACTTCTTATCAAATATGGGGGTAAATTTTTACCCAACTCGGAACGAATATGTCTAATCGCGCTACAGAAAAAATTATGGAAGCTCTTTCTCAACTCCTTGAGGGATTTGCGGAGCTTCAAGATTCACTTGATACAGAATATGGTGAAGTCGAAGATGATGAGGATAAGGATGATGATGCAACAGACATTGTCGATCCTGATGCTGCAATCATTAAAGAACTAAAGATTGCAATTGAAGGAAGTATCGAAACTGATGACTACACCCCTGAAGAAATTGCCAACTTAATTGCAGCTTTAACAGAAGCGCTCGAAGAAGTTGATCCAAATGTCTTCGCTGATAGTTCCGAAGATGACGAGGAAGAAGAGGAAGAGGATGACGACGATTACGAAGATGATGACGACGATCTCGACCTCGATGAGGATGAAGATGAAGAAGAAATAGAGGAAGAAGAGGAAGACGAAGACGATGAGGACGAAGCACCGAAAAAACGGGGCGGCGCAAAAGGTAGAAAAAGATAGCGCTACTCAGCTATAAGTCGGTACTCAGACCACCCAGAAAGCGGCGATTTATCGACCGCTTTTTTTATGTCTTCTCTCGTAATAGCTAGAATTTTTTCTGCGATTTCAGCTAAAGGTGTAACTTTTTCTCTATAAGCCCAATCGTTTCCTATGGACATAAGTCTTCCTATTGGTAACTCTCCACTAAGAACTACTCTAGTAGCAATTTTTCTTTTTGCTCTCTCGAGATCTTCATCTGAGAAATTTAATGGATTGTTTGAAATCGAAAGGATTTTTTCTTTGACCAGCTCTAACTTATCAGATTCAGTCACTGCATAAATCATCATGCAACCTGTGCCGTCTCTTTCGTCAGAATCGAATATGCATGCTTCACATAAACCGGCTTCAACAAGTTCCCAATATAATTTCGAACCACTTCCATCTCCAATGATTATCGATAAAGTCGAAAGAGCGTATCGATTTTCATCTTGTGCACCGATTCCGTTGGTAACCAAAAGAAGATGTGATTGATTGAGATCTTTTTTCGAAAAAATATGATTATCTGGGACAGTTCTTTTGTATGGAGCTGCTTTTCGCCCAGCTTCAAATGGTTTCCAGGAACCGCAATGTAACTCTGCATCTCGAACTGCTTTTTCAAAATCAAAATTACCAGTTATTACCAGCGACATATTTACTGGTGAATATCTTCTTTCGAAATACGACAGCATTTCATCCCTGGTAATATCAGTAATAGATTGTGTAGTACCAAGAACAGAATTACCCGCAGGATGTTTGTCGAAAAATCTTCCTAGACCCTGCTCAAAAAGAACGAACTGAGGCCTGTCTTGATACAACGCGATCTCTTCAAGGATTACATTTTTTTCAGTATCAAAATCCTCCTGCGTTAATGATGGACGAAGCATATCCGAGAGTAGCTCTTGCATCTTTGAGAGATTCTCAGGAAGTATCGTTCCGTAGAATACAGTCATTTCCTCTGAAGTATAAGCATTTGCTTGTGCACCAAGACTCCCCAATTCATAGGTGATATCCATAGCGCTTCGTTTTTTTGTTCCTTTAAACATCATGTGTTCTAAGAAATGCGACACACCAGACTCTCGAATTGTTTCATCGCGAGCACCTGTTTTTACAAAGAAGCCAATAGACGAGCTTTGTGCATTTGGATTCGGTTCACCAAGAATCGTTAATCCGTTTGAGAGCTTTTCAGTAAGAATCTTTTTCATAGGTATTATTTTGTAATATCAGTAGAGCCGAGGGTCACGATTGTATAATTCGATGGGTCATAGAGTTCAATTGTTTTATCAATTTCTACTGTTGTTGTTTGTTGAATAGCCTCAGAAACTTCTTTCAATGTTCTGACTCTACCGGATATCCAATAATCTCCAGCATTCGAACCTGCTCGTGATGCGGCTGATTCTTCGCCAATCACTAAATTCGACTGTAGATTAGCTTTTGCTCTAATCAATTCTTCGTCAGTGACCGTTCCTCGGAGACCTTTAATAGTATCCATCATCACCGTGAGTGTTTCTTTAGCTCTCTCAGGTGTTGTCCCTGAATACGCTGAGACACTTCCAGCAAAACGACCACCTTGGTGTCTTGAATAGACTGAATAGCAAAGCCCTCTTTTTTCGCGAACTTCAATAAAGAGCCGTCCAAACATTCCGCCCGAAAGAACTTCATTTGCAACTTTTGATGCATAATAAAGTGGGTCTCCAAACTTTGCAGATGGATACGCAAGACATATCTGAACCTGAGAAGTTTCTCTTTGTAAGTGTGTTTTTGTAGGAGGTTGAATTCCTGTAAAAGATGGAAGCGATGGTGCTTCACCTTTCCAGTCTCCAAACAACGAAGTAATCACAGACAAGATTGATTTTGGCTCAAAATTTCCTGCTATTGAAAGAATAGAGCCCTTCGGTTTGATAAATGTATTTTGAATATTGAGTGCTGATTGACGAGATATAGAATCAACTGTTTCAAGATCGACAACACTCAATCGGTTATACGGCGCAGGCATGAATCGTTTACTGAGTTCCATGTTCGTACGTCTTGCAGGATTATCATCAACAGATCGTGCATCCATTACCAGAAGTTCTTTAATAGGTGCAATTTCCTGCTCGGGAAAAGTAGGCGCTAATACTTTTAAAGAAAGTAATGAAAGTGTTTCCTGAAGAACATCTTTTAACGCTGTAGCCCTGTACACAAAACGATCTGAACCTGTCGACGTACCGTGCCTTGCTCCTAATTTATCAAACGCGTCACTCAGTTCTCGAGAACTATACCCATCAACACCTCGCTCAATAAGCTCAGAAAATAACAGTGATACACCGAGCGTATTGGAATCATCATGTATGAGACCACCTGGAACGTGGAGCTCTACAGATACCGATTCAAAATGAGGCATTGGCTCTAGAATTACGGTGAGCCCATTAGGCAAAGTTTCTATAATTGGTTCTGGTGATGTTTTCATGCTTCTTGAGTTGATTGTAAAAGAATAAGTGATTCGAGGGAAACAGATTTTGAATCGGCCTTAGGATGCAAGGACGAGAAAAAAAGACTTAATTCAAGGGGTAAATGTACTTCTGTTTCTGGTGGAAGGAGCGATCTTTGGATTTCTTCAACCGAGATAATCTTGGGATCCTTTGCGCAAACCAACAAAGATTCAATACCGTCTGCCTGAAGTACAATTCCGCTTTTTTTGAGAGCACCAATAATTGGCTTTATCACGATAGAACTAGTACCAAGTTTTTCGCACAGTGAAAGTTCAGTCATGCCCCTACTTCCACAATAGAAAGATTTTCCTATAAGGATTAAGGTTTGTATCGCTAACAGTAAAGCTCCATCGCCAATAGAGGTTACCTGCTTTTTCCAGATTTTTCCTGATATAGGTAGATGTTGAAACTGATAACTTACTTCACAACCGAATAAAATTATTGTCCAGGTTAAATATAACCAGAAGAGAAAGATCGGAATAACCGCAACAGCACCGTAGATTTTATCATACGAAGTGAAATGCACTAAATAAAAAGTAAAATAATACTTAGCGACACCAAAAAGAAGTGCTGTAATAAAAGCTCCAAAAAGTGCAGAGTTCACTTTTACCGGCGCTTTCGGAATTAAAAAGAACAGCATGAAAAATGCCGCGCCGTCTATTAAAAAAGAAACAACGTGGTTATACACTTCTGAAAACGGTTGCAGTGCTTCGATGCCCATCAAAAATGGCTCAATACGAAGTTTTGTTGTGTAGTAAGCTGACACTAAGAGTATTGGGGTGATAACTAAAATAGCACAGAAAATTGAGATTCGTTGAGCTATTGAACGTGGTTCAAACACTTGCCAGGTTTCATTGAGTGCATATTCAATTGAATTAATTAACAGAAGAGCAGTAACTCCGAAGAATACAATGGCAAGAACGGAAAAACTTGAAGAATTCAGAGCTTGATCGATTTTTGAAAGCTCTTCGAGGATCGTTGATACGGTCTGCTGGTTTGGAACAAACTGTCTGAATATAAACTCCCTCACTTTCAGAAGGTCTTGATTTGAAACTGCAAATGAAGCAAGAAAACCGAACCCAAGGAATGTAATTGGAACCAATGAAATTAAAGATGTATAGGCTAGAGAAGCAGCTTTCGAAAAGCCATTGTCCCAGTAAAACCGCTCAACCGCAGAGCGTATGACATGAAAAATCCATCGAATTACCTGTGTACTCATCTTCTGGTTATGTTACCTTACTTTCTACTATGGAGACCATCTGTTATCGATGCAAATCAACAGTCCAATATGATGGAAAAATCGGGCGAAGGGATTCTTGCTCTTCTTGTGGGGTAAGCCTTCACGCCTGTAAATTTTGTCATTTTTATGACTTGAAATCATATAATGAATGCCGAGAAACAAGCGCTGATCGGGTTGTCGATAAAGAGAAAGAGAACTACTGCGATTATTTCAAGATGAACTCCAAGACAGCAGCTCAAACAAATGAGTCACCAAAAGAAGCTGCAAAAAAGAAACTAGACGACCTTTTTAAGTAGCCATCATTTTCAAGATTTTAAGAATGCTTACTGCATCGATTCAATTTTATCGGTAATCCCAAGCTTATCCATTTTGTACTTAAGAATACGACGAGAAATCCCAAGAAGCTCAGCAGCTCGTGTTTGAACAAAATTTGTTCGCTTCAAAGCTTTTATAATCATCTCACTTTCAAATTGTCTTTCAGCATCATCAAATTTCAACGAACCAACAAAGGGACTACTTTGAGCAGCGTCTGACAATGTACGCTCGAAAATCTTGGAAGGTAAATCTTTCGGAGTTATTTCATCAGTCTTAGAAAGCGCTAAAAGGCTTTCAACAAAATTTTCAAGTTCTCGAATGTTTCCTGACCATTGATAACTAGTCAACTCGTCAAGAGATTCTTTGGTAAAATGAAGCTCTCTTCCATCGTATGATTTAGAAAACTTTTTCTGAAAATGCTCTAGAAGTAATGGGATATCTTCATATCGCTCTCTGAGTGCAGGCGAATGAATACCGATAACATTTATTCGATAATATAAATCTTGTCTGAATTTTTTCTCTTGAACCATCTGCTCAAGATGTCGATTCGTTGCGCAAATAATACGTACATCAACAGAGATAGGTTTACTTCGACCAACACGGACAAATTCTCGCTCCTGTAGGAATCGAAGCAGTTTTACTTGCATGCCAAGTCCTAGCTCACCAATTTCGTCTAGAAATAAAGTTCCACCATCTGCTAACTCAATCTGACCAACACGTGTTTCATACGCGTTAGTAAATGAACCTTTTTCGTGACCAAATAGCTCGCTTTCGATTAGTGTTTCAGGAATGGCTGCGCAATTAATCGCTATAAATGGCTTTCCTAAACGTCTGCTTTTTTCATGTAATCGACGTGCAATAAGCTCTTTTCCTGTTCCTGACTCTCCGGTGATAAGTACCGTAGTATCCTTAGGTGCAACCTGATCAATAGTTTTCAGTACATCGTCAATCAAACGAGAACGACCAATAATAATTGGATCATCTTTAAGCTGTGGAGCAGTAGAAACATGTGTTGTTTGAGGAGTTTTATCGAGGAGTGAAAATATAAGATTAGTAAGCGCTGTAATGTCAAAAGGTTTATTCAGAAAATCAGCAGCTCCAATTTTCATCGCCTCAACTGCGGTCTGTACCGTGCCAGCTCCAGTCAGCATGACCACTGGCATCATCAAACCTTTATTGCGAATAGCTTTTAACACATCGATTCCATCCATTGATGGCAAATGTACATCAAGCAGTACTAAATCTGGTTGGGTTGTATCGATTGCTGTTAAAGCCTGATCGCCGTCCTCTGCAGTCTCAACATCAAAGTGCATTTTTAAAAGTAGTCGAAGCGAGTCACGAATCGCAGCTTCATCATCAACAATTAAAACCTTTTTACGTGATGTCATGTTACGCTTCTAAAAAACAAACTGGAAAAGATGATTTTGATACTAAAGTCATTGTTGGTTCTTCCAAGCATTTTCTCGTTTATCAATTTCTGGATCAATTATAATTCGATCAAGAACAATACGACCAAATCGGGCATAGATTGTCTCGATACTTGCATTTTTATTATCAGGAACAAGTGGATCGAAGAAATCAGGATGATACCGCATCATATGCTCAAAGACGGCACGATCATGTTCACTCTTTGATATGATTGCCCAAATACTTCGTCCGACGAAACTAAAGTCTGTTAAACCCCAATCAAGCAAGTGCATAACATACTGTCCAGCAGTTAAAAGCTCCTCTGGAGCTGGTGGTCTCTCAAATTGGTATGATCCACCACTATTTCGCATGCGATCCGCAATACCGACAAGATTAGAAACTAATTGTGGATGACAGTGAGCCGACAGAATTTTTCTTTCTAGAGTCGAATCAAGGTAAGTCATTTTAACTGGATGAACTCGTCTTAGAAGAGCTTCATCAAGTGTCCTGTTAAAGTTTTTAGTAAAGATAACTAACAAATTGTCGGGATTGGCTTCTATAGGCGAGCGAGATTCAAGCCAAATTTTTGCATCTTGAAGTGGGCCTAAAAAGAAAGTGTCGATTGCACTATCTGGTTTATCAAGTTCATCGACGAGGAAAATAACTGGTTTTTTCTGAGATAAAAGATAGGCACGGGAAAGTATTCCGAGGTTCATTAAATCAGCTGCGTTGTCCCCGGTTACCTTGCCGGTCATAGCGTTTACCATGGCAAGTGTTGAAGGGGATTCAATTAAATGTGAAGTATCAATTCCTTTATAACAACTCAGTACGAGCATTTCAGCTCCAGTAATCTTTGCTAGGCTTTTAGCCATGAAACTTTTTCCACATCCGGAAGGACCTTCTAAAAGAAGACCTCGAATTCGATTATCAGTGGGAGTATTTAAAAGAAGCGCAATCTGCACTGCAAGATAATGCATGCAGTGATAACCAACACGATTTAACTTCTCAATAAGCTCATTTGGTCCACCGACGTTGTTGAAACCTTTCTCAAATTCAGAAAGTAGATCGGCACCATGCCCTTTTGTTTTTGTTGATTGTTGCTGAGGAAGGTCAAAACGTCTGACCGCTGCTCGAGCATTATTTCCGTTTTCGTCCATCCTGGATAAGCTGTAAAATTAGAATCTAGTTAAATATAACACATACACTGCTTCGTACAGCCGTAATATGCTTATTTAAGATGTCTCTTTTTTGTAAAAATCTTCAAGAATCTTTACTTTTGAAGATACTGAAATTATGGCAATTTTAGCTTTATTTGCGAGTTTTATGACTTCATCTGGATTGAGAATCATTGCCCCACCAGACTCGAGAATTAAAGCAGTTGCTCCAGCATCAATCATTGTTTGAATTGTATCTACACCAACAGATGGCAGATCGACCCTTTTATCCTGTTGAGGCTTGGGAAGTTTCACAACAACCGACGGTTTTTTTGATGTAAGAGCTCCAGCACGTTTGATACAAGCATCAGTTCCCTCGATACATTCAAGTGCTACAACGAGCCCGTCAGCAACAACTGCAGTTTGACCAATATCAAGCGACCCTAAGGTTTTAGCAGCATCCCAACCAACAAGAGCATTCTTTTTCTCATTATCCGAAAGATTTCGTAACGTATAACACCCTTCAGTAGATAAAAAATCTGTAAGGACGTCACTTGATGAAAAAACAGAAATACCTTCTCGCTCTAATTCTTCAGTAATCGCACGTAAAATTATATCATCTTTAAGACTTCCTGCTCGTCGAATCACCTTAAGCGCAGTCCAATCAGGAAAAGCAGAGACGAAAAGTTTTGCACGAGAAATAGCTCCAGTAAAAATTACCTGGCGAACATTTTGTTTTTTTAGAAATCGAATAATCTTTCCAAGCTGCCCAACTTTTATCCATATAGACGACTCTGATAATGAGCATAGTGTTGGATCGGTTTCACCTTGATGGGCACAAAGGAATATTTTTTGTCCGTGTTCAAGAGAGGTCTCAATCAGTTTACGAGGAAATAAGCCACTCCCAGCAACCACAGCGAGAGGAGATTTAAAATCAAATTTTGAAGATACAGTTTGAGCTTTATCGCTCATGGTGTTAATCCTCGTTACTTCTGGTTGAAGCGACACCACGACTGGAATTTTTTATGAAATCAACAAACCGAACACTAAAAGCACTAGCGTTTGTATGATCAAAGTCATTTACTTTGTGAGACAAATTGCCGTCGCTTAAAAATAAATGTCGATATAGTTTTTTAAACTCTTTAACGTCGTCTTCTGAAAATCCTGCTCTTTGAAGTCCAATAGCATTAACGCCAATAAGTCTTGCCCTGTCTCCCTGTGCGATGACGCCGGGCGGAATATCTTGGGTTACCATTGAACCACCACCAATCATGGCAAAACTTCCAATGATAATGAATTGATGAAGACCACTGAGACCGCCAAGTGTTACGCGGTTTTCAATTTTTACGTGCCCCGCAATTGCAACACTATTTGCAATAACATTATCATCCCCAACAACAGAATCATGTCCAAGATGAGAGCTCACCATAAAGAGATTTCTATTTCCAACTGTAGTAACCATGCCACCACCCTCTGTTCCTGGTTGTAACGTGACATATTCTCGAATGAGGTTACCGTTTCCTACTCTTAGTTCACTTGGCTCACCTTTATACTTAAGATCTTGTGGACGAGTCCCTAAGGCTGTGAAAGAAAAAATATTATTATCATCACCAAAGGATGAATGACCTTCGATGACAGCGTGATGATGAACGATATTATTTTTACCGAGCTTTACGTTAGCACCAATAAACGAATATGCACCGATGGTAGAGCCTTCACCGATCTCTGCGCCTTTTTCTACAATAGCAGTGGGATGTATTGTAACTGCCATGGGAATCAACCAACCTCAGCAGCGGTAAGAGAAGTTGAACAGCACATCTGCCCTTCAACAGTAATATTGCCTTCCATCATAAAAAAGGGTTTTTTACGTTTAATGAAATTGACTTCAATTCGTAGAGTATCTCCAGGCACAACTTGACGTTTCCACTTCAAGTTATTTACAGCACAAATCATCATTGTCTTATTTTCCAGCTCCTCTTTTAAGGAAAGGTGCGCGAGCACTGCGCAGGCCTGAGCTATCGCTTCAAGTTGCAAAACTCCAGGCATCACGGGAAGTCCTGGAAAGTGACCTTGGAAGAATGGCTCATTGATCGTTACATTTTTAATAGCAACCATTTTTTGGTACGTCACTATTTCAATAACCTTATCTACTAAAAGAAAAGGATATCGATGTGGAATAATTTCCTGAATCTGCTGTGCGGATATTACGGTCTCAGTCATACGTTACATTCACTAATGAGTATTAATCTATTTTCTTATCGTTTAGAATTTTTATGACTTTATCAGTAAGGTCATACTGGTCATCAATAAAAAGAACAAACCGCTGATCTTTTTCAAGGATTAATTTATATGAATTTTCCTTAGCAAGTTCCTTTACGATCTGATCTATCTCTTTAACAATTGTACTAATTGCTTCGTTATTTTTTTTAGCAAGTGCTTCACGATTTTCTTGAAAGTTTTTTTGAAACTCTCTGTCTTTATTCATTAAGGTCTCTTGCTTCGATTTTATTGCATCTTTTGAAAGTACTGATGCTTGTTTATCAAGATCTGCCTTTAATGCTTTAAGATCATTTTGAGCTTTCGTTAGAGATCCCTCTCTCTTTTTTAACTCAACTTCCATATCAGCTTTTGCAGCTTTCCCCATGATGGATTCACTGATAATTTTTTGCATATCAACGACATACACTGGTTCAGAAGCAACAACTGGCTGCGCATGAACCAAGGCTAACAATGCTAACAAATACAGAACTTTTTTCATAAAACTCCTTAAGGTTTTGATTATGCTATAGTAACTTCTTTTGATAGATATACGTCTTGAATATGATTGAGGAGCTTCATCCCTTCATTCATTGGGCGCTGGAATGCTTTTCTTCCTGATATAAGACCCATACCACCAGCTCTTTTATTAACAACTGCAGTCAGAACTGCATCAGAGAAGTCATTATCGCCTGAAGCTCCACCGCTATTAATCAGACCAACTCTTCCCATATAACAATTTGCTACCTGGTAACGACAAAGATCAATTGGATGATCTGTTGTTAGTTCACTGTATACACGTTTATCAGTTTTTCCGTAGCTCTTGCCTCCGGCATTCATCGCAGGATAACCACCGTTATTTTCAGGAAGTTTTTGCTTTATGATATCAGCCTGGATTGTAACACCGAGATGATTTGCTTGACCGGTAAGATCTGTTGAAACGTGATAGTCTTTATCAGTTTTAAAACCACTACTTCTTAAATAGCACCAGAGAACAGTTGCCATTCCAAGCTCATGAGCAAGAGCAAAACTTTCTGCAATTTCTGTAATTTGGCGTGTTGACTCTGGTGAGCCAAAATAAATAGTCGCCCCAACTGCAGCAGCTCCCATGTCAGCAGCTTCTTTCACTTTGCCAAAAAGAACTTGGTCAAATTTATTGGGAAGAGTCATCAATTCGTTGTGATTAATCTTAACAATAAATGGTATGCGATGCGCAAATTTACGGGAAACCAAGCCAAGGACACCGAAAGTTGATGCGACTGCATTGCACCCACCTTCCATAGCGAGTTTCACAATGTTTTCAGGATCGAAATAAACAGGATTTTTAGCAAAACTTGCACCTGCAGAGTGCTCTATACCTTGATCAACGGGAAGAATTGAGACATATCCTGTATTTGCCAAACGCCCAGTTCCATGAATTCTTTGAAGATTGGAAAGCACTCGATTATTACGATTAGAAGTTGTAAAAATTTCGTCTACAGATCTTGGATTAGGAAGATAGATTGAAGATGCAGGAATCGTTTGACAGCGGTGACTTAAAAGATTCTCAGCCTGGCTACCAAGAAGTGACTCAATTTCTTTAATCATAAAAGCTTCCTTATTAAGTAATAATTACAAAAGTTTATAAACCGGAGCGGAGTATACATAAAAAAAAGAGATCTTTAAACACCGTCTTGTCCATAAGGCAAACTCGATTGTGGAACGAATAATGACCCTATTGAAATGCCTTTTTTAGAGGATAATCCACCTTGAATCTCTATAACATACTGAGCGCTAAGCCCATTCGAAGCACGAGATTCAAGAGTAAGAGGGACAGCATTTTCGACAATCCATATGACCGACAGATTGCTGTCTAGATAGATGATATCAAGAGGAATAAGGGTATTTTTCATCCAAAAGGACCTCGGTTTTGCATTTGGATAAATAAATATCATCCCCCTATCCTCAGCGAGCTCGCTTCGATACATCAAACCGATCTCTCGTTGATATTCAGTACTGGCAACTTCAAGGCTAAGGGCGAGTAGTTCTTTATTATCAGGAGTAGTAAAACTTCCAGCTACTCTTTGTTGATTGGAATCGTTTGAATTGCGACAGCCAATAATATGAAAAGGGATCGTTGCAATCAGAACAAGTATAAAAAAGAAAGAGTGAATAGCTGATAGCTTACTCTTTCTTTTTTTACTTTTTAGCATCAAGCACCTTTTGGGTCAGCTCTGGAACGGCTGAATAAAGATCGGCAACAAGTCCATAATCGGTTATTTCAAAGATTGGAGCATCTGCATCCTTGTTTATTGCAACAACTTTTTTAGAATCTTTCATTCCAGCTAAGTGCTGTATTGCTCCAGAGATACCAACGGCTACATAAAGATCTGGCGCAACAATTTTACCAGTTTGTCCAACTTGCCAATCATTTGGTGCATACCCTGAATCAACAGCAGCACGCGAAGCTCCAATTGCAGCGCCAAAGGCATCAGCTAAAGGAAAAATATATTTTTCAAAATTCTCTGCGGACTGGAGCGCCCTACCGCCACTCACTACAACTCTGGCATCACCAAGTTCAGGTCGTTCTGCTTTCACTACATCAACTTTTTCAACGATACCAAGCGTAGCTTGTGGAAAAGATACTGTAGATTTTTCAAGTGGAACAGTTGCTGGTGGAGGAGTTTCTGAAAAACTCGAAGACCGAACGGTAATGACTTTTCTCTCAGTTTCTATCGAAACATCTGCTAGAATATCACCTGCATACATTGGACGACGCAGCGTTTTATCAGAATTCACTTGAATGATATCAGAGGCTTGACCTGCTCCTAATTTTTGGGCAAGTACTGGAGCAAAATCCTTTCCGCTACTACTAGAAGTAGTAATAAAAACAGAAAAATTTCCAGCGTTCATTAATTCAAAGATTACATTCGAATACTGTTCAAAAAAATATTTAGATGATAACGGATCGTCAACATACATAAGTTTATCGAGCCCGCTTACAGAGGCCTTTTTTGCAGTCTCTTCTGAGCCAAATACAAGACCTGTAATGGTCGCATACCCAAAGGTCTCTTTAACTTTAACGGCGGCTTCAACTGCAGCAAAAGAACTTTTAGAAAATTGCCCATCTGTAGATTGAATTAAACATAGAATACTCATAACACTTTTGCCTCATCTTTAAGAATTGAAACAAGCTCAGTAACATCAGCAACTTTTCTTCCTGCTTGCTTTTTATCGGGAAGTGACATGCGATGAATTTTTATTTTTGTTGCAGTATCAACTCCAATACTTTCGAGAGTAAATTCTTCAAGAGGTTTCTTTTTCGCTTTCATAATACCTGGAAGCGAAGCATATCGAGGAGTGTTAAGTCTCAAGTCTGTCGTTACAACACACGGCATAGGAATTAAAACAGTTTCGAGTCCACCATCAACCTCTCTTACAACTCTTGCTTTTCCATTTTCAAATTCTAATTTAGAAGCAAAGCATCCCTGTGGAATTCCGAGAAGAGAAGCAAGAAGCTGACCTGTTTGACTTGCGTCAGAATCAATGGATTGTTTACCCATTATCACAAGGCCGTATGATCCTTTCTGGTAAACAGCAGCAAGGGCACGCGATGCTAAATCTGAATCGACAAAGAGATCAGTTTTTACATGAAGTGCAGAATCCGCACCCATCGCCATCGCATAACGAAGCTGCTGACTTGCATCTTCTGGTCCAACTGTAATAACAACAACTTCAGTCGCATTACCTGCATCTCGAATTTTAATTGCTTCCTCAACCGCAATTTCATCAAAGGGATTTACTATCCACTTAATGCCGTCTGTTTCAATTCCAGAACTATCAGATTTAACTTTAACTTTTGTCTGATAATCAGGAACACGTTTTATTGGTACAAATATCTTCATGGTTTTTTCACCTGAGCACTAAGAAAAAATAAAACACCTGCTGCGACTGCAGTAGTTGCACCGGGAGGGGTATCTAAAGTCCAAGAGCAAAGAATGCCAATCGAGACCGAGACAACACCTACCATTGTCGATGCTATCACTGCTTGAGTAATCGATCGAGATCTTGGAATTGCAATAGCTCCAGGAACAGTTAAAAGGGTAGTTGTTAAAAGTGCCCCACAAACCTTCAAAGAAGCCACCACAACTAGGGCAATGACGATATAAAGAGCTGTTAAATAGAGCTTTGGAGAGAATCCCTGCCTTTTAAAGAACCCCTCATCTATTAAAAACAGAGAAAGTGGTCGTCTAAATAAATAATACAAGAGGAATAAAGCCAACGTTAAAAGACTCAAGAATAATCGATCCTGAGCAGTAATGAGTAAAAGGTTTCCGAATAGTACTTCATGTATCGACACTTGCTGTTGATGATTTGCTTGGAAAACGATAACCCCTAAACCTAAAAACAACGAGAAAAGTACTGCAAGGATTACATCACTTCGGTGGCGAAGTCGCTGGTCAGCTAGAGCTAGAAGTATCGAAGCAAAAAGAGCAAACAGCAAAGAACCTAACCAAGGGGAAGCGCCTACTAATCCAGCAAGAGCAATTCCTAGTAAAGATCCATGACCAAGACCTTCACCTAAAAAACTAAGATGTCTAGAAACGACAAAAACACTGACCATGCCAGTAATAAGACCAATCAGAATGGTCGAAAAAAGAATCTGCAAAAAATAACGGTCAGAGAAAAGTTCTAACAGCATCGACTCTCCTCAAATGATTTCTTAGTAAGAACTTCATCCTCAATAACATATACCCAATCAACTGGGAGGCTAATGTGATGTAAATCATGTGTCGCTAATAGCACCGAGCAATGATTTTTAATATTTTGTATAACGCTCATAACAGAGCTCTGATTTTTTACATCGATTCCAGAGGTTGTCTCGTCGAGAAGAAGTAATCGAGGCTGTCCAATAAGTTCCCGAGCAATAGTTGCACGTTGAAGCTGCCCAACAGACAGATGTGAGAGCACTTCAGATTCTATCTCGTAAAGACCTAAGTCATGGATGAGCGAAGAGGCGTGGTCTTCTACTTCTTTTGAAAAGCTATTCCAAATACCAGTTAACCTTGATGCACCCAGTAAAATATATTCACGAACAGTTATAGGAAGATATTGTGGAATGATGACTCGCTGCGGCACATAACCAATTCTTTGTGAAGCTGATACAGATTCATCCTTAGAAAATGATAAAGCCCCACTCATTAATTCAATTTCAGTTGCAAGCGTTGACAGTATCGTTGATTTTCCAGCGCCATTTCCTCCTAAGAGAAGATTAAATGTATTTTGTGGAATGTGAAAATCAGAGGCAGTAGCAACAACACGCTGAGGAAATCCAAACACACATTGAGCTGACCAAACGACATCCATTAATGCCCATCCATATTCAGAAATACAGACAAAATAGAACGGTAATAATCAATAAATGAGTTTTCTTTTTGAGCGGATTCATCCACTTCCCTTGTTGGCATATCAAATGACTCACGTAAAGTATTATACATACTTCTTGGCGATGAAGTGCTTCCAATAAAGATCAAATGAGGAAAATCTTTTTTGTATTTTTTAATCATTTGTAATGATCGTGGAGTAAACTCAGCGGTGCTATTGTTCGGTCGAAGGGTTGAAACTTCTTTACAAGAAATATACCGAGCAAACGAAGAGAGCATCGAGTGATCTGAGATATAAGCACATTGAGGAGTCACATGCTCTGAAAATACCTTCAAAAAACGAGCAGTAAAAACATCAACTTGTTCTTGAGTAATCTTAGACTGAGTACTTTCATTAATTGTAAGAACAAACAGCGGAATGGCCTTGAGAACAAGCTCAGGATTTAACCATCCATGCTCCGACATCGAAACAGGATCACCGATACTTGTTATTTTTTTTGCCCAACTAGAATTTTTTAATAAAGATAGATTTAACTCAACACCACTGGAACTAAGAATAATCGAAGCATCATTGAGAAGCTTTATCTGACTCGGAACCATTTCAAAAGAATGAAGATCTATGCCAGGGGGTACGAGCGTAGAAATTCTATCAGCAGGAACGCCAAAATCAGTGAGTAAAATTTTTATTGGATGAACTGTTACAACAATCGAGGCATGTGCTGTCGTACTCATAGAAAAGACAACAGCAATGGTAAAAACAATACCTAAACACTTCTCAATAAAAACAAGTTTCCAATGAACAATTTTATTCACTGACAATACTCTCAGATAAAGGAGGTCTCATTAATCTAAGTCGTGACTCAAGGGCAAGTCTTGCAAGTTCGGGATGACTTTGCTCTAAACGAGAAAGCTGATTTAAGTGATCAGCTGTTTGAGTAATCAACCGCGCTGCATCCCCCTCTGCTACACCTGAAAGCTTCAATAACGATGAAAACTCTAGCCACCCTTCACATTGTGCCCAAACGATTGCTGTAAGAGCAGCATTCGGCACAACTTGTATATCACTTTGAAGCGGATTTGCTTGAGAATCTTTTACTCGAATTGTAATTCTTTCTAGATGCCGAAGAGTTTCTTTTTTCAATGGATTTGGCTTCAAGCCAAAATAGGTACGATGCGCATCTCCTGAGATACTTGCAACGAGTCCTATTAATTCATCAGAAGAAACTTCATCAAAGATTCCATCGCTGACTGATTCTGCTAACTCAAGAACAAGGCTTGTACAGAGTTCAGCAGCCCAATCTCCTTTCTCACTTAAGCCTCCACCTTCAAGATAACCAAGCTTTCGAAGCCCTTCTAGGGTTCTGTTTAAAAGCTCTTCTTGTCTTGTTTCTAGAGTATTAGCTTCACTTCTTAAACGTCGTATGCGTCGCATTACTCTTCTTTTCGTATCTGCGGGCAGATTCGAATCATCTTGCGTATCGTGCTCTCGTAATGAGGCTTCATCAAAAATATTTTTTGCCATTCGTCTATCGGAATAAGCGGCAAAACTTTTCTGAACCGTATATTTTAGATCGTCAACATTTCTAAACTTTAGTAAATTCAAAACGGTAGATGGTGATGCAAAGTACTGCGAACGGAGTGGTTCAGGTGGCTGTTTTGAGACTTCATGAAGCACACGTGCGTCGCAGTATGGACCAGGTGCAACTAAACATATTCCGATTGCGTCTTTTCCTCTACGTCCTGCACGACCCGACATCTGTTGAAATTCAGATGACATTAAATTCTGGAATCCATCGTTTCCTCGTCTACTGTGAGCAGTTACGATAACGCTTCTTGCTGGAAAATCAACACCGGCTGCAACAGTTCCAGTAGCAATAAGTAGTCGAAGCAATCCACGAGACATTAACTCTTCTAAAAGAAGTCTCCAAACTAAAAGCTGACCTGCGTGATGCGCGCCAACAGCTGTACTTAGAAGGGCTCCAAACTGTACATGATTGTAAATAATTTGAGCATCAAGAGCGTACTTGGAAATCACTTGCTCAATTGCTTCTTTCAACTTTTCAGTTTGGGCTGCGGGAACCATCCCAGCTTTTGAACGAACAAGTTGCTCTACGTCGAGATCGCACTGTCTTCGTGAACTTCTAAATAAAATTGCGGGTAATAAATTGTCTTTTTCCAAAAAGAAAAGAACTTTACGAACTGGATATTCTCCGTACAACATGACTTACCTTTTACCTCTTCTACTTCCACCACGACGATCAGAGGATTGTCCTGAGCGACCACGAGCATTATGTCGGTGTGATTCTTGACTACGACGAGGAGACAACCTCATCCCAGCTCCATCGAGACGTATATTTTCATAATACTTTGCTACAGGTTCAAAAATTCTGCCGTTTTCAGAAGACAATGGCATAACTCCAATATCAGGATGAAGAAACCCAAGTCGAAGCTCGACAGGTCGGTCTCGTTTGATAACAACACGACAAGGGCGACCACGAACTTCAGAAATCCAGCCAGATACTTCGGCTGCATTAGAAATTGAAGCTGATAACATTAGAAGAGTTGAAGAAGTTGGTGTAAGAATGATGCTCTCTTCCCAAACAGCGCCTCTTTGTTGATCTGCGATAAAATGTACTTCATCAAGTACAACGAGCCCATAACCTGCCGAGTCTTTATATAACTCATTTCGATAAATTTCAGTTGTTGCAACAACAACTGATGCATCACCATCAATTTTTCTATCGCCAGTTAATAAACCTACTTTTACTCTTGGTTCAAATGTCTTTTTAAGCTCAGAATACTTTGTATTAGAAAGAGCTTTCAACGGTGTTGTATAGACAGAACGTGCTTTCATACCAATAGTTGCTTCAATAGCTTGAAGAGCTATAAAAGTTTTTCCAGCACCAGTAGGTGCGACTACTAACGTATCAACTCCCTCAGAAACAAGAGATATAGCTTCACGTTGAAAATCATCGATTTCAAAATGTTCTGAAAGCGGCGCTCCAACACCATCTAAAAGACGTGCTTTTTCTTTTACTAAGTCTACCTTTCCACCAGTGAAATGTTTAGGAGGTCGGTTACGATCGTTTGGCATAAAAATTTATTGAAAAGTGTATCGAGATGACACAAAAGTTGAAAGTTGAGAACAAGGTTGAGTTTTAAGATCAGCAAGTGTTCCTTGAAAACGAACTTGTCCGTTAAATAGGGCAACTACTTCATTTACTCGTGGTAGAAGTCTTCTTAAATCGTGACTTACGATAATGATTGTAGGCCTATATTCCTTATGTATGGCTGTGATCAGATTCATAATGACATTACTAGCAATTGGATCAAGTCCGGCAGTTGGATCGTCAAGTAACAATAATCTTGGACGCGAAATGAGGGCGCGGGCTAAGCTAATTCTTCTCCTCATTCCTCCACTGAGTTGCCCTGGAATTTTCTGACTCGCTTTTACAAGGCCGACCCGCAACAGTATCTCTTGTACTTTAGCATGAACAAGCATTTTCTGATCATCTTCTAAATGCCACGTCGGCACTTCACCTTGAACTAAGGGAAACGAAAGATTGTCATAGACACTCATAGAATCAAAAAGAGCTCCTTCTTGAAACATGAGACCAATCTCATCGCTTTTACAGATATCGAGCTGAAAAGCTCCATGACTAGGGTGAATCACACCTGCAAGTATTTTCAAGAGAGTACTTTTTCCACCTCCACTAGGACCAATAAGTCCAGTAATCGTTCCTGGCTCAACGGCAAAAGAAACACCATTGAGTATATGTTTCTGACCAAAGAATCGGTGAATGTCTTCAAGAATAAACATTTAACTGTTTTCTAAAGATTGTTTAAGTTCAGATAATATCTTCATTTGGGCTTCGAAGGTAGGTGCGATAAGAAAGCTTTTCCGCCATTGCTGACCTTTGACCATCTGTGAAACCAATTGCTTTAGTTTCCCCGATGCTGCTTTTTCTGGAAACTCTTCCAAAAGTAAATCCTTGTATCTCTCGATGACTGCAAGATATTCACTATTTGTTCTTTCAGATATCTTACCTTTTATGATATCGGTAAAAATCCAAGGATTTTCGATAGCGCCTCTGCCAATAAATAAACCGTCTGCACCAGATTGCATTTTTTCTTCGGCAGTTTGTTTACTTACTACATCACCGCTACCACAAACAGGAATTTTTACATTCGATTTTGCTGCTGTTATAAAACTCCAATCTGCGACACCACGGTAAAGATCAGATCTAGTTCTTCCGTGAATGGTGATCCCCTCAACACCTTCACTCTCAGCAATATGAGCAATTTCAAGACAATTTTTTGATTGAGCATCCCATCCAGATCTCATCTTCATCGTCAGTGGAACTTTAATTGATTTTCTTACAGTATTAAAAATTGTTTTTAAATGATCAGGTTGGCGCATGAGCTCGCACCCCCCACCTTTCCTTACAACTTTTGGTGCTGGGCAGCCACAATTAATATCGACTAGATCGACACCAAAGTCTTCACACATTTTTGCAGCATCTGCCATGCGTTTGGGATCATAACCAAATATTTGAATACCATATGGTCGCTCCATTTCATGGAACTTCATCATATCAAGAGTTTTTTTTATTTTACGGGTCATCCCTTCAACAGAGACAAATTCACTGAGCATCAACCCGACCGTATCTGGATTTAACTCTTTTATGAGTCTTCGAAAACTTGAACAAGTAACGCCGCTCATTGGAGCAAGCACTAAACCACCAGTAATGGAGATATCTCGAATATAATAGGTCATCACTATAAACTGCGACGAACAAAACCGGAAAGTTCTTCAATAGTAAACGGTTTTGGTAAAAATCCTCGGGCACCTGCCTCGAGCATTCTTTCAACAGATCCTTCAGCGCTAAAGCCTGAAATCACTAAAAAGTTGGCTTTAGGATACTCTTTTCTCACCTCAAAGAAAAACTCCTCCCCAGACATACCAGGCATCAGCATATCGGTGATTATGAGATCAAAAGGAAGACCATCTTTCTTAATATCTCTTAAAGCTTCAAGAGCAGAACTCGATGTGGTCACTTTGTAGCCCAAATGCTGCAAGCTAACTGAAAGAACATTTCTAATCGAAAGCTCATCATCGACGATAAGAATACGCTCAGTTCCACGCAGAATTGAGTCTTGAATTTTAGAAGCTTTCGCCTCTTCACTTTCAATGACTGTCTGAACTGGCAAGTAGACACTCACAACAGTTCCAAATCCGACCTTCGAATTTACTGCTACAGATCCGCCAAGTTTTTTACAGATCTCTGAAATCGTATAAAGACCAAGACCCGTACCTTTATCTCTCTTGGTAGTAAAAAATGGTTCAAATATTTTCTCTAAGAGAGAATCATCTATCCCTGTTCCAGTATCACGCACTGAAAGTACTGCATAAGAAGTGCAAGCTGGTTCCTCGGTTTTTAAAACAGTTTTTAAAGTGTCGAGATCTTTTTCAATTCTAAGCGCAACCTCCAACTCACCTTGGTCTTCGATTGCATCACGAGCATTCATCACTAAATTAACAAGAACCTGTCCGAGCTTTCCTTCAGTAGAAAGAACAGAAACATCTTGCACTTCGTAATGAGTTAATAACTTTAATCTTGTAGGGATTGCCTTGCGTAAAAGGGTCAAGGTCTTTGTAATGACATCCCGCAAAAATACAGGTTCATTCTCATCACCATTTTCAACTCTAGAAAACTGTAATACTTGTGCCGTAATTGAAGCGCCTTTTTTTATTCCATCTTCGATAGCCTGAAGACTTTCCGAAACTTGAGGATTGTCACCAAGGACAGCACGCAAATACGTTGCGTGTCCTAAAATTCCAGTAAGTACATTATTGAAATCATGAGCTACTGCACCAGAGAGCAGACCTAATGTTTCCAGTCGTTGGGAATGAAAAAGTGAAAGTTGATCTGCTTTT
>JBIKWN010000025.1:0-32784 GCA_044356295.1 Bdellovibrionota bacterium
GCTATGTATCTTTTTTAATCCTGCGCGTACTTCGCGACCTTCGCGTTACAAAAAATTAGTATTCAACACCTACCGAACAGCAGCAGGTATTGGATGTCTAGAAATCGGCAAACGATAAATAAAAATAGTTTTACCCACTCTATCAATAGGAGAAAGATCTTCAAGATAAGAATATCCAGGCCCGATTGTATGTCCTTCAAGACGTTTTGAACGTTCAAGTTCTAATTTAGAAACAGAAATTGCTATGAGACTACCTTGTGCAGGTTTTTCAGCCTTTTCATTAATCAGTTTATAACGGCATCCAAATGGCAGGAATGAGTAGGGATCGCCCCGTCCATAATAGTCAATAAAAAGACCACAAGCTTTGTTATCCGTAATCCATTGACCGAGTCGTATAGCATCTTGACCCCAATCATAATTTGAATCGATGAGCCATTGAGTCGGTTTTTTGGAAGGCATTAACAAATTAAAATAAGAAAGTGGGGCACTGGCATACGTGACGATGTTTAATACGACAGCTATACAAGAAAAAACAACAATCTTTCGAAGAAAGCTTGTTTGATGAATGACCGCGTATATTCCTGAAGCAGCAATAATACAAAGAGATGGATAAATAGGCAGCAAATGCCTCAGTCCGATATTAATCTGAGAAGTAATACTTGTTAGTGCATATGAAATAATCCAAAGCACACCTAATATATCGAAAATATTTTGAGATATATGTTTGCTAGTCCTGCTCTGATAGAAAAAACTTACCCCTAAAAGAAACAACCAGATCACCTGTTCTTTTAAAATAAAAAGAACAGGGAAGTATAAAAGATTGCCACCACTATAGAGGATTCCACCAAGATATCCCTTCTCTAAGGTTCCAAGCTTTACCCGAACCAGTTGTTGTTGGACTCCAGTTATAAGATTAGAGAAAAATAGATTATGCCCTGCCAGGGATAGTCCTACGATAACTATTATTCCTGCTGCACAGAGTGAAATAAGTAATAAAAGCAACCGACTCCCATATTTTTTACTAATCAATGATGGCGATAGTTGCAAACCGCATCCTGCCAAAAGAAGAACAGGAACTAAAAACCAACTAGAAAATTTAACGAGCAAAGCAACTAATAAGCTTGCTATGAAAATGAAAATATTCTTTCTAGAATACTCTTTCATTACAATAGCTGCATTGACCAGCACCAGTGTCACCGACAGCGCCACTGGAATGTCCATCGTTACATATCGAAAGTGAGCTAAAAAAGTCGGTGAAACTAGTATGAGTAAAAAAGAGTAACAAGTGATCTGCCATCCGTATAATTTTTTGACCCCTCGAAGTAATGCAACCAGTAAGAGAGCATTAAACAAAATTGTCGTAAGACGAGAAATTAAAAGGATAAGCCTTGGATCGTTTCCAACATCATATAAGAATTGGAATCCATAATTAGCCCCGATCGAGAGCGACTCATTTTTTGGTAATACGAGCCCAGTATTGAAACTGAAAAATGAAAGAGCACCACCGACCAGCCATTTCAGTAATGGAGCCTGCCCTAAATTGAAATTAGTCTTGGAACCATGGAAATAATGATAGCCTACGGCGATATGCTCGGGCTCATCGATAATGGCTGCCTCGTTAAATACAGAAGCAACGGCAATAAATACCAATAAAATAATTGCTAGAACTGCACTAAGGGACTGGCTTCGAGTCATTTGATTAGGCAGTATACGTATCATGAGTCAATCAGAGAACCTATCTTTACTCATCTTTCAGATTGAGCACGAAATTTTAGCAGTTGAAGTATTGCAGCTTCATGCGACCGAAGAACTATTGCTTTGCAAACCACACTTGGCAAGACTTTGCAGCCTTGCGGTTGCTGCTTCGAAAGCACTTGAAAGTAACGAAACATTGATTGATTTCATGATCACTCAAAAACTTGTTAAAGAATCAGACCGTCACCGTCTTAAAGAGATTACTGATAAAACAGACTACACAAATGTTGTGCCCTATGACTCGGCACTATCATCACAAAGTTTTCTCTTGCGCTTCGATGATATTGAATGGGCACTGTGTGCATTCAGGGGTCTGCATCGTGTTCTTGAAAAAAAAGCTGGGTCCTCGCATTCCATCTTTACAAAGATACTCTCTTCACCAACCGTAATGCTTTCTCTGCTTTTACCGTTTCTTGTATATGCAGTTTTCTATGTCTATACCCATAAAGCAGATCCACGAGATTGGTTTAAAAACGGACTCGATGATTTCTCTATTGAAAGTGCGCAACAAGGGTGGGGGCGTTTAGGACTTAACAAATCTGTTTTAGGTAAACCCCTTACGATAGGGGGTATACAGTTTGATAAAGGTCTTGGTACCCATTCAAATTCAAGAATTATTTTATCCTTCAAAAAACCTGCAAGAGTATTCTCTGGGGCATGTGGAGTCGATAGTGAAGTTGGTAAAAAAGGTTCGATTCAGTGTGCGGTGCGTGTTGATGGCAAAATTGTGTATCAATCTGAAATTTTAAGAGGCGGTGAAGTCTCTGCTCCATTTATAGTGAAAGTCGAGCATGTTAATTCAGTTGAACTCTTAGTAGGTGACGCCGGTGATGGTTTAGGTTCCGACCATGCAGATTGGGTAGAATTAGCAATTCGATAAGTGATACGAAATTTCCTTCTTGGTTTCTTATTTTGTTTTTTTGGGCTCTGCCTAGATGTCCCTAGAACTTTCCCAATTATTCAGAAAGATATTTCAATACCCATTATTACGACTCCATATACACAGAAAAAATATCCCGCCACAGTCGTTCTTGAAAATAACAATCAGATAAAAGATCTCTCTCTAAGAGTTGTTCCGGATGATTGTTTAAGCTCACTTACTATCAATGATGTTGAATATCATGAAAAGCAGATTCCATTTTGCGATCCAGGTCGAGGAAGAATCCTTGATATTCCATCGAGTCTTCTTAAAGTTGGCGTCAATACTTTTGTATTTACCATCTACAATACAAAAGCTTTAGGTGGGCTGCGTGATCTGTCATTTATTGATTCCCCTTGGAGATTATTTGCAAAAGCGATTTTTTTCTTTATCGGTATTTTTTTAATTACTATTGCACTGTCTAACGAACTGCCATCTGGTTTGAGTAAGACAAAACACTATCTTTTATATCAATATTCATCGATTCTTTTAGTGGGATATCTTATCTGGGCACTTGCACAGTGGGTTTCACTATATTCATCACAGGCAATACCTTCAGCTATTCCCTTAGTTGTAATGTTTTTCCCTTTTTTATGGATTCTCTATCGACCACTTATTCAGGCTAAAAATTCCAGTAAGGTAAAGACGCCACCTTGGATGTATTCGGTACTGAGCCTAACGATAATATCAGCTACTGTTTTCTTATCTATCATTGCAATATTAAAACATGAATTTTTGATGACAGATTCTTTTGATCTAGGAATTCAAGAGAACCTGTTATGGAATTCAACCCATGGGAATACATTCTTATCAGGAATAATGGGTAATATTCCTTATTTTGGGAATCACACCGTTTTTAATTATACATTCCTTATTCCATTCTATTGGATCTTTCCGAACACCAATATGCTGCTCATAGCACAAGTTTGTCTTGTTGTTCTTGCAGTTATTCCATTATTTCTGTGGTCCAAGCAGATGCTTCGAAGCTCATCCTACGCTTTGATTGTTGTGATGATTTATATTCTTCATCCGGCGATACTGGGTGCAAGTGTTTATGATTTTCATGAACTGTCATTTGTCCCACTCTGTTATTTTTCATTACTTCTTGCCACTGAGCGGCGCTCATGGATGAAATACCCATGCATACTCCTTTTATTGTG
Source organism: Bdellovibrionota bacterium (assembly GCA_044356295.1). Classification (GTDB taxonomy): domain Bacteria; phylum Bdellovibrionota_C; class UBA2361; order UBA2361; family JBIKWN01; genus JBIKWN01. Next base: position 3,835 of record JBIKWN010000025.1, read on the forward strand.
TTGTAAGGAAGATAGCTCTCTCTTATTAGGAACACTTGGAATTTCGTTTCTTTTATTCGGCAGATTAAGAGACGGATTTCTTTTTTCAATCTTAGGTGTCGTCGCTTTTTTTACTCTTACTCAAGAAGTAATCCCATCTTTCGCCCAAGGTGAGTATTCCTATGCGCATTATTTTGCACCGAACTTGAGTGACGCAGACAGTATCAGATCCGTTTTCTTTAATCTTTCTACCCAATATTATGCTTCACTGTTGAAAGCATTTAATCACGAAAGGTTTTTATATCTGATTTCAATGACTGCTCCTGCACTGTTTGCCCCTTTCTTATCACTACCCACGTTCATCCTAGCTTCGTATCCTGTTTTTGCAGCTCTCATAAGTGATAAACAAGCACTCTACAGTTACGGATTTCATTATTGTTTTAATTTCGTTGCAGTAATGATTGTTGGATACGTATTTATCTTAGCTGATGAATCACGGTTCTCTAAAAAAACAGTGAGATATTTTTTAACTTTTTCTGCATTCGTTACTATTTTTATTTTTATTCTTAAAGGCCCGATTGCACCGTTTGATGAATTCCAAACTGGATTTTTAAAAATTAAATCATGGCAGTTTATAGAAGCCCAAAATCTTGAAAAAGAAGAGGTCACCTCGTTCGCAGCGCTTGCCCCAGAAAATGCTTTCATTGCAACAGAAGAATCGTATGTCCCACATCTGGCAAAACGAAAATCAATTATCACCTATTGGAGGCATGCAGATGATCTCTCATTACTGAGTGACTATTATTTAGTGAGTAATATTTCAACTTTTGATAACGTCACTAAAAATCTTTTAGCATCAGATAATCCACCGATCACTTTGGAATTAATTCAGCGGGGAACTTATGTAACGTTGTATAAAGTGAATCGGCGCGGCAATAACTAAGAATAACTTCTTAACCGTTACCCCTCAAAACCACCACCACCTAACGATCCTGTACGCCCGGTACTACCGTCTTCAATTCCAGTGGTACCCACCGTGCCAGTTGTTCCTTCGGTTCCAGTTGTTCCAGTAGTGCCCTCAGTTCCAAGAGTTACACCGGTATCGCTTGAGACACTTCCTAATCTTCCTGTTGACCCAAGATTACCTGTTTCTGTAGTAGGTGTACTTGTAGGTATCGTTGTTGGAGTGCTGGTTGGCACTTGTGTAGGAGTATTAGTCGGCACTGCAGTAGGCGTACTCGTTGGTACGTTCGTAGGAGTATTGGTCGGTATTATTATAATAGTAGTAGGCGTACTGGTAGGGATAGAAGTGGCTGTATTAGTTGCAGTTGCCGTAGCAGTTGGTGTGTTTGTTGGTTCACCTGTAATTTCTGTTGGCGTTGCTGTTGGTGTATGAGTAGCGATAACACCACCAGGGGTAGGGCAAGCAAAAGGAAGTAAGTCACCACCTTTAGCTAAGCTAGGATTAAAAGATCCTGAAACAAAATAATTAGCGCAAGTTGGATCGCCACAGGAAAGTGCTCCGCTTTGGCGAACATGGCTTCTGCTGGTACGTGAGACTGATTGTGACTCAAGCATGCCGATTAAAGGGGCAAAAAAATATTTTATCCCAGAAACTGTCACCGTTGTTTGAATAGCATTTGCAATGCAGTAGTTTTCAGCCTCGTCATCAAGTCCTCTCCAGTATTGTTTTGGATCGCTATCATTATAACAAATAAGCCCACGCAGTACTTCGACCTGCATTGTAGAACCTGCTGGGTTAGATGAAATAATCGTCCCTCCCATTCCACTTAGATCATATCCAGCACTAGTAAAAATTCCCTGGTTAAAAGTGGCTGTGTCAGGAATTGAAGCAACCCCGACAATAGGTGATTGGCTCAGTGACATTCTTGCCACAGGTTTTACTCGTGCCCATCCATTCAGCGGCACACAATCAGGCGTCAGTGGATCAGGTTTTTGAAGGTCGGGAATTGCTGCTAAAGAAGTTGTATCTGAAATATTTTGTGCTTGTCGTGCAACCAGAAACAATCGCCCTAAATCAACGGAAAGTGAAATAGTTGCTAGCAGGGCAACCAAACAGATCATGACGAAAATAAGAACGACACCTAATTGTTGTTTTTTACTATTCATTTTTAAGAGCCTGGTACATCACAGATTACACCCTCATCTATTGCAGCTTGGCAAGCATCAGGGCGGGTCATAAAACAAGGATCTTCAATAAAAATTTTTGTTTCAATACCGAACCAAGTTTTAAAGTCCCAAAGTTGGCAAAAGAAAGGGCACACTACTTGAAATTGACTCGTCATATTCAGGGCGCACCTTCCAACAACGGGATCAAAGCACACCGAGGCCCCTGGAAGTGAAACAATACCATCACTTATGCCGTAAGTGTTTCTTAACACTTCTTCGGCATTTTGTTTTGCGTTTAGTATCAGATCAGGCAGTGAAACATTGCCTTCAACAATAGCTTTTCTTGCCCCACTATCGAGAGCTTCTATTGTTGCTTGTGTGTAAAAAAATCGAATAGCAAAATAAAAAATTCCGAATATAAAACTAAACATAATGATTGCAACGATTGCAAACTCAATCATAACCGCGCCGCGTGATTTTGTTTGAGGTTTATGAGCAGCCATTCGGCAATCGTCCTGTCATTGAAATTGGAATTTGAATATTATCCAGAAAACCTGTGATACAAAAAATACAGTTACCATTTGGTACGGCGACAAGTCGCAATGTTTGAATAGTTGGAAATATCAACGGATCCGTTGAGGTCGTTACTCCACTCAAGTCTCGGTTAATAGCCCATCTATTTGATGGCGGAGGATTCCTTCTAAATAGATAATCCTGTGCTGCTTCGATAGCTGTCTCTGATATTTGAGAACAAGAGGGGTCAGCGTTTCCACTTGTAATAATTGTAGCAACCCGGACTCCGTCACGCACAGCATCACTTGCAGCATGGGACTGAGTTATCAGAGACCCAAGTTCAATGAGTCCTGCCAGTAAAATAAGCAAAAGAGGAAAGGTGATAATAAATTCGACTAGAGCCGCCCCACGCGACCTGTTTTTGGTACGTCTGGGTTCGATCAGTGAAAAAATAGATTTGGCTAGGGGCACAGAACTAGTATAGCATTAGTTTCAGTAAATATAAGCAGGCTATTTTGATATCGTGTTAGAAAAAATTAGAAAAAATCCCCTCATAGTAGTCTTATTAATTTCTTTGTTGAGCATTCCGCTATTCTTATCGTCTAAGTCCTCCGATACCACAAAACCTTCAGAGTCACTTTCGCTCGAAGAGATCCGAAAAGAGCTTAGGATTTTTCTGGATAATTTTCTTAAAGGAAGTGGTACTTCTGCTTATTCGAGAATCGCATTACAAGATGGTAGCTTTTCATTTGAAAACGAAGATACCAAACCACAAGGATCTGAAGGCGAAGGCGAAAGTCGTCCAACCGATGCATGGCGTATGTTGTCTGCTGCTATCAATTATCTTCAGACAAACGATAAAAACTATCTAGAACTTGCACTTACATTTAATGATAAATTTACGAATCCTGCTGTATGGAATTCTGTAAGTTTTGCTGCCGCAACAACATCGCGGTTACTTGATAATCCAAGTTTTCTTACGGTGCCTATGATTAATGCATCGCATATTAATCAAGAGGCAGAATCTGCAAATGATAAGGAAGCGTATAAAAAGAAGTTCACAGAGCAAATTGAAGTGATGAGTGTCGCAGCTTACGCGAGGCTTTTTATCGAGCTCTATAGAGCTATCCAGCTCCCTAATAATCAAAAATTTTTGATAGAGAATGGTTATCTCGCTAAAGATACACCTTTTGAAAAGCAATATTATGCTGAGCAATATCTTTCTCTTGCAAATTTTTATACAGATATTGCCGTTGAATCATCAAAAAATAGCCTTAATACTTCTGCAAATTCGAGCAGTTTTCGAGAAGATACCTGTTGGGCGCTTTGGGCAGCAAGTAGCTTGCAAAAAATTTCACCAGATAAAGAAAGACTGAAGTTTCTTCAAGAAACAATAGTAAAATCAAGACTTTGGAAGTCTAATCCACAAGAAAATCCTGTCCCAAATACCCAAGCAGCAATAGCCTGTGCAATAGCAATGAATGATTTAGCTCCAATTGGTTTAGAATTTGAGGAATCCCGTCGAACGTTTGTTAGGGATTTTATTGATCCGCTTCGACAGAGCGCATTAGGTCAGAGAGTATGCTCTAATAGGGACGGCGGTTTTTTCAATATGAAAGTTTATTCGGCAGAACAGTGTAATACTATGCCAAAGTTATTGAGCGATAACGCATTTGCACAACTTTTATTTCATGAGTTAAAGAATGAAGATCTTTGATTTTAAAAAAACGATTTCATCTTTTGTTTTGCTTCTTTCTTTGACTGTTTTTGGGTATCAATTATTTTTTGGTGTTCTTGAGAAGTCTTATGCTCAAACATGCACCAATGCAGGCGGGTATCGTGAGCCTGGAACTTGTCAAACAAGAAATGGACTAAACGCAGACCCTTGCTGTTGTGTGAATGGAACTGGCCCTGCCACTTCTTCGAATGGTCGTGTTATATGTGCAGCCGGTCAACCGTGTATGACAAGGACGAATTGTTCTGGAACTTGCCCAGGTGGTGGTTGTCGATGCCACTCTGTTCGTCCAGGGAATTGTACATCCGGTGGATGTGGTTGCCAGGGTGGAGATTTCTGTTTTAGGAACCCTGATGTTCGTTTTGAAGCAGTTGGGGGAATACACTCAGGCTTATGTAGAAATGCAAGCGAGTTTAATGGTGGGGGAAGTTGGCAGAGAGGGCTATGTGGATCGAGTAAATGCCCTGACACATGCCCTCCAGGAAAAGTGAAAGAGAAAGATTGTATAAATCGTGGTTGTATTTGTACTGCTTGTACGAATGCTACTATTCCTCTTTGTGTTGCGGTGGTTTGTAAGCCTGCTCCGCCTACTCCAACGCCACCGCCTACGCCTACACGGGCTACTGGGAGTGGGAGTAATGGGGTGCCTATAACTGGTGCAGGGCTAGTAGAAACTGGTATTGGTGACGGTATCACAGGAACAAGTGAAGGTGTCACAGGAACAACCGGAGTAGGTATGGGTTCGACCGGTGAGACAGGCGACGTTGGATCCGATGGCACTACAGGTGGTGGTTCAAGTGGATCGGCAGGTGATGCTGGAAATGCCGGAAGGGAAGGTAGCGTTGGTGATAGTGGTGAAACCGGTGATACAGGATCAAATAGTGGCAATGTTGGTCGTGATGGATCAACAGGTGTCAACGATGGAATAACTGGTGGTTTTGGTTTCACAGGTGGCACTGGAATATCTGGAACTACTGGAACGACCGGTACAACAGGAACAACTGGTAATGTTGGAACCACAGGCACAACCGGAACTACGGGAACAACTGGTAATGTTGGAACCACAGGCACAACCGGAACTACGGGAACTACTGGTAATGTGGGAACCACAGGCACAACTGGAACTACAGGAACTACCGGTAATGTGGGAACCACAGGCACAACTGGAACTACAGGAACCACCGGTAATGTGGGAACCACAGGTACAACTGGAACTACAGGAACCACCGGTAATGTGGGAACCACAGGTACTACTGGTAATACAGGAACAACTGGATCAGTAACAGGAACCTCCGGCGTCCCTGTTCCCCAACAATTCTTTTTAGTTCGATAACTTATATTTTTCTCTGAAACCTTGTTTTTTAATAGACTAGCTTCCTATCTAGCAGTAAAATATTGCTCGCTATGATAAAAAATACTGAAAACCAATCAAAACTAAATTTTGCTGCAATTGGATTAGGGCTTCTCACACTTCCTACTGCATTAGGTTTTGGATCACCTTCCCAGCAATCAAATCAAGACAATCAACTAAGCGCACTAAACTCAACCCTGGGTAATAATGTAAGGTTACGTGTAAAGCAGCCCGTTACCCAGAAAGGTTTGGATATTTTTATTAACCATATTATTAAGCGGGACGATGGGGGACTTCTTAATAAAAATACCCCTCGAATCGTTTTGTCACAATCAACGCCTGCTGGCTATGTAAATGATATTTTCCCAGAGGGTCGTGATTTTCCGCAACAGCTGATTGATCAAATTTCTTTCAGTGTAAATGGAAAAGTGATTCCATTTACAAAAGATCCTGAGCCTCAATATTCAAATTACTGGACTATTAGAAAAAATCCGTTTGAGTCGCGTGATATTTCACAGATTCGAATTGTCTTAGATGCTCCAGCCTCGAAAGAGTTAGTTGTACGTGCGCAGGTTTCAGGTGTATGGGGACAACAACTTGCTGTTAATGGTGAGATGATACCTGCGCTTCCACAACAAGAGATTACAGACGAGCAGCGAGTGCGGTACACAAGACTTTCAGAGCCTAATATGAATCTTCGCCCAGATGAATTTAAGGTTCTAATGAAAGATAGAGACCTTTTCTGGAATAAAAACAGCGAGACTGATATTGAGTTCTTGAATCGTGTTGTAGGATTCACTTCCAAGTATCCCTTTGAGGCAACTAAAATTGAAACTGATATGCAAAAGCTTCTCAGAGAAGGTGGCACTCTTCAATGTAATTCTCGTTCAATGCTACTTACAAGTATTCTTCGAATAAATAATATTCCTACCAGAATGACCAGTGGCTGGACCCTTGATGGCACTGCAGGGCATGCTATTTCGCAAGTATATGTTGAATCCATGAAGCAATGGATAGACTTCGGATATAATCCAGTTGGTGCACAAGTTCCAACCTTACGCTTTGACATTACCCGTGATAGGGCAGAATCTAACGGTAGGGATATCGCAGCGGGACTTAGTTCTTCCGGATTAATGAGCGGATTCGAAATGAATGAAGACGGCCGCGGTCCCCGCTTTATGATGTACTCTAACGTCAAATTCGACTCAGTAAACTCAAAAGTAACCGATCTAAAAGAAGGCGATCCAGACTGGATGGATGCAACACCTAGAAAGTACACAGGTGATGTATTAGTCCAGGGTGAAAAAATGGAGGCAACTACTTCCCAACCAACATCTGGTAAATTTGTAGTTGATGACGGATTTTTTCACCTGAACGAAGGCCGAATGGCTGTTTGGGTTCGACCGGAAGTTGGAAGTCAATTGAATCTAAAAGCATCTAAAATCAGACCTGGTGATTACCGCGTGACAGCTATGATGTGTAATGCTGCTGATTACGGAAAATTCCAGATCTCTTTAGGTGGCCAACCATCAAAGGTATTTGATTTTTATTCCCAAAATCTTGAATGGAAACTTGTTGAGCTTTCACCAAAGTTAACTGTTAAAGAGGATGGAACTGTTACACTTTCTGCAACATGTTTGAATGGAAATCCTAAAATGGTCAAAGGCGATAACTTCAATATGATCGGTATTGATTATCTGCGATTCGAACCATTAAAAGATTAGTTTCCTTCTTTTATACTATTGAATTGCCCTATCAAGGATATTCTGTCTTCTTGTTAAAAGGTCAATATAGGATTGATTAATTTTTCGGGTAACATGTCCTGGTCTAAAATCCTTTTCAACATTAAATGCACTGGGCATACGGGCGATAACTGGATCAGCAAGACCCCATATATCAAGAATTATTTTTTTCGACCCAGCAAAGTAGCCAGATATACCTAAGGTATCTATCAGTGTCACAGGATCTTTGGAATTTTTTATTACAATTCCTCTAGCAACCTCAAACGGATATTCATGATCAATATAGATCTTGGCAAGATTAGGTAAACCATAAGCTTGAAAGTAATATGCGCCCTCATTAGCAAGGCCATTTTTCTTAACCAGACTATTTGCATTTGAAGGTAATCCTGGTGTTTTAAAGACACAACATGCCAATGCAGATACGAACAGAAGCGTCGTGATAGAAGCTGATTTTTTGAATTCGGTAATTAATAGCAGGATAGATGTTAAGCAGATCGCTGTTAGGAAACGACCAGTCATGAAATCGCCCCCTATATACATAAGATATAGTATTGTGATTACAGTAGAAGCAAGAACTGTATAAAAAACTTTCCACGTTTTTTTTAGTATGGATACTAAAATTGCAAGGATTGGAGCAATGACAAGAATTGGATCAGTCTGAAATGCATCAAGTAAATAAAGTTTTGTTTGATATAGCCTGATAGGAAGCGAAGGAAGTAAGGACATCTTTGCAACAGCAGTATTGGGTATTATTGATCCATAGTAGCAATATGAAAAAATACTCCAATACAATACAGGAACGAATGTTGGAATTAATACAGTTATGATGCCTTCTTTTAAAGATTGGAAAGATACTGATTGAAAACGTTTATCTCGTAGAACAGAAAAGGCGACTAGGGGTAGAACAACAAGGACTAGATCATGTCGTGTCATTAATAAGAATCCAAGGCACCAATACTGAAGGATTGTATGGGAATATTTTTTTGATGATTTAAAAAAGAAATACAGCAGTATTAAAAAATGAATTAGACCAGTTTCTAAACCTGATGTTGTAAAAGCAATAAGAGTTGAACTGGTACAGAAGCACAGTAAAAAAAGTATCAAAATATTTGGTGTTTTTGCGAAAAGTTTTGTTGCAATGATCAGAAATAGTAAAAAAATGGTAAAGCTTAGCGCCAGGCTAAATATAGGTGGTGATAAGAGCTGTATTGGCATAACAAGCAGCAAGAGTGTCCAAAGCGGTGATGTGAAAACTTGAACACGGTACCCTGGATTGAAAACAAGACCATTGCCGTTCCAAAAATTATCGATTGTTCTAAATATCATGAATGCATCATCGATTAAGTGGGCATTCGAAACGACCAGCCATACTGTCCATACAAGGGACATGAGTGCAGCTATATTAATGATTACTATACTAGTACGCTTCACAAGCTTTCTTTACGTGGCTCTGATAATTGGTATTTAAACAGTATGAACCATGATGATACCGAAGTAACAGATCAGAAAATCATATAGGTTTCTAATGTAGTTATATCTTCTATGTCCTGCCAAAGCCTATTCGTTGAATCTTAGGTGGAATAGTTGGCGACATAATTTCACGAATAGCTTCGAACACTATCTTAAACTGATGATCGTACCGCGATTCTAGTTCTTGAAGTTTTTCTGCGAGATCTTCATGTGAAGCAATTAATTGCCGTAATTTTACAAATGTACGCATAATTTCAATATTTACTTGAACAGCTCGTTCAGAATTTAGAATAGAAGAAAGCATAGCTACCCCTTGCTCTGTGAAAACATACGGCGGATATCGTCTTCCCGTCCTCCCAGTTGAGGTCACAAATTGTGACCTCAAAAGCTCGTGTTCTTCAGTAGTTAGCTGGAACATGAAATCTTCTGGGAATCTGTTTATGTTACGTTTTACAGCTTGAACGAAAGCCTTAGTTTGGACCTGATATAGTATTGCCAGGTCTTCGTCCAGCATGACTTTGTGCCCTCGAATGATATAAATGAAATTTTCAATCTGTTTGCGAATAATAGTCTTTTGATCTGCCATCTATTCTCCTAAACAAATGAATCGAGGAAATCCTTGAAAAGTTTCCAGGATATATACCAATAAACGCTAGTATATTTTTCGAGTTAATAAGGCTATTATCTTACAAACGATATACTCTAAAACTACCGAATGAAGTCTTCAATCAGTAATAAACAAGATTCTTCATCAAAGCCTCGTCGGATACGATCGATTGTCTTACTTCCTTTTGGAATCTCGTTTTTCTTTTTCCTTATTATCTTAGTTGAAATCACCTGTGGATTCTTCATACAGGGCAATTACTTGAGCCCGAAAACAGAGGATTTTCAATCAAATCTTTACCGGTGGTTTTTCTCTGCTGATCCTCTGCTTGGGCATCGGGGCAGACCATACGTCGATTATAAAATGGGTCAGCGCCATAATAATTTAGGGCTGCGCGGCAAAGATGTCTCTTTAGTAAAGGATAGCAGTTCGTTTCGAGTCGGTATTTTTGGTGACTCACAGGTTTGGGGTTGGGCACTGGCTGATTCGTCAACTATTCCTGTTCATCTTGAGAAAGTATCAAAAGAGATGCGCATTACTCGCTCGAAAACAATTGAAGCTGTGAATTTTGGTGTTCCTGGGTATTCAATTGACCAAGAGTATCTTCAGTTTTTAATGTTTGCAGATACTTTAAAGCTTGATGCTGCTGTTTTAGTTGTTTTCCTGACCAATGATCTTGGTGAAATTGTTACTGATAAAGCATGGGAAATGCCTCGCCCGCAAATATTGCCAAAAGTTGACGGCACAGTCGGATCAGTCGTACTTGAACATCCACCGTTATTTACTGGGGATGAAAAATTTTATGGTACGTATCTAGGGGATCTAATGTCTCTTGGCGCTGAATCCTCGAACCCATTTATATTTAGCAACTTTTTAACTGTAGTAGCACAAAGAACAGTGAGTCCTGGAATTGCTCAATTTTTGTGTAATACATTTGTTAGAAAAGCATTCTGTGATTTTTATAATTCAAGTAATCAAGTTGAAATAATCAAGAATGCTTCCCCAATTGATAAACAACAAAAGATTGATTCATTCGGTCGTTATGAAGCAATTCTTGATGCGTTTACCGTTGAAGCTTCGGTAAGAAAAATCCCACTTATAGTTGCAATCGTTCCACCAGTTGAAGGGTTGCAATCCTCTGATTCTTATCAAAATTATTTAAAAATTCGTTCAATTATTAAATCAAGTAGCAATAGAGCTGTTATTGATATGCTCGAAGTCATTGACTCATTTAAAGTACAACCATCCCACTATTCTCTTGATGGGTACCATTATAATTCTGCTTTTAATGCTGTGCTGTCTGTTGAAATAGCTAAAAAATTACCCTCCAGCTACTTCAAGGCGAAGAGAGGCTTTTGATTTCGGCTTAGCAGTTCGGTCTGAAAGAGGGGGTGTTGCATCGATTATTTCCCAGCACTTAAACAAAGATACTGGTTGGTCTTTTGGAATTGCTAATCCACCCCTACGTTCTTTTAGCCACCTTGTGATTTCAATATCGTTGATTCCTCGTAAGCTAAATAAGCGAGTAAAAGCATCTCGTGGTTGGTCCCATTCAAACTGTTTGTATTGCAGAGCCTGTAAAGGTTTCATAAGAGGTTTACCGGTAAATGCATCAATACTGCTTCCATCAGGAAGCACTGCTTCAATCACTAGATATATATCAACTTCAGGAGCATCTGGTGCAAACATAGACCAATATTGATCAAATGATGTGTACTGTTCTAGATCTTTAATCCAACCAAATGGCTTTAATTGTGCAGGCAGTATCCAAGAGGTAACGCGGTTATTTGCTAAACACAACCAAGAGAAAACAACAAAAAGAAAACTTACTGCCGTGGTGTGAAGAAACTTCGTTCTTAGGGGGAGGCTCTCTGCTGTTTGTATCTGATTATGTGAAAAATCAGGAACCCAAAGAAACATTGAAAGGATAATGATCATAATATATGGAAAAAGCCCAAGATTCACTGTGAGAAGAATTAAAATGTGAAAGAAGATTAACAATAATGCGCCAAGCCTTCTTGCTTGAAATGTTTTAAAAGGTGAAACGATAAGTATGCCACCGATAATTTCAATAAGCTGAGAAGATTTGGAAGCAAACCAAAGCTGGTTAGCAGACAAGGATTCTCTGATCCAATAGCCAAGCGCTGTAACAATACGGTCTTGATGAAGCACATAATAAAAAGCAGATCCTTCTTGCCAAGTTTTGCCATCCTTTGAAACCGCAGCATAAATATAGATTGCAGCTAATTGAAAAAGAATCAGGGCAACCATTGGATTTTGAATAGACGAATTTGACCATCTATCATGCAAGGGAAGAAACAGAGAATAAAACAAAAATAGGAGCATCACGGTATCCGCTCCGTAAACCAGCATAAAGTTTCGATTGATAATACTCATCATGCAAATGAGGAGCATGAAATGAACTGGCTTTCCTCCGATACCGAGAGTGAATAACGTACCTAGTAAAAATGTTAAACAGAAGAAAAGCGTTACTTCTGGCACAGTTGAAAATGCATATAATAACGAGAATTTGTGTACCCCATTTTGGAATAGTGCAAAATGATTTGAAAAAATTCCATTATTTGAAAAGTACAGTTCAATATAAGGGAAAAGCCTTATAGTATTCAAACAACACAATAATCCTAATCCAATTCTAAGAACAACCAATGCCCGTATATCAATTGTGCAGTAGCGACCTTTAAAAAAAGAAAGGATTTTTTTCATTGATTCGTATTAGAAATTCTTTTCTCTTTAAGAGTTGTAAACAATGTTACAGCAATGGATATCAGCAGTATCATCGCAATGAGCGAGAGAACAAAATATCCTTTATCCTCTGAACCAAAAATTGGAGGCACTTGCCATGAGCAGATTGCTGCAATAATGAGGTAGAGCGATATTTTTTTAGATCGTCCTGCAAGCAGTCCAAAAAATGTTAAGAAATAATAATCATAGTTTGAAAGTCGAATCAGCCCTACAAGAAGAAATCCTATAATTGCAGCTTCCCAAGCAGATGAATACGTAACCAACCAACAAATTGAGGCGAAAGTGACGATGCAACACAGAACGTATATCCATTGACGCTCTAAAAATTTCTGAGAAACTACTGAACGCCATGTATCAAAAATATCTGACAGTAGGGGGTCTTTCAAATCCTTACTAAACGTAGACATAGATGTAGATAATACTGTCCGCATACCCATCATATTCGTTGAAATTGTTTCGTAATGTTTTTTTGTATTGTGCGAGAAATCCTTCCACGTTTCTATACCGGAATTATTAGCAGTTGCTATCACAATCAAAGCAATGGCAGAAACTATTGCAGATAAGAGTAGTGATCTATATTTTTTTATTGAGCTAAAATTCTTATCCTTAATGCAATTTAAGATAAGATGTAATGTAACTCCACCAAGTAAAGCTAATGGAAATATTCTTACTAGCCCTGCATAGACAAGTAGGAAGCCAGCTAATTTTTGTCGATTGCTTTTTAACGCACAGATACCTAGGAGGGAGCATACAATCCAATCGGAACGTAAAAATCCATTACCGGTCCAGCCAAAATGAGCAAAATAGTTGCATCCCCAAAACACCATACAAAGTGCAGCAATCTCAAGCCCGAATGTTCGAAATACAATTATCCAGGTCAGAGTTAATAGAACAAGATCGAGCGCACCAATTGCATATACTTGGGTATTTGAAATAGGAGATAAAGAAGAGATAGTTTTTCCTAAAATAGTCCAAACAGGAGTTGGATTATATCCGTGGTCAGAAAATATTTTTTCATAGTCTGCACTGTCCATTGAATGTCTAAACCAAGTCACATCATAGAGAAATGATTTCCATCGTTCTGCAGAAAAATGACTGAGGCACAATGATGGGTTGTCTCGTACGATTGCGCTTGACTCCATATTATTTGTGATTAGGTTTCGAATCTCTCTGGTTTTATCCTTTGCTAAATAGCCGTCTTGATAATCAGCCAAAGCAGCACATTTATAGAGGCGATCATAAGATACTTCATTGCTATATTTTGATCCTAAGTAGTAATGAAAAAATTCATGCCTATGAACAAAACTTTCGTAGTGAAATTGCATTGCATTCGGCCAAAGAAAATAACTGGCAAAAGCTAAAAAGATAAATGATTTTTTTAATCTTTCAGTTTTAAATGATGGTGCGATCATCCACCAGGTACAGACAACGAGTGCAAAAATACAAAGGAGTAATTTAAAATGTTCGATAACTCCAATCCGCAGGAAAGGCATCCATGTGAATGCTTCAAGTGGGTTACTTCGCAGTGTAAGGTCACGCCAGTTTTTAGGTATTTCGTTATATGCTTGAAATGTTGCTACTGATAATACGCCGTCACCGCTACCACCTCGGATTCGTATAAACTTTGCTTCTTTAGCCGAAGGCAGGGATGTTGAACGAGTGCGAATACCTTCTGTATATCCTTTTTGACCGGTAACCCAGGTTTTGTACCATGTTGTTCCATCACTTGAGAATTCAACTATATAACTATCATTCCAATCAGCTTGTAGGATCATGCCTTTAATAGTTTCAATTTTTGGAAGCTCAATGACATAGTTGGCATTAATATCTTTCTTTGAAACACAGGCTTTAGGCATGTTGAATTTGGAGCTTTCGGGAACAAGAGTTTCTTCAATGATGGTTTGAGGAGCTTCACAGATTGCATTACCAGTTACTTTGCTTCCAATCACAATATTTCGGGGCTCGGATTGAGCGAATTGATTAATAGAAAGGAATGCAAAAGAGAGTAAAAATAGAAGAAGTCTTTTCATAGCTGCTATTTATATTGACCTAATTTAGGTCCTAAGCATAGAGTCCTTACCGGTGCCAATTTTCTTTGAATTAAAAACTTTCCTCTTGCCCGTGCTGTTTATTTGCTCGCTGTGGGTGTGGTATCGGTGTGTAAGGTATGACTCTAGGGTGATGCTATTTGGTGGGGGTGGCTATCTCTTGTTTGCTGCGGTTTATACTTGGTATACCCCTTTATCGGTCAGAAGCAATGATTGGGAAGACCATCTAAAATATGTACTATTCGTTTCTCGTAATTGGACAATTCCGCCAGTAGGAGCAGGATGCGAATTTCATCAATCGCCTCTGTACTATTTTATTGCCGCAACATTGAGCGACCTAACAACGAAAGAAAATATCCCATCGATTCTTCAGTCACTCTCATACGTAATTATCGCTCTATCTATTTCAGTATATTATAAGATTGTTTTCTTAAGTTTCCCCCTTGCTACACAAGTGAAACAAAGGATCTTTAGTTTTTGGCCCTGGCTTATATTGCCTGCGAGCGTGTGGAGTTTTTCGAGAGTAACCAATGATAGTCTTTTTACAGCATGTTCTTTTTTATTCATTTATTCTTTACAGCAGTGGTCTATAAACCAACGAACAAAATATTTTTTGCAGACACTACTCTATGTAGTGATTGCAGTTTTAATAAAAAAAACTGCTTTTTTACTTGTTGCTATCTTTTTCATCTCGATTTTTTATTTTAATCGAAAAAAATTAGTACAGCAGATGCTCTTTCACAGTTCTATTTTACTAGTCTCTCTTTTTGCAGGTACAGGTTGGTATTTTTTAGAGCGATATTTTTTTAACACACAACATGCATTCCTTGATATTGAATCCTGTATAAATAGTCGTTTCGAAATGCCATTTCAAATAAATCACTTTATTCATTTCTCATTATCAAATATTTGGGCATCGCCGTGGGCGTTTCCCACTTCGACTAATCCTAATAGAGTGTATTTTTGGGAGTATTTAATTTCTTCTTCATGTTTTTCTTATTGGACAGGGGGGAATGTTATAAAATCTATTGCTTCGCCTGTTGTCATGGGTACGACTTTTTTTGTTTCTATACTCTTTCTATCTTTCTTTCTGCTTCGCATATTCAGAAACACGGCTACTCATTTATTTTTGTTAGTATCGTTCATAGGTATTGCCGGTCTGATAGCGCTACGTATTGATAGCCCATACCCATGGCATCAAGATTATCGCCTGATATTTTTCACCCTTCCTGCTTTCGGCATTTTAGGTGCCCATGTTCTTAGTCATAATAAATATCTAGATAGATGTCTTTGGGTGCTTTTTATTCTTCTGTTATGTGGGTCAGTCATTGCAAACGTCTCTCTTTTATTAGGATTTCAAACGTAGGTTTTGTCTAATTCGTCAATTTTAGTTGGTCTTTAAAATTACAATTCTTTCGGATACAGTAAGCCATTATGAAACAGCTCACTGGCCTGTTCTCGTTCCTCCTCGTTTTAACCGCAGTCATCACTGCCATTGGCTTTGTCTTTGGTACCCGTATTCCCCCAGGGTATGTTGGCGTCAAACAGATTCTTGTTGGCCCAGACCAAGGGTATCAACCTGATGCGCTGACTCCTGGTTTTTATGCTTCGATTCCATACCGTTCAAGAATTCATGTCCTTCCTGCCCGCGTACAAATCTTGCCGGTTTCAAAATCTGGATATCAGGCACTGGGGAAAGATGGGCTTGATGTTACTACTTCTGATGGTAACTATGTTTCTGTTGCTGCATCTGTTGTGTATTCACTTTTTCAGAGTAATAAAGATGGTCAAGATGGCGCACATGGTGGGCCTTCGGATCTGATTGCTAAGCTTGGATTATCAGAGGGTGCTTGGAAGAATCAAATAATTAGTGTGGCAAGTGATAAGCTTATTAGGAATCTTAGTAGCCTTACTGCATCACAGTTTTATGATCCTTTTAAACGTAATGAAAAATTATTACAGGCACAATCAGAAGTTCGCGATACGTTAAAATCATACGGTATTAATGTTTCGCAGATCCTTTTAGATCATTACGAATATGTTGATAAAAGAATTGATGAAGCAATTTTTCGAAAAAATATCCAAAATCTTGAAGAAAAACTTAATGAACAAAAAAGTAAACTCGCTGAAGCTGGAGCGAAACTTGAACAGGTTTCCGCTGAAGCTGATGCACGAATCGAAAATTTAAGAGTTGAGGGTACTAATAAGTCCTTGGTTATTCGCTCTGAAGCTGAGTTGTTAGAGAAACAGAAACAGGCGCAGGGCGATCTTGAGTATGCAAAAGCTCAGGCTGAAGTTGACAGGTTAAAGGCTTCAGTAATGCAAAATGGTACTGCTTCTAGTTTGTATGTTGCTAAAGAGATTGCTCCTTTGGTTGGCTCTTTAAAGGGCGGGATAATTGAGCAGATGGATCCTTATAATCTTGAGCAGTGGATGACTAAGCTTGAAGGGAAGTAGGAAACTTCTGGGGCTTTTTTTTCGTTCACGCCTACGCTCACGGTCATGCCTACGGGAGAAAGGGGACAATATGATCAACGAAGACTCCTAAAAGAATTCTTCTGTACTGCTTCCTGAAATAAGTGGCAATCTGACAGGTAGTTCAAACTGTTTCTAACACCAGGAATCAGGTGGGAACACCCTGCTTCATAAGTCTGTCTGGATGGCAGTAGCATGAAGTCACCCTTATTATAGACAGCGATATGAGCCCGAAATACAAAGAAAGTAACCAATAAGACCAAGCAACTGGTCGCCAGTTCTAGTTTAAAATTTGATCTTTTAAATAGTAACCATAAAGGAATGATGACTGAAATTATTAGGCAGACTTCTACATATATCCAGTAGTAGCTTACTAGTGGAAAGTCTGGCCATCTGAAGAGAAGGAAAAATACAACGACGAAAGTATAGAGCAGTGTGATTGCCTGTAGGAGGAAAAAAAATAATATTTTTTGGATTCTGATACAGCTGGCTTTGTACAATAGATACACACAAGAAAAAACTGATAGAGCAATCATCATGTGAACAACGAGCAGATTTATTTTATCAATATCGTTATAAAATAGAGTAGAGAATGTTCTAAAGAAGGCACGGTAATAAAATTCAATTGCCATATCCTTATTAAGTACCGGACAGTTGTTGAGATTGCACATATCTGTCATGCGGTCGACAAGATTAAGAATCGTCCAGTGTGGGACAGCAGTGAAGGGGAACTGGATAAACAGATATCCAATTCCGGTTCCGCTTAGGATGCAAGTAACTGCAAGATATAAAGGAATGTTACTGCCGTAAGTTACTACACCCGCAAGCATGAGTGTGAAAAAGCCAAACAATAAATGATACCGATGGAACTCATATATAGGCACAGTGTCGAGAAGCATTGGAATCAGGAAACAAAGTGCGGTGAGGGTAATAATGCTTTTGTACCGCAGATTATAGATGTAGCTATTTCTTCCCTGGAGTAGTGTTTGAAGCGCTGGAATGATCAGAAAAATAGGCATCAAAAGTACAGCCTGAATTTTGCTGGCAAGTTGCATGTAGATAAGTATTCCAAGAATTACTAGGTATAGAGCTCTAAGATTCAAACTGCGCTCTCGTCCTTGCAGTACAATGACTAGAACCGAGCACCACCATAAAGCGATGGATAGGTTCTCGGTCCGAACGATAATACTTTCCAGGAAAACTCCGTGTCCCAATGCGTATAGTGTTCCAGTTAAAAATCCGATGAATATACTTCTCGTGATAAGTCCAATGCTTAGTGAGCAGATCAACACAGTGAAAACAGTGAGCGTTGTTGAGAGAAGTCGTGCTTTAGCTATAAGTGTCGCAATGGCATCTTGAAAGTCAGCTGCAGTATGTAGTTGTTGAAAAGTGACAGAAGAATGTCCGCCAAAAAAGCTAAGCAAATTGTTCCACAAATAAATCGCCAATATGGGAAAGTACCCGGGATGATCAAGGTATTCCAGATTTTTGCCATTTGCGAATCCCATAGCAGAGGAGGAAAGATGAATGTCTTGATCACCGAATTGAAAAAAAGGAATCCAGACTCCAATCTGTAGGCGATAGGAAATGATGATACTTACCGGCACCAGAATTAGGAACCAGTGCCATGATGAGCGGATGCTGTTTAGTAGTTTCTCCATTCCTTTGTCCAGATTGCCAGAGCGGAATATTGACGCTTGGAATCAAACAGCTCAGGAAAAAGTCCGATTGCTTCATAATATTCGGGGACATTCTGAGCGATGACTTTATAGTGACTGCCGTCTGATATGTATAAATATTGGTGTTTACAGTCTTTGTCGTTTCTTGGGTCGTTGGGCAAGCTTTCAATATATTTTGGAGCAAGCCCTGGAATCCAATCTGGCGTCGATGCGCCCCAGCAACTTATTAATCCGTTGTAATTGGAGCTCAGCGGATATTTTTGATTTTCAATGTAGTAATCATGGAGCGCCTTTTGGATTTTGAGTAGATCCGAGACTCTGGAGCTTCTAGTTGTTTTTAGATACTCAGTTCGTTTTGCTTGAAGTGAGAAAGGTGAATACCAGTAGATTAGGGCAATTAAAGATAAAACGATAACACTGAGAACGAAGTGTATCGCTGGGGATTTGTAACTCATCTGGTTGAGATTATTATCAAAAGGGGATGGTCTTCCAAGGGTAAATAAGTTTTTGTGCTGTGGGGCTTATGAGCTTTACTTTTAGCATGACTAGACTTGAGGATGCTGAAAAGCGAACTTTTTCGAAGCTGACTAAAGTCATTTATTAATGTATGCTGATAGTAGTCTTGTCTAAGGAGATTAAATGCCAGTTTTATCAATGTTCTACGGAATCATTGTAGCGATGTATTTCGCAGATACTAAGCGACACAATCGCCCGCATATTCATGTAAAGTTTCAAGATAGCGAAGCTGTATACGGGATTCCCGAAGGCGACCTCATAGAAGGTAGTATTCCACTTGGTAAGGCAAGACTTGTAGCCGCTTGGATTGAATTACATAAAGACGATCTGATGGCCAACTGGGAACTCGCTTCGCAGAGTCAGCCAATTTTTAAAATTGATCCTCTCAGATAGGTAACGCTATGAATCCTAGAATCAATAAAGTAATACCGAACGAAGACTATACACTTATTCTTCATTTTACGAATGGTGAAGTGAAAAAATATGATGTTCGACCTCTCTTAGATAAGGGGGTTTTTAATCAACTCAAAGATCTATCAATCTTCAAACAAGTTCATATTGCATATGGAACAGTTGAATGGCCTGGTGAAATTGATATCTGCCCCGATACGCTCTATGAAGATGGGCTGACAATATATTAAGCCAGACAACTACGGGATCGAAAAGATTTACGCCATTTGAATTCTGATGGAGTGATTCGTGTCGTTTTGGGCGAGGCATTGATGCGCACTTCAAAACCATTAAGAAAACTGGCACCTACCCAGTTTTTTGAGTAGGATACCCCTTCATGAACCCCATGAATCGCTCCTCTCTAAAAGCTCTTTTTTTATCCTTATCCCTCATTTTACTTTCAGGCTGCGACGCAGGACTGCATCAAATGGGCGCCACCGAATACGGTGTCATTTTCAGAAACCTTCCCAAATTTTTAGGTGGCGGTATCGCTTCAAAGGTTCATGAACCAGGTGCACTTGTGATCATCTATCCTTGGGAAGAGATGTTTAAAATTGATACATCGGTAAAGGAAATCACATGGGGTTTTACAAAAGAAGCTAACTATATTGCTGCACGAGCACTCGATGGAAATGAAGTAGCATTAGGTGTTTCGATTCGTTACCAAGTTCGTCCCGATGAAGCTGGGCTTAGAAAAATTATTGATGCAGTTGGCTATTCAGACGCTGATGTTGAAAATTTAGTGAGAGCTTCAACTACTGCAGCGGTAAGACTTTCAATGAATGAACTTCATACGAATGATTTTTTGAAAACAGAAAGCCGGTATAAATCAGTCGATGCGGTAAAGGCAAACTTAAATAATCAGCTCAATCCTTTAAACATTGAAGTGACATCAATCAATATGGATGATTTCCGATTCGAGAGAACTCTTGAAGATGGAAAAATAGATGCAAGCTATCAAGATAAGCTCAATGAAACCCAAAGAATTCGTGAAGAAACAGAACGTGAAAAAGCTCGAGTCGACACAATTATTGCTCAAAAACAACAAGAGCTTAATGATGTTCAAGCGAAAGTGAATCGTGAAGTCGCTGAAGCTGACGGATATAAAAAACAGGCTGAAACGCGCGGAGAGGCTTATTTTGCGGCTCGAAAAAATGAGGCTCAAAGTGTTCTTGCTGTTGGAAAAGCTTCAGCAGAAGGGCTTTCTGAGAAGGTAATGGCACTCTCAGGTACTGGTGGAAGGGCGCTTTTAAAGCTTGAAATCGCTAAAAATCTTATTGCCGCTAATCCTAAATTCATTGTTGTTGGTTCGGGTCAACAAGGTAATGCTTTGGATGTGAAGCGTACCGATGTAAATGATCTGTTGATGCAAGCTGGTATCTTTGAAGGAATGCAAACACGATCTACAATACCCGAGGCTACTAAGCCTTTAGCTAACTCATCGGGCGCTAAAAATTAAAATTTTTAAATTCGTTTTTTAAGAGAAAATTATGGCACGTAAAAAAATTGCGTTAATCGGAGCAGGACAAATCGGTGGAACTCTTGCATTGCTTTCAATGACAAGAAATCTTGGTGATGTTGTTTTGTTTGATGTCGTTCCGGATATGCCGCAAGGAAAAGCTTTAGATCTTTCTCACCTTGCTCCTGTTTTCGGTTGTAACAGTAACGTGAAAGGTACCAACGATATGAAAGATATCGCTGGTGCGGATGTTTGTGTTGTTACTTCAGGTATTCCACGTAAGCCTGGGATGAGCCGCGATGATCTGATTAAAACCAATGCTGAAATTATTACAAGTGTTGGACAGGGTATTAAACAATACGCACCGAATGCTTTAGTTATCGTTATTACTAATCCTCTCGATATTATGACTGCATTGATGCAGCGAGTTACTGGATTTCCTTCAAATCGTGTGGTCGGTATGGCAGGGGTTCTTGATACTGCGCGTTACCAAGCATTCCTTGCTGCGGAACTTAATGTTTCAGTTACAAGTGTTTCTGCATTCGTACTCGGTGGTCATGGTGATGACATGGTTCCAGTTCGTTCATATACAACTGTTGGCGGAATTCCAGTTGAGAAAATGCTTTCAACTGAAAAACTTGATGCAATTGAAAAAAGAGTTCGCGGCGCTGGCGGCGAAGTTGTTGCATTGCTTAAAACTGGTTCTGCTTTTTACAGCCCTGCAGCATCAGCAATACAAATGGTTGAAGCGTATTTGTTCGATGAAAAAAGAATTCTTGCAGCTGCAGCTCATATGACTGGTCAGTACGGACTTAAAGATATCTATATCGGTGTTCCAGTACTTATGGGAGCAGGTGGAGTTGAAAAAGTTATTGAAATTGAACTTACTGAAAATGAGAAGAAACTTCTTAACGAATCTGCAGGCAGAATCGTTGATATTATGAAACTAGTTTAATCAAAGTGGTGATGTAATGTGTTGCGATTTCTATCGTTCGACGGTCGGTAAAAAAGTAGTGATGGCAATCACCGGTCTGATGATGATCGGGTTTGTCATTGGTCATATGGCTGGAAATTTAAAAGTATTTCTTGGCTTTGATTCATATGGCGTCGCTGCCCTTGATTACTATGCGCTGCACTTGAGGCAAATTGGTGAAGAGCTTCTTGGATATGAAAATTTCCTTTGGATTGCGCGTGGTGGATTAATCGTTGCATTGTTTTTACATGTGGCTTCAGCAATCTCACTTGCACAAAGAAATGCTGCTGCACGAACGCAAGGGTATGCTGTTACTAAATATAATTCTGCAAGTGTTACGTCACTGACTATGAAAGTTGGTGGATTGATTATTCTTTTCTTTATTATTTTTCATATTCTTCATTTTACTACTGGCACTCTTCATACCCATGGCTTTAAAGAAGGTTTCGTATACGAAAATGTGTACAACGCTTTCCAACACGGTTGGGTCGTTGCGATTTATATAATTGCAATGTTGTCAGTTGGATTTCATTTGTATCACGGTACATGGTCAGTTTTTCAAACGCTTGGAATTGATAGCAAGGGATGGAATTGTACGCTTCGGCTTATTGCAAAAGGAGTTGCAGTTGTTGTTGCAGTTGGATTTATGGCAGCGCCTTTGAGTTTTTATGCTGGGGTATTGCCTCCGCCTACTGGGAAAAGTGTTGTTTATCCCTATGGACACTAGCATTTTAGATTTTGATTAGAATAAATTATATGCAACTCGATTCAAAAATACCTTCAGGACCAATTGATAAGAAATGGGAAAAGCATTGCTTCGACATGAAGCTTGTTAACCCTGCTAATAAACGAAAATTTGAAATTATTGTTGTTGGTTCAGGACTTGCGGGGGCGAGTGCAGCAGCAAGCTTTGGTGAGCTCGGCTATAATGTGCAGTGTTATTGTTTTCAAGATTCACCACGAAGAGCACACAGTATCGCTGCACAAGGTGGTATTAATGCTGCAAAAAATTATAGAAATGATGGTGATAGCGTTTATCGGTTGTTTTATGACACGGTAAAGGGTGGTGATTTTAGAGCCCGTGAAGCTAACGTTTATCGATTGGCTGAAAACTCGGTAAAAATTATTGACCAATGCGTTGCACAAGGTGTTCCCTTTGCTCGTGAATACGGTGGACTGTTGGATAACAGATCTTTTGGTGGAGCTCAGGTTTCAAGAACTTTTTATGCTCGAGGTCAAACTGGACAACAGCTACTTCTTGGTGCGTATCAAGCACTTGAAAGACAGATTGCTGCAGGATCAGTAAAAATGTTTTCTAAATCCGAGATGCTTGATGTTGTTGTAATCGATGGAAAGGCGCGAGGAATAATTGTTCGTGATCTTATTACAGGCAAGATTGAATCACGCGTTGCTGATGCAGTGGTACTTGCTACTGGTGGTTATTCTACTGTCTTTTATCTCTCAACAAATGCAAAAGGATGTAACGTTACTTCGACATACCGTGCATTTAAAAAAGGAGCAGGTTTTGCTAATCCGTGTTTTACACAGATTCATCCAACCTGTATTCCAGTTGCAGGCGACCATCAATCAAAACTGACCTTGATGAGTGAATCGTTAAGAAATGATGGACGAATTTGGGTTCCCAAAAACAAAGGCGACAAACGTCCGGCAGCTTCAATTCCAGAAAGTGAGCGTGACTATTATCTAGAAAGAAAATATCCAAGCTACGGAAATCTTTCTCCGCGTGATATTGCTTCGAGAAGTGCAAAAGAAGTATGTGATGAAGGGTACGGCGTTGGTCCTGGAGGACAAGGTGTCTTTCTTGATTTTGCAGATTCAATTCAACGACTCGGTCAAAAAACAGTCGAAGCACGGTATGGAAACCTTTTCGACATGTATTCACAGATTACAGGGGAAAATCCTTATGAAATGCCGATGCGAATCTATCCAGCTCCTCACTACACGATGGGTGGACTGTGGGTTGATTATAATTTAATGACAACAATACCTGGATTATTTGCAATCGGAGAAGCAAATTTCTCTGACCACGGTGCCAACCGTTTAGGGGCGAGCGCTTTGATGCAAGGATTATCTGATGGTTACTTTGTAATTCCGTATACGATCGGCGACTACCTAGCCCGAGTAGGTAATCAAAAAGTATCTGCTGATCATGCAGAATTCAAAAAAGCTGAATCAGAGGTCAATGCTCAGCTCAACAAATTCCTTTCAACAAAAGGAAAACGTTCAGCTGATTCGTTCCATAAAGAGCTTGGACGCTTGATGTGGGACAAATGCGGAATGGCAAGAAACAAGGCAGGACTTGAGTACGCAATTAAAAAAATTCCTGAAATTAGAGAAGAATTTCATAAAAATATTTCAGTTCCTGGAAGTGGTGCCGACATTAATCAGGAACTTGAAAAAGCAGGGCGTGTTGCTGATTTCTTAGAATTTGGAGCTCTTATGTGCACTGATGCGTTGACCCGTGAGGAATCCTGCGGTGGGCACTTCCGTGAAGAACATCAAACTGAAGACGGCGAAGCGAAACGTGATGACCAAAACTATTGCTTCTCGAGTGTATGGGAGTACGGTGGTGCACCCGAGAAGTTCATTCTTAATAAAGAATCACTCGAATTTGAAAATGTAAAACTTGCTACACGGAGCTATAAATAATGAGCGACAATAAATCTTTCTCAATCAAGCTCAAAGTCTGGCGTCAAAATAACAAAGACTCCAAAGGTGAGTTAGTAACGTACGACATGAATAATGTGAGTCCTAATTCATCATTTCTTGAAATGTTGGATCAGCTAAACGAAACCTTGATCACTAAAGGTGAAGAACCAGTAGCATTCGCACATGATTGCCGCGAAGGGATCTGTGGTTCTTGCTCTATGGTCATTAACGGAGAAGCACATGGCCCTGTTAGAAAAGTGACCGCGTGTCAGCTCCATATGAGATCATTTCATGAAGGTCAGGAAGTTGTTGTAGAGCCTTGGCGTGCGGCTGCATTTCCAATCATCAAGGATCTGGTCGTTGACAGAAGTGCATTCGATAAAATTATCCAAGCAGGTGGGTTCATCTCAGTAAATACTGGGTCTGCTATTGATGCCAATGCGACACCAATCGGTAAAGAAGCTGCTGATGCTGCTTTTGATTACGCAACTTGTATTGGGTGCGGTGCCTGTGTTGCAGCATGTCCAAACGGCTCAGGAATGCTTTTTACATCAGCTAAAGTGTCTCACCTTGGTCTTTTGGCTCAGGGGCAACCAGAGCGTTTTTCAAGGGTCTTAAGTATGGTTAAAACCCACGATGATCTGATGTTTGGCTCTTGTACGAACCACGGGGAGTGCCAAGAGGCTTGCCCTAAAGGGATTAGCATTTCTGCAATTGCGCAATTAAATCGAGACTTTATGAAAGCGAGTCTTTCGGCTTCGAGGGATAACGGAAAAGAGATTAAAGCTCAGTAATTCTTTACTGATACGGATTTATCTCTCAAGTAATCTTTTTTCTTAGCCGACTTTAATTACGTGTTTAAATCCGCTACCCCAAACCACGATGTAATGATTATCGATGGAAACGTTGATAGACGTATGCGTTTAAAGAGTGCTACGGCCAATGCAAACAATTGTTTTGGTGATGTTCAGCTGTGTGCCGATTTTTCTATTGCAACGGATCGACTAAAAAAACTACGAGATAGAGTCATTGTATTTGTCAGCGAAGATTTTTCAAAAACTTCACTGAATGCTTTTATTGAAATTGCAAAAAACACCTGCGCTGGAAGAGATTCTGCATACATTTTGAATATAAGCCCTAAGCAGGCGAGTGATGCTAGTGTTTTATCTGCAGGGTTAAAAGGAGTTGATGGACTGCTATTAGAGCCATTCTCTGTTGACACATTAGTGAGCACTACTAATAACGCTGCAAAGATCTATTACGAAAGAAGAACCGAGCGAGAAAATAATTTAGTCACAATACTTGTTTCAAAAATGCTTCGAACTGTAGATATTTTAGCAACATCAAAAGCTACAGGCGTCGCCCCTGGTGAAGCTGTGCGGCAATATAAAGATCTAGGTTCAGCAATTCAGCATTTAAATCCTAGGCTCAAAGAGTTTTACTATGAGCAACTCATTGAGCAATCATTGCGTGCAAAGGTGCCTGCAGAGCTTGAACTATTTCTAGCAAGACAAACGTTGCTTGAAACAAAGATTGAACAAACAGCAAAAGACCAGGCACTAGAACTAAATGAAGGATCCCAGGGATCTATTCATAAAAGTAGTCAAATGAGTCGTATACTTCGTGGATTAAAACGATAGAAGTATACAAAAAATATTTTTTATCCTAGAAAATAATATCAAAAAGCCCACCTACTATTCTAAACGGTAGTCCAAGGATTGTTCCTATTCCGTCAATCGTACAGGTAAGAATTCCACCACAAGATGATGACTCTTCTGTTTTTGTTTCGGTTGTTGTTTCTTCTATATATTCTTGATCGACTGGTCTTCGTTTGACATCAGTTTTAGTTGTCGTGGTTGTACTTGAACAGCTCATGAGGGCAAAAAGAGCGATGGACATAAAGACGAAATAAGTTTTTTTGTTCATAGGACTGCTATACTATCAGCCTTTCTCTTTTGGACAAGCCGTTAGTGGGGTTTCGCGACCTTCGCGTTACTAAATTTCAATGAAAAAAATATTACCCCTTTTTTTAGTCGTCACTTTTTAATCACATAAAGCATATTAGTAGGCTTCTTAACGGACAATTATGGGTTTTGGAGTAAGCGGTTTATTAAGTAACTCTAAATGTATATAATTCCATTCGATGGAAGTTTCATCACATTATCTCAAACAGACGCTTACCTATTGGGCTGAACTTGGCACCAATCTTTGTAAGACAAGTTTCGCCCCATCTTTACAGCTGTGCAGAGTTGCCCTTCGGTATAATGCAATTGCTAAAAATCTTCTTGATGATTGCCGCTGCCTTGATTCAGTACTTTATGGACTCAAAGAGGCACATTCGCTTGCAGAATTTCATCCTGAATATAGTTTGCCAGAGTGCGTACTGTCTGCGATTTCAAAATTGAAACAAGATGAGATCCTTCTTAGGATTGAGGGACAAAAAAAAGAAGAAATATTTAAAACGATTCAAACCATTGAGTTGATCGCACTGCATCAAGAAGCAGGATCTTGCTTAACTCAGTCAGGTGCGAAAACTAATAAAAATGTTTTGGACTCTTTGAATCAACCAAATTGTTCAGAGTCTCGATTTCTTGAAGTGTTATCCTTCCTTACCTCTGATGATGCAATGTGCATAGATGAAGTAATGCTCGATACCGTGAGTGAACGGCTTGTTGCAATGAGTAATAATAAAATTTGTATCTCTAGTGACCTTTCAAAAGCGTTGACTCATTTTTATTTACAGTCGTTTCATGATGCGGCTGGGGCGGGAATGATCTTGACCATGCTTGGTACTGATTTAAGTGAAAAATGCACTTTTGATGATAAGATCTATTGCGAGCAAAAGTTAATTGAGTGGCTCGAACTAAGAGCTTTAATGAACTCAAGTAATGGATTGTATCAAGAAGATTTCTCGCACCAGATTTACCTTTTGATGTCACCAATGCCATTTGAACCTGGAGATGGTGTTGATTTTACGGAATTTGTTTTACACCGACTCTCTCAGAGAAATCCTGACCTTTTCCCTTCTTCAGAGCAAAAAAGAGCATTACAGGCTTACCTCAAAGATCAATCCTCAGAAAAATAACTTTCGAAATGCTTTCATCCGATGTGTTTCAATAAAATTTTCACTTTTCAGTTCAGATAAAGTTTTAGTGTATCCTTCAACTTGAAAAAGACCATCGTACCCGAATCCAGCATTTCCTTTTTCTTGATCGAGAATAAATCCAGAAAGAGTTGCTTCTGAAAAAACTGGTGTATGCCCATCGAAATAGCAAAGTACTGATCGAAATACAGCAGACCGTTCTGTCTGAGTTTTAAGTAAAGAAAGAAGTAATGCCTTATTCTCAACCATAGTTGCATTGATTCCAGCAAACCTGGCACTTTTAATGCCGGGTGCTCCGTTAAGACTTGTAACTTCAAGTCCTGTATCATCGGCTACAACGGGATGATTGCACCAATTATAAAACCCTTTTGCTTTTAAGAGAGCATTTTCCTGATAGCTCTGTATGCCTTCTTCAATTTCAGGAGGATGCCCCCATGCAGGATCTATTTCAAGAAGTTCAAGACCTAAGTGTCTTGAGATCTCTTTTACCTCTGATAGTTTACCTTTATTGGTAGAGGCGAATACAAATTTCAAAGTTTAGTATTTCACCGAACAACCGTAAGGTTCAGTTAGTGGAACTGATACTGGTTTTCCGGCTTGAAGCTCATCGATTGTTTGAGCGACGTAATTAGTGGATTCTTTTATTGCTTCTTCTTTTACTGAATCATCGCTATCGATTGCTCCTTGATATGCAAGCTCACCATTTTTGTCTACTACAAACAGGTGAGGTGTTGTTCGAGCGTTATATGATTTCCCAACAGTTCCGTCGGTATCCACAAGTGCAGCTGTTGCCTTGATATGCAGGTCTTCAAACTTTTTCTTTGCTTCATCTTGAGTGAGATATCCTTGACGACCGAAGGCTGATGAATTGACTGTGAACCATACGACGCCAAGTTTTGTATATTTTTCTTGCAGCGATTGCATATTGCCAGACATGTAATGTTTCTTAACAAACGGACAGCCTGGGTTAAACCACTCGAGTACTACAATTTTTCCTTTGTAATCTGATAGGGAATGCGATTTGCCATTAATATCTTTCAAAGTAAATGTTGGGGCGGGGGCTGCGAAACTTTGTGCAGATAGAACACAAAATAGGGTTGTTGAAATTAGGGTTGAAAGTATGGCTGATAAAATTCTTTTCATGGTGGGTAATGTAGCTATTCTTTTGGGTTAGCACCAGATAGGGGAGATGTTTTTAGTGCTGTAATACTATCCCCCGTGACCTTGAGCGTAGGCGTGAGCGTGACCCAAAACTTTAAGGTCACGCTCACGCCAAAGCTCAAGGTCACG
>JBIKWN010000116.1:0-2707 GCA_044356295.1 Bdellovibrionota bacterium
ATTATCCAGCGATTATGAACATAATGGCGGTTATTTCCCTGATGTAAATCGAATTATTCTTTTTACTGATTTAGGATTTTTAGTAAAGACTAATACTGATCGTTCAAGAGTCGTACTCACTGCATCCTTAAAAAATGGAGCAGCTCAATCTGGAGCCGCTGTGAGTTTACTGGGGAAAAATGGCGAGTCAATTTTTACCGGCACCACTGATGAGAATGGGCGAGTTGATGTTCCCTCTGTTGATCAATTTAAATTTGAAAAAGAGCCTCTCGTTTGGATTGTCAAAAATGATAATGACGTCTCTTTTATGCCTTTTTCTAGGCGAGACCGAGATGTCAATTTATCAAGGTATGATGTTGGAGGAATTTATTCCTACGAAGGCTCTGCAAAAGATTTAAATGCTTATCTTTTTACAGATCGTGGAATTTACCGACCAGGAGAAATTGCTCATTTACAATCGATAATCAAAAGAACTGATTGGAAACCATTGGCAGATAAGTTGCCCCTTGTTATGTCTATAGAAGATCCGCGTGGAAAAACAATTATCAATGAAACTTTTTTTGCTACACCGGAGGGCTTGAGTAGTTATGATTATGCTGTTTCTGAAAACGCATTTACTGGGGTATATCATTGGACGGTCGCATTAAAAGGAAAAAACGAATCATCAATCATTGGAGAAGGAGATTTTAAGGTTGAAGAATTTGAACCAGATAGAATCAAAATTGAAAGTTCGCTTGCCTCAATTGATGCAACGAATACTGAATCAGTTTTAGATCTTGGTTCCCTCCTCTGGATTACACCCAAAGATGTAAAAACAGTAATCTCAGTCAAAAATCTGTTTGGTACCCCTGCGGCAGCCAATATAGTGAGTACTTCGTTACAATTGAAACCCTCAATTCCTGCGATTACTGGATTCCCTGGATATTCATTTGTTAATCCATATGCTGATGCTAAATCTTTCGATGAAGATCTTGGGGAAGTTGAAACAAATGAGAAAGGAGAAGCAAGTTTTGATCTAAATCTTTCTCGTTTCGAGAAAGCAATTTATAGATTAGTTGTTGTCTCTGAGGCAAAAGAGAAGAATTCAGGTAAAAAAGTTTACTCGCAGCTTCGAACAACAGTGAATCCTCTGCCACATTTGTTCGGGTATAAAGCAAATGGCAATCTTAATTTCATACGTAAAGATACAGATCGCTCTGTTAATGTAATTGCAATTAATAATCGAGGTCTCAAAGATGTTGCTACAAATGTAACTGCACGTATTTTCAGATATGATACGGTTTCTGTCTTAACAAAAACACAAAGTGGTTCATATGCGTATGAAGCACAAGAAAAGAAGATTTCAATCCAAGATAATGCTGTTGAAATTCCTAAGGACGGACTGACCGTACCACTTGGCGGCTTGGATATTGGTTCTTACGGTTATGAACTTTTTTCTACTTCTGGCATTAAGGTTCTTGAATTTCGCTTTAGAGTTATTGGAGATTCTAAAAACATTAATCGAACACCTCGTGTCAGTGAAGTGAAAATTACATTAGAAAAGAAAGACTTCAAACCGAATGAAGAGATCTCGGTTGCACTTCAAGCTCCTTATGCAGGTAGCGGATTTATTACTATCGAAAAAGATAAAGTGTATGCTTCGTCATTTTTCAAGTGCGAATCTCTTGATTGTGTTCAGCATATTGCAATGCCTGAAGCCCTTGAAGGTAATGGTTATATAACCGTCACATATGTTCGCTCACTTGATTCGGATGATATCTTTACGAATCCATTTTCTGCTGCAACTGAGCCTATTACGGTCAATCGTGAGAAACGTACACTTCCGTTGAATATATCAGTGCCCGAAAAAATAAAACCCGGAGAACAATTATCAATCACTGCCTCCTCTGCAAGGAATTCAAAAGCTATAATCTATGCTGTAGACGAAGGAATTTTACAGGTTGCTCGATATAAAAAACCTGATCCGTTCTCATTGTTTTATGCTAAACGAGCGCTAGAAGTATCTACTGCACAAATCTTGGACTTATTGCTACCTGAATATGAAATAGAACGAAGGCTCTCAGCCGCTGGTGGTGATGACGATGCAATTCTTGGAAAAGTAAAAAATCCATTTAAAAGGAAAGGTCAAAAACCTGTAATTTTTTCCTCTGGAATTGTTGAGTTAACACCACAAGCTAAAACTTTTAATTATACGGTTCCTGATTATTTTAATGGTTCTATTAAAACGTATGTTGTTGGTGTAGATGGCGTTTCTGTTGGTGTGAAAGATGCTGCTACGACGGTACAAGGCGACCTTATATTACAACCTTCGATGCCTGTTATTGCAGCTCCTGGCGATACTTTCCCAATATCATCTTTGATTACCAATCTTCGAGTTAAGGATGCAAATATCAAACTTTCTTATGAACATAATTCCTTGTTAGAAAAAGTATCGACTGAAGAAACATCAGGTTCAGTAGAAGAAGGTCATGAAGTTGTCCTTTCAACAATGTTTCGAGCTGGAAAAGATCTTGGAGAAGGTACTGTCACAATTGTTGCTAAAAATAATGCTGGAATACATTTAGCCAAATATCCAATGAGTATCAGTATAAGACCTCCAGTGAGTTTGCGAACTGTGGTTGATAATAAAAAATTAGTTTCAGGTGAGACTAAAATTGCATTAGATGGCTCGTTATTCAATCAGAATGCAGAGCGATTAATTAAAATT
>JBIKWN010000004.1:0-101707 GCA_044356295.1 Bdellovibrionota bacterium
TTTTTGCACGTAGAGCCTTAGCGATAATTCGAAATCTTCATGATAGGCAAAGAGCGCTTCATCAAAGAGGGATTCATCGGCTTTGATGCAAGAGTTTCTAAGGAAAAAAGCAGCTCCACTGAGACTCATTACGGGATAGGGGGTCGTTCTCGAAGCGATTGAACTTCTTGGCGCATTATTGTCTTTCACCATACTAAATCCAAGATAGTGGCAAATATTACCAGCTGTATTTATTTTTGTTTTATCCTGGAGAGTAAGTAAAAGTGGTTGGGCAGCACCAATCTGTGAATTGCTTTCTAAAAGAGTAACAAGTTTTGATATACAGTCAGGCTCAATTTCGGTATCGGGATTAAGGAGAAAAGTATATTTTGCGTCAGTTTTTTTTATCTTTTCAAAAGCTAGATTATTTCCACCTACGAAACCGGTATTTTCTTTACTATGTATGAGCGTGTGGTGAAACTGAAGATCTGTGCTTTGTGACCCAGCTAATCTGAAAGAATCATCCGATGAGTTGTTATCAATTACATATAGTGAAATTTTGTCTTTTGGATACTCAATTTTTTTTATGGATTGATAGTACCCTTCAATATCTGAAGCGTTATTAAAAAGAACTGTGATTATTGCGACGTGTGGATGCATTGCTTTTGGGATTTAATCTTACAATACTTTCTTCTTTTGTCGAAGCTACGCAGCTCTACTTGCTGAATTTCGCAGAAAATTCTAGCTGCGCGTCTCTATCAGGAATATCTTGATATCCTTCCTTTGAAAGCAGTTCATCAGGGTAACCTTTATCAATTTGAGTTATCTGAACTGTGTTATTTTCGAGTAAGAAGAAAATTCTCCAAGCCCCACATCCCATTCTGAATCTGTTGTTATCAACTTTAACTATACGCCGCGTTCTGTGAGGTGAGGGATCTCTAGAAAGTATTTCAAGTGCTCTTGGTAGGAAATCTATGGAAAAGTTTTCTTTGAGCCATTGAAGCTGTACTGATGCTTTGGGTGATTGTAGTACCGAAAAACTTGCAGGTTTATTTTCCTCTTCTTCAATATTTTGGAGCCAGCCAATGTTAGAATCAGGAAATGCATCAGCTTTTGGTAGGTATGGTTTTATATCAAGAATTGCTGTTCCTTCAATGAGGTCAATTTCTCCTACAAAAATTTTACTACCCTCGATTCTTTCTAATGTTGTTGCAGTAATCCCAATTGGATTTGGGCGATAGGGGGCTCGTGTTGAGAATACTCCTTTTCTTTGACCGTCTCCTCGCGGGGGGCGAACAAGTGGTCGCCAATTTGAGTTTTTATCAAACCACCAAATAATCCAAATTCTTTCGAATCCTTCAAGGTCTCGCGTCGCACGAATTATTTTTTCATCGTTAATAAGTTGAATGTAGTTCTCTGCTTTCTCCGTTGTCGAATTATGAGCGGATTGTTGTTCGTGATTCGGTTGATAGCGAGCGGAAAATTTTGCAATGAGTCCGGATTTCATGAAGCCGATAGGAACACAGGTGAGTAATGATGAATTTTCAGCCACTTTCGAAGATTTGTTATTTTTTATATTTCTAAAGACTTAAAACGAATTGGATTTTTACTATAAATCTATAGTAAGTGATTTCATATTAAATCGACAGATAGCTCTATTTCACTGCCCCAGAGATCTTTTCAGCAATATCTAAAACAGGTTGAATTTTTTTCTCTTCTTTTTGAGTAAGTTGCGACATACGTTTCCGCAACTCATCAGGGTATGTTTTTTGAATTGTAATAATATTACCGATAAGTGCTGATGGTCCAAAAACAATAGAACTATCATCTCTTTTATAGAGAGGTTGTTGCACATAAGTGTTAATGTCTAGCACCCTTCCAACTTTAGTTAATGGGTCGAGATAGTATTTACCCTTGTATATAGGCGATATTCCAGTTGTCTTATTCGTAAGCTCTAAAAATGATTTATTGATCAAAAAGCTCTCTTGAGTATTCGAATTATGAAAATCTGCTGCTAAACCAGACCAAGCAGCAGCACGTATATGCGGCAGTAATCCTTGAAATGTTTTATCACTTGTATCGCTTACTTCTATACCTATGCGATTATCACTATTAAAAATCCAAACACCTTCATCACGATTTTTTCTAATAACAATTTTCTGAAAAAAAGATCCAGAATCTTCCAGGGTTGTCATTAGTGATTGCTGTATACTTGGCGAAAGTGGAAATTCCGATGTTATATCAACTAAATTCTTGTCTTTAGGAGAAAGGCTTTGATCATAGTGAAATCTTTTGACATTCAATGGATAGAATTCATAGCTTTCCGGTCGTTCGGTCTTGAGATCTGATATTCTAATTTGAAGTACATATTGTCGATCGTCTCTATTCGGTTCAAGATCGACAGAGAAGTTATCACCGTCAGAATAGAATCCAGTATTGTTATTCATCCCAGTGCCAGGCTTCTCTATTAATCCTAAGCTTTCACCAGCTTCGATTAATTCTCCAGCGAAAGGTCGTAGATCTTTCGGTACTAGTTCATAAACACCGAGCTCAGTGTGGTTCTCAAATAGTGGCATTTCTTGACCACTGTTTGTGAGGATCGTAAATTCTACTTTCCTACCATGTGATCCCTTGATTGCTTTTTTGGATTGCTCTTCATTGATTTTAAGAGTCCAACCATCTAGCGAAATATCAACACCGTGAATATTTTTCTTTTCTCCAGTTTGAATAATACTGCCCGCGCTCACTGTCTCTGGGGTAGGTTGTATAAGTTCCGCGAGGCTTTTTGCTCCACCGGCCAAAAGGAACCCACCTACCAAACTGACAGCTGCAATAAAAGTCGATTTCCCGAAGCCTTTTAATGCAGACGGCGGTTCACGGTATTCACCATCATTCGGAGGAGACATTTTTTGCATATAAAAGGTTATGTCAGAAATAGTGAAAAAGAAGCATAAAAAAACGCCCCCTTTCGGGAGCGTTTTCTTGAGCTTTTTTGAAGCTATACAGGAAATTACATTCCCATACCGCCCATTCCACCCATACCGCCCATTCCACCACCGTGGTCATGGCCGCCTTTATCACTTTTTGGTATCTCAGTGATAGCAGCTTCGGTAATAAGCATTAAGCCAGCAATAGAAGCTGCATTTTGAAGTGCAGTTCTTGTTACTTTAGTTGGGTCGATGATTCCTGCTTTCACAAGATCCTCGTACTCACCTTTTGCAGCGTTGAATCCATGAGCACCTTTCGAAGAAAGTACTTTATCAACAACAACTGACGGCTCAGCACCTGCGTTAGCAGCGATAGTGCGAAGCGGAGCTTGGATTGCTTGAATGATGATTTTTGCACCAGCACGTTGATCATCATTGTCGAATTTAAGCCCTTTAAGGCGCTCAATACAACGAATCAAAGCAACACCACCACCAGGTACAACACCTTCTTCAACTGCAGCACGAGTTGCATGAAGTGCATCTTCTACACGAGCTTTCTTCTCTTTCATTTCAAGCTCAGTAGCAGCACCAACATGAATAACTGCAACACCACCGACAAGTTTAGCAAGACGCTCTTGGAGCTTCTCACGATCGTAGTCAGAAGTAGTTTCTTCAATTTGGTTACGGATTTGTTGTACGCGACCTTTGATTGAATCTTTTGCACCAGCACCATCAATGATTGTGGTGTTGTCTTTTGTGCAAACAATTCTTTTTGCTCTACCAAGATCTGCTAATGTAACATTTTCAAGTTTAAGACCAAGGTCTTCAGTAATACACTTACCACCAGTCAATGTTGCAAGATCTTCAAGCATAGCTTTACGTCGATCACCAAACCCGGGAGCTTTCACTGCACAGATGTTTAGAGTTCCACGAATTTTGTTCACAACAAGAGTTGCAAGCGCTTCACCTTCAATATCTTCAGCGATGATAAGGAGGGGTTTTCCTGCCTTAGCAACTTGCTCAAGAACTGGAAGAAGATCTTTCATTGCAGAGATTTTTTTCTCGTTGATTAAGATCAAGCAGTTATCAATTTCAGCTTCCATGCGGTCAGCATTTGTTGCGAAATATGGTGAAAGGTATCCTCTGTCAAACTGCATTCCTTCAACAACTTCAAGAGTTGTATCAAGGCCTTTAGCTTCTTCAACAGTGATAACACCTTCTTTACCGACTTTCTCCATTGCTTCAGCAATGATTTGACCGATTTCAGAATCAGCGTTTGCTGAGATTGTTCCAACTTGTGCAATTTCATCTCTTCCTTTTGTAGGCTTAGAGATATCTTTCAAAGCTTCAACAGCTTCTTTAACTGCAGCATCAATACCACGTTTCAATGACATTGGATCATGACCAGCAGCAACAAGTTTTAAACCTTCACGATAAATCGCGTCAGCAAGAACTGTAGCAGTTGTTGTTCCGTCACCAGCAGAATCAGAAGTTCTTGATGCAACTTCTTTAACCATCTGAGCGCCCATGTTTGCAAACTTGTTTTCAAGTTCGATTTCTTTAGCAACAGTCACACCATCTTTGGTTACTGTTGGAGCACCAAAGCTCTTTTCAATAACAACAACACGTCCTTTAGGACCCATTGTTACACGCACTGCATCTGCAAGGATTTTAACACCTTCCAGAATTTGCTCACGTGCTTCAAATCCAAATTCTAATTTTTTAGCCATGTAAAAATTTCCTTAAATAATAATATAAAAACAGTAATGTTTAATTAATCAACTACAACACCAAGAACATCGTCTTCGCGCATAATGAGATAATCATTACCATCCATTTTAATCTCTGTTCCAGCGTATTTACCGAAAAGGATTTTATCTCCTTCCTTAAGGTCAACTGGACGGATTGTACCATCTTCATGGACTTTTCCTTTTCCAACTGCAATTACTTTACCTTGTTGTGGCTTTTCTTTAGCAGTTTCTGGAATGTAGAGACCAGAAGCAGTTTTTTCTTCGCCTTCAAGTCGCTCTACGATTAGTCTGTCCTGTAGGGGACGGATCTTCGCTTTTTTACTCATACCGTATTTCTCCTCCAATAAATGGTATTATAAATAAATTCAATAAGTTAGATTTGGGTAACTTCAAGTTAAGCAATCAATAAAGAACTGCTAAACGAGAAATTTCTTAGGGTTTCCCACATCCGGTCGGACTTATACTCATGCTAAAGCAGAATTTCAAGGGCAGCTCAGTATATATTTGCGACAGGGAAGAGTTTATCATCGATTTATGGGAAACGCCGCTGCTGTAACATCGCACAATAATTATTCTGCAGATTTATTTTCAATTTTAGATAGAGCTGTAAAGGATTCTTTTGCTCCTTCTTTCTCTTGTGTCCTTGTAAAGGACGGAAAAATCATCGGTCAAGCAGCTGCGGGCCTTTCTTCACGAAGTAACGATAACGGTGGCGCCGTTGGTGATATTCAAGCAACTGTAGATACCGTATATGATGTATCTGAGCTTACTCAAATTTTAGTAACTGTTCCTCTTCTTATGTTGATGGTTGAGGAAGGAAAGCTCGATTTAAATCATAGAGTTTCTCGTTATCTTCCTAGCTTTAATGTTCTTGGCAAATCCACTGTAACTATTGGGCATCTGCTTTCTCACACAAGTGGACTTCCAGCACAGGTTTCTTTTTATGATGTTCTTTACTCAGAGCATGGTCAGGCAGCGTTAGGACTTATTTCTGGGAAAGGTGCCCGGGATTTTATCTTGAATTCAATTATGCGCTCGGGGCTAAAATACCCTTCAGAAACCAAGCAAAGTTATAGTGAGCAAAATTTCATTTTATTAGGTGCAATCATTGAGCTTCTTACTGGATTGACCTTAGAAAAAGCTGCGCAGAAATTTATTTTCAAACCTTTAAATCTTCGCTCAACAAGTTTTATTGATATATCACTCCTTCGACGACGTGGACTGCAAACGAGAAATGAAATGATTGCAGTGACTGATATCTGTCCACGACGTGAAAAACTTGCGTGGGGAGAAGTGTTCGATGAAACCGGTTTTGTCATGGGTGGTATCTCTGGTCATACAGGGCTTTTTGCAACTGCGCATGATGTTGCAGCTATTTGTAATGAGTTTCTCTCTGCTGCGGCTGGAAAATCACAGATGCTTTCTCGATCTGTTGTTAAAAGTTTTATAGAAGGTGGTTCGTTTCCAATTCCAACATCGTATCGTTTTGGATTTGATAGTCCGTCTCGTGAAAATGGAATGAATGAATCAGGATTGTCTGCGACAAGTGTTGGACAGAGCAGTGCGACCGGATGTTCTGCATGGATTGACCATGAGAGTAACTTAGCTGCAGTATTGCTCTCTAATAAAATAGATTCGTCTCGTACGAATCGAAAACTTCAAAGTGTACGACAAGAGATCGTACGTTTAGCAAAATCGAGAGTATAG
Organism: Bdellovibrionota bacterium; assembly: GCA_044356295.1. Taxonomy (GTDB): domain Bacteria; phylum Bdellovibrionota_C; class UBA2361; order UBA2361; family JBIKWN01; genus JBIKWN01. The sequence continues at coordinate 6,365 of JBIKWN010000004.1, forward strand.
CTTGTATGTGGGATCGTCTTCAGGAAGTCGAACAAAGGTTCGAAGAGCTTGCGTTAATGTTGACGCAACCAGAAATAATTATGAATCGAGAGTTGTTTTCTCGATATTCTAAAGAGCATAAAGATCTTACTGAGCTTGTTGCTACATATCGTTCGTACAATAAAGCGCGCGAGGAACTTGCTGGAAGCAAAGAACTAATCAATGCCGAAAAAGATCCTGAACTTCGTGGTATGGCAGAAGAAGAAACCAAACTTCTGGAAGGAGAGCTTGAAGGACTAGAGGCTAAACTACAACTTTTACTGCTTCCTAAAGATCCTAACGATGAAAAAAACGTCATCCTTGAAATTCGTGCGGGCGCAGGAGGCGATGAATCAGGAATATTTGCAGGTGAGTTGCTTCGTCTTTATACAAGATATGTAGAAAACCAGAAGTGGAAAATTGAGCTTCTCTCGACTAGTTATGCAGATGCAGGTGGATATAAAGAAGTGGTAGCTCTTATTACAGGGCATGCAGCGTTTAGCCGTTTAAAATATGAAAGAGGGGTTCATCGAGTACAGAGAGTGCCTGCAACTGAATCACAGGGGAGAATCCATACTTCAACAGTGACGGTAGCTGTTCTTCCAGAAGCTGAAGATGTTGAACTTCACGTCGATAATAAAGATCTTCAGATTGATGTGTACCGTGCATCTGGAGCAGGAGGGCAGCATGTCAACACTACTGATTCTGCTGTTCGAATTACTCATGTTCCAACAGGAATTGTTGTTGCAATGCAAGATGAACGAAGTCAGCATAAGAACAAAGAGAAAGCGATGCGTGTCCTTCGTGCAAGGTTACTTGAAGCACAAGAAGAAAAAGCGAATGCAGAGCGCCGTGATGATAGGCGTTCACAGGTGGGAACCGGGGATCGTTCAGAGAAAATTCGTACGTATAATTTCCCGCAAAGCAGAGTTACCGATCACAGAATTGGATTAACCATTTATTCAATTGATTCAATAATGAACGGTGATTTAGACCAATTGATAGAACCTGCAGTAGCTTTTTTCCAAACAGAAGCCTTAAAGGAAAGTTTAGCGAATTGAGATCTATAAAACAGACAATTCAAGATGGATGTGAAGTTTTAAGGGATATTTCTGATACTGCTCGGTTAGATATGGAGCTGCTCGTTTCATTTGTTTTAAGAAAAGAAAGATCATGGCTCTTAGCCTATCCTGAAACTTTGATTTCTGAAGAAGATAATAAAAATATTCAAATTCTTATCAACAGACGAGCACTCTTTGAACCGATTGCATATATTATCGAGACAAAAAGTTTTTGGGATTCAGATTTTATAGTTAATCCTTCGGTTTTAATACCGCGACCCGAAACAGAAAGTTTAGTTATAGAAGCGATTTCTATTGCTCAGCAGATTTATTTAAAAACAAAAAAGTCACTATCTATAATTGATTTAGGTTCAGGAAGTGGATGTATTGGAATTACTATTCTTAAGGAATTGATAAAAGCAGGTATTGAAGTTGAAACTGTCCACTTTGCTGATATTTCTATTGAGGCACTTTCAGTGGCACAGATGAATGCTCAAGTACTTCTCACACAGGAAATACATCATAAAGTTTCATTTTGTCAGTCAAATTGGTTTTCAAATATAGAAAATAAATTCGATCTTATTCTTTCGAACCCACCGTACATTCCCCACAAGGATTCTCGAGTTTATAAAGGTGCGCATTTTGAACCATCCATTGCTTTATATGCAGATAATTACGAAGCCTTGAAAGGGTTAGATGATATTCATCAGATTATTTCGCAGTTGACCGATTATCTTACAGATAGTGGTAGGGCTGTCATTGAATGCGGAGATGGTCAAGCAGATGACATAGTCACTCTGTCACAAACGTATAACCTAAAATCTAAGGTTTATTTTGATCTTGAGAGAAAGAAAAGAGGCGTCATTATTTCTGTGATATAACAGAGATACAATTTTTCGTAATTGCGCTGTTTTTTTACTGTATAAAATTCGTAGAGCAATTTTTAACACTCAAAAATTAGTGAATAAAATAAAAAATTCATGGTTGGCATTCTTTCTGCACTATCACTGATTATCTAACAATATTGAGTGAGGCAAATTTATGATAAATCTTATTAAGACAATTTTTATTCTATGTATTCTTGTGACGACTGGAATAAATGCATATGCAGAGGATGATGACGCAGGCCCTCGAACACCAAAAGAGATTCGAGCAGATTTAAAAAATAGTCTCTCTCAACATCTAGCTGAAGGATTCGCAAATTTCTTAATGCTTCGCTGTATTCCTGACGAATTACTTGAAAATGATTCTGCGAATATCTCTGAAGATCAAGCCTATGTTATTGAACAATGTGTAAGAAAACAGCTGTCTAATACCATTTCAATGAGGAAAAACGGAAGAGGAATGTTATCGAGTGTTTCACCCAAAGTATTAAAATCTGTTGCTTATGAAGTGATAACACAATACAGCGAATCAGATGTAGGAAATGTTGATAATTAGTTATTGAGAAAGTGCAGAAGAAAACTTTTGCCAAATATCAATTGCTTTAATAGGACTTACATCGGGGTCGATGATATCGGCCCCGCCAAATCGAAGTGTTAATTGATACACGTCATCTTTATGAATGATAGTTGTGTATAAATAATCATCAATTGATGGCGCAAATCCTGCCCAAGAGAAATAGTGTGGCACTATCCATTCTAAGCCAAATCGACACTCTTCGAGCACAAAGCCATCTCGATTCAAGGCTTCAAGGATTTTATTTGTAGCTAATCCATCATATAACGAGACGGTCTCACCATTCATCTTCAATAAAAGAGAAAAACGATACTCACCACGCTTGATGCTTCCTACATATTCAGTAGAAAGTTTAATCGAAATTGGTTCAGGATCATTGTCTTGATTTAAAAAATGACCAGCGCAGAAAAATATCTCTTTTGCAAAAGCTCCTTGGATATTGATAGAGAATTCAGGGGCTGTATCGAGCTTGCATGCAATAGAAGATACTTCAAAAAGATTTTTTGTGATTGTGATTGCGCTTTTGAGATCGATATTTTCACTGCTATCACCCTCACACGAATATGAAGAAGAAAAAATCTTTTTCTTTTTTGAGTAATGAAGGGATATAAGCGGTGGAACCATTTTTAAATTATATAGTAAATGAACAAGAATGGCTTTTATTCTTTTACTTTGTTGTAGGGGCTAAGGAACGTCTCAGCTCCAGGCAGTCCTCCCCACTTACATTCATACAGTCTCATACTCTCATTCATTTCAAGTCGAAGCTTAAGAAGGAATGCTTCGTCATTATTAACCATCGCTCCCTTTAAAGAGACGCGGTCGAGATGAAAAAAAGGTGACATACCATCACAAGCAAATGAAAGCTTTAGCAATCGTAATCGGTAGGCCATATCTGCATCTTCATGATAGGCAGGACCAAACTGTTCATCAAAACCTCCTACTTTTGAAAGTAAGCGGCGATCTACCATGAAACAAGAGAAGTGAATCACATCATTATTAACAATTTCTTTTGCTTCATTTTCAAGATTTTCTTGATTAGTGATAGCTGTTCCTGACCATACAATAAGTTCAGGGTTTTTGAGAGCAAAAGAAACTAAGTTGTCTATAAAAAATGTTGGAAGTACAACATCCATGTTCACTATTAAACAATAATCAGCATTGAGATGAAATGCTTCAGACAGTCCTTTATTCCAAGCACGAGATAAATTATTTTTATCATTAAGTATAATGTGCTGAAAAAAATCAGAAAGAGCAGCTAAATCATCAGGAGTTTTCCGTACCTCATTAACTACTAATATCGGGATAATTTCATGAACCGATTTCTGATTAGCAATTGAAAGTGCTGTCTGTAATGCAAAAAGAGCATGAAAATCATACCTGATAAAACCAACACAAATGACAGCTACTTTCATTCTGGTGTCCCTTTTTTAAGGTCTATTGTCATAATAAGATGACTAAAAAATAAAACTCAATATCTAGTTATAAAAGGTCAAAAGTTAGTCGTCAATTATGTGAAACTTGTCAATAAATCTATTACTTCTTGAGCGACCACATTCCAAGTCCTCTTTCTTGCGATATGTTCGCAGTTTCTTGAATATGCTTTCAATTGCTCAGGATTCTGCATTAATGTAATGACGGTTTGATAAAACGAGAGATAATCATCTGCCTTCACTAATTTCCCGCATTCATTATTAAAAAGATACTCGGAAACACCACCCGTACCAAATGCAACGACTGGACACCCTGATGCCTGTGCATCTACAACAGCAAGACCCGCTGATTCAAAAACTACTGATGGAAAAAGTAAAAGCCCCGAAGTTCGAAGCATTTCCGAAATTTCTAATTGAGATCTTTTACCAACAAATCGTAGTCCAGGATTCTCATGCTCAACTTTACTAATATTTTCTTTTAAACCTGGATACTCGGAGTAATCCCCAATAAAAGTCATTTTTAAATCTGGAATTACGCTTTTTAGAGTTGGAAAAAAATCAAAAAGAAGATGTGATCCCTTCCATCGTTCAACTCTTCCAACAATGACTACATGTGAATAATCTCTGTTATCAGGACCTTGATAAATAAAAATAGTAGGATCAAACCCATTTTTAATAACACAAAACTTCGATTCATCTTTAAGGACTTCGGTGTGCAGATTTTTTTGAGCTTCTGATACGCAGACCATCGTATCGATCTGGTTTATGACACTCTGTGGAGAAAGCCCATTAATAAATATTGATGGAGAATGATTGATGATTACTCTTGATACACAGTTTTTATGATTTTTAAGAAGTAAGAATGGATGAACAAATGTTGCCGAAAGACAGTGAAAAGCACCGATTGAATTCAAACGCTCTGAAAGAGAACTGATATCGTAATTTGTACCAAAGTTCCAAAAAGTAATTCCATCTACAACTGACTCAGCACATTCTAAATTGCCACAAACGATAACTTCTTCTCCAAATGAAGCTAATGCTTTCGCTAGAGAAAGGGATGCGGTTTCTCCACCACCTGCGTTAATTCCGTGTGGATTTATTGAAGTATCTGTAAGAAAAAAAACAATTTTATTTTTTTGAGGCATTTAAAAGGAATATTCTATATTGGCTAAAAATGACTGGATAGAAGCTAAATTTTGATGAATTTAGCTCAATTTTGATGCTTTCTTACGATAAATAACTGCATCTTTTCCCATGTTCTAAATTGTTTTTGTAGGGCATCGGTTGCTCTTAGCCAATGACTTAATCTGATTTCTGAAAGTTATTATCTGTACGAATCTGTATGGATCGATACTTTTCAATTGTTATCAAAATCAAAAAAAATCGTATAAATCACAGATTTATTTTTTTTAGTGGAGGAAACTTTGTTAGCGTGAAGAGCGATTCATTCGTGAGATGTAGAGGGGATCCCGATTCATGATTGATTTTTTAGTAGTAGAGAGTAGTGCTGAACATAGAAATAGACTTTGCGAGCGTTTATTATCGCTCCAAGGCGAAGTAACACGTTTATTTCATGCGGCTCCTCAAATCTCGTTACGTCCTGCAGCTCCCCAAGAGCTTTCATATTTAAAACACCCTGATTTTATAATTTTAGGAAAAGAATATCTTTCTGAAGATCTTGTGCAAATTGCATCTGTAAAAAAGTTTTTTCCAGATACTCGAATTATTGCAGAAGTTACAAAGGAACTTTCAAGCCTTGTCATTGCAGAACAGATGGTACGTCTTGGAGTAGACGATATTCTTTCTGATGATATCTCAGCTACTGATTTTTTTAGAAAAATTATTTTACTCAGTAAAAAAGAGAAAAAAAGTTCTCTTGGAAAATTAATCATTGTTGATAGTGGGAAAGGGGGGACAGGAGTTACCACGGTTGTAGCTTCAATCGGTGAACTGCTTCGTTCAAGTGGTAAAAAAGTTTGTTTAGTCGATCTAGATACCGAGACTCAGGATCTTACACGGTTTCTTCAAGTACGCCCTTTTTTAAATGAAAATCTCACTGCAGCGCTTGAGAATGGCAAAGCAATTATAAAAGAATGCGTCGACCAGATGGTTGTAGCAATAGATGGTGATGAGGATTTTGGAATTGTTGCTCCTCCTGTGATTGAGCTGTTTATTCAAGATTCGCGCTCTCAGATGGTTCGATCATTTATCTCTGTCATTGAGCAGCTCGATAAGATCCATGATGTTGTTATAATTGATGTTGCAGGGCTTCGAGGATCACTGCAACTTGCATTACAACGGATAGCAGATACCTATATTCTTGTTGCTAATCTAGAAGTCGCCTCAGTTTTTTCAACAATTCAAGCAATTCAAAAAGTTTCAGATACTCAGTCTAAAAATGATTTTCGAATTCTTTTAAATGCTCGTACGACACAAGGACTTCCACGTTCCCTTGTACAATCAGAGATTATTAAATCTGCAGAGTTGTTAAACGGGCAAGTATTACAAAGTATTATTCCATTTTCTCAATCACTGCTTTCTTGGCCAGGTTCTGTTGGCTCAATGTTTTTAGCGAGTGGTAAAAAAGTTGAACAAGCATTGAGATCCATTCTCATTGAAATTGGTTATTTGGAAAAAGAAGTGGCTCCTTCGGTAATTCAACCTGTTCTTAAACAATTAATTGAGAAAACTTCAGAAAACTTACGTCAACTACGTTTTCATAAATCTAAACAAATAACTAAAAAAATATCTATTGCGAATCCTGAACTGAGTGATTCTACGACACATGTATTAAAGGCTATTGAGGCGCCTCGAAAAGCACTGCCTACGATTGAATAAATTTAACTTAATTAAGGAGAGACTAAATGAAAAAAAATAAGAAACAGAAAGGTTTTACCCTTCTCGAGTATACAGCAGGGGCCGCTGTCATAATCGGTGTTGTTTGGGTTGCAGTGAATGCAATGGGGGGCAGTCTTCGTGATGTGTTCGATGCAATTTCAAGATGGGCTAATGGTAGAGTCAGTCAAATTGATAATGGTTCTGCTGGCGGATCTGGATCAGGAACTCCATAAGTCATGGCTGTAAGATATCGACCACGGCAAAGACGTGGAATCAATTCATATACTACGGCATTAGTGTTTTTGAGCGTTTCAATTTTAGGTGCTGCATTGATTTTATCAATGACAAAACAAAAACCAGAACTCAAACAACAATCAATTGTTGTTGCCGAGTATGATACTGTATCTTTGCCCGTTCCTTCTAAACCTGTTCCAGCAGGAGTAAAAGGAAAAGATATTTTATTTAAATTTGTTTCTTTTCCAAAACAACAAATTCCATTAGGCGCAATCACCGATCTTTCGTTGATTACCGATCAATCGTCTAACGTTGCTCTTCCAGCCGATCTGCCTCTTTTTGAAAGTAATTTTTCAAAGGGATTCCATGCTTCAAATCCAGTGATTGAAAGAATCCCTGCCGGAATGAGAGCAATGACAATTCGTGTTGATGCAACAACAGCGGTAGAAGGGTGGGCAGGTAGTGGGGCCATTGTTGATATCCTTTTAGTTACTAAAGATCAGACGAAAGTTGTTGCTGAAAAAGTGAGAATACTTTCAGCAGAGCGATCAGTTGCACCTGTAGAGGGCGCTGGTTCTCCTTCAGTTCCTAATACGATTACTGTGCTTGTGACTCAAGAGCAATGTCTTGCAATAAATACTGCGATACCACTTGGAAAAATTGCCTTTGCTCTTAGAAGTACTGCAGATGAAGCTGCTTGGAATGATGGTATTTATACAGCTGACCGATTAAAAGGTTCAAATATTGCTTCAACTGGAAAGCGTCCTGAAGTTTCAGGATTTGTTTCGGTAAAAGATAGTGACCATAAGCCAGGTAAGCAGTTTGCCTTTACCGATGGTCGTTGGATTAAAACTGATTCTATTCCATCTGGATTTCTAGTTGATCAGGATAGAGGAATATCAGAATGAAAAAGGCAGCGCTGGCATTTCAAGATTCGTATTTGCCAGTGCCGGTTTCTAAAGGTACAGAACGAAAACCTGCTTTTTCATCAGCTACTATTATTTATGTTTTGCAAGAAGTGCTCAGAGAACTTGCTAACCATTCAGATGAAACACTAAGCGATGAAAAAGAGCTCCAAAAAATTGTTCAATCAGTTGAAGAAAAAGTTGGTATTCAGCTCACTCAACTAGAACGAACTGAAGTTTTAGCTAGTATAGAGAAAGAAAAAAGAGCTTTTGGCGTTCTTCAGGAGCTTATCGATGATAGCTCGGTATCCGATATAATCGTTTCTGATTATTGTCATATAACTGTTCAAAAGGGTCGAAAAAATATTCGAACTGATTATTCTTTTTCAACAGAAGCAGCATATGAAATATTTGTCGAACGGTTATTAACAAAAGCGGGAACGAGCTATTCGACTAAAAAGCCTATAGCTGACGGCATGATTGGCTCTTTCGCTCGAATCCATGCGGTTCATAAATCAATCTGTGAAGGTGGTCCATATCTTACGATTAGGTTAAATCGATTTTCGTCTGTTGGAATTTCAGATCTCTATCTTGCGGGCCTTGCACCTCGACAAATTTTTGATTATCTCGAAGCACTCGTTGCTACTGGGCATACACTTCTCTTAGCAGGGGAAGTCGGCACTGGTAAGACAACGCTTGCAAGAGCACTTGCAGGTACTATTCCTTTTGATGAATCAATTATCGTCATTGAAGATACTGCCGAGATTCGCCTTGACCATCCGCATGTTCGCTACGTTACGACACGAGAAGCAAACACTGAAGGAGCTGGTAAGCTTTCACCAAGTGAATGCATCCGCGCAGGCATGCGTATGGCAATGAATCGAATTATTTTCGGTGAGATTCGAGATGCAGAAGCCGCCGAAAGTTTTATTGATGTCTGTGCCTCTGGACATCCCGGTCTTTCAACAATTCATTCAAGAAGTGCAATTGACGCAGTTGCGCGGCTAGAACTTTTTCTAGGAAGAGCCCAAAAAGGTGTTGAAAAACGAGTCCTGACGGAACAAATTGCAACAGCACTGCAAGTCATTATTCATATTGATATCTGTAAAGAGACAGGACTTCGCAGAATTATGGAAGTAAAGGAAATAGGACCATTTTCTGACGGAGTTCTCCGGCAGCGTGATATGTTTCGATATCAGTTAAAAGATGGCACTCCTACTTGGACAGTCTCAAATAAAGTAAGCGCTTATAAAAATAAAATTGAAAATACTCAAAAGCCTGTTCGACTATCACAATATCCTAATCAATTAGCGTTCTCTGTCGAAGAACATTTTCAACATTTTCGGTCACGAGAGGCGGCATGAGATTTCAAAATGCTTCAAGTATTCAGATTCAAGATCTGCTTCGCGCTCATGAGCACGAAACTAGTCCGTCTCGTTCAGATTCAAACAAAGAAATTAATAAAAATCGAAAGAGTATTTTTAATTTCTTTACGACACAATCAAATAAAAAAAAGTTTGAAGAAGATTATCCTGCTTTTTTGTTGGCAATGGCATCCGCTCTTCGAACTGGGCTTGATCCACTTGCAGCAATTAATTCCGTTGAATCAATGCTTCCAGAGTCATCCGTTTTACGCAGAGAGATAGGATTGTTCAAAACACAGATTCAATCTAGTTCATCTGAAGAAGAAGCAATTTTTTCATTCGCATCATCTGTGAATCATCCTGATGTAAGACTTTTTACAACCGCACTGCTCCTTTCCAGGAAAGAAGGATCATCTTTAGGTGCGTGCTTGCAACGATTAAATCGATTTACAAGACAGCGACAAGCGTTTCGTAGAAAAGCCAAAGCAGCAGTTGCTATGCAGCGATTATCCAGTTTTGGAATTGTTGGATGCAGCCTTCTTATTGGAGTGATGCAACTTGGAATGAATCATCAAAGTTTTATCGAGGCTTGGAATCATCCTCTAGGTAGATTACTTCTTTCGGGCGGTGGATCGTTATTGTGTATAGGATTTATCTGGATGCTCTATCTTGGGAGGTCAAAGATATGATTCGCGATCTATTGATAATGTTGATACCACTTTGTTGTTTGATTGCTGGAATTGGTCTTCATCTTTATGAAAAAAGAATTAAGATTAAAGGAAAAATATTTGATCTCTTGGATGACGATCAGGAAAAAGATGCTGCAGTTAATACAAAACAACAGTCGATTGGATCAAATATAATACTTCCATCTACTTTTGTTGCAGTTGCGCTTTTTGTCCAAGCGTTGAGTGGTAGATCAACAGGGACAATCTTTGCTTCAGGGCTTATTGCCGGTGCATTCGGTATAATCATTAGTGAACAGATAAGAAAAAGAAAAACTACTTCTCAGATTCGTTCTATTGAGTATTTTTTGCCACTTATCATGGAGCGTGTTGTTATGGCGGTTGAAGCGGGACTAGATATCATTCCTGCGATTAAAACTGTTGTTGGTATAGAACAACGACAACTCAATTACTTTAAAAATAAACAGATACATACAGTTGAAGATCCAGTAAGCAAAGCACTTAGTTTAGTGGTTCAAAGAACTGAGAAAGGAGTTCATTTCGAAGAGGCATTGAAAGACGTTGCAAAGCTTTCATCATGTGCAAGTTTACAGCACTCATTTCTCCATCTTGGCATTGCTTATAGAGAAGGAGGTGAACTCATTGGACCACTCAGAGAACTTAGTGATGCCACACAGTCTCAGTATCAAGATAGCATTGAAGAAGATTTAGCAAAGCTTCCAGTTAAAGCGACAGCCCCGTTAGTTTTAACATTTGCTGGGCTTATTTTATTTTTCCTTTCGTCACCCCTTATTCAAATTCTTTCATTTGCTGCTAAGGCGACACCAAAATGAGCTTTTTAACGACAAGTTTTATTTTTCCCCTTCTCGTATTGCTTGGAAGTATTGTTATTGATGTTCAAAATTATACTGCTCAGGCAGTTTCTCTTCAGGATGCAGTTGATGATGCTGCATTAGTTGGTACCAAATATCTTCCCAATGTAGGTTTAGCCCAATCAGTTGCATCAGATCTTATAAAAAGACGAGTACCATCTGCAACCTTACTAGTAACAGTAAAAAGTGATTCACTTTCAATAACAGCAGATCAAAAATTTTATCCGTTTCTTGCAAGTTTTTTTACAAACGTTCAAGGACAAGAAGGATATGAATTTTCCCTTCCGCTGAAAGCGATTTCATATGGTAAAATTACCCCGGTCGACCTATTTCTTGCGATTGAACGCGGAAGTCGAGTAGCTCCATCACTTTCTGCAACTGCAGATGAACGTTTAGGAGACCAACAATCGTTTCCAGTTCCGCTCTATTTTTCACAGAATCAAATTTCCCAAGGCAGTCATATTATTCCTCCAGAAATTGCCCTTGAGCAGTGTTTTAATCCTCGATTTAATAAGATTAAAGAAACTAGTATTCGAGTGCTCGATAGTGTTGCAGGTTCAGCACTACACCGTTTAAGTGTGAGCTTTTTTCCTGGAAGCAGAACGTTTAGGGGCAATAATAGAGCGCTTCAAAAATTTCAAAATCCAGATGTTGCAACATTTTATGATACATATCCAGACTCTGATAATGGAACTCCCGTCGTTGTGAATGAACTTGAAAATTCTTTTGATAATGGGAAACCTATTTTTCCTGTGCAATCAGTTCAATGTGCATCTGTCGCGCAAAATGTGTTCTCAAGTACAACGTATCAATTCCCTAAAAAACCAAACTATATTGAGTCTTCAAATCAAAATCTAATTAACGATACTGATTTAGCGATCAATCAATCGTATCCGTTAACGTATGCAGAACCAATCTGGTCTCGCGTGGCATATCCAACTGCTCTGTTTGATACGAATCTTTCTTTGCAGTCGATGATTGCTGATTTTAATTCAACGAATGCTGATACAAATCGTGGAGGGCTTATCAACCGCGCAAGACAAGTAGGGGTATTTGTATCTGTTGGTCTTCCTCAAGTACAAGGTGTAACGCTTCAACATGAAGATGATCCTGTTTGGAATGCGCTGGATGGAACCCTATCAAATATTCAGGCTATCAAACGAAGAGAAAACAATAGACTTACTATTCTCTATATCATGCTTGAATCAACCCAAAGTGAAGCATCACTCGTAGAGCGACTCTTTCAACGTCATCAAGAACTAGGAGTTGATGGGCAACCAGTTTTTCAAGCAAAAGTTTTTACGGGAGAACATTTCCAGTCACTTATCTCAGAAACAATTCCGTCTATTTTAAGAGGAGAGCAGGGAAGTGTTATTGCTCGGTAAAAAACGAAACCAACAATTTGGATTCACTATCATCGAAACTGCTTCAATTGCTTTTATTTTAGCCTCTTTGTCGTATGTAATCTTTACGCTCGGACAAGCATTCAGTCTTCGTCACGAAGTCAATCAATCAGTTTCAGAGATTCTTCATCTACAAAACCGACCGATGATGAGAGTGAGTTTTAATAATCAAGGAATACCCTCATACGAAACTCAGAGTGACGCAGTATCAGAGACAACCCAACTGCTCTCTACTCACGGAAAAGAGCTTATAGAGAAACGGAATTTTTTAAGAAATCGTCCGTACCGGATAGATGCCGCAGTTGTATTTGGGTCTATAGATGAAGAGAGTGGATCATTTAATGGATTTGAATCGATACAATCAACGTCTCATAGCGGCGAACTTTCCGTTCCGCAGTCAATTTTGCAAGATTTTTCAATAAGTAAAATCCTTGAAGATTCAAGTCGTAATTCTTTCGTACTGCAATCATTTGCTGAAAGCTCAATGGGAATTGTATACGAAGAGGGTCATAAGAATTTTATTCCTCGCCTCCCGCTTCAAATCGTGTGTCTCTATATCCAAGATACTGGATCGATAAAAGCAATTTTTGGATCAACGTATATTCCTGACGGAATAATTGCACAGTGTGATATTAAAAAAGGCAGAACCGTATTATGAAAACAATCAGACAATGTATATCTTCGTTATTTTCAAAATGGCATACGTTTCAAGACATGGAACAGTTTCTTAAGTCAAAACTTGGCTCAAAGTTTTTTGTTTCATTTAAGGCAAATCATATAGATCGAAGAGTTTGGATAGACGCAGCTTCGAAAGCACTAGGAATGAATTCAGCAGAACTCTGGATGGAATTTTCAGAAAAAAATGGCACGCCGTTTATTGCTGTTATTCCTGAAATGAATTTTGGTGATAAGGATGAAGAGACTCTTTTTATTCGTTATGCAAGTATTCCCATTGTTGATACATCAGGTAGTGTTCTTGGCATTGCATCAATTGATCCCGTTTGGGCAAAAAAACATCTTTCAGAATATGCAATTTATGACTGGTATACTTCATCATGGGAATTAATTGCTGCTCGGTACAGAGCAAAAACTAATCTTTTATCTGACAAAGTAAAAATTCATGCACAAGAAGTAAAGCCAGAAGAGATTTTAGAAAAAATTTGTAAAACTGTTGATGGAATCGATTATCAAAAGATCGTGATTTCTCCCATGCTTGCACGGTATCAAATTGTATACGGAGCAGGTGAAACTGCTTTTGGAGAACTGCATGAAAGAATTATTAATTCGCTCAATGATTATCTGAGTATTCGATTAGATCAAAAGAAATCAGTTACGCTTTCAATCAATGAATCCCCGTTTCTTTTAAGCAAAGACATTTCAAATGAGTTTGTACTTGAAAAAATCTCAAAACCCCAAGCTGGCATTATTCATCAATTCCCACCGCTCTTTAGGGATAGATCAGATAGCGTTTTATTAGTTGATGATAATAAAAGTTTTTTACAAATCGTATCTCAGTATCTTACGAAGCAAGGAATCAAAGTTTCAACTGCAATCGATGGAGACAAAGCACTTACGTTTCTCGAAGAGCAAACATTACTGCCGTCAGTTATTGTATGCGATCTTCACATGCCAAATAAAAATGGTTTTGAATTTATTCAAACTTTAAAAAGTGATGAACGATATCAAAGTATCCCAGTTATTTCACTGACCTCAGATAAAGATGTCGAAGCAGAGATATCTTTACTTACATTAGGTGTCGCCGCGTTTATTTCTAAAAATGAAGATCCAAGAATTCTTGCCTTACACGTAAGGCGTCATTTACCAGTATCTAATAAAAAGAAAGCAGCATAATGGTTCACGTGTCATCGATAACAGTACTTGCTCTCTTTGGTGCCATCGCTTTAGTTGCGTATCTGGCGCTTTTTTATCGTCGAGTTACCTATAAACGATTATCAAAACTATTATTTTCAACGGAAGAAAACATTTCATTCCATCAAATTAAGGAAGAGATTTTATCATTGCAAAAAAAGAAGCTTGCTTCTTCTATACATAATCCACATTTTTCTTCGATAGAAACTCTTCCTGAGCTTTTTGAACATTTTATTCAGGAAGTAAGAGCTCGAATTGGTTATTTAGAGATCTCTGGACCAGGACTTTCGATGCGACTCCCGTTTAGTGGGAATGATCCATTATTTAATCTTCAAGTTGATGACAAGCCGCTAGAAACTGTTTGTAACTCTGTATCATCTATGTGGCTTAAACGTTTTGGAGTCATATCGACTGAGTTTTTAGAACAACGACAACATCAACTTTCCGTAAATGTTTGGATTGGATTTTCACACACTAAAAAAATAGACCCTTCCCTTAGTAGTTCTTTTTTAAGTGCTGTTTTTGAATTTATTGAAAAAAAACTTTTAAAGCATCAATCAGGTGTCACCACAGAAAAGCACCTTCAAGAAATTACACATGATATTCGAAGTCCACTGCACAACGTAAAACACGCAATCCAACTAGCACAAACAGAAATAGAAGATCCAAATGTAAAATCATATCTATCTGTTGCCCTTCAAAATATTGATACAGTTGCTGAATTAACTGACTCAATACTTGATTTCTCGTCTCGCGCTGCTGGAGTTGAAATTACTCGACCATCAGCTCAATCATTGTTTGACTCTGTTGTACAAGTCATTAACCGATACTCAGTAGCCTTAGCAATGAAGAAAATTATTCCAAGTATATTTATTGGAAAAGAACTTGAAGTTCTTTTTGATACAACTCAGTTCAGTCGTGTTCTCTCCAATATAGTGAGTAATGCTATAAAGTATAGTGATTCGGGCAATCTTGTTTTTAGAGCTGAGCAGATTAGAGATGTCATCATTCTATCAATAGCAGATCAAGGAATTGGAATGACTAAAGAGCAGCTTTCTTCTTTGTTCCAGCCTTTTACAAGGTATCAACGACATCTTGCTGAAGGTGCTGGGCTTGGATTAGTTGTTACCAAGGAGCTTCTGCACGCAAATGATGCTTCCGTAATAGTAGATTCAGAATTTGGAAGAGGTACTACTTTTACTTTGACACTCAAGTCTCCTTCCTTAAAAGATATACCATCAAGTTTAGTATCAAATTTTGAATTTGATACTTTCAAAAAAATTCTCTTAATTGAGGACAATCAAGATATTCGTAATTCATTGGTACGCTCTTTCGAAGATAGTAAGATTAGAATCTATACTGCTCAGAATTTTATCGAAGCAGAATCAATTATTAGATTTCAACAATTTGAAGCAGTGATTAGTGATCTTGAAACTGGTCAGGGAGATATTGAGCAATTTTTGAATCAACTGGACAGACGAAGTGGCTTCTGTCCAGTTCTTATCATTTCTGGAAAAACTGTTCCTCATTCAATCATCAATAGAGTTGACTACGTAAAGAAGCCATTTCATTTTGAAAAAATAGTGGAGTGGATTCAAAAAAACGATATAACTAATGCTCAATTGCAACAGGTACAGCAGTAACAACTGAGACCTTTTCGCCAATTCCAAAGTTATTGCCTAACACTGGGGAGCCCATGGCAAAAATGAGGGCAAAGAGAATCCCAACCACGATTACCTCAATTGATGCATCTCTTTTCTTTTCACGCATAGTTACTGGGATGGTAGACGTCATAAATCCAAAAAATATTAGATTCTGAGGCTAAAAAAATAAAAAAATCACTTTTCTTCTTTTTTATGCTGAGTTGATTTGATTTTTAGCCTGTCGCATGGCATCTAGAGAGAGTACTAGGAAACTGCCGTCTCATGAGTCAAGAATCGAATCAAATAGATACTAAACTGCTTCTTGAAGAGCTATTAGCAGATGATCATTGCCTGATTCATGTGAATCCTACCTTTCCTGGAACCACTGTTCCTGATCATCTACGAAAAGAACCTACTGTTACGATGAAACTAAGCCATTACTTCGCCGGGAGGGTCGTTTTAAGAGAAACTTCAGTTGAAGCTGAGTTACGTTTTGGGCCAAGCCCTTTTGCATGCATTGTTCCCTATGAAGCGATTTGGGCTGCAAGTTCGGTTACAGGAGAGCTGACCGTTTGGGAGAAAAGAGCCCTTCATCCATCTCTGCCTCGAATGTTAAAGGAGTCTTTGGGAGCAACGAGTACAACCCCGCCGCAGGCTGCTCCGATCAAAAATTCCCCTAAACTAGCACATGCAAAGCCTGAGCTTACCTCTGTTTCTGAAAGCCCTTCTATCCCTTCTGAGGATATTGATAAGAACTCTGTTGAAAAAAAGCGCCCGTCATTTCTTAAGCGAATTAAATAAAAATTGAGAACCTTGTATGCTTTAAGTGATTGAAAAGTTACGACTATACTTTTGTAGCTGATGACCACCTCATTGCTGCATCTGTCAAAAATATCTACACTAAACCTAATAAACATTCTTTCAAAGGGAGTAACTACTTATGGGTAAAGGCGATAAAAGAACAGCTAAAGGAAAAAGATTTGCAGGTTCATACGGTAAAGCGCGTCCAAAGGCAAAAACAAAAGCAGCTAAGTCTGGAACCAAGGTGGCAACAAAAACCACTGCGACAAAAACTACAGCTACTAAGACTACGACAAAGAAGAAATAATTTTTTAAACGTTTAGTAGTTAAACAATTAGATCTTGAGGAGAGTTCTATTATAATCATACAGAGTAACCGAAATATTTTGGTTTTTGGTTAACTTAATTTTCATCAGATACAAAGATTTTTAGTCTTAGTACGATTCACAATAGTTCTTGTTCTCTTAGAGATTATTTTTCTGACTATCCTCGTAAATAGTCAGAACAAAAAAAAATGCCCCACTATCCTTTGTTAGGATGGTGGGGTTTTTCTGTATTAGAAAAGAAAAATCTTCTTTCATCTCGAAAAGCTCTATCTGAAAAACCCTTTTGTTTTTTAGATGAAAATGAAAAAAAAGTATTGGGGGTTTTATTTGACGAAATTGCAATAGGTAATATTACGGCCTTTTCAATTCTGCTTGAATATCTTCAATTGCATAATAAAGATGATTTTAAACGTCGATTTCAAACTGATTCAATGAAGGCATTTTTTGAATTGCCAGATGAAGTAATAAAGAAACGTCTGCTGCGATTTGCACTTACAACCATAGATGATAGCCCGAATCTACAATCCCTCTTCGAGAAGCATCAATCTTAAAAAATCCTTAAGGCTGATGCTCCAGTCGAGCAGGATCGAAATCACCGATCTCTAACTGAAACTGATTCTCTGAGCACACCGTATATTCTTGATACTCAATCAATGAACTTGCTTTCTCAGTGTGTTGACCATAAGTCCAAATCGAAACCTCTTTTGAATCTTTTTCAATAGATGCTAGAGCGTTTATCGATAAAGAAAGTAGCTCGCCATTTCTAAGCTCAGTTTTTTTATAGACTGGAATTCGGCTTTGTCTATCTAGGATGAGTGAGACTTTTCCATAGTTATTGAAAGGGTCTTGATGTACTAATGATATAGCAATTGTTTCTCTCGAAGTGAGTTCCGTCGAAGGAATAGTTATGTTCGTTGGTAGTGACGTTTCTTTGCCATCAAGCGGCGGGCTTTGATGCTTTAAAAAGATATTACAGCTTCCAACCTTAGACAGTGAAAACGCCCCCTTTTTGATGGGTATGAGTTGTGTTTCTACTGCGCCAAAGGTGACCTCAACATTATTAAGATTTCCAGAAAAACCAAATAAATCATCAGCAGAAAGAGCTGAGAAAAATAGCGATTCACTCCGTAGTTGTGGAGCAATTGGTCTAGATTTTTTACCCTTTGGAGAATAAATCCACACTCTATCAAATGGATTTTTAAAAAAGCGAAACGTAAGCCACGTATAACGACTTAAGGTATCTGGAGAAGAGATAGAGATTTTTTCTCTAAATTGTTGGGACAAATCATCTTCGGACTGAGGAAAATAAATACGAGTGAGCTCATTGGATGTTTTTGAATAAAGTTTTCCTCGGAGTGTTTCTAGATTAAATTTAAGTTGAGTAGAAAATAATCCTTCAGTTTGTTGTTTCAGCGAGCGAATAATTGCCAATCGCTCATCTTCTGAGATTTCTTTAGGTGAAAGGTTTAGAGTTGGATTTTTTTCCTGAGACCGTATAAAGGATCCCCGATTTTTCAAAATAACTTCTTGAATCCATTTTGGAGTGAGGGCGCGAATGCCTTCAGTAAATTCTGTTATAGCAGGATCAACAATCTCTTCTTTCTTTTTGGTTGTTTCTTTTTCTACTTGCTGTTCAACGACTTTTTCTGCAAATGGCTCAGCGGAAATGCAAGAAGCTCCTATCAAATATACCAGTGTGCTTAAGCATACTAGAGAAGTCGTACGCTTCTGTATCATATGTTATGAACGAAAGGGATGTTTCTCGAGATCCTGGATTTTTAACATGTGCTCTTCAAAGAGCGCTTCCTTACCTTTATCTTCAAGAATCCGTGAACGAGTCATGAGAACTTCTTTGTCTTCTATGAAATTTCTTGGATCTGGTGAATAGATTTCAGGATGAATGCCAGTATCCATTCGAATTGCATCAACGGGACATGCTTCAACGCAATATCCACAATAAATACAAAGTAGTGTGTCTATTTCATAGCGGGCAGGGAATTTTTCTACATTTTTTTCTGGATGTTCTGCTGCTTCAATGTAAATGCATTTTGCAGGGCACGCCGTAGCGCAAAGGAAACAAGATGTACAACGAACGTCACCTGAAGGATAAAGGGTAAGGCGGTGACGCCCACGATATCTTTCGGGGTAGTCGCGACGCTCGTTTGGATACTGAATGCTTGCAGAGGCGGCTGTCCCTTTATTGATTCCTATGACATGAAGGCAATGAAGGGTTAGATTTTTGATTAACTTACCAAAAGTTATGACAACCCCTTTAAACGCTTCAACTACATAGAGCCGCTCAAGGAACGACATTTCTTCTCTTCTTTTCATCGATGCTAAATATCGCCTAACCTGTTGAAAACTTAAAGAGGGATAAATTGCCTTTTTTGATACCTCTCAGGCAATCGAGCCATTCCGGCTCTAGACTGGATGTCATTAAGTTAGGGCATTTCTATTCCGTGACCTGTTCTTTTTCGTTCACGCCTACGCTCACGCTCACGGTCACGGGGATCATGTGCTTAAATTAATGACATTGATGGATAGGGGGTAGGGGGGCAATACAGCAATGATATATATTGAGAAGTTTTGTAAAATTACAAGCTAGAACTTGCAAAATGGGGGCTAAAAAACTATCTTTAACCACCTTATGACCAAAAGTATTGAATTCTTCTTTTCTTACCAAAGCCCTTACTCCTACCTAGCTATCGATGCTTTGTATGATATCCAAGACAACTATGATGTTGAGGTTCTTTGGCAACCATTCTCAGCAAAAGCTTCTGGTCAACAGATGCCTACAACTGGAATTATTCCTGATAAATTAACATATCTTTTCGAAGATACAGCTCGCTTTGCTCAGGAGTGCGCTGTTCCACTTCACTTCCCTGAAAACTGGCCAGAAAACGAATTTGATCCTAGCCGTGTTACACGTGGCGCTCTTATCGCTAATGATCTTGGTGTTTTAAAAGAGTACAACTACAAAGTTTTCGATAAGTGGTGGGGACAAGGTCAAAACCCTAACGAAGAAAATTTCATGACAGAGCTTTGCGAAGAGATCGATATCGACCTCGGTGATTTCTTAAGTAAAGTTTCTTCTTCGGATACTCGTGAGCGCGTTAAAGGTGTTTATAAACGTGGTCGCAAACTTGGTGTTTATGATACGCCAACTATTCTTATCGATGGTAAAGAGCGTCTTGTAGGAATCGATAAAATTCCTTACCTCGCTAAGCGTCTTGAAGCAGAAGGTCTCCGTCGTACAAAGCGGTGAGCCACGACCGACGAATATTTGAAGAAAAAATACCAGAGTCAGGCGAATTATCGCTTTCTGATTCTAATTCACATTACCTTTCTAATGTTTTACGACTTAAAGTAGGTGATCCTGTCACTGTTGTTTCATCTACTACCAAGATGGAATCTGAGTGTTTTGTCACTAAAATATTCGAGAGAGAAGTTTTAGTAAAAATTTCAAAAAATATTCATTCAAAAGAATATACTTCTCGAGTCTCGATACTTTTGCCAGCTCTGTGTAAAGCAGAAGCAAATGAGATTATCGTTGAAAAAGCTACTGAACTTGGAGTTCAACAAATATTTTTTTGGCAATCAAAAAGAAGCGTTCTTCGATTAAAAGGTGAAGACGACGTCATAAAAAAAACAAATCGCTTCAAAAAAATTGCAGAAAGCGCAGCAAAACAATCTGGACGAGTTACTGTGCCTGAAATAGTCCTATTCGAGTCTCTTCCGATGGCACTAGCCAATGTCAGATCTTCACATGGCCAGTCTAATCATTTTTACGCAATTCTTTCCCTCGATTCTGACGCTCAACCCCCTCTGCATTATTTAGAAGAATTATCTAAGAAAGATTCAACGATAATTGCAATCGGAGCAGAGGGTGATTTTGACCCATCAGAAGCTGTAGAATTTGCTTCAAATGGGTTCTCTAAAATCTCTCTTGGCGGAAATCGACTTCGCTCTGAAACAGCTGCAATTGCTGGAATATGCGCAATCGACGCAGTTTTACCCCCGTCGACTTGAATTGATGCGCACTATCCTATATCTTCTCTCTTCGACTCTTTCCATGCCCAGGTAGCTCAGTCGGTAGAGCAGAGGACTGAAAATCCTCGTGTCGGCGGTTCGATTCCGTCCCTGGGCAATTTCCGCGCTAGGCGCTCCGGATCGTTTTTCGCGCTAGGCGCTCCGGCCTAGGGGCTTTGCCCCTCCCGCTCGCTGGTCGCTCGCTTCACCCCCTTATTCCTTTTTTGCAGCTCGGTGCTTTGGCTTCGGGCATAATGTCATGAATATCCCCCGTGAACCTGACCGTGAGCGTGAGCGATTTAGGTCACAATAACTTGCCTTAACTTAATAACATTAGCTCGCCACAAGTCGCTTATTTCTTTCTAACTGCCTTTAAAATGCAATTCTATATTGAAGCCTTAGTCTTTGCATTTCCTTGATTTGCATTGAACCCTTAAATTCTTCGAAAGAATCTTATTATCCTAGTATATAGTACCGGTTAACTTCGCATGACTGAAATTAAGTTAAATTTAAAACGTATCATTCCCTTTGGAATACTTTTATTAATCTCAGTAATTGTTGCTTTGTATGGCGTCATTTCTCTTGGCAGTAGTGCCATCTTCTTAATTAACGGCGAAGAAGGTCCTGGCTCTGTCTCTATTGGTCCTGGCACTCGAGTAAATCTTGTTTTCTATGATCGAAATGGAAACAGTCACGTTGCACAATTTAAACATATCTTTTCAGGTAATCTTTCTGAACGTGAACAAGTTCCAGTTTTATACAATCCAACGAGTCCCAGCAGCGCGACTATTAATAATGCCCTTTACATGTGGCTTCCAGGGTTTATCTTTTTATTGTTTGGTTTGTTAGTATCCTTTGTATCTATTTTCTTAATGGATATTCCGTTTCTACGAAACACTAAAGCTGGATCACATTCAGGTGGAGTACAAGAAAAACAAAATCAATCGACTTATCAAAACGAAAAAACATCATCAGGACACAGCTCTTCTTTAAGTGCTACCCATAATTCAAGTGTATCAAGTGATCTTTTTGGACTACTAACTCCATTAATTGAAGATAAAGATGTTACCGATATTATAATTGAAAGTGCATCAGCAGTTTTTACCAAGAAAGGAAATACTATCACTAAGTCTTCAATCGTATTTCCTTCGCAGGTGAAATATGAGCAGCTCGTTGAACGATTATTAACCCAAGCCGATACTTCCTACACTATTTCAAAACCTATTGTGGATGGAATGGTTACACCACTTGTTCGAATTCATGCAGTTCATAAAGTACTTTGTGAGACAGGTCCTTATGTAACGCTTCGAGTGAGTCGGGTCAGTTCTGTTACCTACCAAGAATTTTGCCGTGCAACGATGGCTCCTCGAGAAATAATTGCTTACTTAAGAGCGATGCTTTTAACTGGCAATACAATTCTTGTCGCTGGTGAAGTTGGTACAGGTAAAACAACACTACTTCGTGCTCTTGCTTCAACAATACCAAAAAATGAAAGTATCCTTGTAATAGAAGATACTTCTGAGATTAATATTGAGCATCCTACTGTTCGATATGTACGCACGAGAGAATCAAATACGGAAGGAGTGGGAAAGGTTTCCCCTGGTGAATGTATTCGAGCTGGTATGAGAATGGCAATGAATCGCATCATCTTTGGTGAGATCCGAGATCCTGAAGCTGCAGAATCATTTATCGATGTTTGTGTATCTGGTCACCCTGGAATGTCTACAGTGCATGCGAAAAGCGCAGAAGATGCCATTTCACGGCTAGAACTACTACTCGCTAGACAACAGCCAGGTGTTGAGCGTTCATCACTACGACAGCAAATCTGTTCTGCTGTCCAAGTGGTTGCTTATGCTCAGATCTGTAAACACACAGGACAACGTCGAATTACTGAAGTTATTGAAATTGATTGTGACCAAAAAAATGTTGTCAGAACTCAAGAGATTTTTCGGTACGGAGTTTCTGGTTCAATGCCGTTTTGGCAGGTAAAAAACAGAAAAAGTTTCTTTCAAGAAGGACTTCGAGAATTTGAGGGTGGTTATACACTTGAATCATTGCCGGATGTTTTGTCTGTTCAAACAAAATAAATCACTAAAGGAACGAGTTATCCATTTAAAAGTGCCAACCTTTTTCTGCCTGTTGGTTCAATAAATACTTTAGCAACACCACAATTATCTATCTGAAAACTATTCCAACTTTGAATGCCTGAAGATAATAGGTGAGAAAGAATTGCGCGTATTGTACCACCATGACTTGTGACCAAGATATTACCCTGGTCGTAACGGTATTGTTCTATGAGTTCATCTATTACAGCAGAAGCTCTCTCAGTTAGTTGAGTTATCGTCTCTCCTTCACGAGGTGGAAAATTTATAGGATCAAGAAAATAGTTATCAATCTCTTCTTTATTGCTTCGAAGAGTTTCTACAGTTTCCCCTTCCCAAGCACCACAAAATATTTCTCGTAAACGAATATCAGTATGCATTAAGGGGCTTTTTCCAAGGGCAATCTCCATCGTTTCTTTTGCACGAACTAAATCACTCGATACACAATGCAAGAAAGGGGTATTTTGAAAAATTGGAGTGAGCTTTTTCGCTTGAGTTTTTCCGGTTTCATTTAAGGGAATATCGGTCCACCCTTGGAATCGACCAATTTTATTCCAATCAGTTTCTCCATGTCGTAGTAGATAAAGCGTTAACACAGGAAGGGACTATATGAAAAATCGTATGAAGATGAAACGTACTAAAAACCGTTTTTTTATACTTTCAGCTAGAAGTTAATTGAGGTGAACTAGTACTTACGCAGTTACTGAAGTTTTATTGAATTTTTAACTCGTTTCATAGCTTCGATAGTGAAAGATCCTAATTTCTATGCAAGACTTAACCCTGAAAGATGGTAAACCTACAGACACCACAATCCATATTAGAGCTCGATGAGCCACCGACATTTCTCTATGTCGCTGATAAAGAATTACTTCGCCGAGAAAGATTTACAACTCGATTTTTAACAAAATTTGCTAATGCAAAACAACGAGAAGTAGTTACCTTTGATGGACGATCGTTTTCTGAAAAAGAGATTAGGATTTTTCAAAATAGTATTCGCTCGCTCTCACTCTTTGCAGAGAAAAAATGTATTGTTATTTCTCATACCGATGAAATAGCAGCTTCACTTTTAGCGGTTCTTACTAAAGAGTTTAAAGTTATTGATTCATCAACAATAGTTTTATGTACAGGTGCTCCTCTGCAGGAACGTGCGCTTTTCCGAAAAAATTTCGATAGTTTTTATATTGAGTTTGAAGATATGAAAACTCCAGAGATGAAACGTTGGATAAAGAAGGAATGTGCTGCGCAAGGGATAACAATGATTGATGAGCCGTCAATTGCGATGATAGCAGAAGTAGGCGTTGGCTCTACAGATAAGACTTCGAAGTTAATTGAAAAAATTTCACTCTTTATTGATGGTCCCGAACTAAAATTACAAGAGTTAATGAAATTTCTTTCCTCATCAAAAACGACTTCAGAGTATGAGCTTCTTGATGCAATGATGCTTTCTGATAAGAAGAAAGCAATCATGTTGAATTCTCAGATGGAAATGCAAGGTATGAATCCATATGGTTTTGTTCCGCTCATTGGAAAAAGCACATTTCATCTTCTTGCCCTTATTTTTGCTCAAAAAGAAAAGTATTCTTTCGATCGACTGAAGTCACGATTTGCGTTGAGTCCTTGGATCATTAATAAGCTTACAGCTGCAGTGAAAAAGAATTCAGTACGAGATGCCTGTTCGTTGCAACAGGCAACCCTCAAAGCTGAAATTCGTTTAAAGAGTAAATCGTTACCAGTGAAAGATATTCTGGATTCAATTACATTTAGAGAGTAACGAAAGTGAGATTTTTTTTAAATTTAAAATTCTTAGTTTGTATTTTTCTTGCTCTTCTTAGTTGTAGTCAACGTACTTTGCCAATTGAAAAGCAACAAGATCCGCGTGCTCGATTTGCAATAGAGGAACATTCTTTTCATTACTCGAATGATTATGGAGGTTGGGATTTTTTAGTTTCGTTTTTATCAAATGATGGAGTCTCGAAACAGCTTCTCCGTCATGTATATGGGTCAGGTAGTATTGTTCCAACCTTTGATTTTGTTCCATTTAAACTAAACCCAAAAGAAAGCCATGATATGTATTCTGGTTTTCGTACTTCAAAAATTAGCAAACTTGTAGAGGATTGCTATATACGGTACCAGCCAATTTTCAATGAAGCCGCTCGTCGTTTCGAAGTTTCTCCGAGACTGCTCACTTCAATTTTATTTATTGAAAGTCATTGCGGACAGCATGTTGGGACTAACCTTGTCGTTAACAGACTTTCTCGAGTTGTCTCAGTTGGAGATCCTAATAATCTTAGAAAAAATCTTGTTACGTTTCGACAAGATAATCCAACTGTGCAAGATGATGACGCAGTTCAACGGGCGCAGTATCTTTTTAATACGTTCTATCCACAGCTTCTTGCTCTTTTTCAAGAGCACGCAAAAGGCAAACTAAATCTTTTTGAATTAAAAGGTTCTATTGCTGGAGCATTTGGATGGACTCAGTTTTTACCTTTAACATATCAAAAATTTGGTGTTGATGGGGATCAGGATGGGATTATCCGATTAGATAACCCATCAGATGCTATTTTTTCAATTGCTCGTTTTTTTAATGAAAATGGCTGGAAAAATACACTTTCTCGTAAAGAAAAACACACTGTTATTTGGCAATATAATCGAAGTATCCCCTATATTGATACAGTGCTATATTTAATGAAGGAAACATGAGTAAGAAAACAGTTCTAGTTGTTGAAGATAACGATGATAGCCGAAGTGCTATGACCGTTATGATTGAATCTTTTGGCTACAATGTCAGAGCATTTTCAGGTGGCCCAGAAGCACTGGCCGAGCTTAAAGAAGACGAAGCAAATGGTCGAACCTTAGATCTTGCTTTGCTTGATATCATGATGCCTGAAATGAATGGATACGAAGTGCTTGTTGAGCTTAAAAAAATACCTCAATACGCTAGCCTGTCTTGTATAATGGTAACTGCAAAAGATGCAGATAGTGAAATTATCGAAGGTTATAAATACGGTGCTGATTACTATATAACAAAGCCGTTTACTGCTAAGCAGTTAAAATACGGTATCGAGCTCTATCTTTAATTTGTTTTATGATCGTTACCACTAAAGAGCTACAGATTAATTCTCCAAGCTTTATTGTATTTGAAGGTGGAAATGGTGTCGGTAAGTCGACGCTTATGACTTTGCTTGCTACCCATTTAAGACAAAAAGGTAAACACGTCGTTACAACAAGAGAGCCCGGTGGGACTCCACTTGGAACAGAAATTAGATCCTTAGTGAAAGAACGACGAGATATTGCTATCGATGAGCTGACGGAGCTTTTTCTATTCTGTGCCGATAGAGCTCAGCATATTAAAGAATGTATTGAACCCAATATTAATCTTGGTAAATATGTTTTATGCGATAGGCACTGGTTCTCGACAATTGCTTTCCAAGGATACGGGAGAGGAATATCTTTGCAAACAATCGAATCTGCCATTTCACTTTCTGTTGGTACGCTTCTGCCGGCATTGACTGTTGTTGTCGACCTTCCAGTTTTGATCGCTCGACAAAGGATGGAAGATCGAGCAAAACAGTCTCCAATACAAGAATCTGATAAATTTGAAGATGAAGCTCAAGTATTTCAAGAGAAAGTTCGGGCTGGATTTGTAACGCTTGCCCAAGCTTCTCGTGCACCGTCTGTTATTCTTGATGGAAAAAAGTCTTCTGAGGTAATGTTGCAAGAGCTTTTAGGTTTTTTTGCATTATGATAACAAAACCTCTTGGACATAAAGATCAGATCGATTCCTTACTTTCGAGTATTAAGAATCAAAAACTCCATCAAAGTTTATTATTTGTAGGTCCTTCTGGAATAGGAAAAAAAACAATCGCTCAGTACGTCGGAGCAGTATTACTTTGTGAAGCAGAACAATCAGTAATACCATGCGGAAAATGTGAAAGTTGTTTATTAAATGCGGTTAGAAACCATCCTGATTTATTCTCTTTTAGTCCGTCTATCAAAGAAGAGTCTTCAGTAGAAGCTTTGCGCAATCTCTTGTCTCGCTTATCACTTCGTCCATTTAGAGGAAAAGCAAAGGTAGTAATCATTGATGCAGCAGATGAATTTTCAATTGCTGCTTCAAACATATTCTTAAAAACATTAGAAGAACCCAGACCCAATCTATATTTTATCCTTATAACCGAAAACCCATCACGACTACCGATTACTATTCGCTCTCGTACGCAGCGGTGGGAATTTGCTGCTTTGAGTAACGAAGACCTTTCTTTAATTTTAATCGATCGGATGAGTAAAAAAGATGATACCTACACAATCGATCCAAGCGTCATACATTATGCTGATGGCTCACTGACTCATATTAAACTTATTAAAGAAGCAGGAAGTGCAATCGATGAGTTTCTTACCTGGATTGATGTGATTATTAAAGGACAGGTTACCGAATCATTAAGCTATATCCCTTTGCTGGTAAAAGATAAAAATGAACTTCCAACAAAACTCCAGCTGTTGTTGCTATTAGTTCGTTTTAAAATGCGCACACTTGTACTTAGTAATGATTCAAGCGATCGATATGGGCAGGCTCGACTTGCATTTTTTTTGTCTGATCTTATTACCTCTCAGCATGTGTTGTTTGATAGAAACATTAATTCACTCATGGTGCTGACATCAATAATTCTTAAAGCTACTGGTGCAGAACCTCAACTAATAGCTACTGCGGCTCAAGAATCCTTATTTGAAACTATCTCTCAGTTTTGAATAGCTACTAAATTTTTTCAGTTCCCTGCGACATTTTGCCACATCGTTTTGTAAGCTCTATTACTCAAGTTTTTGGTACGTATGATGTTTCTCAGAATTAAGTTTTCAAGTAAATCTTCCCTACATTAAGTTAAGAACTTAAGTACCGTGACCTTGAACGTGTGCCTGAGCGTTAGCTTACATTATTTGGGTCACGCTCAGGCCTACGCTCAAGGTCACGGAATAGAAATTCAGATGACATTGTTGGGCTGTGGGCTGTTAGGTTGCTTTTGAATATATCTAAGAGCGAAAAGAGGCTGCTTCTTTGATTGCAGCCTCTTTTTTGTGTATTTTTGAGACATGGAAAATCCAGAAAATACCCAACAAGAACCCGCTCCTGTTATTGCTGCTCCTGAATATATTGATATCGATTATTTTTCAAAAGTAGATCTACGGATCGCTGATGTTTTAGAAGTTAACTCGATTCCTAAATCAAAAAAACTGTATAAGTTGAAAGTTTCTCTTGGACTACTCGGAGAGCGACAAATTCTTTCAGGCATTGCACATAAATTTACTCCAGAAGAGCTCGTTGGAAGAAAAATTGTGATTATTGCTAACCTTAAACCTGCAAAGTTAATGGGAGAAGAAAGTCAGGGAATGCTTCTTGCCGCATCAACGGAGGGTGATGAAATACTCACGCTACTACAACCCGGAGTTGAAATTCCTGCGGGAACAAGAGTGAGATAACTGTGTTCTTAATTGATACACATATTCATCTTGATTTTGAAGCGTATAACATAGATAGAATCGAATTATTACAGCGAGCTAAAGAAGCAGGTGTTCATTATTCTATTTCAATTGGAGCAGGTGGAGGTCTTGATTCTACGGACAGAGCACTGCAACTTGCTTCAGAACATGAGCAGTTGTTTACAACAGTCGGTATTCATCCACATGATGCATCATTTGAACTAACTGAAGATTCACTTCGTGAACGATTACATGGAGATCTAGCCCAGAAAAAAATAGTTGCGATTGGTGAGACTGGTCTTGATTATTTTAAAGACTGGTCACCGATAGATGCACAAAAAAAATGGTTTCGTTTCCAAATTGAGCTAGCCAAAGAGTTTAATGTACCGTTAATCATTCACAATCGTGAAGCAGGTGAGGATTGTTTAAAAATCCTTCAAGAACTTAACGCATCACAGGTTGGCGGTGTATTTCACTGTTATAGTGAAGATGCAGATTTTGCTAAGGTACTGCGAGATCTTAATTTCCTTGTCTCCTTTACTGGAGTTATTACTTTTAAGAAATCAGATAGAACGCGAGCTGTTATTAAAGATATTCCCCTTGATCAGATAATGCTTGAGACTGATGGTCCGTATATGGCACCAGAACCATACCGAGGACAGAGGAGTGAGAGTGCTCATGTTGTTGAGATGGCTAAGGTCCTTGCCGAGGTGAAGGGTATAAGCTTTGAAGAAGTATGTTTGGCTACTTCAAAAAATGCTATTCAACTTTTTAAACTTCCACTAAAAATTTCCGAGGATTCATGAAGATAGAAGTCATAGAATTTGGCATGTTTCGCTTAGATGGAGGAGCGATGTTTGGATCAGTGCCTAAAAATCTTTGGGCGAAGCTAATATCGGTTGATGAAGAAAATTGCATTCCCTTGGCTTCGAGAAGCTTACTCGTAACCGTTGAAGATAAAAAAATATTAATCGATGTTGGCCTGGGTGAAAAATGGGACGAGAAAAGTAAAAAAATTTTTGGGATTAAGAATACCCCCCGAGATTTATTAGGATTTAATGACTCAGAGATTACGGATGTCATTTTAACGCATCTTCATTTTGATCATGGCGGTGGTATTTCTCGATGGGCATCAAATGATGGTACCGTTGAAAGACAATATCCAAATGCAACTATTCATATCCAAAAAAGTAACTATGAAAGAGCTAAAGCTCCTGGACTTCGTGAGAAAGCAAGCTATCTTCCTGAAAATATCTCTGTCATAGACGCGTCAAAGGATGTTCTTCTAGCTGGAAATGGAATCATTCTCGAAGGGAAGGGATGGCAAATCTCTGGATTTCAAATTGATGGACATACCCTTGGGCAGCAGTGGATTGAGATTCGATTATCTAGTCCGTTGAAAGGTGCTTCTGTATTTATGTTTGCTACAGATCTGATACCTACTTCGCGTCACTTGCCGCTGCCGTATCACATGGGATACGACCTCTGTGCAGAAAAAGTAATAGATGAAAAAAAATTATTTTTAGAATCTGCTATGAAAAATGATGCCGTCGTAGTTTTTCAGCATGATCCAGATATAGCTGCAGGAAGAGTAGGGATCAATGAAAAAGGGCATTTTGCTCTTAAAGAGAAATTTTTGTTTTAATATTCCTATATATTGTTTCTATGTCAGTTACCCAAGTACTCCGAGAATGGAATGGAAAACCTTTGGTTGAGGTTATCTCACTTGCATTTAATCTTTCTAAAAAAAAAGCGAAAGAATTACTCGATAGAAAAAAAGTCCTTGTTAATAATAAACGAATTTGGATTGCTAAATATGTCGTCAAAACAGGCGAAGTAATAGAGGTTGTTGAAGATAAGGCTGTATCCCTAGGATCAAAGACCTCACTAGAATCAGTTGAAGTGCTTTTTGAAGATGAAAGTTTTCTTGTTTTAAATAAACCTGCTGGATTACTAACGAATGGTGATAAGAGTTTTGAAAAATTTGTTCAAAAAGAATTAAAGTTATCTCAGGTTAAAGCAGTACACCGACTTGATAGAGACACAAGTGGCGCGTTGATTTTTTCTAAAAATATGAAAATATTTGAACTTTTTGTAGAGCTTTTTAAGGCGGAAAAAATTCAAAAAAAGTATTACGCCCTTATTCTTTCTCAAAATATAAAACTAACTCTAGAAACTCAAATTGTTATAGAAACACCCTTAGAAGGAAAGTCGGCATATACAGAGGTTGTCATTAGAAAATCATACCCTCCAGTATATGAGGCTGAAATAGTCATTAAAACTGGACGTACACATCAAATACGAAAACATCTTTTATCACGTGGCATGCAAGTGCTTGGAGACCGTGATTACGAAATACCGCTCGGGAAAACTCCTGATTTTAGGTCTGTAGGTCGTCAAATGTTACATGCACGGTGGCTTGCGTTTAAGCATCCAGTCACTTTAAAAGATATCGTTATTGATGCACCGGTTCCTCCAGATTTCATAAAAACTAAAAATATGTTGAAGTCAAAGAATGCAGCCCGATAATTCCATTTATCTTGTTACTGGTGCCACTGGTTTTGTTGGTGGTCACATGGTCGAATATCTCTTAAAAAAAGGTCTTACGGTTAGAGCTCTAGTTCGAAATTTAGAAAAAGCAGCATTTTTGAAAGAGAAAGGTGTTGAGCTCGTTCAAGGCGATATTAAAGATGCTTCTACCTTAACAAAAGCTGTTATGGGGGTGTCTGGTATTTTTCATATTGGAGCAGTCTTTCGAGAAGCAAAACTTCCAGATACTGAGTATTTTGCAGTCAATGTAGAAGGAACAAGAAATCTTTTTCAAGCAGCTATTCAAGCTCAAGTTCCAAGACTTATTTACTGTTCAACAAATGGTGTTCATGGAGATGTTAAAAATCCTCCTGCTGATGAACTCGCACCGTATGCTCCATGTGATGTATATCAAGAGAGTAAAGTCGCATCTGAGAAAGTTGCTTTTGATTTTTACCATTCTCAAAAAATTTCAGGTGTTATTCTCCGTCCTGCAATGATTTATGGACCTCGTGATACACGCCTCGGAAAAATTTTTCGAATGATTCAGAAAGAAAAATTCTTTTATGTCGGAAAAGGTGATGCCTTATGTCATTTTATTGACGTACGTGATCTTGTGCATGCATTTTGGTTAGCGATGCAGAAAAATGAAGTATCTAATGAAGCATTTTTGATTGCAGGACAAGAAATTGTACCATTAGATAGGTTTTGTAATCTTGTTGCTGATGTACTGAATGTAAAGCGTCCGTGGATTCATATACCACTGATTCCAATGCAGCTTCTGGGTGATCTGTGCGAACTACTGTGTAAGCCATTTGGAATAGAGCCTCCTCTGTATCGAAGAAGAGTTGATTTTTATATTAAAAATAGAAGTTTTGTGACGAATAAAGCTGAAAAATTACTCGGGTTTCGAGCAAAATTATCGTTACAGGATGAAATCAAAGATATAATTTCTGAATATAGACGTAAAAAATTTCTTGAATAATTAAATCAGAAACGAGCTCTTTTACGCTGCTTTGAAAGGATTAAATTCAGGTAGATTTTTTTTTTGAATAGGTGGAGTTGCGCCTTGAATAACTGCTTTATCTGCAAACCACTGAATGCGAAGCTCGTCAAGCGCTTGCTCACTTAAAAAGTATTCCGGATTACCAGAATCAACAGGATCACAATCACCAGTGTTTTCAGCAAGATTGGTTTGTTTTTTTGAATATTGAGCAATCAGAAGCATGAGTTTAAATTCAGCCCACTCGGTAGTGAGTCCGTCTCCAAAAAGTATGGGAAGTCTCTTAGAAAATTCAGTCGCTTCATATGTTGCAGATTCAAAAGTGCCAAGGGGTATTCGACTTGTAAGTACAATTGGTTTTCTTGCGGAAAAATCACTTAAGACATTGAGAACTGCTTCACCAACGGCTCCACTTCCGAAACCTTTAATGATAAAACCATCTACATCTACAGATAGTTCCTGAGCTAATTTTTCAGCAGCAACTTTAGCAGAATGGTGAGAAGACATTTGAATAATATTGATCTTAACTTGATCAAGCGGTTTTCCCAGTTCAGGGACAATCATACTATCCTGCATTGTCACGCAACTTTGCTGTATAGATTCTTGTCTTGGAAATTTAACAAACCCTCGATAGGGAAGTCTATAAACTCTTGCAAAATCTTTTTTATCTGAGCGTATACTTCTAAAAGAGTCAGAAATACTGCCATTAATTTTAGTTACTTCATGGGCTGGGATAATTTTATGATTACAAATAATATAAAATCCTGGCGGAAAATTTTTACATTGAGCCGCAATCGTTGCGTCATGAAAATTACTTACAGCATCGGATTTATGGGTATTTGCTGGCTTCATACCCCCTATAAGAAAGACTGGAACGGAAGGTGCGGGAATAAGAAGCGATAAAAATGCGGCAGAATCTGCCATTGTGTCGGTGCCGTGTGTAATAAAAATTGAGTCAGATTTTTTTTGCGTCAGCGCTCTAATCACAAGGGATGCTAAGCGCATTTTTTTATCTTGATCAGAGTTGATGCTGTCATATAGTTTGCCGACATGTTCAGGATCCCTCGGTTTGGCAAAAGAAAAATGAGCGAGGTTACATGATTTTTTTAGTGATGTTGTTAGTAATTGTCCAATATGCGAACGAGGTGAAAGGTTCATCTGCTCAGTCATTTCCGAAGCAAACGTACCACCTGTTTCAATAATATAGATACGAGCCTTTTCAAATTTATTTCTAATACTCTCTTGTGCCCGAGTAAGAAAATTATGTTTAGGAAAAGATTTTTGGCAAGAAAGCGAATGTTGGTTTAGGTCGATACATTCGCACTGCTCATTTGGCGATCTTGAATTTTCGTTAAGAAAGAAAGTTCGTATACACATATGGTCTGCCTAAAGTGTGCATGAAGACTAGCGCGAATGTGTTTTGAATCAAGTAAAAAAAACAACCTGCTTCAGTTATTTCTAGAATGATCATTCAGTCTTAGTATTATTATGCTTATAGTGCTCAAAAAATGAGCTTTTTAATGATTAAAAAAATCCAACAGCAAGTATGCTTTGTTTAAGTTACTTTAACTATTTTTTATCCTATACATGATTTGTCGGTAGAGTAAGCCTATTAAGGAGCATTCCTTTAGAGTACTTGAACCGATAGGGGATTTAAGACTTACTAATGATATTGAGGTTGGTACTGTATTCGATTCTATCTCAAATACGCTAATATATGTTGCAGAAAAGAAAGCTTCTTCTTTCAGCGGCAGAGGATCTGAGCCACATAGAATTGTTTTTTGGCATTTTTCAGAGATGTATTTTAATGAATCAAGACGTGGTCTTCCAAATATATCTCCAATAAATAAATTTTTAGAACTATTTAAGAAGGCTTCATAAACAGTTTTTCTTCTCGCGCCAATCCACTTCCCAAAAGACCACGGTATCACAACGATTTCATTTAATTCCAAAAGTTTCTGCGTTGTTTCAATAAGTGATAGTCCGTTTGGAACTGCAGTTCGTTTCGAAATGCAAAGTGCTTCAAGTCCTTCCGATGTTTTAATTTGCTGACCTTGATATATATAAAGAGGTGTTCGATGAGAATTATGAGTGACCTTTAAGCAGGTTTCTGAGATATACTCTATAGAACAATGAGCAACAGCTTTGTTTGTTTTCCAAATATTAAAGAAGTTTTCGCTCGATCTTTCAGTGAGTATAATTCCAAATGCTATTGAAGTAAGCTCTTTATAACCTAGTAATGTGGTATGTAATTCAAAATTTTCAAATGTACTATCAATCCATTGTTTAAGTGAATAGTTTTCATAGTAATGAACATGAGTATCAAGTAAAAAAATCATGGAAGTGTGATTGTGTTTTTATTGATATGGATTAAACCATCATGATTTAATTTCTGAATGATTGATGGAATTACTTCTGATCGTTCTGGAAACATACTTTTTATGAGTGCAACCGTACATCTCTTTTTAGTAATCAGCAATTTTAAAATGGCACCTCGAACCTCTCGTTGTGATCCTTTGAATTTACTTTGTTTTGAATAATGTACACTTTTTGTGTGTTGTCGATTTCCTTGGCTCTTCAGTAAAGTCCCGTAATCCATCAGAGCCCAATACCAATCTTTAGCAGAACATAATGAATTATCTGGAATACTAAGCTCAATGAGATTTAAGAGAGAGCTATCTGATATTTTGATTTTTTTTCGGGCGAAAAAAGAATCAATAAAAACCGTACGAATATTTGTTTCTATCATTACAACAGGTTTATTGTAAGCAAAAGCTAGAATTGCATGAGCTGTATAATGCCCAATGCCAGGGAGTGAAATAAGTTCTTGAAACTCCTGAGGCACTTTTCCATTAAATTCTTTTTCGATAATTTTTGCAGCCCGGTGGAGTGCTACGGCTCTTCGGTTATAACCAAGGCCACTCCAATATTTTAAAACTTTTGAAAGTGGTGCCCGCGCTACCGATCTAATCGTTGGAAATGTTTGAATCCATTTTAAATATTTTTCTATGACTCGTGGTACCTGAGTCTGTTGCAGCATATATTCAGAAACTAGAATTTTATATGGATCACTGGTTTCTCTCCAAGGAAGGATTCTTTTATGGGTCAGATACCATGCCAGTACTTTCTTCTGAAAGTTCAGAATATCACTGTTTTTCCTTAATTTTTTTAATGTGCTCTTGGGCATATGGTGCCAAAAGCAAAGAGCTTACTTCTTTTGCTCTTAATGTAAAGGTCTCTTTGGTAATTGGATTAAAATTAGTGATTAATTTTTTATTCTCTGAAAAAGCATTTGGGTCAAGCGAAGCAAAATGATTGAGCTTCTTTTCAATACTACTATAAAAAGATTCTTTTTGAGCTATGGTATGAAATAGACCATTTTGATAGCACCAATCTGATCCATACCAATCTGTACTCAAGCAGAGCTGTTGAAAAGCTCCAATGCCAATTCTTTTAATAATTGCAGGGCTTACCGTAAAGGGTCCAATTCCTAAAGAAAGTTCACCGAGTTTTACAGAAGCACTCTCACCTGCAATTACCCAATCAGCGGCGGCTATGATACCGACTCCACCTCCGACTACTTTTCCCTGAACGGTAATAACCACTGGTTTTGGTGAGTCGTATATTGCAAGCATTACATTTGCAAAACCCATAAAATACTCAGTGGCACGAGCTGGCTCTGTTATAGTAGATAGCTCCGCTAAAGAAGCTCCAGAACAGAAGACATCTCCTGGGCTTTTCAAAAATAGTACCCGGATCGCTTTATCTTGAGAGGCTTTATAAATCAACCGAGCAAGCGTCTGTAACATGTCAGTTGTCATCGAATTTGCTGTATTCGACGAAAAAGTTATTTCACAGATATTTCCTCGAATCTGCTCTGTTACGGAGGCTAAAGATTGCATATTCTTGGTAGTTTAATATGGAAATAGATTCATCGGTACACTCAAAAGTTACAGCACTATTTAGCGGTAACCCGCAAACGATACATGATGCCTTAGGGATTGCCTTTAAGAAGTTATCTAAAAATGAAGTACAGGCAACAATGCCTGTTGATGAAAGAACCAGACAGCCTTTTGGGATCCTTCATGGTGGTGCTTCAGTTGTATTGGCAGAATCCTGTGCTTCAATTGGTGCTTGGCTCAATATTGATGAAAACAAATATAATGCTCTTGGAATAGAGATTAACGCTAATCATCTTCGTTCTGTTACTCAAGGTATCGTTACCGCATCAGCAACTCCGCAACGACTTGGTAAGAGAATTCAAGTATGGAATATCAGTATTACAGATGAAGATCAAAATGAGATTTGTATTTCAAGATGCACAATCGCAGTGGTAGAGAAATAAATTCATGAATGAAAGTAACGATACGAAGCAGTCAAAGAAAGAATTTATTAGAAACGCGTGGAGGCTTATCTATCCTTACTGGCTCTCTCGTGAATGGAAAATAGCATGGATACTTTTAGTAACAATTGTATCCCTGAATCTTGGGATCGTGTATGTAACTGTTTTAATAAATACATGGTATAATGCATTTTATAATTCACTACAACAAAAGAATTTTAATGATTTTAAATCATTAATAATTGAATTTTGTTATTTGGCTGGAATATACATAGTTGCTGCCGTTTACCGTCTCTATTTGCAGCAAATGCTCACCATTAAATGGAGGAGTTGGCTCACCGATAATTTTCTTACGATCTGGCTCACGCAGAAGAGATTTTATTCCCTTGAGTTATTTAAATTTGGAACAGATAACCCCGATCAACGAATTGCCGAGGATCTTCGAAGTTTAAGTGGAGGAACATTATCTCTCGCACTTGGATTTTTATCTTCTGTCACGACGCTCATTTCATTCTTCATGATTCTTTGGAACTTATCTGGACCGATTGAATTAAATCTTTTTAATACATCAGTAGTTATTCCAGGCTATATGGTGTGGGCTGCGTTTCTCTATGCTTTCTTTGGAAGTATTCTTACGCATGTTATTGGTAAAAAACTTATAGTACTCAACTTTAACCAACAAAAAAATGAAGCTAATTTTCGTTATTCACTAGTCAGAACGAGGGAGTATGCAGATGCTATAGCACTGGCTGAAGGTGGTTCTAAAGAGTTATCAAATCTTAAAATATCATTC
This sequence comes from Bdellovibrionota bacterium, assembly GCA_044356295.1. Classification (GTDB taxonomy): domain Bacteria; phylum Bdellovibrionota_C; class UBA2361; order UBA2361; family JBIKWN01; genus JBIKWN01. The sequence continues at coordinate 43,542 of JBIKWN010000004.1, forward strand.
TCTTCTATCCTCAATAATTGGTGGATGATAATGCGGTATCAAAAACGCCTTACTTGGTTTACTTCAGCGTACGGACAAGCCGCTGTTATTTTCCCCCTCGTTGTTGCTGCACCACGATACTTTAGCGGTGCAATCGAACTTGGTGCTCTTATGCAGATATCTTCAGCATTCGGAAGAGTTCAAGATGCACTTTCATGGTTTATTGATAGCTATACAGGGCTGACTGAATGGAAGGCAAGTCTTGATCGATTACTTGGATTCCAACGTGCTGCAAACATTGCTGATGAATTACAAAATAAAAAAGATCTCACCATTACACGGTCTGATACTATAGAAGGTGTGCTTTCATTATCACTTCCAGATGGAAGAATATTAAAAGATAAATTGAATCTTAAAATTAATCCAAAAGAGCATACCTTTATTTCAGGAAGGTCTGGTTCTGGAAAAAGTACATTATTTAGAGTTTTTGCCGGACTGTGGCCGTTTACTTCTGGAAAAATTCAACTCCCTGAATCTGATACATCATTATTTTTCCCGCAGAAGCCTTATTTGCCGATAGGCACCCTGCGTTCAGCATGTTTTTATCCAAAAGATGAAGATAGCTCTTTTGATGATGACATTGTTGGATATTTTCGGGAATTAAATTTACCACTAACGAAAAATGATCTTGAGCAATCAAAAGATTGGTCAAAACATCTTTCTCTAGGCGAGCAACAACGCATTGTTCTCATCCGTGCAGTAATTTTAAAACCTAATTGGCTGTATCTCGATGAAGCTATGGCAAGTCTTGATATACAAAGCGAACAAGCTGCGAGACTTTTTTTACAGAAGTATCTACCTCATGTTTCCATAGTTGAGATAGCGCATCATTCAAATATTGAACAAATAAATACGATTAATTTTTAAGAAGGAAGCATACTAGGTAATTGTAGATTGTTCATGATTCGTTCAACGCAACAACGTTAAAAGCTTTCAGTTTCATGAAAGAGCAAAAAATATAAAAAGATGCCACAGGCTTATTTTATTAACCACCTGAAATAACTCAGAAAAATAAAATTTATTAGTCAAAAAACTGATAAATTTCGAATACTTATCATAATAATAATCATCTAATATGAGACACTGTAAACCTCAGCATGGAAGCCGAAAAACTTTACCAATCACTTTATACAATTCGTCATTTCGAGACGCGTCTTCTTGAGTTGTTTGGAGAAGGAAAGTTAAACGGGACTACTCATGCTTACATTGGACAAGAAGCAAATGCAGTTGGAGTTATCACGCATCTCCAAAGCGATGATGTTGTTTGGAGCAATCATCGATGTCATGGACACTACCTTACCTATACGAACGACCTTGAAGGATTAGTCCACGAGCTTGTTGGTACCTCAAAAGGAACATGTGCTGGTAAAGGTGGCAGTCAACATCTTTGTAAAGGAAATTTTTTTACGAATGGAATTCAAGGAAGCATTACTGCAGTAGCAGCAGGGATGGCACTTTCTCAAAAGCTATCAAACTCAAAAGCAATATCGACTGTTTTTATTGGTGATGGAACGCTCGGTGAGGGGCTTGTTTATGAAGTCATGAATATTGCATCACTTTGGAAACTTCCGATTCTATTTGTACTTGAACATAATCAATATGCTCAGAGCACTCCAGCAACATTGGAAGTTTCAGGGATACCAAAACTTCGACCTGAAAGTTTTGGTATTAAAACATTTGAAATAGATTCAAATGACATTAATGAAACATATTTATTTGGGCAAGAAATAACAAATTTTGTTCGGACCAATCGGCTACCAGCATTTGCAATAATGCACACCTATCGGCTGTGTCCACACAGTAAAGGTGATGATTTTCGCGACATATCAGAGATCGAACACTGGAAAACAAAAGATCCAATTGGATTTGCTCAAAAACTTTTAGCGAAAGAAGCGATCAATCAGATAGAAGAATCTGTTCATGAAAGAATGCACAGTGCTGTTCAAGATGCATTATCTTTATTTGAGCAGCAAAAACTTGCTCGAAAGGAGGCAATGACATGAATAATCAGAACAAAAAAAGATTTGTCACTGTTCTGAATGAAACGCTCCATACTTTATTTGAAGAGCACGAAAATGTAGTACTTATTGGTGAAGACTTACTTGATCCTTACGGTGGAGCTTTTAAAGTTTCAAAAGGACTATCGACTGCTTATCCAGAGCGAGTCATTACTTCACCCATCAGTGAAGCCGCAATTGTTGGCATTGGAGCAGGCCTCGCAATAAAAGGGTTTTTGCCAATAATTGAAATTATGTTTGGTGACTTTACGACACTTGCTTTTGATCAAATAGTGAATGGCATCTCTAAGTTTCGTTCGATGTATAATAATCAAATAGAATGTCCTGTGATGATACGAACGCCTATGGGTGGTGGACGTGGATATGGTCCAACGCATAGTCAAAGTTTAGAAAAATTCTTTTTTGGAATACCACATTTCTTAGTTCTTGCTCCTCATACGATTCATGATGTTGAATCATTTTATAAAAATGCACTGTTAGATCCTCGTCCGAAACTAGTTGTAGAAAACAAATTACAGTACGCAGAATTTGTTGAATTCGGGAGTGATAAAATTAAAGATTTTTTTGTAAGCTATTCAAATACTCCTTTTCCAACAGCAACACTATCTCTTGCTCAACAGAGCAAAGTCGATGCAACTATTATCACGTATGGTGGTATGGTTTCAGTTGCGCTGGAGGCAGCAGAAAAATTATATCTTGAAGAAGAGAAAATTGTTGAAGTTCTCGTGCCGACAATGATATCGCCCTTTCCCCTAAAAGATATCGAAAATTCAGTTCGTAAAAGTGGAAAAGTATTAATTCTGGAAGAGGGTACGAAAACAAATGGATTTGGAGCTGAAGTCGCTTGTCAGATTCAGGAACACCTTTTTAGCTGCTTAAAAGCTCCTGTAAAGAGAATAGCAAGCCCCGATGACTGTATTCCTAGCTCTAAAGCATTAGAAATCCACTTTTTACCTCAGGTAGATCTGGTTTATCGTGAACTCCTCTTATGAAAAAAGTATTTATTCCTGTTCAAGATGCAAATAGCACTACAGCAATTATTCGAGAGTTGCTCTGTAAAGACGGTGATGTTGTTACAAAAGGGCAAGTGATAGCTCATGTAGAAACATCGAAAGCTATCTATGATGTGAACTCCTCTGGAGCTGGTCGAATTATTTATAATACGAAGTTACATGACGAGCATTCATTTTCAAATCCAATTGCTTGCATCGCTGAAGAGGGAGAAGATTTTGAAACAGTACGGGCGAATTTTTATTCAGGAAAATCAGAAGAAAAAACTACTGAAGTAAAAGCTACTAAAAAAGCAAAACTTCTTGCTGAAACTATAGGCATACATCTTTCTGATATAATAAAAGAGGGGATACTTTCTGAAGAAGATGTAATGCAATTTGCAAAAGATCAAGGAATTGCTACCCCCAAAGCTCCGATTTCTTTTTTAAAACCAAATGAATTTCCGCCGCGACTTACAAGAGTACTTGTTATAGGAGCGGGCAACGGTCTGGCACAAGTTGCAGATATTATGAGTCATGTTGCTCATCAGAGAATTGTCGGTTGTGTCGATGATAGTAAGGACCTTCATTCAAATGAGCCTTTTGGAGTACCTCTGATAGGGACGATTGCTGATATTGAACGTCTCTATAACGAAAAGAAATTTGATGCAGCTGTTATAGCAATTTCATCGAACGTCAATGTGCGCCGTATGTTGTTTGAAAAAATTAAAAATTTTGGGATCCCATTTGTAAATGTTATCGATCCATCTACCAGAATAAATAAATTTTCCATATTAGGTGAGGGGAATATTATCTGTAGTTTTGTACATGTCGGAACATATACATCTCTTGGCGATAACAATTTTATAAGCGCGCATTGTAGTATTGATCATCATAATATTTGGGGTTCACACATCACCCTTGGGCCCGGATGCCATTTTTCAGGTCGAGTAAAAGTGTGTGATTCAGTGAAATTTGCTACTGGAATTTTTGTCCAAAACGGCATCGAGATTGGAGCTGAATCAACAATTGCATCAGGTGCAGTTATTACAAGCTCTATTCCTGAGAAATCATTGGTGAAGACACAAGTGTCGCATGTGATTGTTCCAAAATGAGCTCGATCGACTCAATGCTCCATTCAGACTGAGTATCTAATCCAATCTGTTCAATAGTCACACAAGTTACTGATGATGGCTCGCTAAAATAGAGCTCTACGTTATTTTCTTGTTTTAAACTAAAAAGCGAATTATTAATCCGTTCAACAGCACCTCTCCACCATGGTTCTCTGTATAAGAGGATGTCTTTAGTACAAGCTCCATCTCTTGAAGAACCATTAAAGACTTGAACACCACGTGGAAAATCGCTGATAAAATTCCGAAGCGTGATGGCAATTCCTTGAACACTGAGAGGTTCAACAAGGTCAAATGATACCCATTCACCTCCATGCTGAGTTCTTGGGACAGTGCTCCAACGGGTTTGTTTTTTTCGTTCTAAAATTATTGGAAGCATTGATTGATTTGTTGAACCCCAAAGATTTTTGATTTCGTTTTTTGTAAGAATTATTCGATTAGTATCGTTGAGTGGAGGAAGAGGAAGTTTCGATTTAATGATATACAAGGACGGTGAATTTAAGAGAGGGCTTATCTGAAGTCTTTTGTCGCTTACTGATGTATGAAAAAAAGTATCAATAGGAGCAGTCAGATATAAAAAAACTGGCAACGCAAAGGAAAGAGCAGCAATCCGAGTATTAGATATACTGATGATCAGAGAAGTATAAATAATTAATCCAATACAAATCATTTGATTTATAGAATACATTTTTGCAAACGGAATGATCCGCGATATTCCAGCAAGAGGAGATGCGGACCGAATAGAGGGCGAAAACAGATCGCTTTCCATAAATAATAAAAAGGTAAAAACGAGAAAGCCAAAAGACTTTTTTAGTTGTGATGTTTGAAAACTTGTAATCCATGAAAGAAATATTGCAAAGAAAACAAAGTAGGTAACGCGCCCAGCAATCCAGATTTCGTTCAGGGAAGGGCGCTCTGGGGATGGACCAAATAATGGATCGATACCGAGCCCAGTTCCGGTACTTGGGACAAATCGGCTCAATGATGGCAGATGTAACTGTGGAGGGAAGTGGGTAAGAGCCAGTGCAATGAAAAAGCAAAATATAATAAAAAGAAATAATGAATTACCGAATGGATCTTTTCTTTGTTCGTTACGTAAAAGCTTATCTATAATGAGGGCAATAATAATAGTTACTGGAAAGAAAACCGGAAGGATGAGAGCAGAGATTAAGAGCAGGATATTTCTTTTTTGTAATGAAAGAGCACATACATTAATTAAAATTGAAATTGCGGTAAGTAGTGAAAAAAGAGAAACACCATCAAAAATAAAAGTACTAAAGATCAAAAAGAAAATTGCAACGAAACTTTTCTGATCGAGCGTAAAATTTTTACAAAGGAAAAAAAGCATCCCCAATAGTGCTGAGATCAGCGCTATACAGTTTAGAGGATAAAGATTTTGAAAGAATAAAGGCAGTCGTAGGGCATAGTAAGCATTTGTTTCCAGTCCTGTCACAATTGTAAGTGTATTTGTCGCAGAAGGGCGAATCGTCCCAAAAAAACTATCACCTGCAGGAATATAGAAGCTTAGAAAAAGTCCAAGGCAGCCAGAAAAAATGCTAAAAAAAACTAATCCGATACTCCATGAATTTGATTTTACCATAACCTTGAAAACCCTGATTTTGCGTTAATAGTAATAGGTGTTTGTGTCGGACAATTACTGAGCTGTATAAAAGAAAGATTGCCTTCAAGTATTTTAGAAGTCATTTGACAAGAGCTGTTTGTTTTTAAAAACGGGAAATATTGAAAAGAAAGCAGTGCATTTGGTTCATCTAACGTGAGTGTGACTGAATTAGAAGTCTGAGAGATAATATTTCCCTTGCCTTCAAGAATATAATTACTTAGATGTTTTCGTTTAAATACGTTAAATACGCCGTAGATTCCTAACAAAGTATACTGTTCAGGATGTGCCCTGAAGTAAGTGCGCCATTTTTTCTCATGAGCAATAACAAGAGTAGCGTTTACTCTTGAGAAGTAATCTTCAAATCCAATATTTCCACGGCGCAGATATTCTGCTGGCATAAGCTCTGTATAACGCCAAACATTATGGAATAAAGTAGAAGCAACTAAGGGAGTTTTTGCTTCTTGCATGAGCGGAGCAAGGTGCCCTTGATTGAGCTCATGAAGGACAAACCCAGCAAAAACTGCTCTTCCTCCTTGTGCATTATTTTGAATGACTTTAGAAAGTTCATAATAAACGGAATCAGCAAAGAAATATTTTTCGGGGCTTCTGTTGTAGATAATGCCACTGACTGAACCAATGCCTGAAAGTATTAAAGCTAAAGGAATACTGACAAGTACTCTACCAAGTTTCTTATGCCTTAAAATCTCTGTTGCATCAGAAAGAAGTCTTGCAGCAGGAATACACAATACAAATCCAAGGATGATAATCATCCTGTCTAGCTCTAACTGAGGAAGTTTAGGGGCAACAATGAGTCCAAGTGTTAATAACCAGAATACATGAATAGCAGTAAGCCATTCTTTTCTAAATGCAAAAAAGACTGCAAAAAGTCCAAATATGAGAACAGTTATATTCATTGGATTAAAGAGTTCTCTGGAGTTCTTTAACACTATTTGAGGTGTAATCTTTTTTGCTGATCCCTTTACGAATGCATTTGGTTGCTTTTTAGTTATCACTGGAGGGGCAATCGTTTCGTCTTGTGACTCAGAAGCTACCTCTGCAGTGCCATGTGATTTTTCATGAAGCGCCATAAAAGTGTTTACTTTCGAAACAGAAAGAAACAAAACAATCCATGGGACATTAATGATGAGAAGGGCTGCAATGAATTTTTGAACCTCTTTTCTCTTAATGAGCGACGGAAATTTAAATAATCCAAAAATAATAGCAGGAAGAAAAATGAGTCCGGTTAAAGACCAGCAAAGCATTAACGAGAAACTAATCGTTGCAAAAATCCACTGACGACGAGTCAGTACTTCTTCTCGAAGAATTTTTATAGCAAAAACAATATTAAGAGGAATAAAAAGAGTCGATGTTACAAACCCCATCGATCCGTACTTAAACGCCCAACGATACCAAAAAAGACTTGTTGCAAATGAAAGCAGTGATGCAATTGCAGGAATTGGATCTCGGTAACGCTCTATACGACAAGCGTAAAATATCAGTGCAGGACCAATAATAAAAAGTGTCCCTGAAATAATAATGTTATAGATACTTCGAACATCAAAAAGGTAAATCAAAGGAGCCCAAAGGGTAAAAAGATTTAAAACTCCAGTAGCAAAAAAATCTCTCGCATCAAGTCCCATATTCCAAAACGGATTATAAAATGGAATAAATGGAAAATTCTCTTTCAATAAACTTAATCGATACACAACAACAGAGTGATCATCTGAATAAAGAAAATTACCTTTCGAGACCGATAGAAAAGTAAATATTAAACAAACACTACTAATGACAAGAGATGTAGAGAAAAGAAATTTTTCTTTTCTATGCCAAAGGGCGGTAATAACCAGTGCAGTAAAAAAGAAAACTTCACCCCGTATCTCTGGAGCTTTAGGAAAGCTATATGTTCTTGCTGTCCAATCAGAGAAAAAGCAGATTAGAAAACTTATAACAACACCGAAGTGTGATATATTTGGAGTCCACTGCGATCTATTTATCCCTTTTGCATGGTGCTGATAAAGTGACAGTCCCAAAAATAATAAGCCGATCATTGTGACCCAAGAACCAGCAGGAACAAGGACGGATCCTTCGGAGCTCCAGAGACGAAGGGTTCCACCTAAAATCCCAAAAAAAAGCAGGAATATCCCCACCGTAAAGAGGGTTTCTAATGTTGATTTATTTACACAGAATTTAAACATCTATTCAGTTGTCGATTTTGCAAACAGCCTGTTACAATAGACCTAATTGCATATCTATGCCGGAAACTAATAAGACCTTATTGCAATAAAGATACTGTCTTTAGACTCGAAAGGTTAGTAGGTTATGCAAAAGGTCTAATATAAACAAGTTAGCTAAATTAGAACCAAATTAAACGATAGTAATATTATGGCTTCAAATCTTCCTGGCTCAAGTGGCGCTGAAAATTCTGGATTTTTCTATACAAAACTAGAGAGTGCTCTGGGTTGGGCGCGTAAATACTCGCTTTTTTCTTATCCATTTGTAACAGCGTGTTGTGGAATGGAATTTATGGCAGTGAGCTGTGCCCATTATGATACAGACCGCTTTGGTGCAGCACTTCCTCGATTTACCCCGCGACAATCTGACCTTTTAATGGTTGTAGGAACCATCAATCATAAATTAGCCCCTGTGCTGTTGCGTGTCTATGAACAGATGGCTGAGCCCAAATACGTTGTAGCATTTGGAGCATGTGCATCGTCTGGTGGATTCTACGATAATTACACGACGGTAGCTGGGATTGATAAAATTATTCCCGTTGATATGTATATTCCAGGGTGTCCTCCACGACCAGAAACAGTTCTTGATGCACTCATACATCTTCAAAAGAATATTCAGAATTCTCGTCAACAAATAATAGAAGAGCACGGCGGAAAACAGCCGCACCCCGATCTTCCTGATTTTCTTGGTGCGCCGATCGATACAAACATCAATAAAAGTATTTAAAACGAATTTCAAACCGCTTTTCATTAAGCGAGAGAGCACAGAACTATGAATCAAGAGCTTAAGAGCACAAATAATAATGCTCTCTTGATTATTTTACTGCTCTCACTTGGGATTGTATTGCCCCTTGTTATTGTTGAGCTTGGCATCCGTATCTATAGTTCTACTGTTTCAACTTCAGATCTTTCTACAGCGCTCGATACTTCAGAGAAAAGTAAAATTGAAATTAATAATCCATCACTAAAAGGTCTTGTCAGACGTAGTAGTAATCCAAAAATTGTATACGAATTAAAATCTAATATTTCAGGGCTTTTCCTTAATCAGCCACTTCGTACGAATAGTTTAGGCATGAGGGGACCTGAATACTCATTAGAAAAAAATCCACAGATTATTCGAATCGCACTTATCGGTGATTCAATTGCATTTGGTTGGGGTGTCAAAGAAGAAGAGCGATATAGCACGGTGCTAGAAAAACTTCTTTCAGAGAAATGGGGCAAGCAAGTTGAAATTTTAAACTTTGGTGTTCCGGGCTACAACACAATGATTGAGGCTGAGCTAGTCGAGCAAAAAGTTGCTACATTTAATCCAGATATGCTTATCCTTCATTTCGTAAATAACGATGATGGTGCGCCGTATTTTATGTCTCGTCCCGAGTCATTCTGGACAATCAAAAAAAGTTTTTTATTTGAGTTTATAAAAGAACGATTAGTGCAGCCCTCAAAAGATTCAAACCCGAATCTTTCAGTTGGATTTGGAGGATTACCAGAAGAATCTAAAGCCGCCGTCATTAAAGAATATTCATATATGGTTGGGGCTCAAGCGGTCAAGCGTGGACTTGATAGAATAGGAAAATATGCTCAATCAAAGCAGATTCCATTTTATATCGTTTTTGGATCATTACGAGATGGACAATATTCACTGCTTCGACAAGCAGCAAAAAAAAATGGCACACAGTTAGTTAGTATTAAAGAAAATGTTGAGCGTTATTTTGCTGCTCGAGGAATTATTACTCCTAAAGAACGAATTCAAGATCTGACCCTTAATCCAAAAGATCCGCATCCTAACGCGAAAGGTCACGGGATTTATGCTGAGGCACTTTTTGATGCGATTAGTAAGAAATAAATTTTTCATTCTTTTTCTTCTTACTTTTTTTTTATTGATTGGTTTTCTTACACTTGATGTTTATCAATATCTTTATCCTGGCGCTTTTCGATATCTTTTTTCAAAAGAGCAAACGAGTCCACCGCTTGGAACTGAAGTAATAATTATTAAAACAGCTGACAATGTTTCGTTAAGAGTCTGGAAGCGGCAGCAAGTAAAAAGTGATGCACCAACAATTCTTGTATTTGGGGGAGATGATGGAGACGTTCGTTATCAAGAGGGGATAGCGCAGTATTTTTTCCAGAAAGGCTTATCTGTTATCACTTTTGATTATCGTGGATTTGGGGCGAGCTCTGGATTTCCTTCGCAAACAGGTATTGAAAAAGATGTTGAAGCGCTTATCACACTTTTTAAGGCCGTACCGCAACAGAACAGGTATGTTTTTGGAATTTCGTTTGGTACGTATCCCGCTTTGTATGCAGCAACGAAAATTCAGATTGAAAAACTTATTTTAGTTGCTCCATTTATTGATTTTCCATCTGTTGATAGGACTTATTATCACTATCCATGGATTGTTGATCTGATTTGGCCTGAGTATTCAAATGAAAAACTGATCTATAGAATTGTCGGAGATCCTAGAATTAATATTGTTTATGGTGATAGCGATATATTAATTCCACCTGCGCAGTCTCTTTCTCTTGAGCAGCAAGCTCGTTCTGTTGGTTTGAAAGTAAAAGCTAGTAAAATTTCAAATGCTAACCACATGACAGTAATGTCAAAGATTGTTCAATCAACGAACGTATTGGAGTAATCAGTAAAACTCGTGGAACCTTACCAGTTAACAAGAATCATGATGAAGAAAGTTACGTTCTAATTTCCCTGCATCTAAAGAATTATTACATTTGGTGACATTATGCGTTGTTTATTATCAATTCTAGGCTCGTACTTTTTTAGTGTTTTCTGTTCTACCGTTCATGCAAATGTAATTAGGCGAAATGTTCGTGCAGCGATAACGCAATGCAAGACTCTGTTTGCTCTTGCTTCTGCTATCAATTGCCCAATTGCTTATTTTGAAAAATCGCCAAGCTTGCTTGTCATGACAAGGGGAACACCACGCGTTTCCTCAGCAACTTTGATTGATGCAAAAGGCGGAAAACTTACAACTTGTGGGCAAAAACCTTGTCGTGATTGTAGTCAAGGATTTAGATATGTTTGTACTACTGGTGGTGGAACAAATGCCTTGGCAAAAAGAGCTAAGAAAAACGGCGGGAGTTATACAGTGTATTATAAAGTTGGTTCACAGTGTGTAACTATTCCTGATATTGGAAAATGCAAAAGAAGTGTTAAAGGACTTTGTAATCAAGTGCTTCATTGATAAATCATTTACACCAAGACTCGCAATTCAAAAAAATCGGGCTAGCATTACGGATAGAAAGCAAGAAAAATAACAACACTAAGATAGCTTGAAGTATACTGCGCAAATATAATCTCGACCTTATATGAAAAATAATTGAAATTAAGCCAGCCAACAGTAAACTCAAGTGAGATGTAAGACCTATGATCCTGTAAAGTTCGGTATCATTTGGAAATACTAATATAGGTAATTCCGAGCAATCACAGTAACTATTATTCCGAATCATTTGGAAAAAAACAGATAGAACCCCAAAAAAGAGAACACTCAAATCGAAAAACCATATCTTTAAACGCATTATTCTGCCCCAGCCTACAAGATTCGATTAAAAAACTTATGGATAAACTGCCTTCTAAAAAGATCAAAGCTCTTTTTGATAGACACGTAGCAAAATTCCATCACATATATCTTGCCTATAGAGCTCAGTTCTTGTTTTAAGATATTTTAGTCTTTCAGGATATCTATAATCAGCTAAAGGACCAATTAAAAGATCATCGTAATAAGATGGATCATTTGCTTTTATCGAAATAAGTTCGTCACTGGAGAATTGAAAAAAATATTCAAGTTGAGACTCATAATTTTTATATACAGAAGTAATTCCTTCAATAAGCATAAGTTTTAATTTTTGAGAACACACTAGATTTTCTATATTTGCGAGGTCGGTCATTTTATAAAATGCATACCGTCCAATTGCACCAAGATCTTTTAGTTTAAGTTTAGTCTGTTTTAAATTTTCCTCTGTAAGTTCGATTGTATCAGGAGTGCCTAGTGGAATAAGGTGACCATAATCATAAAGTCGTAAACTTTGACTTATGGGATCATATCCAAAATTTGAAGGATCGCTATCACAAATTAAACCAGTCTCTTGTAGTAATAAAGATGAAGCATGAATCTTCATTCTAAAAAGCTCGAGTATGGTTTCGTATTTATATTCATCATCCCCGCCTAGCTTAATGATTTTTGATATCATCTCTTTCATTGGGATTAATCTTTCGGTAGTAAGGATTGTTCGCGTACCATTTTCACCATAGTTAGCTTCAATACGAACAAAAGGCACTCCGATAAGAGGAGCAACTTGATCACGAATGAGATCCCAATCAAAGGATCCTAATTGTTCTGGGTTGATCATTTTACAAACAGTAGATTCTAAGATCTGTTTAGGAGGAGTAAAGACAATAGCATCATCACCACGTCTTCCCGACATTGACTTTTCGATATCAGCTGGAACTAACAAATCTGTTAGAAGTTCACGATCGAGTAATGTGGCAGAAAAGCAGATGCCCATACACTAAAGTTAAAGCTTGTTTGCTTCACTTCCACAAATAATAGCAGCATGAGCATTCGATAAAGCAGCGTCTTGTGATAATTCCATGCTTCGAATCACTCCTTGTTGTAAAATTGAAGTGATATGACAGAAATCTTCTTTTGTTAATTCTTTATTTCCAGAAACATGTTTAAAGATAGCTGTTTTACTAACAGGAATATATTTAGATACATCATGACAGATTGCTTCAAGGAGCTCATCTTTCGAGATTCTTTCACCGTTAATTGAACGAACTTCAATATTAAAGAGAGCTGAAATAGTTTCAAAATTATTAACTGCTACTGATGACATATGGTTTACTTCTTTTATTACTTATCTACAATTTGGTATGGAATGCTTCCTCTAAAATGAGACAGTCGACCGAATAGCTATTCTTGATTAGAATTGGTACCGAATTCATTGAAATGAATAGTAAACATATTGTAACTAATTGAATTTGTTGCATATTCTTATTTAAACCCCTTATGGCAGTAATAGACTCCTCAATACTTACCGAATCTCGTGACCGATATTTAACCTATGCTTTAAGCGTAGTCTCTGGAAGGGCGCTTCCAGATGTACGGGACGGACTAAAGCCCGTGCAGCGCAGAATCTTATTTGCGATGTTTAAAAATCTGCATTTAAAGCCAGGTTCTAGCCATAAAAAGTCAGCAAAAATAGTCGGGGAAGTCCTTGGTAACTATCACCCGCACGGTGATAGTGCATGTTATGAAGCAATGGTTCGAATGGCTCAGGATTTCTCGCTTCGCTATCCACTTGTTGATGGTCAAGGTAACTTTGGTTCTTTAGATGGAGATAGTGCAGCAGCTTACCGATATACAGAGGCTAAACTTACTGAGCTTGCAATCGAAGTCATCGGTGAAATAGATGAAGAAACTGTTGCATATAGAGATAACTTTGATGGCACAGCTGTTGAGCCGATAGTATTTCCTAGTAAAGTGCCAAATCTTTTAATCAACGGTGCTTCTGGCATCGCTGTTGGAATGGCAACCAGTATTCCTCCGCATAATTTTAAAGATGTTATTAAAGCGCTACTTCTTTTGTGCGAAGAGCCCGATGCATCAAATGCAAAAATTGTTACTCAAATTAAAGGTCCTGATTTTCCGACTGGCTGTTCAATCTTAAATTCTAAAAAAGAACTCGATGAAATGTACGATACTGGAAGAGGCTCCATTCGTATGCGGGGAACCTATGAGTTAGAAGAGCTGGAGCGTGGCAAAAAAGCGATTGTTATTAATTCAATTCCTTATGCAGTTAATAAAGCGCAACTCGTAGAAAAAATCGCAAACTTAATCATTGATAAGAAACTTCCGCAGCTTCAAGACATACGAGACGAATCAACAGATGATATCCGTGTTGTATTAGAGCTTTCTTCTGGTGCAGACCCAGAGCTTGCAATGGCGTATCTGTACAAAAATACAGTTCTTGATACGACCTTTTCCATGAACCTTACCGTGCTTGTTCCTGCTGGAAAGAATTTTGAACGAACTCGTCCAGAGCAGGTTTCTATAAGGCAGTGCCTTCAGCATTTTATTGATTTTAGACAAGAAGTCGTTGCGCGTCGTTTAAGGTATGAAAAGAAAAATTTGCTTGCAAGAATTCACATTCTTGAAGGTTTAGTTAAGATATTTGACGCATTAGATGAAGCTTTAAAAATTATTAGAAAAAGTGACGGACGATCGGACGCAGCATCAAAATTAGCTGCTCGCTTTAAACTTACTGAGATTCAAAGTTTTGCAATCGTTGACCTTCGTGTGTATCAACTTTCTAAAACAAATATTGATGAGATCCGTGCAGAACTTGGCGAGAAAGAGAAACGTGTTAAAGAAATTGATAAAATCTTAGCGAGCACGCGAGCCATTCTAACTATTGTTAAAGATGAGTTCGAAAAACTTGGCGAAAAATACGGTGATAAACGTAAAAGTCAGATCATTAAAGATGAAGTTGAAATTGAATTCGACGAATCTCAGTATGTTGTTGAAGAAGATGTATACGCAATTGTTACCTATGACGGTTGGATAAAAAGAATCCGTCAAAATAATGAGCTCAATGGAACGCGGGTCAGGGAAGGGGATAGAATATTAAGGGCTCATCCACTTTCAACGCGAGATACTGTGGCTTTTTTCACAAATTTAGGGAATGTGTATTCGATAAAGGTTTCTGACTTTCCATCATCATCGGGATATGGAAATCCGCTTCAGAAAACTTTAAAGATGAAGGATGGTGAAACTGTCTTTGAAAGTTTTGGAATTAGGGCTTCTGCATCAAAAGATACTGAAGCAACTGCTGGATACACTCACTTTATCCTTGAAAAATCAGAGTTAATTCTTGTCTCAAAGAAAGGGCTCGGTTTTGGTGCGATTATTGACGGACTTGTAGGGCTTAAAAAATCTGGCAAGCGTGTGATGAACCTTAAAGGAGAAGATAGGCTTGTTGCAGTTTGCTTCTATGAAAAAGAGCTTGCAATGTTTACCAAAGATGCTTCAGCGCTTTCTATCCCATCCTCTGATATTGCCAAACGTGAAGGCCCAGCAGTTGGTGTTCAACTTATGGGAGTTCGCAGTGATGATGAAGTGATTGCCGCCATTAGCCATAATGGAAAAGCAAATTTCTTAGCAACCAGTGATACTGGAAGAACAAAAGAGATTCCAAACAAAGAAATAGTAAAAGGGCACCGTGCTTTAAAAGGAAATAAGATAGCTTCTAAAGTGCAACTTGCTTCAGTTGAAAAAAATAATTAATCGTAAATAAAAAATATGTCTCGAAGTTATAAAGCTGAAAATATTGAAGTTCTTGAAGGGTTAGAACCCGTTCGTAAACGCCCCGGGATGTATATCGGAGGCACTGAAGGTCCAGGCGGGCTCCATCACCTCATTAAAGAGATTCTCGATAACTCCATCGATGAAGCAATGAACGGACATGCATCTCTTGTATCCGTAACGCTTCATAAAAATGGTGAAACAATTACCGTTGAAGATAATGGACGTGGAATTCCTGTAGATACTCATCCTAAATTTAAAAAGCCTGCAGTAGAGCTGATTATGACAACGCTCCATGCGGGGGGTAAGTTTTCAGATACAAGTTATGTTTCAGCTGGAGGACTGCACGGCGTTGGTGCTTCTGTAGTAAATGCACTTTCAAAAGAGCTCACTGTTTTTGTTTCAAGAGATGGCTTTGAATGGAATCAAACATACCGACAAGGAAAAACTGCAACAAAGCTTCAGAAAGGTTCTGCTACTAAAAAAACCGGAACGAAAGTTACTTTTACTCCAGATCCAGAGATATTCCGAAAAACTCAGTTTAATTCAAAATTGATCGAAAAGATTATTAAAGAGAAAGCATTCCTCAATAAGGGACTTAAACTTTCCTTTAAAGACGAAGTTCAAAATGAGAAGAAAGAGTTCTGTTATGAAGACGGAGTTCTTTCTTATGTAAAAAATCTGTTAGAAGAAGACAACCAAACTCCTGTTGGTGGTGAAGTATTCTATCTTGAGCGTACTGAAGGAATAAAAGTTGAAGCTGCTTTCTGTTGGACAGAAGGTACAACTGAAAAATCATATTCATACGTAAACGGAATACATACTGCCGAAGGCGGAAGTCATGAGGATGGATTTCGTTCCGGGTTAGGGAAAGCTGTAAGAAATTATATCTCAGTTCATAATCTTCTACCGAAAGGCATGAAGCTCTCGGGTGAAGACTTACGAGAAGGTCTTATTGTTGTACTTTCTGTAAATGTACCTGGTGCGGTAAGCCAACTGCAATTTCAAGGACAAACAAAAGATAAATTAAACAATCCAGAAATTACTGCTCCTGTTGATGGTTTAGTAAAAACTTTTGAAAATACTTTAAACTCAAATCCTAAACTTGCTGCAACTATTATTGAAAGAATTCTTCTTGCTGCAAAAGCTCGTGCGGCAGCTCGTTCTGCATCACAAAGTGTTTCAAGAAAAGTTGGTGTTTCTCATCGATTAAACTTACCTGGAAAACTTTCTGATTGTTCATCCAATCAATCATCTAAAAGTGAGTTGTTTATTGTGGAAGGAGATTCCGCAGGTGGAAGTGCAAAACAGGCTCGAGACAGAAAAATTCAAGCGATACTTCCTCTGAGAGGAAAAATTGTTAATACAATTGCAAATTCCTCGAATAAGCTTTCTGAAAACAAAGAGCTCATCGATCTGGTTTCTGCAATTGGATGCGGTTACGGAGAAACCATGCGACTCGATAAAATTCGATACGATAAGGTAATAATCCTAACTGATGCGGATGCTGATGGAATGCATATTGCGTCCCTTCTTATGGCTTTTTTCTTTAAATTTATGCGACCTTTGATTGTCAAGGGGCACCTCTACTTGGGGCTTCCCCCCCTTTACCGCATTCGAAGTGGCTCAGGAGCAAAACAAGAGACTCTCTGGGCATATAGTGACGAAAAAAAGGAGACCTTATTGAAAAATAAGGCTAACAAATCTAATATTCAGATAACCCGGTTTAAAGGACTCGGAGAGATGAACCCACAAACCCTGTGGGAGACTACTCTGTCACCTAAAACCAGAACTTTACTGCGAGTAACCCTTGGTGACGAAGAAACTGTTCGGGGGATGTTCGAGAGTCTCTTAGGAAAGGACAGTAGTGAGCGCTATAAACTTATTCAGGAAAACGCAGAACGACTTGAAGTCGATATTTAAGTATTACTCTCTTATTACCGGGAATTAATGGTCAAAGGATTTTTCAAAGATCTCAAATCTACTGCAGCTAAACTTGGTTTTGCTGATCCCTCTTGGCTAAAAGAGGACGCAGACCCTGTGTTTGAGTCTGTTGATACGCCAGGTCCTGGACCTCAGCTCCTACTTCTTCATGGGCTTCTTGGACAGGTTAGTAATTGGGAGTATGTGACTCCTCATCTCGCAAAGAATACAAATCCGATTGCTCTAAAGTTTCCACTTCTTACTGCTTCAAAAAATGATGTAAAGGTTAAGTCACTTGCGTTATTTACTGAAGCTTTCATACGTGAACGTTCAATGGCACCTGCTGCTTTATGTGGAAATTCTCTTGGTGGACATGTTGCTCTTCGTTTAGCGCTCGCTCGCCCAGAACTTGTTGATTGTATGATTCTTTCTGGAAGTAGCGGATTGTATGAACATACCGTAGATAGTTTGCCTCTCCGTCCAGATGAAAAATTTGTTCGCGAGCATATGGCTCGTGTTTTCGTGAATAGTGAATTCATAACTGAAGAAGCTATTTCTCAGATGGTTGAAATTTTAGATAGCCGTCACAATATTGGGAACCTTCTTTCAACTGCAAAGAGTGCCAAGCGTGACAATCTTTATGATCTTTTGCCTCAGATTACTTGCCCTGTTCTTCTTTTATGGGGAGAGGATGATACGGTTACTACTATGGAAGTTGCTGAGACATTTAAACGGAGACTTCCAAATTCAAAGCTTGTCAGTCAGAAACGATGCGGTCATGCGCCAATGATTGAACATCCTGAGTGGTTTGCCGATGAAATTGATAAGTTTCTTCGTGAGCATTCTCGTTTTTATAACAAGAGATAACCGGCCGAATTTTTATACTAAAAGCCTCTCTGCTCCGAATTTTGCACTTACGGCCTCTAATGCAAACCCTTCACGCATCGAATAAGGTGAAATAAGAGCTTTGTTACTACAGGCTGAGTCTAATGTCGTTTTCATAGCCATGGCACTAACGAAATATTTCTCTCTGCTGGAAGCTTTAATGCCGTAGTTTTTCATGATGTATGAATCGGTTTTAGTTTCTAGATCTGAAATAAGTTTTTGAAGTGATGCGAGATCAACAGTCAGTGAGTTGTCATCACTTTGACGTTTATCTAAAAGAGCAATTGCTTTAGCAATTCGTTTCATCATTCGTCCACTAAAAACAACAGTATCTATCCTCGATCCACTAATCATCTCGCTTGTAAAAGTCGAAAGAGATGTCATCATCGATACAAGCTCAGATAGCTTCGTCGGACTCTCTTCAACTATTCGGCTCATTGCGACAATACCGATTGGGAGGCTTCGAAGTTTCTCTTGTTGATTGTCTAAAACGATCTGCTCTGTGCTGCCACCACCAGTTTTAGAAACTAATATTCGGCCGTTATTTTTTTCAGGATACTTTGAATTGATAAAAAATTGAGCAGCACTTCCTATGAATTTGGCTTCTTGTAAAGGATCGATGATGGATACTTCGATATCTTTCTTTGATAATCCTTGGACAATACGGCTTGAGTTTGCAGCACTTCTAAGCCCAGCAGTTGCGAGGAAATGAATTTCCTCATCATTTTTTTGATCATAGCTTTGGTGAGCAGCAAGGATTTTTTCGTTAATTTTTCTTATTTCACTAGTTGAATAAGTAGCTCCCGAAGATGGTACTGTTGGAAGGTATTCTTCAAAAAAGCTTTTTTGTTCTAGTGCTAAAGAATCAGGATCGATCGTTATCTCAACAGCACGAATGCCAGAACCACCAATATCGACAATGTTTATAGGCTTACTAAGCATTAAGTTGCTTTACTTTAACAAAGTTAAAGTAAATGGCAATCTATAAATTTTCTCTTAAAATCCAAGGGAATAATTAGGAAACAAGCTTATGACTAGTGATAAATTCATAAATAGCGTGAGCAATAATATCATACCCAAACTGTGTACAATGCCCATCCTTAGGATAATGGAGATCATCTTTTCCTTTGAAGTTTTTGAATGCTGGAAGTGTATCAATAAAGAATAAATTATTTTTTTCACTAAATGTAGAAAGACGATTTGAAGGATACCAATGCTCATCGAGCCAAGGGGCTCCTTGTGGAATATGAATTATGGCAGTTTTTGCTGAGATAGATTCTGCAACTTGAGCAATCTTTTTTATATCAGTCTCAAGTTTTATCCAGTCTTTTTCCAAAGGACCTTCATGAATATAAATATCAGAGAATTTAATAGGTGTATCTTCATTCATTTTATATTTATATGAAACGTACTTTGTTAAAAGAATTCTCAGTACATAAGAATTCTCATAAAAAAAAGAAGCCCATTCACCAAGCTCCAAAGATTCACGTGTCCGTAACCTACCTTTTGAATCAACTTTAATTGCATCAACACCTAGGTGAGTATCAAGAATATCATTTGGAAGTAATCCAATAAGCACTAAGTCTGGGCTAAATTGTTTACCGTACTGTTCTAATACAATACGTTCAGTTTCTGGAAAAAAACGTGAGATGCCTAGTTTAATAATTTCTATTTTTGGATGATTGCCTTTGCGGTTATTTAAAAGCTCCTCTAATCGGTAAAGGTAGGTTTGTTCAAAGCTAACACCAGCACCCATAGTAAAACTGTCACCAACTCCGACAATTCTAAAGACATCTTTAGGTTTCTGAATTTGATGCTCAATGTCTCTAAAGCCAAGACTGTTGTAGTGATAGCTATAATTGAATTCGTTTGTTGCGCTCGTTCCTTCTCTGGTTGTGTTAGGGCGGGGTTTGTACGGTAAGTATGAATCGGGGGCATGGTTTGAGTATTGGTAGTTTATTGCTGGTGCTAGACCAATAATACGAACAGTAATCTCGAGTATTAAGCAGGAAATGCTGATGATAACGAAGGAGAGTAATAACTTTTTCACTCGATAAATCTAGCGAATATGGGGCAGTTGTAACAAATTTTATCTTTATCAATTGATCAATATAAACACTACAAATTCCCTGAATCGTTTGATACAGTCTTTCCCATGGAAAAACTGCCGAAAATAGCTGGTCGCAAGTCGTGCCCAATCGATATGGAGCCTGGAACGTACTTTTGGTGTTCTTGTGGCCTCTCTCAACAACAACCGTTCTGTGATGGATCTCATAAGGGGACAGATTTTACTCCGGTAAAAGTGGAAGTACCTGAGGCAAAACGAATAGGGTGGTGCCTGTGCAAACATTCTGAAGAAGGACACCTTTGCGATGGAACTCATAAGTCACTTCCTGAATCATAGAGTGGCTCTATTTCTTTCTCTATTTGCCGAAATCAGATCTGAAACAGAAATTTTTTAAACAAAATACTTTTTATGAACATAGAATCACTTAAGCCAATAGCAACAACTGTTAGAACACTTTCCATAGATGGTGTTGAAAAAGCAAAGAGTGGGCATCCTGGACTTCCTTTGGGCGCAGCAGATTTCGCAACAGTTTTGTGGAGTAATTTTTTAAAGTTCAATCCTATTAATTCAAAATGGCTAGGAAGAGATAGATTTATCCTCTCTGCTGGACACGGATCAATGTTGCAGTATTCATTGCTTCATTTGTTTGGTTTTAAAGTTTCAATGGACGATCTTAAAAATTTTCGTCAGTGGGAAAGTAAGACTCCAGGACACCCAGAGTTTGGTTGGACAGATGGTGTAGAAACAACTACTGGGCCACTTGGAGCAGGATTTAGCAACGGCGTTGGAATGGCTTTGGCTTCAAAAATGACAAAAGCTCGTCTTGAAAGCGATCTATTTGATTATAAAGTATACGGGATTGTAAGTGATGGCGATCTTATGGAAGGAGTTGCTTCTGAAGCAGCTTCATTAGCAGGGCATTTAAAACTTAATAATCTTGTTTATCTTTATGATGACAATCTTGTTTCGTTAGCAGGACATACTGATGTTTGTTTTACAGAATCAGTTCCAAAACGTTTTGATGCATATGGTTGGTACGTGCAAAGTTGCAACGGTCACGACATGAACGAAGTTCAAGCGTGCCTCGAGAAAGCTTCAAAAGAGAAAGATAGACCTTCAATTATTTGTTGTCGCACACTGCTGGGGTTTGGATCTCCTAATAAAGCCAATACTCATGATGCACATGGTGCTCCTCTTGGTGCTGCTGAAGTTAAGCTCGTTAAAGAAACATTAGGCGCCCCTTCGGATAAAGATTTCTATGTCAGCGATGAAGTAAAACAAACTATTGAAAAAATTATTGCTGGTAAAGTCGAAGAAGCAAAACAGTGGGATGCATCATTTGCAGAATGGAAAGCTAAAAATCCTGAAAAAGCTGCTCTCTATCAACAGCTTACTACTCGTGAAGTTCCTGCTTCTTTGAAAGATGCGTTACTAAAAACTTTTGCAGAGAATAAAAAAGAAGCAACACGTGAGATGTCTCATAAAGCTCTTAACGTGATCAGTGCTCATGTGCCATCTTTTATAGGTGGTTCAGCAGATCTCGAGCCATCAACGAAAACAACAATTAAAGATGGAGGAGATGTAAAATCCCCTGATTTCCTTGGGAAAAATATACGATTTGGAGTTCGTGAACACGCAATGGGCGGCGCCGCCAATGGACTTGCTTATACCCAAAGTTGGATTCCATACACTGCAACATTTCATGTTTTCTCGGATTACATGCGCCCCACAATTCGTTTGGCAGCATTGTCGCATATTCAGACTCTTTTCATTTTTACACATGATAGTTTTTGGGTTGGGGAAGATGGACCAACACATGAGCCGATCGAGCAAACACAAAGTCTTCGATTAATCCCTAATCTTTATACATGGCGCCCTGCTGATGGAACTGAAGTTGCAATGAGTTACTTCTTTGCACTTAATAAAAAAGATAGACCCTCAACCTTACTTTTCTCAAGACAAAGCGTTATTCCTATCGAACGTCCTGCGGGAATTGTTGCAGACGATGTCCTCAAAGGGGCATATGCTGCGTATGGTAAGGATAATAGCGATCTAGTGATTGTTGCTACTGGTTCTGAAGTAGGTGCTAGTATTGAAGCTGCTAAAGCCCTTGAAGCTTCTAAGAAAATAAAAGTACGTGTTGTTTCAATGCCGTGTGTTGAGCTCTTTATGGAACAACCAGAGAGCTACCGAACTGCCCTTATTCCTAAAACAGCCAAACGAGTTTCTATAGAAGCAGGCACTACCATCGGTTGGGAAAGAATTGTTGGAAGTGATGCACTTCTTATCGGAATCAATCATTTTGGAGCATCTGCACCAGGTGAATTATTAGCTGATAAGTTTGGTTTCACTGCTGCTAAAATTCAGAGCAGAATAGAGGGCTGGCTTTAATTTTTAAAAGCTTTCCCCTAATTGTTAGCCGGTTTACATTACCCCCTATGACCTGTGAATCCAGTAAAACGTGTGGTTGTACAAAACAACCTTGGCTCCTATTTTTATTTATTGTAGTTGGGATAGCGCTCAGATTTTGGGCACTCGATCTTCGACCACTCCATCATGATGAATCGATTCATGTTATGTTTGGTCGATATTTTTTTGATTGGCCAAATGACAATTATTATAAATATAACCCAGAATATCATGGACCACTTCTCTATAATTTGTTGAGGTTTGTGTATGAAACCTTTGGTGACTCAGAATACTCTGCACGAGGATTAATCGCAGTTTTCGGTTCTTTGTTTTTATTCCTTCCTTACTTACTTCGAAAATATTTAGAACCTGGAATTGTACTTGCATTGACCGCTGCAATTTCACTTTCACCAACTATGATTTACTGGTCTCGTTTTGTTCGTGAAGATATTTTTGTTCTTTCTGGAATGTTGATGCTTCTTTGGGGATGTCTTGGTGCTCGTGCCGAGCTGAAAACTTTTTGGGTCCTTCTTGGTGCAGTGTTTCAATATACATCGAAAGAGAACTCATATGTAACCATTGCAATGTTTTGGGGTTTTTTTCTTGCTGATTGGCTTTGGCGCAAGATAATAGAAAAAAAATCAGAGTCCTTTCCCTTGTTATTCTTGGCACCATTTCCATTTATAGCAGGTAGTCTTTTACATCTTGGATCCTTACACTTCCCAAGATACGCAATGGATGCAGGCGCGTTTCTAAGTATGTTGTTAATGCTAGCAGATTGCTTTCGTGCTACGTGGCGATCAGGGGAAGATGCATCTTTTGTTTCTCGAATGTATGCACATGTATACACGTATAAGAGACATTTTCTTACTTCATTATTGTTTGCTGTAACTCTCTTTTGTTTCTTATTTAGTGCTGGTTTCCGATATCCAGATGGGATTTTGGACGGTCTCTATTATAAAGGGATTACATATTGGGTTGAGAAGCATTCAATTGAAAGAATTAAAGGACCGTTCTTATTTCATTTCTATCAACTTGCTTGGTATGAACTGTTTTTTATTGTCGCAATTTTTATTCATGCAGTGCATTTTTACCAGCGTCAACAGAGAGCCATACTCATCGCAATCCTATCCACTATAGGAATTTCATTACTATGTGCCATCATTCAGGCTAATGTCTCTGGACCTTTTCAAACTGAGCCTACTTTTTTCCTTTGGAAAGCATTGAAATTAAAAGATTCATTTGATGTATTCGGAGCACCAATACTCTTTGTTCATGCAATCTTGATTCCTCTTGGACATCATCAGAAAAAAGAATGGATCCTTTCACTTTTTGGATACTGGTACGCCGCAACATTTTTTACCTATGCATATTTAGGCGAAAAAGTTCCATGGTTATCTTCCTATCCTTTAATTATGGGTTGGATCTATCTTGCCGCTTATACGGACTATGCACGTAATTATAGACAAGAATTAAAGACGATTTCCGAGAAAGCTCCTGTTGGAAAATATCTTGGGCTTATTGGTTGGATACTTCTCGTCGTTACGCTTATTTCAATAATCGAAGAGTATTTCAGATTCGAGACCATTTATGTTGCTATTCCATTTACCATATCGAAACTTCTAGAACCTTTTCAGATTTCATTAATTATTGGCCTTGGTTTAGTTGCTATCGGTTGGTTTGATAAACACTACCGGATCGTTAATGAACCAGTCATGGTAGGGCGATTTGTATTGTTACTTTTTTCTATTTTTACTCTACGTATAGCTTTAATTACTAATTTTGAATTTAAATATCATGAATTAGGATATATCAGTCAGGTGCACACGACCCAAGAAGCCAAAAATGTTGCTGTAAAAATCCGAGATCAAATTTTAGTGAATACAGCACCGAAGGTTCCTTCGATATTTGTCGACGGCGATGCTACATGGCCGATGACTTGGTATTTTAGAGACCTGCCAACGTATAAATTTTCTGCGACTCCTGAAGAAAAGAAAAATTTCACCTATATATTTCAAGATGAAAAAGCAGATGTTCCAGAAGGGTATGAAAAATCTGAATTGAAACTGAGAGGATGGTGGGTACCTGACTTTAGGCAAATGACGATTCGAAGATTCTTTACCATGGCACTGAATCAAAGAACCTGGGGTGGAAATGGGTATTCAAATATTTCTTACTTAAGAAAGAAAGACTGAAATTATGCTAGGCTCTTTATGCTAAAAACATAAAGAATTGAACTAAATTTCATCTTATTTATCATAAATAGCATCTTTTAGTGTATACTCAATGCATGTTGTTTACCCCTACCTCCCTAGAAGTAAAGGCAAGTACTAAAGATGGTTCAGTAAAAGACTATCATTGGTTTAGCTCCGCAATTGAAAAATTATTAGATGGAATACAACAGCTGAGTCGCCCAGACAAAGTGGATCGTCCAGTGGATTCTCGTCCCCAAACTGCAAACGAACTATTTTCTCAACTCACGGGCTTAATCAGTGACCATCAAAAAGAGATTTCAGAATCAGTATCACTAGAACTTTTAGATGTTTTTAGAGCATGTACTCCGTTTCTACATCATCAAGATCTGGATAGTAGAGTTGTTATAGCAGATCGTTTTCTTGCAGAAAGTACACTTCGAGAATTTCATGAAACTATTGCAAACCTGCAACAATCAATACTTTCAATTGAACCTAACCGAATTGAAGAATTCGCAGATATCTGTATTCGTATCAATCATCTTTTTAATATTATTGGTGAAGTAGAAAGGCTTAATCGAACACAGGGTGCTACTTTTTTTGATGACTTCTATCATTCATTCTTAGAAAAAGGATTTCAACTACAACAAATTGATGCTCTAGAAATTATCTGGACTGGTACAGCTCATCCAAATAGGTTTGTGACACTTTCCTTAGAGAAAAGTATTGGTGAGTTGGTAGATACTTTTGTCGGTGCAAAAGAACTTCCTCATAATAGGATTGAAGAGCTTCTTTGTACGATCCTTAAAGGACAGCTCATCCCAGATACAGCTCCTCGGCGAGTTGATGAAGCCTCGTATATCAGTCGAACGTTTGCAGAATCAGCCGTCGAGGGATTAAAAAAATTATTCAGACAAGATCTTGCTGCACGAAGAAATGTTATGGGAATTGATGCGCCTCCACCCTCATACCGTGTAGAGCTCCATCTTTGGCCAACGTTCGATTGGGATGGTCAACGATCTCCAAATTCAGAAGAAACGTTAGATAGTATTAAACGTAATCGACAACTTGCATGTAATATTTTAGGGCATGAGCTATCAAGTTTTATTGCTCGTGCTCCCCAACATATTTTAGTTAGTACAGAACAGGGGCAACACTCTCTTGAGTCACTGCTTGCGCGGTATTTAAATCGTATTCGTGCAATTGAAAGAAACGAGAGTCATGACGATCCTATGACGTATGATCGATTACTGAGCGGACTTGATGCAACAATAGTAGCTCTTCAGAATCATGAAGATAATAAACATTACCAATCTTTTATTGATGATTTAATGGAGTTTCGCTTCATTGCATCCAGTATCGGGCTTCACCTTTGCTCAGGTGAGCATCGACAGAATTCTGACACAAATGAAAAAGTGTTATCCCAGGTTCAGAACTTTTTCGGTTGCAGCGGATATGAAACTAAATCTGAAACAGAAAAACTTAAAATACTTTCAACGTTGCTTTCTGACCCCGAGTTGTTAGAAGAAGCAGGTAAGAAGATCCAAGAGTCAATGAAGACGCTGCCTCAGGATGCCAAGGATCATTTTTCAGTACTCAACGTACTAAAAATGGAGCTTATTAAAAATCCACATACATGTGATAGAAGTATTATCTCTCTTACAACAGAGAGCTCTGATATTTTAGAAGCTGAGCTACTTTTAAGGCTTGCTGGAATCAATTCTGGTAACCCGAATGCCCCAAAAAAAGGAGATGTTCGACTCGAAATTGTCCCATTATTTGAGCGCCCAGAGGATAAAGTAAGATCTGCTGCTATTTTTGATAATGCAATAAATCACTCACAATCATTACTTTCTTTGGTCAAGAGTTTTAAAAGATTATCTGCAATGTGTGGATACTCTGATGGACAAATGAGAGGTGGACCAGGGGATCGTGAATTAAGTCGAGAGATGGAAGAGCAGTTATTTAATCTTGCAACCGATCGTGGTCTTAAACTTCGTATCCAACACGGAATTGGACCAGGTGTAGGAAGGGGGGGTGGTCTAAACGGTGATCAATCAATGCTCACTCCTGAAGCGGTTCAGTCAAAGTATATTCATTTTACGATTCAAGGTACGGCGATTGGCAAATTGCTCCGTGTGGCTGTTGCAGTATTTAGACAAGGTGCTACTGCGCTAAAAAACTATGCTGAAGGTCTTGCTCGATTCTCAAGTGTGCAAATTGCCGATAAACAATTTTATGAAGATAGTAAAAAAATCAGAAAAGATGCCTATGAGCAGGCAAGAAATCTTTATTCTGATTTCACTGGAAGAGGAAAAATAACCACTATTAATAATACAGATGTTCCAGATGAAGATATTTTCTTTGCTTCACTCAATCTTATTTTTCCAGTATCTGATCTTGATGGATTAAAACAGGTATCGAGACCATTATTTCGCTTTGAGCAGAAGGGCGATCAAAGTTTTTTTAATGGACTTCAGAATGAACCGGAAATATGGGCTCCTTATGAAAGTTTTAGAGCCGTACCGAACAGTCAAATTTCGGATGGATCACGCCTTTCTTTCTTAAGTCTCTATAGTTGGGGACATATCATGGATCAAATTCGCGAACAGAAAGGAGATGAATTCCTTAAAGAGTTGTATGTAAAAGACAGAGCATTTCAAGCGGATGTAAATGGTGCCTTGTTAGCATTGCAAGTTGCGCATATTCCGTTTTCTTTGGCTCTTTACCGGGCACAGTATGAATCTAAAAAAGGGGTGCCTCTGGTTGATCGATTACTGACTTCTTTTGATTTAATAGAGAAAGATTACCTCAGTTTATTAGATGCAATTGATGTACTTGAACCAGTCATTATTCCCCGAGTAAAAAGCACTCTTACTGAAATAAGAAAAATGCGTGGTTTAAAAGATCCAACAGCTTTTGTGTTTCAAGTTATACGATCTTCTGTCACTGCTCGTCGGCACCAGGCGTATCTTGAAGGAGATAAAACTGCAATTGATCGTTACTCGCAGCTTGGAAAATATATTACATTAGTTATTGGTACTTCACTCGATACTGGAAGTTAGAACTGTATACTTACCTTTTGTTGCAACGAGCGTTAAACAATTAAAATTATTTACATCAACTGCTCCAAAACGCTCTTGTTCAAGTGGGCCAATGACAAGGTATCGAATCTTCTCTTTATTCATTATTTCTTTAGATAATTCACAATTTTTTGAAGTATACATTTGAGTTAAGACCTCTTCTCGGCGTTTCGACTCATCATATTTTCTAGTTAAAAGATCGACGTGATTTTTCCATCCGATATAACATCTCTTTCCAGAAAGAGTACACATATGAGAAGTAAGTGAGTAAGGATTTCCAGGAGCTTCTGCAGTAATACCATCTGGTTTAATAAAGAATGTTTTTATGACTTCTCCAGCTCCCTCAAATTGTTTATCAAGAGAACTTAATCCCTGTATGCGAGGCAATACTGTGGTTGAATCAATTCTTCGCTCGTTGACGGTGTGAAAGAAGAATGGGAGGGTACAGAAAGCTAATGACAAAAACGCTATAGGTGCTAATACCTTCGAGAGGTCTGTATCAGTAATAAGTTTTTTAAATGCATCCCGACAAATAACAATTGCAAAAATACTAAGAAATCCCCAATTTGCAGAGTATGCTTTAAATATCGTATTCATCCTTTCGTTTTCTCCGCCGTATGGATCATCGAGAAAGAAAAGTTCTGGTAAAAGTAATAAAGCAAGGGAAGTAAGTGATAATGCACCAAAAAGAATTGTCGAAATCTCTTTCCTATTATCCTGACTTAAGAGGAATTGAGCATGTATAACAAGAAGCAGAATGATCAATGGCAAGGCAGTACTTGAAAGTAAGCAAAATCCAAATCCAAGTACCACGATAAGACTTTGTTGCCAATTTTTTTGCAGAGCACAAAGAGCAAAGATAATTGGAATTAATTGAAACCCAAAGTGTGAGAAAAGTTCTTTTATGGTTGTAAGAGGAATTAATTCGCTGACTCTTCTAAACGGATCACCCCCAGGGGAGATATGTTTTGAAAGAAGATAAAGAGTGATGACGCAGCCTAAGAGTAGAACAAGAATACTGGCAGTAATTTCTGAAACTTTTGTTGCAAGTAAATCTTTGTAGAAAGAAGAGATGTTTTTTAAATTATTTTCAGATGATAGTACCAAAAATAGAAGGGCACTAAATCCTATCAGAAGTAATAGAACAGGCACTTCCCACGCATTTGCATTATATACCCATAGTGGACTAGCTATAAGAAGCATCAGAAAGAGGAACGCAAACGATGATTTTTTTCGCGCGATAAAAAGTTGATATATCCATGTTATAAAGACAAGCAGAAGCGGTAAATTTAAATAGTGCGGGTGGAGGTCTCCGAGTAAGAATGACCAAACAGGGAATTCATTAATTGCACCTTTGATGACTCGAGAAGGACCCCACCATGATTGACCTGTCTGATCTACTGCATAGAGTAAGCCAGCGATATTTGATCCGAATGCAATAAGAACACTATAACCAATCGCTAAATAACTTCGTAATCCACCAATCAATTGTAATACTCTTGAAAGTACAGCGATGTATAAACCAAACGTAAGGGCTTGGAGCCCATGGTAGAGTTCATATACTTCAAGCCCTGTGAGTTGATGAAGAACTGCGCCGAGTCGATACCAGAAAAGATAATAGTTTAAGTTTTCTCCTGGAAGCCACGGTTCAGTTGGATTAATAGGATATTTCACTACTTCTGACAGGAGGGCAAAGTCTCTGATACGCTCCCCCATTGCCACAAAATCAGGCCATAAAAGGCAAAGTTGAAAAATAATACAGTAAGAAACTATCCAAAGAATATTTGCTTGTTGTTCTTTAAGTGTTGATAAGCTCCACACGTTTTTAAATGACCAGGTAGTACCCTCAGATTTATCTTCATTGCTTAATAGATAACAAAGCGAGAGATTTAAAATCAGTAATCCAAAGCAGAGAAAAAATCCTACCGGTATGAATTGTCCAAAGAGTGATAATTCAATTGGTATGAATAAAAGACATGCCGTCGAAATTTCGAAGCTTTTGCCTCGAAATGGGATTGTTGCTAAGGAAAGAAATAATAGAAGTAATAAGAGGGAAATCATCCCCCAATTTATAAACTTTTTGCGTACCGATGTGTATACAAAGAAATTGAATCGGAGGCTCCATCGATGTTATAAATTCGTTTAAAGTACGCTGGATTGTTTTTAAATTTTTCTTCAATTCTATCGCCATACAGCTCACGCTCTCTTTTACCAATAACGATAATTGAGACATTATAGCGGTTCAGTGACCTCATTGTTTGGGTAATATCGCCATCTTGATAGATGGTTCGAATATCTTTCTTCCGCTGTTCAGCATCACGAGTTCCACGTTGCTGAACGTGATACTCCCATCCAAGAACCACAGGAAGCCCGGTATGCATGGCAAATCGAGTATATTCTTGGTAAGAGGGGCCGAAACCCTCAACCATTGTTGGAGTACCTTTTATGTTCTTATTGAGCCATTCAAATGCATTTTGCTCAGTACGATTGAACGTTTTTAGGTAGAAAGAGCCATCAAATGTTGGTCGTCCAGGACTATTAATTCTATTAAAACTACACATGATTCCTATCAGTAGAAACGTAGCTGCTATTGCAGGCGCAAGAATCAACGATACAGCGATCCTAGACCAGGCTGACCGGATGATCATATGACTAACTAAAATAAGGGTACCCAGAGCAAAAATACCCCAAATCACGTTATAAACCTTAAACAAAGTATTCATTCTATCCATGAAATAGAAACACTCAGCTAACGATAAAAGTATTGATGAAATTAGTAGAAGGATTCCACTGACTTTTACACGGGCAGTATTGATAAAAGAAGAAAAAATAATTGATGAGGCGGTGATTGAGATAAGGCTTGCAAAACAAAGTGGTCCAATTGGCATTTCATATGATTGACGGGCACGAGCAGCGATGAGACCAATGATAAAGGGAAGGAGGGCTGCACCAATTCCAACAATGATTTTCCAATATGAAATGACTCGTTGTCGGTAGCGATCTCTTGAACTCCAAAGAATAACGACAGACAGTAAAATGAGAAGCAGGAAATGACCATAAATGCGAAAGATCTCAAGAAATGTATTGAATTCTTCAGGATACACATATCCCCATCCAATTTCTGTTTTTGTTTTTACACTAAGATGAAATGGTAAAGAGAAAATAATACTAAGGAATAATGTGGAGATGCCAAGAATGGATAAATTTTTCCAATGTAAAGGGAAAACTGTCAGCAAAAATACAAAGCTACAACCGACAACAATGCCAACGGTTATATAATCCCAGCTGTTTGTAGCAACAAGCATCCCCCAACTCAGAGCCATAAAACTACAGGTTTTAATCTGTTCGTTGAAGTCAGTGAGTTGATTTTCAAAAAATGAAGACAGTGTCCTTGTAAGGAGCAAAACTGTTAAAGCAACAATTGGCAGTGCAATGAGATGTGCATGAAGATCACCAAATAAAAAACTCCAGAGAGGATATTCATTAATACCAGGAGTATGAAGCGTTCTGCTTGTTGCCCAATAGAGGTCAAATCCAATCGGTTTAAAGCCAGTAAAAAGTACCCACCAGGTATCGTAAGTGGCAAGAAAACAAATCAATATTGAAAAAAAACTAGATAGTCTTTGTGAGCAAAAGTTTCTAAGAATTAAATAGAATGTTGTAGCAAACTGCGCTGCAACAATAGCAAGAGAGAAGCTATATCCGATTGTGGGACTTAATCCAGATAGCTTATGAAGCAGACCAAACTGGAATACTCCGAAATAGTAATATCCCAAGCCATTACCACTAGCCCATGGGTCCGTAGGAGGGAGCGACTGTAATCTTGTAAAATAGTTTAGGAAAGTAAAATCCATCGGTTTTTCACCCCAATAGATTTCAGGGTGAAATGTACTTTGAAGCCACGTAAACAAGAGAATACCAACATAGAAAAGCTCAATAGTAATCATCTCACTTTTATCTGGAAGAACAGACTCAAACGAGTCTCGCTTTTGGAAATAGAGATAGGTGCAAAGTAATAAACCTACAAAACTCAAAGATGCAATCAGGAAAGTATCTTCTTTTGTAATCAAACCTACGATCCAAACAAAGTAGCTAAAAAGAGTAAAACTAAAAACTTTAGAAACTCCATACGCTGTTCTTCGACAAGAAATCAAAGATAAGAAAAAAGGATACAAGAGGAACTGAATCGTTACGCTAATCGATAGCCAGATAAAAATACTGATTATGGAAGCCATGAGATCTCCTCAGCATCTATTTTAATAAGTGGTTCGAAGGTCCCGTTTGGATAGTCGTTTAGCACTGTTTCAATAGCTTCACGGGAATAGGAATCATTTTTTTTAAAAATATACACTGCTGGATGATCGTATACGGTAAATGATTCCACTGCATTTTTATCCTGAATAGTTATACCCAAGAAGGACGGTGCAACAATACTTTGATGAACTAAAGTAAATCCTATTTTATGACTAAAAAGCATTTCGTAATATTGAGAAGTAAATGGAAACCTCTTAGGAAGGCGAGGAATTGATGCAAATTGTCGGTTACTGCTAATCATTATATAATTTACTTTATCGAGAGCATCCAATATTTCATTTCGTTTTTTATCATTATCAACTTCGTAAAAGTTGTAAGAGACCTCTTTATAAAGCGAAGCGAATCCATCTTTTCCATCAACACGAAGTGGCAGTCCATCATCCCAAGCTTCATTCAGAAGAACACTTCCAGCAGGAACATTCTGATATATCCACCGTGAGGCTTCCACTCGTGAGTGATCTTTAAAATAAATTGTATTAAATGCGATAGTCCAAAATACTGAAATGATTAAACACCCAATGACAAAAATTCGAGGTAGGAAATTTGATTTTTTGTAGAGGTACCATGCTCCGTAAGCCCCAAGTATGGCAAAGAATGGATAGACGATTGAAAGATATCGTCCGAAGGCAACAAATCTGGTGCTTTGATAAGAAAGAAAAAAAACTGCCCAACTTACAATAAATAGTAACCGAAAATTTTTATTCGCTACAATGTGTGATACAGCTACAACAGTACCAATAACTGTTAGCCAAAAGAATCCATATCCCATCTCCCATTGCATCATTTGGGAAAGAGGAAATAGGATCGGAGTTCTTGCAGCCCACTGAACATTCGGCGGCCATTCTCCTCCGTCGGTTAGTTCTTTAATCCTTTTCATATTATCCAAAAAAGTAGGGGACGGCATAAAGCTCATACCATCAAATGCAGAAGGTTGAGCTAAACGAAAAAACAAAAGAATAGAGAACCCAAAAATCAAAGATATACCGACAAAAAATTCGAACCATGTTGCCCGAAGTCTTTTTTGAGTAATGTAATCACCACTCGGAAAGAAAAGTGCTATTCCTATTGAAGACAGCGCGATTGGTAAGAAAAATACAGCGCTAATTTTACTTGCAAGTGCTAATCCAATCAGAGCACCACTAGTAATAATATAGATTCGAGCTTTGAAAAAATTAAGCTTTTGATACTGACGATAGGCACAACAAAGAGCTACAGCCGACCAAGTAATGAAACATCCAACAAAATTTTCAGTTCCCATGAATCGACAAAGTTGAATGTTCTGAACTGAACCAGCAAGAAGAAATGCAGCTAATAGTCCAACTGAAGGTGTCGCAATCATACTGCCAAGAAAAAATACTCCAACAATAGTTGAAAGATCAGCTATCCCAGAAAAAATTCGTCCAACGATAAAAATATTGTCATAAGAAGTAGTTTTAAAGATCTCTGCAAAAATACGTACAATAGTCAGTGGTAGATTGCCGTAAACATAATAATCATAGCCATTGTTATAAGGACTTAAAGGATTAGTATTGCCGTTTAGGTACTGGATCAGAGCATTTGGCAAACGTACTTTCTCGGCAACCATAGTCAAAAATCGTTCATCTGGGTGGAGGAGGAGCCCATGATCCCAGTGAAGTCCGATAAAAAGACGGAAAAAAGAGGCAAATAAGAGAACTAAACAAAGAACTAGATAGTGATGTTTTGAGATATTTTGCTGCACAATATTATGATGGTAGCAGAGCAGATCGACCGTTCAAAACCCTGTAAAATAATGATATCGTTCACAGAACTCTTCATATGACAAAAAAATCAACGACTTCAATATTCTTACTTTTCATAGGTTCAATTTTAGGAATTTTTGCCTCAGGATTCTCTTGGTACGAACACATTCTTTTAAGGCTCGGTTTTGATGTTTCATCTTCGCTTTGTAATATAAACAGTTCATTTAATTGCGGAGCTATCAATAAAAGTGAGTATGCAGAGCTTTTTGGGTTTCCTCTTGCTGGTATAGGCTTCTTTTTTTACTTTTCGGTATTCATTGGAGCGCTCTATTGTACCAAGACTCAGGCTGGGCGGGTGTTTTGGGGTTCAATGTTAATCTCAAGCGTCTTTTCTGTTCTACTTTCTTTCTACCTTTTCTATATCTCAAAAATTATTATTGGAGTTTTCTGTCTCTATTGCATGGTGATGTACTTAGCTAATGGGATAATTGCTTTTGCCAGTGTTAGTGGTACTTCATTAAAGGGGAGAGCTGCTTCGTTGTTTGAAGCAACTGATGCTCCGTTCCAATTTGTTAAAGCATTATTGGGTAAAAGTTCTAACCACGGTACGGCTCTCTCTGCATGGCTTATTATTGCGGGCTTTGTATTTACTCTTTATGTCCATGCAATCGCTCCCTCGTTACTTCTTACGAACACAAAAAAAGCGGGACCTCAGCCAACTATTGCTCAGTGGGAAAGGCAATCAATCACTTCTATCCCTATTAACGCAAACGACGCACCATTATCTGTTCGAGATTATACTTTTGGTGATCCAAAGGCACCAATCCAGATTGTTGAGTTTTCTGACTTTGAATGTAGTGCATGTCGAATGAAATTTCCGTTTTTTGAAGATATTCTTAGTAAATATAAAGATAAAATATTTTTTGTTCCAAAACATTTTCCTCTTGATAATTCGTGTAATTCTTTACTATCGCATTCTATGCACCAGCATGCTTGTTTTGCTGCAAATTTCGTTCAATGTGTTGCTGAGCAAGGTAAATTTGCAGATGCTTTTAGGTATGTATTTACCGAACCACTTTTGGATTCCCCTTCCACTCGTGCTCAGATAACAAGCGCATTTTTTACATGGGGAAAAAGCGTTGGTTTAGATATTGATTCACTGTCATCCTGTGTTACATCAGATAAATATATGACAAAAATTAAAGCAGATATTGATTTATCTGTATCTCTTTCAGTCGAACAAACACCAACGTTCTTTGTAAACGGTAGGAAGACTAATTTTGAAATGCTCGAAAAAGTTATTGAGCATATTCTTCAATAGGGA
Source organism: Bdellovibrionota bacterium (assembly GCA_044356295.1). Classification (GTDB taxonomy): domain Bacteria; phylum Bdellovibrionota_C; class UBA2361; order UBA2361; family JBIKWN01; genus JBIKWN01. The sequence goes on from JBIKWN010000004.1 coordinate 78,808, forward strand.
TCTGGCAGGCAGATCAAAAGCATTAGTATCGCTCACCAGCTTTCTTAGGAACAAATGGTCTGATATCTCCAATTTCAGCAGGCTTAGTTTTTACGGTGTACATTATTTTATCAATATAGTTTGCAAGGTCACCGTAGTAGAAGACGTGTTCAACACGTACATCTTCTTTTCCTGATTCAGACATAATAGGTTGGATAATAAGCCCACCAATTTTTAAGTAACGAAATAGCATATTTGGAGAAAAACTTTTTACTTTTAAAACCTCTGTCCAAAAGAGAGACCGTTGCACTAGAAATGTTGGAAATGCTGGTTCAAGACGCACGAATCTGCGATCAGTAATAAATGCTTTTGCGCGATTAGCTTTAAAAAGAGCCCACCCAAAATATACTCCGCCAGTGATCAGCGAAATAATCACCCCGAACGTAAACGTATAACGAGGATCGGAGCCAATAAAATTTCTTAAGAAGTATGCTGCAAAAATTCCAGTAAAAATTATTACAAGAGCGCGAAACCCAGCAAAGGCTTTACGAGTCCAGTGAGGACGAATCTCGTATAGTATGACTTCGTCCGTTTGTTGACCATTAAAATCTAACATCTAAAAAGATAGTAACCGAGATTTTAGATTTAGTGAAGACTTCTAAAAAAACTCGATAGAGCCCCTGAATGCAAGATTCTATCGAATTGTTGAATTTGAGCTAGCTTCTGAAGTAATTGCTCGAAACCTATCAAGATACGGACTCAGTTTCTCTCGAGCAATTCCTGCCCCACCATACTTTAAGCTTGGGCCGTCATGGTGCAATGCATATAACATTACTGCCCTTTCATTCCCAGTGAGCTGTGGATATTTTTTATCTACTAAACGAATATTTTCTTTAAAAAGTTTTACACCACTTTTGATATTATCTTTCATCGAAAAAATATTCTTTTGTGAAATCCCTAAATTTTCTCCTGTTGAGCGAATTATTTGAAATACGCCACTTGCAGATGTTGTTGTCGCAGCTGCATCAGGATTAAAACCTGATTCAATCCGAGCGATACCAAGAAGTATTGCTTGGTCTTCTTTAGAAAGATCTTTTGAAGAGGTAAGAATTGTTTGCATTACAGATGTTTGAGTTGCAGAAGATGCATCCCCCCAATTTCTGCTATAACCTCTTTCTGCTCTTTCTGCTCTTTCTTCGATTGGGCGGTCATAGTTGGAATAGGGGACTGTTTTTTTTAATACTTTTTTAGAGACATTTGTTTCTGTTGCACTCAAGAGTAGTTCTCCAAGAGACCCAAAGGTAGTTTCTGTGCTCTTCACTGGAGGAGTTATGAGTGGATTAATCTGTGTAAAATTATACGTTTGGTTTTCTGATATGCTTTCAGGTCTCATATATTCTTCCTTTTTGATTTGATTTGATTTCATTAGGGAATCGTATTTTTCGCTCAAAAAGTTTCTTGCAATAAAAGAATGCTGTTTTTTATTGTTAATTGTTGGAAATATCATTACTTTAAACTCAGTTCACTATGTCAGCCCAAATGAAAATTGCAGGAATTGTAAACATTACTCCGGATAGCTTTTCCGACGGAGGAGTAGCATTTTCTGCCCACGATGCGATTGAAAGAATAGATCATTTAATAAAAGAAGGAGCGGACTTTATTGACATAGGGGCTGATTCAACACGTCCAGGATCGGTTTGCGTTGGTCAAGAGGAAGAGTGGAGACGACTTAAGCCCGTTCTTGAAAAATTTTTAGATTTTAAAAAAATATCAATTGATACTCACCACATACTTACTGCACGTCGTGCCGTACAGTGTGGAGTTAAGATAATCAATGACATCTCGGGTGGTAGTCAGGAACTTTTTGAATTAGCTGCTGATACAGGGTCTTCTGTTATCGTGATGTTCTCTCGTTGTACTGAGCCACATAATTTTTCATACACTGAAGATAGTTCAATCCTTGATGAAATCAAAAAATTCTTTGATCGAAGAATTGAGCTAGCATCACAAGTAGGTCTTCCGTTGTCTCAATTGATTTTCGATCCTGGAATGGGAAGTTTTATAAGTAAAGACCCGTATATTTCTAAATTAGTCCTGGATAGTTTTTATGAATTTGCGAGCTATAAAAATCTTTTCTTAGGAGTATCAAGAAAAGGCTTTATTCGAAAAGTATACTCAGAAAAATTTCAAGTCTCCGATTCAAATGAGGTTCTTGATGCAGTATCTGCAGAAATAGCATCTACCGTATGCCAACTCCTTCCAGAGGATGTCACTCTTTTTGTACGTTCGCATTCATTGAAATTTTTAAAATCTTAGTAAACTTGAGTAAGGAAATATAGTTTCGTCGCTATAACGTTCTAGTTCGTTTTTGCAAAAGAACTATCTCTATCTTAGCCAGATACGTAAGAAATTTTTACTAAAAACTGGATAAATGTATCTATTCCCCCTTGGCTGAACCTCTATCTAAGGTGCTACAATTTATGCCATGAAAGATCAGTATCCCTTTGTAAATTCATGGATTCAAGAAGTCGCTCAAAAACTTCAACCACAGGAAATAGTTTGGATCTCAGGTTCTAAATCAGAATCAGACGAAATGAACAATGCACTTGTAGAATCTGGTGTATTTACTCGTTTAAATGAAGAAAAATATCCAAATTCTTTTTGGGCAACGTCTGATCCAACGGATGTCGCACGAGTCGAAGATAGAACTTTCATTTGTAGTCATTCCAAGGATGATGCGGGTCCAACCAATCATTGGTTTGATCCTCAAGAAATGTATAAGAAACTCGATGCGACCATGTCAGGCTGTATGAGGGGGCGCACTATGTATGTTGTGCCGTACATGATGGGTCCTGATGGATCACCGTTCTCTAAAGTAGGATTTGAATTGACCGATTCAGCCTACGTTGTCGCTAATATGAGGATTATGGCGCGTGTTGGAGAAGTTGCATTGAAGAATCTTAAAAAAGATTCAAATGAATTCATTCGAGGCGTTCATTCAATTGGAACACTTGATCCGAATGAAAGATATATATGCCATTTTCCAGAAGATAATACGATTATTAGTTTTAATTCAAATTATGGTGGGAATGCACTACAAGGTAAAAAATGTTTTGCACTCAGAATTGCTTCTACCCTTGCAAAAAAAGAAGGCTGGCTTGCAGAGCATATGCTGATTGTTGGAATTACTAATCCACAAGGCAAAAAACATTATGTGTGTGCTGCATTTCCTTCTGCTTGTGGTAAAACAAACCTTGCTATGCTTATTCCGCCAAAGCTCTACCAAGACAAGGGATGGAAAGTTGAAACTGTAGGTGATGATATTGCATGGCTTCGCTTTGGTGAAGATGGACGACTTTATGCAATTAATCCGGAAGCAGGCTTTTTTGGTGTTGCGCCTGGTACTTCTGAAAAAACTAATCCTAATGCTTTAAAAACAGTCCAAAAAAATACAATTTTTACAAATACAGCTTTTGATCCGATTGATAGAACTCCATGGTGGGAGGGATTAACAAAAAATCAACCTGAAAAATTAATTACATGGAGACGCTTCGAATGGACCCCAACATGTGGAATGTCGGCGGCGCATGCCAATAGTCGATTCACAGCTCCTGCTTCACAATGTCCATGTATTGACGGTGATTGGGAATCACCTCGTGGTGTGCCTATAAGTGCAATTATTTTCGGCGGACGTAGACCTCGAACTGTTCCACTCGTATACGAAGCGCGTGATTGGGAGCATGGTACATTTATTGGAACGACCATGGCGTCCGAAACAACTGCTGCTGCTACAGGAAAGGTTGGTGAGCTAAGACGTGATCCAATGGCGATGCTTCCTTTTATTGGTTACCACGCAGGAGACTACTTCGCTCATTGGTTAGAACTTGGAAAGTCTCCGAAAGCATCTCTGCCTAAAGTTTTTCACGTCAATTGGTTTCGAACCAGCGATCAAGGTGATTTCCTATGGCCAGGATTCGGTGACAATATTCGAGTGCTCGAATGGATCCTAAAACGTGTCGATAATGAAGTTGATGCTCTTTCCACTGAGATTGGATTGCTTCCAAAGAAAGGAAGTATTAATACAGATGGTTTATCCATTGCTAACGAAGTCATGGATGAATTAATTGCAGTACATCCTAGTGATTGGAGATATGAGATAGAATCTCAAAAGAAATTTTTTGACTCAATAGGTCCCAAAATGCCTGACGCATTACTAAAGCAACACGAAATATTAAAAAGCAATCTAAAAATTTCGTAAGGAAGTTGGCATTAATTTAATCAAAAATGAGCATCTTTATTTCTTTGGTTTCTTTTAATAGTGATGAGTACCTTGCGTCATGTTTGAAAGCTATTGCTCATCAACAGATATCAACCGAAGTACATGTATCTGCGATTGATAACGGTTCAGATGATAATAGTGTGTCAGTCCTGCAAGAAGTATTAAAAGAAATAAAAACAAAAGTAGACTCAAGTATATTTACTCATAAAGAATTACCGTTTACACAAAACTTTGGTTTTAGTGGTGCCCATAATCTTAATGCAGCTCGCTTTTTAGTTAGTAAGTATGAATATTTTTTAGTTATAAATCCTGATGTCAATCTTTCAGTAGATGCTCTTGATCAATGTATAGCAACTTCTAAGCGTTATTCGGATAACTGTATTATTACGCCGAAGCTTTTTAGACAATCCGCTTCTCAGGTAACGAGTAAAATTAAAGATATAAATGAATATCAAGTACTTGATGCTGCAGGTATGATTTTAAATAAAGAGCTCCGTCATTTTGATAGAGGCTCCGATTGTAGAGATTCTTTCTTCAAAGAGGAGGAAGTTTTTGGTGGAACCGGAGCGTGTCTTTTTATACCTAAAAATATTGTTAAAAAATTACTTCTGAAAGGAACGTCGAGAGATAAAGATTTATTTAAAATATTTCCCCAACTGGAAACGCTTTATGATGAGCGTGCACCGCTTTTTGATGAGGGATTTTTTGCATATAGAGAAGATGCAGACCTATGCTGGAGAGCAAATCATTTAGGTATCAAGACGATTTTCTCACCTTCAGTGACAGGTACTCATGTTCGAAAAGTGTTACCATCAAATCGAAAACAAACCTCTATTGTTCTTAATGGATTGAGTGTTCGAAACCGTTTTCTTCTGCAGATTACCAACTATTGGGGAGAATCGGTCACAAGAGAAAATATTATACATGGATTTATTATTAGAAATATTTTGGTACTTCTTGGGGTCTGTTTTAAAGAGACTTCCTCACTGCCATATCTTTTTGGATTAGTACGACTTTTGCCGAGAGCATTTGAGCGCAGAAGATTGCTCAAACACCTCAAAAATACATTATGAATTTGATATTAAATTTTATTTTGTTGTGCAGTGTAGTTTTAGGATTCTCTTCGAATTGTAAAGCTCAGGAACTACCTCTTCTTTTATCAGCAAGCTGGTGCCCAGTTTGCATTATTGCAAGGGAATTTCTTGAAAAACAGGGCGAAACTTTTCAAGAGTTAGATATCGATACTTCATCTGAAGGAAAACAATTGATGAAAAGATCGGGAGCAATGGGGCCTCCAGTTTTATTTATTGATGGAGCATTTTTTTCAGGCTTTGATCCGATTGCTTGGTCAAAAGCTTTAAATCGAAGCTCATCAAAATTAAAGAAGAATAACTTTTTAAACGAAGTTAATTATAATGCTGATTCAGAAAATTTAGATCCTACATTGTCGCTATTAAATATACATTCAAAGCTGAAATAACTACTGCTATTGTATATCCAATTACTGAAGTTAATTTTGAATTAACAAAGCGTCCCATAATTTTTTTGTTTGATGTAAACATCATCAGTGGAAATATGGCGAATGGAAGTTGTAAAGAAAGAATGACTTGTGAAAGAACAAGTAGTTCAATGGTATGAGCTCCTCCGGTACGATTTACCAAATAGAGAGCTGGAAGAATAGCAATAGAGCGTGATAAGAGCCTGCGCACCCAAGGTTTGATTTTTAATCTTAGAAAACCTTCCATAACGATTTGACCAGCTAGGGTTCCGGTAATCGTAGAGCTTTGACCTGACGCAAGTAGTGCAATAGCAAATACAGTAGCAGCGCTTCCGCCAAGAGCGATAGCAAGAAGTTCATGTCCACGAGTGAGCTCTTCTACAACTTCACCTCGTGCTCCGAACACTGCAGAAGCCAAGATTAAAATCGCTGCATTAACAAAGAAAGCAAAAGATAAAGCACCAATTGTATCAAAGCGATTAAATCGAATTGCAACAGCTTTTTCATCATCATTTGCATTATTCATTCTTGATTTAACAAGTGATGAATGGAGATAAAGATTATGAGGCATCACCGTTGCACCAATGATCCCAATTGCAATAGTTAAACTTTCACTATCGGGAAAGACTGGCTTAAAGCCCCCTACAAGGATAGCGTGCAATGAAGGCTGAATAATAAACATCTCATACACAAAGCATCCAAAAATTGTCAGTACCATCGAAATGACAATTGCTTCGAGCGTTCTATATCCACGATGTACTAATGCTAAAAGAATTAAAACATCGAGAGCCGTTATAATCACACCGTAGGTAAGTGGTATGTTAAAGAGTAGGTTAAGAGCAACAGCCGATCCAATTACCTCTGCTAGATCGCAAGCGATGATTGCAATTTCGCAAAGAATCCACAGAATGAATGAAGTTGGTTTTGAAAAATAGTCACGACAAGCCTCTGCAAGATCTTTTCCTGTTACTATTCCTAGTTTCGCACACAGAACCTGTAAAAATTGAGCTGCTAAATTGGAAAGAAGGATTACCCATAACAACGAGTAACCATACCGTGATCCTGCAGCAAGGTCAGTGCCCCAGTTGCCTGGATCCATATAACCAACTCCAACAAGAAATGCTGGACCGGCAAAGTATAAAAACTTTTTTTTCGATGAAGAGGCTTCTAAAGATGTAGCCATGGCTACATTTTTAACATATCCTAGGTCAGATGAAAACCCTTCAAAAAACTAAGATTAATCAAAGGTTTTTGCGCACCCGTTCAGATCATCAATCTGAACGAACTGAAGATTATGTCGAGGCAATTTTGGATGAGATAGATATTGATGGAAGGGCGCAACTTACTGAAATCGCCCAGCGTTTAGGAGTCAAACATCCCACGGCAGCAAAAGCACTAAAAAAACTTTCAGCAAGAGGTTTGGTTACTGTTGAGCCCTACAGAGGTGTAACCTTAACGAACGAAGGATTATCACTGGCAGTTTTTTCAAGAGATCGTCATAAAGTAGTATTCAATTTTCTATGCTCAATCGGACTTGATGAAAAAACCGCAGAGCTTGATGCAGAAGGCATAGAACATCACGTAAGTCCTAAAACTATCGCTGCGATGAGAAAGTTTATTAAACCATCATCATAATCATTGAAAGCTTTCAATACGCTTACCAACGCTCTGCAATACATGATTCAACAAATGAAGAACCAAGTTTAGAAAGTATGATTGAACATTTCTGATGTAATGTAGAATGCATGAGGTCTGGAGATATATCTATTACTGGTTGTAGCATAAAGTCTCTTTCATGCAGCCTCGGATGGGGGATTGATAAAATATCACTTTCAAAAACTTCACCTTCAATAAGTGCAATATCAAGGTCTAATGTTCGACTCGCAAGCTGATTCTGAGGGTCTCTGGTTCTTCCAAGTTTTTGCTCTACTTCTAAGCATGCTTCAAGAATCTTTGATGGGGATAAAACAGATGAGTAGCACACTGCTGCATTCATATAGCTTGGAACAGAATGTGGTTCGATTCCTTGTTTTGTAAGAGGGGTAGTTTTGTATAGTTTTGAAACCCCATAGACGGTACCAATACAATCAGACAGCATCATTCGGGCTTTTTGAAATGTAGAGATTGGATCCCCTAAATTTGCTCCAAAGCAGATATATATTTTACGAGGTAACATCGTGAGTAGACATTTAGCATTGATTTAGCGAGAGTATAGCTGCATATTCGAATCAAAAATAGCGATTCGATACGTATAGCCTTAACCAGACAGGAGTTTTAATTGGACGCAAAAGCACTAGTAGGATTGGAAATCGCTAAAAAAGTGACGACAAACTCAATTATAGGAGTTGGAACAGGATCTACCGTTGATGCCGCTATAAGTGCGATAGCGGAGCGTATTAAAAATGAGAATCTTGTGATTCAAGTAGTTCCAACTTCATATCAATCTGCCTGGGCTTGCACCGAAGCTGGGCTAACTGTTTTAAGTCCAACGTATGCACATGAAATTTCCTGGGGATTTGATGGAGCGGATGCCGTAGATAAAAAAGGCAACGCTATCAAGGGAAAGGGCGCTGCTATGCTTGAAGAAAAAGTACTTGCCCATAAATGTAGAGAATATTTTTTAATTGTAGATGATTCCAAAGTTGCAGATGATATTTGCAAAAAATGTGCTATACCAGTGGAAGTTCTACCTTCAGGGTATGGACTAGCACTTTCTGGACTTAAAAAAATCGGCGCAACTGAAATATCACTTCGTGATGGTAAGCCTGGTAAGCATGGTCCAGTACTTACAGAGCGAGGAAATATTATTCTTGATGCAATATTTACAAGTTTTTCAGATGGACTTGAGCAGAGAATAAAATCGATAACTGGAGTAATTGATTCTGGTTTATTTGAGAACTGCGCAAATAAAATATTTGTCGCTAGCTCAACGGGAAGCGTTAGTTCCTGGGACTGTTAATCCTTCAGCAAACTCAACATTTGATCCGCGTTGTTCTTCACGAAGTAAGAATTGAAGCGCAAAATTTTCGGCATCACTTTGGGAGCGGGATGGCTTAATTGCAATCTTTTTTTGATCATCCTCAGATGAAATCAACATGAATTGCCTTGTGGCAATAACAATTTGGACTTTTCCATTTTTTGTATATCGGCCAATGTGTCTACCAGCTTTCCATGCATCGAGAAGCTGAGAGAAATCTCGGTCGTCAATCGTGATTATCTGCATACAATAATGCTATCGGCTCAAAATCTTTTGATCTTTATATATATAGTAAGAAAACTTCTTACTTATTGAAACGACTGATAATTTCAGCCGTAATATCGAGGGTATCAGTTCCGAAAAGTACCCCTCCACGGGATGCGCCACTACTTTTATCCAGCACAAGAGAGATATCTTTTTCTTTCGCATAAGCACTGACAATTTTTATGGTCTTTTCAGTTATATCAGCCTGATATTTTGAAAAAAGTTTTTGCATTTCATCTTCTTTAGTTCGCATGAGCTCAACAAGCTCTCGAGTTTTTGCTTTGATCTCTTCACCTTCTTTTGTACCAGGTTTAATTTCACCCTTTTTTGCTTTTTCGTCTAAAGGTTTTAGTGCATTTTGTTTTTCTTCGATCAGTATTTTGGATTTCTTCATCTGAGCATCAAGCTCAATTTTTGCTTTCTTTGCATCAGCAGATTCATTGATGATTCTTGCAGTATCGACTGTTGCAACGACGTAATCTTCTGCAAAGGCAGATACGTTTACAGATCCAAGAAATATAAAAGAAAGGGTGAAGAGGGTTATTTGGAAGAGAGCATTTTTATTCATACACCGAAGAGTATTGAGATATCAATCAGATTTCAACAGGTATGCTTCCTGGAAGATAAGGAAGTTTTTCGTTAAGAATATCAATAACATTTCGGAAGATACGCCGTGCTTCGAAAGGGATAGCCCCCTCGTTGCCACAATCCGCATAGAGTGCCACAGGAGTATCGTGGGGAGCATCTATAGGGGAAAGAGCAAAAGCTTTGCTGCCAAATGGGGATACTTTACTCTCTTTATTGCCAAACGATTGAACCTTAGAGAAACACTCAGCAAGTGGACTCAAAGGATCCGTGATTATTATAGTTTGACCATTAGTGATGTTTGGGCCTCTTGCTGCAACAACGAGGGCTTTTGATTTATCTTTGGAAACAACAATAAGAGCCGATTTTTGGAATAATCCTTGTCCTACAAGCATGCTCAGAAGATCTCGAAGAAGTCCTTCAGCATCCGTGGCCTCCTCAATCGTTGCGGCAAACTTAGAAACCGCTTTTGCAGAGCTCGCGTTAGCCATTGTAGGTGGGGTTACAGATTTTCTTGTAGGAGAGACCACACGTGCTGGTTTTTCAGCAAGCATACTTTTGCTAATTGCAAATTCTTCTCTTGTAACTCGAGCAGGTGGTGTGGGAGTTGGTGATGATTTGGCTGCTGGTTTTTGGATTACTGGTTGAGGAATTTCAGGCACTGGTTCGGACAGCGCATCTATGAGACCGTCAATCTCAGCTTGTAACGAAGATGAAATATCTAAAGACTCTTCCTGACCAATAGACCAAGAAGCCACTGAATCGCTTTCAGCAGATGAAGTAGTGGCTGCTAAAATTTCTTGAGTGGCATTTTTGTGCTTTTGACGTCGTTTCTCTTCTAAAATTCTCATCGAGAATAGATATTCAGAGGCGCGTTCATAGATCCTCGCGTACTGACTATCTGATATTTGAAGAAGCCGAAGGGAACTTTTTGAGGGTAATTGTTTTCCAGGAGCCAATTTATCCCAACGATTCGCATCAAATGACTCTACCATTTCATCTGCTGCCATGATGACTGGCTTCATCGCCGCTCTTTCTGGTTGTCGATTAAGCGCGTCTCTATCTAAAGCAAATAAAATAATTTCAGGAATTCCAAAGCGACGAAGATACGCTAAGTTAATTTTTTCTACATCAAATTTATGATCTTGAGCTAGTCGGTAGTTTACTGAAGCTCTTGTTTGTTCTTCAGCAAGCTTAATATATTCATCTTTGAAATGTGCTGCAGCAATCATTTCTCCAAGATAATAAAGAAGTCCTGCAACCTGGCATTCGTCACTGAAATTTTTTATTACAACTTCAGAAAGCATCCTTGCAACAATAGAAGTTCGTTTACATCTTGAACGATGTGTATCAATCCACGCTTGAACAGAGAGGTTTTGATTTTGTGGGCGAGAAATAATTTCTTCTAGAAGCTCTTTGGTATGTTGTTGACCTAGCCTTACGATTGCAGTCTTTGGAGAAGTAATAGGAGGACGCCCACCAGAAAAGAACATGGCATTGCCAGTTTTAAGGAGCTCAAGAACAATAATAGGATCCTGGCTAACGCAGATACTTAAATCTTCTACGCGAAGGTTTTGATCTGAAATAAGGCGTTGAGCTTCGGCAGCAATAGCTGCGTCAGGGGGTAATATTACAGATAGTGGACCACCATGGATCTTGATTTCAGGGGTTTGTTCTGGAGGATTGGAATCAGCCACGATTACGAAGAGAACTTTTTATTAAATCTAGCACTAGAATAGCCTTTCAGAGCTGTATTAGACAAGTGAAATTAGTTGGTTAGGTATGGGGTAAAAGCCGAGAAAAGTGTCAGTTTTGAATAAATTGGTGGTGTATGTAATGAAATTTAAATAATTTTCTAACATTAGAAGGTATGAAAAATACATCTTCTCGATTTTTTTCTTAATTTTTGAATTTTATTGTCGTTATAACCTATTTCAATGCATACTTTTATATAAGGATTTCAAACCTAAGAATTTTATCATTGCCAACCAAGTGAAAAACCAACTCCTTGATAACTACCTCATCATCGGAAAAGAATTAATTTTTTCTGAATCTTACGGAACTATTGCTTCTTTTCGAGAAGGGATTGCAAGTGTTCCGTTAGAAGTTTTGGAATCTTACCTTGAAGATCTTTTAGACAACTCAGTTCAAGAAGATGTATTAGGAATCAATAGAGGAAGTCCGTGGTTTTATTCCTTTAAGGTGATTGCATTTGGAATATTAGGCTCCGTGGCAGGGGGGCTCTATTGTGTATCAGTTGGTGCCTCGGTACTTTCATCTTTTAGTTTAATACTTATTTTAAGCGCGCCATTTGGATCCATTCTTTATCTTTCAACACGTATTGGGTTAATGCGCAGAATGAAATTTGCACGGGTAGTTTCTGCTGAAATTGCTAGACGCAGAGGTAAAGACGATCAAGATCAAGGGCGTCATCCACTTTTTGTTTTTAGTGATGTTTTAAAGTCTTCTAAAGGCACTGTTCCGGGTGCGGCCAGAACAATCTTGCATTAGTTTCTTTTAAATCTGGGAAATATATTTATATTTGTTTAGGCTGAAATGCTTGCTTCTTTCATATACCAAGGAGCAAGTCGAGAAAGACCTCGTTTTGGCATTTCTCTTATTTTTCTTCGAATATGGTTTGCATCAAGATCAAGCTGCAAGCAGGTCCAATTAAAGCTAAATTGGTCGTCTTCACCACCTAGATCGTCATTAAAAATCCATTGTTCTGATTCTAGAGCTTCTTTTTGCTCATTTCCAACAAAATCCAGAATTGCACGTTCCAGGAGGGCTAAAATAAGCCGTCTCTCGGGCGTTCCTGTTTGATTAGGAATGTCAAAAAGATTATATCCATCGTAGTCTATTGAGGCGTTTTCCATCGCATTTATTATTAGTAGTTGTTTCGTTGGGAGACGCGATATGAGAAAGTTCTATTCAATGAAGTTGGGACATTTTTTTTCCTTTTTTGTAGCTCTACTAGTAACTGTTGCATCTAGCGCACAATCCGAGTTCCGTTGCGAATCTGAGATTCGTTACAGGTGGAAGCAGTTAGATAAAAATGACGGTAAAAAAACTGCTGAGGCTTCTCAAGCCACTCCTACGCCTACCACCGAAGATAATAAAGGCAAAGTAGCTGTTGTTGAAGGAAGAGAAGTCTTCTGGTCATCTGCTTCTGCAAGTGCTGAAACGGAAGAAGAGGCAAAAAATAGTTTAAAAGCAATTGTAACCGACCAGAGAGCGCGAGCTGATAGCGCTTGTAGGGATTCGCACGAAAATCAAACTAAGTGTGTTGCTACTAAGTACTCCCAAAATACCTCTACTTTTCAAGTAATGAGCTTTTCTCAGCGAAAAGCTTTTGAAAAAAAGATTATTGAAGACTGTGAGCAAGCTGCAGGAAATTGTTTAGGCTCTGCTGCAACTGAAGCTTCTTGTATTGAAATAAAAAAAGCAGAAGTAGCTCCAGCAGCAGAAGCTAAAGGTAAAGAGGCTAAAAAAAAGTAATTAAGTAAGGACTTTTGTTATGAGCTATGTTCACCAGCATTTGATGGAAGATGAAGAAGTTGTTTATCAAACACATGTGCACTGGATTGTCTTTATACCTTGGTTTCTGATCACCATATTTATTCTGAGTACCATGTTTTTTGTCCCCGGTAATCAGATGCTTATTCTTGCTATTAGAGGTATTGCTGGAGTTTTTTTTATTAAAGCTACTGCAAATTTAATTTTCTATTGGACATCTGAATATGGTGTTACTTCCAAGCGAGTCTTGGGAAAAACAGGACTTATCCGAATTCGCTCTCTTGATATACTTCTTTTAAAAGTTGAAGCGGTCAGACTGAATCAAGGACTTTTAGGACGTGTTCTTGATTTTGGAGATCTTGTTGTAACTGGAACTGGTGGTACGACAGAAACTCTTTTTGATGTTCCTAGTCCTTTGTCGGTAAGAAATCTTATACAAGAGCAAGCTTCTAGAAACTATGGGGATGCTTCGCAGCAGGGCCATAGCGAAGGGTAGTGCCTCCGTGAACTTGACCGTAGGCGTGAGCGTGAGCAAAAAAATCGCTCACGCTCACGCTCACGCTCAGGGTCAGGGTCACGGGATTCGATAGATTTGAGGATTAGTCTTCATCTGAAATCTACGAAAATTTAGCACTCCCTACGAAAGCGCACGAAAAATCCGCATTCCTCTCTTCAGTTATTCCTAGATCCGATCGAACTACTTTAGGAATAGCTATGTTCGGAGGCTCCAACACAAAACCACCTGTAAAAAGACCGGCACCGTCCGGTAAAAGTGTTGAACCTGCTCAAAAACAGAAAACCTATTACGATCCAAATGATATGACGGTTGAGGGAAACCTGCGCCGTGTTATTGATGAGCAAGGTGTTAGTGATGCTCTTAAAAATCAAGATCTAGGACTTGAAGAAGGAGCAGATGCGCCGCTGATTCGGCTTGTTAATGCACTGCTTAGTCAAGCGGTACAAATGAATGCTTCAGATATTCATATTGAACCATTTGAAACAATTCTTCGAATTCGTTTTAGGATAGATGGTGTACTGCAAGAGATTCAAACTATTCCCCATAAGCTTTCCTCACCAATTTCAGCACGATTAAAAGTAATGGCATCGCTTGATATCTGTGAAAAAAGAATGCCGCAAGATGGAACTATTAAATTAAGAAACGGTGATGTTGTTGCTGATTTTCGAATGAGCACGTTGCCTTCTGCTTTTGGCGAAAAGATTGTAATGCGGGTCATGGGTACTGCAAGTGTGAAAAATGATCTTTCAAAACTTGGGATACCAGAGCGTGAATTGAAAATTATTCGAAGTGCAATTAAGCGACCAGATGGTTTGGTTTTAGTTACAGGACCTACGGGTTCAGGTAAAACGACAACGCTTTATGCAGCATTAAATGAACTCAATGATATCTCTGAAAGTGTATTTACAGCAGAAGATCCTATTGAAGGTACATTACAAGGAGTGACACAGTGCCAAGTAAATAATGCTGTTGGCTACGATTTTGCAGCTATTCTTCGTTCACTACTTCGGCAAGATCCAGATATTATTCTTGTAGGAGAGATACGAGATCAAGAAACAGCAGAGATATCAATTAAAGCTGCACTGACTGGTCACATTGTATTATCGACACTTCATACAAACTGCTCTGTTTCTACCATATCTCGACTTTTAAACATGGGCATACAGGGATACTTAATTACTTCCGCAGTAACTTGTGTCGTGGCTCAACGATTAGTTCGACGAGTATGTGTTGAGTGTAAACACACTCGCCCCGCGTCTCCTGATCTTCTAGAAAAAATCGGAGAAGCAAGAAGTTTAATTAATGAATCACAATTGATTTATGGAAAGGGCTGCCCAAAATGTAATGGAACTGGGTACAAAGGCAGAGCTCCAATTTATGAAGTATTACAGATGTCAGAATCGCTTCGAAGTTTAGTGTTATCAAGCGCTCCGCTTGATGTGATGCGCCAGCAAGCAAGAGCAGAGGGCATGAGGACTCTGAGAGAATCAGGAATTGAATTAGTGAGACAAGGAATTACTACACTCGAAGAAGTGCTTGGTGCTTCAAATGAGGATGACGAGAAGGTTGAAAGTCAGCCATTGGCTCAAGAAGCCCCGCGTCATCAAGAGCCGTCAGTAATTATGCCTTCAGCAATTGCTCCAAAAAGTAAATTTCAAAAAATAGCTGCTGTTACACAAACAAAAATTCCAACAGTCGTCGCAGCGCAAGCAACTGGAACAACAGAGAGTAAATGGAAACGAGCAAAATAAGATAAAGAGGGAAGAGGGGATATATGAGTAGTGAAACACCTAAATTTTTAATCGTTGATGATGATGCTGTTGCATTAGCTGTTATTAAAGCGGTCATTCAGTCGCTTGGTTGTGAATGTGAATGCAGAACATCGGCAAAACAGGTTTTAGATCTTGTTAATGATCCAACTATCGCAAAACAGTTCGATGCAATTTTTATAGATGTCATGATGCCAGAAATGACCGGTCTTGAATTATCAGAAGAGCTTAAAAAAATCCCTCAAACTGAAAATATTCCACGAGTCATGATTAGTGCACTTGGAAAGTATAACGACATCATTAAAGGGTATGAGTCAGGGGCTGATTACTATATGACTAAACCTATTGATAAAGATCAAATTATTTATGCGCTCGATCTTATTTTTCAAGAATCCGAAGACACTTCTAATAGTTTTGATCTTCCAGAGGCATAATGGAAAAGCAGCAGATTGAAACTATATATTCTGGCTCACGAAAAAATGGATTAAGCCTTATTCGCTATCTTGGGAACGATCAGAAATCTGTTATTGTAAAATGTCAGCCAGGTACAATTACAATCCTTGCAGATGAGGGAGGGATGACTCTCAGATATTACCTTAATTCCTTTTCACCAAAAAAGGATGTGAAACAAACAGTTATGCTTCAATATGATGGGCAGATTGAAGCGAGAAATTCAGTTGCTATGGTAGGTTTTGAAGAAGAACTTCCCGACCTTTCAATTCCTCAATATTTACTTTCAAATGGAATTGATGAGAATAAGATAGAAGAGTTAATTGATGAATTTGAGCTTCGAGGACAGCTTTTTCTTCAGTGTTCACAGCTTTCGCGAACCGAAGCTCGTCAAATACAACTCTTAGTGGCAGTCGGAAGGCAATCTCCAATAATGATTCTCAATGATCCATTTCAACCATTTAGTGGCAGATGGAGGGAAGCATTCGGTGAGTATATAATGAACGACTGTCTGGAAAATAACCGAATTATTATTTGTACTAATATCAGTTTCATTCCTAATTCGTGGCTCAGTAAAAATAATGTAGGTTCCTATGATGTTGGGGCACTTGCTGAAAAAATACTTCAAAAAGAAAAAGAAGTGAGTAAGGCAGCTGCTAAGGAAGTACAGAAAAGACAAAACGTTAACGAACTTAACGAAAAATATTATCGTGCTCCAATAAAAATTAGTATTCCAATTTCAGAGTCTTTTGTTTTTGTGGCTAATTCAGTTCAAGAACGAGTCTTTAATACTCTTTCTCAAGTCGGTACATTTTTACGGGAATGGAGTGGGGCTGTTTTCTTTGTTACGATTGCAGTCATAGCAGTCCTAGCAGGGGTCATACTTAGTTATGATGTTGGAGGTAGTCGAGCGAAGCTCCAAATGGTGATTAACCGAATAGCACAACAGAAAATTGAGGAAGCAAAAAATCCTCAGCCGCAAGTGGTTGAAGAAAAAGTAGATCTTAAGGAAAAACCGAAAACTGAAAAAGAATCACCATCAAAAGAGGAACAAACTGATAAAGTCAAAGAAGCTGACTCAAGCTCTGAGTCAGAAATGGTTGATGAAAATGAATCGAGCTTAATTCCAATCGATGAGGCTAACCTTTCCGCTGAACCAGAATTAAATGAGGTTACCCCTGTTGATGTTGAGTCGTTAAAAATTACTTTTATCCTGTTAGGAATTCCTTGGGGGACTCAGGAAGTAATGACTGATGGGTTGATGAGTGTTCAGAAGGACTAATTTCTCTGGATCTCTAATTTCAACAACCAACGAATAAATAAAAGAACAACCCCAAGAAAAAAAGTAACCATAGCATTGCGAAACAGCATATGAAGCGCTGCAACACGAGGCTCTTTTGGGTTATTAGGGTCAACAAGAAGAGAAAGAACGTTACCTTTCAGCCTTGAAAAAATTGGTTGAGGTATCGCTGTCACTATCCGCTCGCCTGAAGGAAGTGAGAAAGCAAGCTCTATTTCGCATGCTTTTCTGTATGCAGAACAATCACCAGGAATGCGTTCGAGTTTTTGAAAACTTGAATAACCTGTTACCTCAGCATCAATCTTAATAGCAGTTTTGATAAACGAAAACGTTGAGAAACCGCTATATATTCCAAAACTAACACCGATAAGACCTAAGATAAGGAGGATTTTTCTAAGCATATGCTTCGATTTTTTGTTTTAAACGTTGAACTTCTATCAATTCAGTGAATGGTCGACTTCCAGCAGCGAGTCTCTGCACACCATCACCATGTAGTGAGAGATCATACTCGCCAGTCTTTGAAAGAAAAAGAGGAGCTTCTGGAAAATCCATTCTACAGTGCGCTATGAGTGAGAAGAGAGCCGCATCCTCCTGGAGAGCTTTTAGCTCATCTTGTTTGATATTTTTGGCAACTTTTTTGAGTGCAAACAGTTCAAATAGTCCGAGTCTATAAAGTTTTGTTAATCCTACAGTAGCAAGTGTTTCAGAGGCAGACATTTCTGATAATTCAAGAGCTCGTTGTAGACCAATATTAATAGTACCACGAACTTTTGCTGAGTGATGTTTAACGGTTTCGTATTCGTGAAAAGGAATATTAAAAAAAACTATTGAAGCATTCAGCAGTAATGTGAGCTCAGCAGTAAGTTCCCCTGAATCAGCCATAGATTGTAATGTTGAGGTCAGGGGCTCACAATCAAATTTACTGAGTGCGACGAGCGGACCACACGGAACAACATCTTGAATCTGACGAAATGCTTCTGCCGTAGTGATGACTTCTTTTATTTGATATGGAAAAAGAACTGTATTTAATTCAATCGCATAATCGAGTGAAGGTATCCCATCAGCTGAGAGACGTTTTAGTTTGTCGGTATATGCCTCCTCTTCGAGTGTCGACATTGTTGCAACACCTGGGATTGCTAGTAATTGATAGAAGAGCTCTCTACTAGATTCAAAAATCAGTGCCAAAAGTCTAGTCAATAAAAAATGTTTATGACTATCTTCAATGTTTACAAAAACCCACGTATATCCCCGGTCAGGAGTATACCAAGCAGCAGCAGGTGGTGAATCGGTTTGTTGATCAAATGTTATTGATTCAACATATTTAAGAATAAGGAAACTAATGATTTTTAGATCAACACTTTTTAGAAATCGCTGACAGAACAGAAGTGGATCTTCATCATCAGTAAGCTCTAACCAATCCCAAATCTGATCTTCGTTGAGCTCATCTTTTTGCCATAAATCGAGATCAAGAATAGTTCGCATCGAAGCGACAGGAAGGATGCCGATAAGATCCAGTGAAGATGCAAGTCCGCGCTCTCTCATACAAAAGTATAAACTTTGCGGAGAAACACTTCTTACGAATTGTTCAGGATTCGATGCGTCAAAAATTGCGCGATATAATTCTTTTCCAGTAAGCTGTGCAGTAGCAGTTGCTACGGGATCTGCAGCAGTGCGAACTGTTAAAGACTTACCGTTTGAACTATGACTCACAGTGGAACTATTATTTTGGTTTAGCCCCAGATTTTAATGGTGCAAGTGTTATATGAATTTGTCGTCCGCTTTGAGGCGATCGCTCATCAACAACAGCACAATCAGCAAGTGCTGCAATAATCTCGTTAAACTTTTGAACGCCTAGATCAACGTACATGATTTCGCGACCTTTAAATCGCATAGAGAATTTAACTTTGTCACCTTCGCCAAGAAACTCGCGGGCATGTTTGAGTTTCGTTTCAAGATCACCTACATCTGTTCGATATCGTATGCGTAGTTCTTTTAGAGTATTTTCAGCTCGTTTCTTTTTGGCTTCAGCTTCTTTCTTTTGCTCACGGTACTTAAATTTACCGTAATCCATGATTTTACAAACTGGAGGCTTTGCTTCTGGGGCAACTTCAACAAGATCTAAGTTTAAGCTTTCAGCTCGAGCAATAGCATCACGTATAGGAAGTATTCCAAGCTGTTCACCGCCATCAATAACCACACGAACTTCACGAGCGGTGATCCGATCGTTAATTTTATGAGCTTCTTCTGGTTGGAAATTTCTGGGGGGGCGTCCACCACCACTACGGAAGGGGGGGCGAGGTTTAAACGGGGTATTCAAAAATTAAGTCTCCTAATCTCTCCTTTTTTATTCGAAGAGATGGAATAATGCACGGTAAATTGATGCTTTTCAAGTGTCAGATAAATGGAGTTTTGAAATATTCATGAAGTCTCAGCCAGTTATAGGTGTTTTTGATAGTGGGGTAGGTGGGCTTACAGTCCTAAAAAGCCTAATGAAGGCTCTCCCTGAGGCGAGCTACGTCTATATTGGGGATTCGGCTAGAACCCCATACGGGACTAAATCTCCAGAAACAATTGTTCAATATTCGTTTGAGTGCACTGACTTTTTGCTCTCAAAAGGGGTAGACGTAGTAGTTGTAGCTTGTAATACAGCTTCAACAGCGGCACTTTCAAATCTTAAATCAAAACTCACCATCCCTGTGTATGGAATGGTAGAACCAGCTAGCCACGAAGCTGTTTCGTTAATTAAAGATAAAACCGGACCAATCGCAGTGATCGGTACTGAGGGTACAATAGCTTCTCATGCATATGATCGTTACATCAAAACAATAGATCCAAACATTGTAGTTGTAAGTGCTGCATGCCCTCTATTTGTTCCAATTGTAGAGCAGGGGATTTTTTCAGGAACAATAGTCGAAGAAATTATGTCACTCTATTTGGAAGAGATTAGATCATGTAACCCATCTGCTTTAATTCTTGCCTGCACACACTATCCACTGCTTTCAAAAGCAATAAAAGATTTTATTGGAAATGATACAACGCTTGTAACAAGCGCAGACGCACTTGCTCATCAACTGCAAGATCTTTACGGCAAGAGTAGTAGTGGCGGAGAAAAAGAAGTTTCAGTATCATTTTTTACAACAGATAACGAAGAGCGATTTAATCGATTGGGTTCAATGATTCTTGCTCCATTAAAAGTTCAATCAAAAAAAATTCAACTATGAAAAAATCAGATCAAAGAGGACTTGGTTGCCATGTATCGGTAAGTGGTGGCTTAGAAAATGGTATTAAAAATGGTGAAGCACTGGGTGTTAATACAATCCAAGTACACCCGTGCGCTCCGCAGCGTTGGAACTTCAAACCTTTTGCAGACGGTTTTGAAGATAAGTTTCTTGAGGCTCGAAAAAATTCTGGGATTACCCGTATTTTTTTTCATGGAATTTATCTGATTAATCTTGCTAATCCAGATCCAAAACAGTTTGGTTTTTCAAAAACATCTTTGCAACACGATCTGCAACTATGTGCTCGTATTAACGCAGAG
Organism: Bdellovibrionota bacterium; assembly: GCA_044356295.1. Taxonomy (GTDB): domain Bacteria; phylum Bdellovibrionota_C; class UBA2361; order UBA2361; family JBIKWN01; genus JBIKWN01. The sequence continues at coordinate 99,480 of JBIKWN010000004.1, forward strand.
GGAGTTATCTTTCATGTTGGAAGCTTAAAGCATGCTGAGGATGAGACTTCAGGATTGCAACAAGCAGCAGAGGGCATTAACTATATATTGTCAAAAACACATGAACAAAGCCGATTATTACTTGAAGTATCAGCAGGTGCAGGCAGTGTGATTGGATCACGTATGGAGCAGCTTGCAACAATTTACGAAAAAGTTGAGCAGAAATCTCGTGTAGGATTTGCCCTTGATACTCAACATATGTGGGCGAGTGGATACGATATAAAAAATAATATGGAATCGGTTGTTAAAAATATCGGCGATGCATTTTCATTCGACAAGGTCTGGGCGATTCATTTAAATGATAGTAAAACTGCCCTTGAAAGTAAGATAGACCGTCATGCAAATCTTGGTGAAGGTGAGATAGGTACTGAAGCATTACAAGCATTTATCAATCATCCAAATTTAAAACATATTCCAGTGATATTAGAGACTCCGGGATTAAAAGAGCCTGCTACTGCAAAAATTGAAGTTGAAAAACTTCAATCGATAGCTATTCAATAGAATATGTTAATTCTTCTTTTTTTACTTCTTGCATTAGGTGCACTCGCTTCGAAAATCCGTGTTGGATCGTTATATTTAGGATCTCTCGGGGCATTATTAGTCGGTATCGGAGGAGGTGCGTACGGCATTGTTGTGCCTCAATTGTTGATTGATGTTGGTGTTTTATTTTTAATCTTTGTTATTGGTGCTCAGGCAGGACCACGTTTTTTAAGGGTATTTAGACGAGAAGGGTTACGAATTCTTATCGTAGGTGGAACTGCAGTCTCTGTATCAACTATTGTCGGAATAGTTGCTTCTCGTTTTTTTCTTATAGATCAAAATGTTTTTCTTGGTGCCATGACGGGTGGTCTATCAAGTGCAGCAGCCTTAGCGGCTCTGCTCGATTCTTTTAGTGGGCAATCATCTTCGAATGTCATTCTCGGATATTCTGCAAGTTATCCTCTTTCAACAATTCTTGTCCTACTCATTGTTCCAGTCTTTTCTTTTTTCCTGCGATCTAAAATGAGCGTTGATGAAACAGAATGGATTCGAAAAGAGCCTCTTCCATTAGAAAGAAAAAGTTTTCTCGTAACTAATAAATCATTAGTAGGAAAATCAATCAATGATATTGAACCTATAAAAGTTTTAGCAGTAAATCTTTCACGAATAACTAGAAATAAAATTCAACAGGTTTTCTCTCCGAAAATAATTTTTGAACTAGGCGACATAGTAACAGCAGTAGGAGAACCACGATCACTACATGGGCTCGAGATGCTTTTAGGTGAGGACGCTTCAGGTACCATTATTGATGAAACTGATCTGATTTCATCTGAAACGTATCTGACCTCATTTCATTTTGCCGGTAAATCTGTGCAAGAGCTTGAAGTACGAAAACGATTTGGGATAACGATTACCCGAGTACGGCGAGATGGTGTTGAGTTTTTACCTAAATCTTCAGTGCCATTAGAATTTGGAGATCAATTAGTATTTCTGGGTGCCCCTGATGAGGTAAAAAAATTTACAAAGGAAGTTAATCCAGAAAGTTCAAGACTTAACGAAACCGAGCTCATACCGTTGATTCTTGGTTTAGCAGTGGGAGTTCTTTTAGGGTCAATCCCTGTTTCTGTGTATGGATCGATGCCTTTAAAGCTTGGTTCTGCAGGTGGAGTCTTTTTGGTGAGTATGTTTCTTGGGTACGTCAGGGGGATTGGGAAAATTCGCCTCTACTTGCCAATTCCAGCTTCAAATCTTATTCGAGATCTTGGATTGTTAGTCTTTATTGTTGGGACAGGAACGCTTGCTGGTAAAGATATAGAAGGGCTTTTGTCGGTTGAAGGGAGGCATGCCGCTCTTTTGGGTGGACTTGTTACCGTTGTACTTCTTGCTACTTCTTTTGCTACTGCAAGGATTGTTGGTTTTGATAGCTTTGCTTCTATTGGACTTGTTTGCGGAGCGGTTAATGCTTCTTCAGCATTACCAAGAGCAGGATCAAAGTATTTACGTGAAGTTTCAGCTCTGTTTTATGCAAGCCTCTATCCCGTTACGTTAATATTAAAAGTGATAGTGGTTCAGCTTTTAAAGCTATAGTGAATAAATAATCACACTGGCTCTAGATACCGCTACTGTCCCTTAGAAAGTAATTGAAGACATTTTTTGTAACGCGAAGGTCGCGAAGTACGCGAAGGAGTTGATGTAATCCTTCGCGTACT
>JBIKWN010000082.1:0-9568 GCA_044356295.1 Bdellovibrionota bacterium
GGGCAAGAAGGAGCATTAAAGCTACAGAGATTGAGGCAAATGCAAAAACAAAAAAAATAAAAATTAAAGGAAGTCTCCAGCCTTGAAGAAACATCGGTGCGACTCGAGGACGAGGAAGGTCAGTACTTGAGTTTCTTTCGTGGAATTTTTTGGAATCAGTCGTCTTATACCCTTTAATACCAGAGACAGCGAACTGAGGTTCAGCGATTGTATCATTCTGTTTGCGAACTGCGTTGCTCATGAAAATAACAATTTTTTAGATTTGATTGACGCCTGCAAAGTAGCAAATTTTAGCCACTAATCAACTTAATTTTGCTGAAAAAAAATAACCGTTCTGATTCGGTACGTTATCTAAGTTTTCCGACCATGTCGTAGAGTTGATTGAGCCCGTACTGCTCCTCGATTTCATCGAGCGAAAGTTTTGCTGTTTCAGGTATGAAAGCTCTAACAACCCTTAGTTTATAGGCTTTTTCGTGTAATTTATAAGACTGGTATTGTTTATATTGTACGTATTGCATGGTAGGGGCAATGATAAATTGCCAAAATAACAGGGATGTTATTGCCATGATGAGTACCAACATTGAATATAGTAATCGACTGTATTTAAAAAAAGCTTGAGTGGGAAATTATTCTTCTTTGATAACGGGCAAACCTTCACGAAGAAGGCTTCTTTCAATCTCGAGTTCTGCTGCAGTAGGAATCTGATATGTTCTATCGTCAGGATGTTCTAACTGTTCTCGGGCACCAAGTCCTTGTCGTCCCTTCTTCCATAATCCAAAAAAACGGAGTCCTTTAGTAAAGCCTGATTGGATCATTATTCTTAGTTCTTCAACGTCAATGTCACCAGAATTTGTGTCTCCTGGATAAGTAACATCAACACCGTCAAGTGTATAAGCATCACCTGATTGCAGTGTTTCAAACTCTTCAACTTTGTGTAATTCAAGAGGATCACCCCAACTTGTTTCATCATTGCCTGCGACACATCTGGTCGGACATGCACTACGAATAAATCCTGCAGTATTCCCTAAAACTTGAGAAACAATATTTCTCATAAATCTATATGAGACACTTTCTAGATTGTCTTCAAGCATGACGCTTACAAAGTTTAAATTATTAGGATTGAGAGTAGTGTTTTTTTCAAATGATACTTTTGCTTCAAGGGCGATATCTTGAATTTTTTTTATCATGTCAGGTTCATAGAGTGTTGAGGAACGAAAGATGAGTGGATCAATTTGTGAAAATACCGTACGTACCGGAGTCTTATCAAACCTCCTCATCGTAGGGCCACTTGCTAGATACTGAACAAGGGTTATCTCTTTACCAGCACTATTTAATTTTTCCAGAATAGACTGAAGGTAAGCATGATCTTTTTGAAAAGTTCCATCAACCAGAACGCTTAGATAAACCTGCTTAATGTTCGCATCAATAAGATTTTGTACCTGTGCATCGACAGTTTGTCTCGCTTTTGGATGCATTAAATAAAGAAGTGCATATCCTCGTGATTGACCGCCAACAAGAGGAAGCTCGGATTGAGGAACATTTGAATCAGCAGTAGCTGTAGGGATTGGTTGAGGATCTGAATTTGATTGCACGGCGCGAACCAGACCAATGAATGGTCCTTGGAATGAATCATCAGGATTTTGAGATTGAATATCCCGTAGTGCTGCAATGCCAGGTGCTGAATTAGATTCTGGTTCAGGTACGGGTTGTCGTTTTACATTTTTAAGATCCGGATTGTTTGGAGTTACAGTACTGACAGGAGTGGGAGTTTCTATATTTGAGTCTTCAGGTAAGGTGTCAAGGATATTTTCAGTAGGAGCGCTAGTCTCAGTTAACGAAGGAGTACGCGTTGTAAGTCCAAAAATATTAGGATTAATTGTAGATGCTACTTGAGGTACTTTGGTAGGTATTTGATTTAATTGAGGTGTAGGTTGGGTAATATTCTTATTATTAGAAAGCAACGAAAAAATAGTACCAAGAAGGCATAATAATAAAATTAAAAAAGTTCTCCAATCCCATTTCCGTATCATCTCAAGACAGGATACTATCGTTCGCTATGAAGAAAAAGCTTGTGTTATTTTGTTCACTATTGATGCTGGTTTCTGCCCTCGCCCTCGACGTTGCTCGGGCCGAGAACGTTGCTCGGGCTGAAGGCCCTCGGGCTGCCCTTGACGGGGCACGGGCTGGAGAGGTTGTTAAGGTCAAGGCTCCGAAAAAATTTATTACTCGAATCATTGATGGAACTGCTGTAGCACGTACATCTATCCCTGTTGTTCAGATAAATATTAATACTTCGCAAGGGCAGTTTCTTTGCTCTGGAACTATGGTAGCACAAGATGTGGTTCTTACTGCTCGTCATTGTGTTACTAATAGAGCTTCGGATCATGTCGTTAATTTAAAAGGACGACGTTATGGTGTATCTCGTGTTCGAATTCACCCTTCTGCTCGTGAAGTCAGTAATGGAAGTATTATTTACGATATCGCTCTGCTGTATCTCCGTAGAAATCCAAAATCTAATTATTTCCCAATTATAACAAGCCGCTCTGCACAACCTGGGGATTCTATCTATATTTATGGATATGGACTTGATGAGAATGGCGATACGCAACGTTTAAAAGCAGGAAGAATGACTGTTGCGCGGACTAGCTCACGGTGGGTTTTTGCCAATTTTACTGGCGATGGTGATAGTAATACATGTGAAGGTGATTCTGGAGGACCAGCCTTTGGTTCGTATCAAGATTCAAATGGTATAGAATATCTAGGTCTTGTTGGAGCAACAGCAGGAGGATATCGAGAAGATTGTGGAGTAGGTGACGAGTCATACTTTACCAATCTTCAATCATCAACAGCTCTCAATTTTCTTCGAAGAAATATTCGCTCTCTTGCAAGACGATAATTGAGTTGTTTAGTGACTGCCTCAGAGCGCTTAATAACTGATGATTTTTATTCGTTGACTCCAGACAAAGTTTTGGATGCAGTTGAATCCTACGGTTATCGCTGTACAGGTAGATGTCTTGCATTAAATTCACTTGAAAATCGTGTGTATGAAATTGAAGTCGAAGGCGATTCTAGATTTCTTGTTGCTAAATTTTATCGTCCACTTCGTTGGAGCAAAGATCAGATTCAAGAAGAACATGATTTTTTACATGAACTTGCCTCTGAAGATCTTCCTGTTGTTGCACCAATTAAAAATTCAAATGACCAGACGATCTATGTTTCTGACGTAATAGGGTGTTACGGTGCACTTTTTCCGAAACGCAGTGGAAGAATGGAGCCAGAATCTTCCGCAAGTGACCTTGAGAGAATAGGGCGAACTCTTGCAAGAGTGCACCAAGTGGGAAGTAGAAAACCATTTTTACATCGCCAAACGATGAGTCCCTCATGGTACTTGGAGTATCATAGAGAAAGTGTTGATTCATTTCTTCCGTCGTATATTTCTAATCGTTATCAAAATTGTATCACTACGCTTCGACAGGCGTGGGAATCTTTGCCAATCTTTCCGCATATTCGACTTCATGGAGATTGCCATAGAGGAAATATATTGTGGAGAGAAGAAGAAGGTCCACTGTTAGTTGATTTTGATGATTCGATAATGGGCCTGATGATTCAAGATGTTTGGCTTTTATTTCATGGAAGAATTAATGATTATAAAGATGAGTTTGCGAGTTTTTTAAAAGGGTATGAACTTTTCTTTGATTTTGATGATAGGCAGCTGAAAGCGGTTGAACTAATACGGGCTTTTCGTATGGTGCAATACGCAGGGTGGATTGCGAAACGATGGGATGATCCATCTTTTAAAATGGCGTTTCCTCAATTTGTAGAGGATTTGTTTTGGGAATCGCACGTTTCTGATATCGAAGACCAATGTTCAGTGCTTTGATGCCTTTAATAAGTGTTCTTGTTGTTAAGATTCCTTAGCACTATGTCGAACAAGCTGTCATGAGGAAAGCACTCATCGTTGAAGATGATAAAACGACTCGAATAATCCTAGAGAAGATTCTAGCAGAGATCGGCTGGAATTTTCTCTCAGTTGCATCGCTTGTGGATGCTCAGGATTTAATTTACGTGCCTCATGGCTCAACTTCACCAGAGTTTTCTTTAATACTTCTTGATATTCATTTACCTGATGGTAATGGTATTGATTTCTTATGGGATCTGCGTAAGTGGGAAGAAGATCAAGGGTTGGTAGGAGAAGATGGTATCGCTATCATTGTGGCAACTGGTGACGAGGATCTTCATTTATTTCATGAAGCTCAAGTGATGGGATGTGTAGGATACGTTTTAAAGCCTATTCAAAAAGATAAGTTAATCGCCGAAATTCAGAAAATAGCAAACCTTCAAGTTGCTTCGTAAAATCGGGTCAGAAATTTTTTAGTGCAAACATTTCTTTATTTAACTGCGTATTCGTTAGTTGTTATGCATATTATAAATGATACGTGGTCGTATTTTTTTCAACACGATTTAGGTTCATACGATCTTGGTACTTCAACTGCGCAGTGGTATTCAATAAACAACAATCTTTCTAGGAAGTCTCTGATACTGATAGACTTGGTCTTCGATTCTAGTTCTAAGGATAGATTTTTCTGTAAAAATTGATCTCTTTTTATCTTGAAATTGAGCTGTACATTTAAAGATTCTCTTTTATAAAGAGCTCCTTTACAGCGTGAGGAGTCAATAGTGCACAGTTGTTTCGCAGTGGTATTACATTGCCTACGAGAGTAAATATAAAATCATCAGATAAGAGTTTGATATCTTTTATATTTTTACTTTCTATGTATTGTAGCCAAAGAATCGATGAAATTTTTGAAAGTGTACATCCTGTATTTTTAAGAAAGATCTTTGAAACTCGCCCATCTAAAATCTGTAGCTTCCCTTCAACACGATCTCCGCAGCTTTGATTATGTCCTGAGAACTGAAAAATCTTACTATTATCATTCGATGCAGGTGTATCGAGTGGTTCTTTAAAAGGTGGATTCGAAAGAATCTCAAGTATTTCCTCTTCAGAGAGTTTTAGCATGGACCCAATTGTATCGTTAAAACTTATGAAAAACTATTGAATCTAGTAGGGGGATAATATCAAGAGGTTAAACCAGCTCTATTGGATAATCGAAGCAATTTTTCAATGAATTTTCGAAGATTAAATCAGTGTAACCATTTTTTCGATCTTCAATGGTTTCTGCAATAGTTAGGTCTAGATAGAAAGAGCAAAATAATTCCCCATATCGGTAAAGCAGTTCAAGTTAAAAATATTAAATTTTTTAAGCCATACATCGGAGCAATGTGGTAAACCCGCCACTGTACCTGATGAAACTGTTCAGGAATTAGAAAAAGAGTATCCAGGTATTACCGAAGTAAAAAGGGATCGGTTTGGATATATTATTTTGTGAGTACAAATCACGAAGAACGAACATTCACAATTACCTTTTTAATGATAAAACCTAATAAAAATTCCTAGTAAATTTAAGCATACGCTAACCAAACGCATGCTTTTATCAAAAAAAGAAAGCCAGATCCTAAAAATATCCAGTAATTGTACGACTTTATAAATGCAGGGAAATTTTTTCTTGTATTTAAAACGGAATTTATTATTACAAACGGATTTGTAATTTAATGCCTATTACAGTAGCTAGTAACATAGTTTCTTTGGGTGTTCAAAGGCAACTTGGTAAAACTACCGAGGAGTTAGCTGGTACTTATTCCAAACTATCTTCAGGTCTAAGAATTAATTCCGCAAAAGATGATGCAGCAGGCTTAGCCATATCAATGGGCCTCAATGTCGATAGTAGAGTTTATTCAGTCGGGGTTAGAAATCTAAATGATGGCATTAGTTTATTTAATATTGCCCAGGGTGCTTTAAGTCAATTATCCGAGATTGTACAACGACAACTTGAGCTTGCAGAGCAAGCATCAAATGGATCAGTGTCATTGTCCCAAAGGAAAGCTATTAATCTAGAAGCAAAAGCTCTTACTGATGAGTGGAATAGAATTCAACAAACAACAAAATTTAATGGAGTAACATTACTTGATGGCGGATTAGATACGTTATCTGGTGGAATGAGAATTCAAGCAGGATATAGAGAGCTTGGAAGCATTGCTTCTTCAGTTGGTAATGAGCTTAATCGGGTCATCAATAGCGGTTCATTTACTTTGCAAACAAGTGGTTCGTCATCGGGCACAGGATATAGTGCTGATGCCGGGGATGTTAACGGGGATGGGAACATCGACCTTCTTGTGGGAGAGGGGGTTATGCTTGGGAATGGAGATGGGACATTTAGTGCAGCGTTTTCAATTCAACTTGGAAATAATGTATACGGAGCAAACCTTATTGATGTTAATGGAGATGGCAGATTAGATGTTGTTGCTTCTGACATGCAACCAACAAACAGTAGTATTAGAGTAGCGCTTGGAAATGGTAATGGAACTTTTGCTGCAGCAGGCTCTTACGCTTCTGGTGACTCAACATCATTCTTAAGCTACGGAGATATTAACCGGGATGGGTTCATGGATATTATTGCTCCGAATACTGGGAATGGCTCTGGAACTTCCATAAGTGTTTTACTTGGAAATGGTAATGGAACCTTCAGAACTGGAACAACGATTACAGGTGTTTCAGTGCCTTTTTCAGTCTCTGTAGTTGATATAGATGGTGATAATATTCTAGATCTTGTCTCTGGATCCTACTCGCCGGGTACTGATGTGACGATTTTCAAAGGTAATGGAGATGGAACTTTTAGAACCTCTTCTGTCCTTACAGGACTTACAGGCTCATCATTGAGTACCAGTGTGGCAGACTATAATAATGATGGAAACCTTGACATTCTTCTTGCTGGAACCGATGGAAGAATGCTTTTAGGGAACGGTGATGGAACGTTTAGATACGGACAGACTTTTTCAACAGTAACAGCGGGTTCGATTTGGAACATTAAAGCTGTAGATCTTAATGGAGACGGGAATCTTGATTTTATTGGAGGTAAATTTACATCCGCGGTCGTTTACATAGGAAATGGCGATGGAACTTTTAGAAGTCAGACTTCTATAGCAGATGATCACATAGGGATTGCTGTTGCGGATTTCGATAAAAATGGAACTATTGATATCGCAGGTTCATATTGGAACTCGCCCGATTTCACTATTTACTCAGGCGATAAAGACTATACAACTTCCCAAGGATATAAAAATTTAACAACCATAAGCTCGGCAAGAGCAGCAGTTGACACTTTCAGACAAGACTTGGAACGAGTTTCAAAAGAACTTGGGCAAGTAGGAGCGCAAACAAGTAGATTTCAAGTTGCTATAAATGTACTAAATACATCGGTAGAGTCGTTTAAATAAGCATCGTCCAGAATAACAGATGTAGATGTTGCGGAAGAAAGTGCGAATTTAGTATCCCTACAAATTAAACAAAGTGCAGCATCCGCAATATTATCACAGGCTAACCTCATGCCGCGACTTGCGCTTGTGCTTCTCGAAAATGTGTAAAAATAAATTTCAGTGAAAATTTATTTAGAACTCTCATATGTCATTGGTATGGTTTTTCTGATTTTTTCTATGAAAATCATACCAAACTAAATCTGAAAACCGACGGTCTTTCCCCTTCAGTAATCGATAGACCATAAGTGGATTTTTAACGAAAAACCAATCACCGAATCTATCAAATTTTCTGCATGAAGTTATAATTCGAGTTTTCCAAAGGGTTACAAATCGTTGGTTTTTTGTTTTTCCATACTTTTTAAGCCGACGAGCAAAATCAATATCTTCAGCAGAAAGCAGACTCTCATCAAAACCACCAATTGCATCAAAGGAAGATCGTCTTACAAAAAATAATCCTGCAGAGATTCGATCGATTACTACAGCAGGTAATAAAAAAATACCGGTCATAAGAATCCCAAGACTAATACGTTCAGGCACTATGATAGTTCCTCCACCTAGAATAGTAGAGTTTGATAATGCTTTCTCGATTTCAATGAACATATTCTCAGCCATTCTACTATCTGCATCTATGGTGATTATAATTTCACCAGTAGCTGCATTCGCTCCAGCATTTCGGATCATTGAAAGATTTTTCTCATCACAGTGTACTATCAATGCATTGTTAGCTAAGGCGATAGCTTCGGTATTGTCCGTACATCTGTTTAAAACAACGATGATTTCATAAGAGCTGTTAACTTTTTCGATTGCTTTTTTGATTGAATCAATAGCTTTGCCGATAAATAATGCTTCATTGCAAGCCGGTATGATGATTGAATATTTATTTGTCATGCTTTACTGACGATAACACATTGAAGATTCCGATGCTCTGACCATTCTGTAATGGGCTCGAAATGCGATTAAAAAAACGCTTGTATAATACGATTAGTTATCGTATCCTTAATCGTATGAAGATAACTGCTCTTATGCCAGATGCCCTCATTAAGAATGTGAATCGTCTTGCCGGTGGCGCAAATACAACTGAATCACTTTTATTAGCTCTCTCCGAATGGGTTGCAAGTAAACAGCTTAATGACGTCATCCAGGAAATTTCAAAAAAACCTCTACGGTTAGGACGAAAAGATGCAGCGCTTCGCGTTCGATTGCTTAATAGAAAACGCACATGATAATTTTAGACACTTCTATATGGATTGAATTCTTTAGAGGTAACGACCCTTATTTTAATAAAGTGTCATTACTTTTACGAAGTGGGGAAGTCATGGGATTATCTTGGATCTTTGGAGAACTACTGCAGGGTGCAAGCACTTCGAAAGAAGCACAATTAATCTTAAAAACGTGGAATGGTATTCGTAAACCTGAATTACAAATTTCAGAAACAGCTTGGATATCTGCGGGGGAAGCATCACAAAAAGGAAAGTGGCATTCAAAAGGAATTGGACTTATTGATGCCGCAATTATATCGGTTTCAGAACAGTATAAAGTTCCAGTTTGGACACTCGATAAGAAACTCTATGAGATTCTAAAATTTAAGCGACTTGCGATTAGTTTGTAATGCTTCGCAAATAGCTATTTGTATCTAACTTTCGTTTCAACGGTATTTGAATACTAGGGGACGCTCACCTTTATAATGCTCTTTGAAGGAATAACGAAAATAGTATCAGTTAGTTATAAAGGTGAGCGTTCCTTAAGTTTCAAACTTCTTATGTATTATATATTTTCTCTTTTTGATTAGAGCTCAATTTGCATTTATGATTTCAGGGCATGAAAATTATCAGTGGCGCACAAGAAGTATTTCCGTTAACAGCGCCACAATACCTGGGCAATCAAAAGTTATCTGAGCTGCAAGATAGAGCTCCCGGGTATGTTAATATCGAAAAAACAATACGACCAAAATTTGGTGATATAAAAATATTAGATGAGTCTTTCTCTGAAGATCAAATTCAAGACTTTTTTCGATTTATAGTTTTGGATTCACAGATTCAATCCAATCCAGAATTATTAGATGAAGATTTTGAAATTAAATGTTCCCCGTATGAATGCGGAAGAGTGCTTGAAGCAGATGCGCCAATAGATATTGATGGGAAACCACATATCATTACAGTGAAAGGAATTGGTGCTACCAATTTCTTTCGACAAACGG
>JBIKWN010000117.1:0-2665 GCA_044356295.1 Bdellovibrionota bacterium
GAAAAAGAGAGGCTGTATTCGCTCTTCGGTGCTCTGGGAATTGTTTTTAGTATGATTGCAGTCTACACCTGTAGCTCAGTCATTCTCGATTCGTTTTTGGCTAAATCAGTTTCTGGATCCTGGCTTTTACTACATACATCTATAAGTCATGTAACTATTCTTGCAGTCTCAAGCATATTTATCCTCGGTTTTGTTTTACAAACACTTGTTACGCGGATCACAAAAACAAAAACAGGATTGCAGATATTTGTTGCGCTTCATAATGGGCTCTATATTGGGGCTCGTAAACTTTTTAAAAATAAGATTATTCCTTCTCAAATTAACAGTAGAGATTCGAATGACTTGAATACAAGCACTAAGGCAATTCAAATTGCAAAAAATGCTACTGACCAAGTTGCGCCGCTTTGGGGCTTACAAAACTTTGTAGCAGTGAATCCGTTTTGGGGATTTAGACAGAGTTCTTTTATTGATACAGCAATGCTTATAGAAAAGTATTGCCATACTTCAATCACACAAGCTGTACCTCTTTCATCAACTCACATTAAAACATTCTCAGAATTTCTTGATGAAAAAAATCAGAGTTCCCTTAGCTCAGTGATAGAAGATGAGATTTCGAAATTTTGCTCGCTCTACTTTGACCGTGGACAAGCTATGTGGCCGTTTCCACTAAAAGAAGATTCTTTCTATGAAGCATGGAAAACATTCGCATGTACTGACCAAACTCTTCACTCCAAAGGAATCCAAGGAAAAGAGTTCTTCACTTCTCTACCCAATTCCTACTCAGAACTATTCAATTTTTTTCAACAGCACCTCCATCAAGAAGATCCTAAACTTATTGAAGCTCTGTTTTCGCGAGCAATATTTTCCATCAAAGGATGGGCTTCTTATATACAACATTTAGTATTTGAAGACGCAAAAATCGGCAAACAAAATTCATTATGCCTTGAGTTATTGGCAATTCGTCTCTCATATGAAGTAATGCTTTTATCAGTCGATGAATTCCAAAAGGATATCTCTGAATATACGTTAACTACTAAAAATGCTCTCAGTATTCAAAATGATTCTCATGTAAAAGCATACGAGACGATCGAATCTCATGAAGTTAACTTCATCACTTCTCTTGAATCCACTTTCAACAATCAAAATGAAATAGACAGAACTCGACCAGAGCTACAAGCAGTTTTCTGTATCGATGTTCGCTCTGAAGGCTACCGACGACTACTCGAGCAGCAATCTGCTCAAATTGAAACCTACGGATTTGCTGGATTTTTCGGATTAACACTTCGACATCAAATGTTTGGAACAGATAGTGAAGTCAATCAATGCCCTGTCCTTTTGCAGAATTCTTTCACCGTCTCAGAAAAACCAGTTGAGTCAACGCCGAAAGAATCACTTATTCAATTGAAGTTTGGACGACACTTGAACGGGCTAGTAAAAATTCTTCGACAATCAATATCGTCTGGATTTAATTTTGTTGAATCTTTCGGAATTTTTTATTTCATAAAAATGATAAAAGATTCATCTAATCTTTTAATTAAAAGCGATACTACATCTTTACGTACCGACATTTCTATCGGTCTGACTCTTGACGATCAAGTACAAAGTGCACAATCAATACTCAAAAATATGGGTCTCAGTTACCCATACGCTCCATTAGTCCTTTTGTGTGGACATGAAAGTCAAACGAATAATAACCCTTTTAATGCGGGTCTTGATTGTGGAGCATGCGGCGGACATAGTGGACGAATCAATGTTTTAACTGCCTCAAAGATTCTCAATAATCCTGAAGTAAGAAGAGCATTAGTTAATAATGGAATTTCCTTGCCATCTGATACTGTTTTTATTCCATCCATACATAATACAACTACTGATGAAGTATCGATTCTTTCCCTTGAAAATAAAGATTCAAAAGATGAAAAAATTATACAGTTGAACAAGTGGCTCTCCGAAACTAGTTTGTTATCAAGAAAAAATCGTTTACCTTCTCTGGCTCATGATATTCAAAGCACTGATCAACTCTGCTTTAAGAAAAGTAATGATTGGTCCGAAGTGCGCCCTGAGTGGGGACTTGCAAGAAATGCTGGGTTTATTGCTGCAAGGAGATCACGCACACACACAGCAAACCTTGAGAACCGATGTTTCCTCCATGAGTATGACTTCGAAAAAGATTCTGACCTTTCGATCTTAGAACTTATCATGACAGCCCCAATGATTGTTGCTAGTTGGATAAACCTCCAATACTTTGCATCAACTATTGCCCCTGAATGTTTCGGATCGGGGAATAAAGTTATTCATAATGTAGTTGGTCAACTTGGTGTCATACTTGGAAACGGAGGCGACCTGCAAATTGGATTACCAATGCAATCTGTTCATACAGGAAATGCTCGATTTCACGAACCACTTCGCCTTCAAGTTGTTTTAGAAGCACCAATAGAAGCAATTCAAAAAATAATCTGTAAGCATGAGCTCCTGCAGATGTTAATTAAGAATAATTGGATAAAAGTATTTTCACTTGATAGGAATTCTGCTTCTTTAAAAAGAATCACTTTCTCTCTAACAGAGGATAGGATTGCTGTTTAAAAGGGAAAGACCAACTGGTATCGGGTAACGTCATTAAACAGCAAAAGAAATGATGCTATGCTGCAAGAAGAATCTTTGATAGTCC
>JBIKWN010000127.1:0-2655 GCA_044356295.1 Bdellovibrionota bacterium
CGTGGCGAAGAAGAAAACACAAAGCATCACCTGGACAAATGAGCGCCGCAAGCTGGCCGACCTGATCCCGTGGGAACATAACCCGCGCACGATCAAACAGAAGCAAGCCGAGCGGCTGGTCGATAGCGTGGAAACGTTCGGGCAAGTGGAGACGCTGGCGATTGGGCCGACCAACGAGCTATATAATGGTCATCAAAGATTGTCTGTCCTTGCCGGTCAGTATGGCATGGATTACGAAGTTGACGTGCGGGTAGCGTCGCGGCCATTGACCGAGCGGGAGCGCCAGCAGTTGACGGTGTATCTACATCGCGGTGCGACCGGCGAATTCGATTTTTCAGAATTAGCCAATTGGGGAATCGAAGACGATTTGTTGGCGTGGGGTTTTGAGCCGGAAGAGCTTGGTTTTGACTTTGACGAAGATGATACCGAAGCGAACGATAAAATATCACGATCTGGTAGATTGTACAATGCTGGCGATGGTCATGATGTTGAGCCTTTTAAGCTGGCGTATCGTATTGAGGCCGCATGGAAAGCGCACGGGCATAAGGCTCTAGACTTGTTTAGTGGCGCAGGTCAGTTGGCAGCCTGGTATCGCCGTCGCTTTTCCACGGTAATCACAGTTGACAAGGCTTATCAGCATGGTGACGTAGATTACTCTATGAGTGCCAGTGATTTTATTGAGAAACACCTGAATGAACATTTAGATTTTGACTACGTAGATTTTGATGACGAAGGTTGTCCAGGTCGTGAAATTCAGATGTTTTTTCATGCCATTGCAGGGGAAAAGAGTACGCCATTCGTTCTATCGCTAACCGATGGGAACGGAATGAACATGAAGTTTCGCGGCAAGGGCAACCTTGCCGAAATGTATATGGTTGATGGCGAATCAATGCGGCAGTTGACTAGAAGTGATTACGATGCGCTTGAGCAAACGGTGACTGATTTTATGCAAAAGGTGGCAGCGCTTTCAGGTTTCTCTGCCACGGCTTTATCCAGCTACCGTGGCAGAGAAGGGAATGTCCTATTTCAAACGTGGTCAATTATGCCCCATGATGCTGGTTGATATATTTCGGGTTGTAGTAACCAGCGGGTAAAAAGGGCTGAAGATCCTTTTTAATATAATGCTTGACGCCAAGCCGGTTGACCAGTTCCAAAATGCGATGGGTGTACGATTCCCAATCGGTCGTGTTGGTCATGGGCAGGTAATTAGCCCGACCGATTTTGTACAGGTCAACAAACTCATGTGTGCGTTCGATGATAGCAAGCGACGATTCGGTGTTGAGTGTCGGTTCCAGGCTGACCCAGGTAAATATCCCGGCGTCGTGAAACGCTTTCAGTGCTGCCAGTCGGTCGGCAGGCAAGGCCGCTCTTGGTTCCCACTTGCGGCTGAAAGCGTCGTCCAGACTGGTCAGCGTGGAAGCAAAAGCATCACGATCTGGACGGAAAATGTCAACGTCCTGTAATGCTCTGGTTCCGCCTTTGGTCAAGGTGCAAACGCCGAGGCCATGCTCTTGCAGAATCTGCAATGTTTGGTGAGTGATACTAGTGTTGAAGGCGTTGTATGGGTCAGTGGTAAAAGAGAGCATAACTTGTTCTTTTACGCCAAGCGCCTGGTACTTTCGGCAGTCTTTGAGTAACGCAGAAATGTAATCCGTGCGCGGTTCTGCACCGGAGTTGAATTCTGCACGATCCATTTTTAGAACCTTCGGGACGTAGCAGTAGGCACACCCCATGCCGCATTTTCTGTACGGGTTCGTCGCAAGCTTGGCATATTCGCCAGCCTGACCGCGAGGGGCGTAGACAATGGAGCAGCCTTTGACGCTCCAACCGTTGTCTTCGAGTTCATAGGTTCGAGTCTTGAGATTGGTCATGAGTTTGTTCCTTTCGTGTAACAATAAGATTGCCTTTTGCAATCTCGCTAAACAGTGAGCGCCAAGACGGCTGTCCGGTTCCCTGTCCAGGTGGCGCAATGGCCTGGACATCGGCGGCGATGGCTTCAAGCTTTCGCCAAAGGTCGGCGGATAACTTGATTGATTTACGAACTTGCATCTGTGTACCTCCTGTAGATAGTATATCACAAGGGAGCGCCCTTGTCAACAGTTTGGGGCGAAACTCGTAAGAAAAGTCGATTTCTTTAAGGTTGATATGGCAGCACGAAAACGAACACCATTCCAGCGCGAAGAAGACCTTGTGCAGATCACGCGCCTATACTTGCAAGGCCGCACGCAGCGTGACATTGCCGAGGCGGTTGGCGTGTCACAGGGGCAAGTCAATCACGACTTGAAGCTGATCCAAACCCGTTGGCGTGAATCGTCCATCATGGACATGAACGAGGCGAAGCAGCGGGAGTTGGCGCGCTTGGACGAGCTAGAGCGGGAATATTGGGCTGCATGGGAGCAGTCGAAAAACGAACGCACCAGGGCGCGCCAGGAGAGCGACGGCAAGAGCAAGGATGGCAAGCCCAACGTCGTCAGGGCGACAATGGAGAGAGAGCAGCGCGACGGCAACCCCGCCTTTCTCGCTGGCGTGATGAGTTGCATCGAGCGCCGGTGCAAGCTGCTGGGGTTGGATGCGCCGGCAAAAGCAGAGTTGACGGGCAAGGATGGGGGGCCGATTAAGACGGAAGTTGCTAATAAGCCTGATCTATCCAAGTTA
>JBIKWN010000026.1:0-31971 GCA_044356295.1 Bdellovibrionota bacterium
CTTGATTCCTCCGATTTTTGTTAACTTTAAAACTTCTTTCTTATTTGAAGTTCTAAAATCGGAGGTTTCTTTTTGCAACTAGGCTTCTACATAACAACTGCCCGTGACCGTGAGGGTAGGCCTGAGCTTGACCAAACCGGATCCGCTCACGCCTAGGCTCAAGCTCACGGTCACGGGGGTAATCGGTTTAAAAAAGGGAGTTAGCACTCATCGTACTTTTACGTTACTATTTCCCCCGCTATGAATCTTCATGAATACCAATCAAAAATCGTAATGAAAAAAGCAGGTCTGCCAGTTTTAAATGGCTTTCTTTGCTATACCCCTGCTGAAGTTGAGGCTGCAGCGACTAACCTTGGTGGAAAAATCTGTGTTGTTAAGGCACAGGTCCACGCAGGGGGTCGAGGCAAAGCTGGCGGCGTGAAGCTTGCAAAGTCACCTGATGAAGCAAAAAAACACGGCGAAGCAATCTTAGGTATGACACTTGTAACTCCTCAAACTGGAGCAAAGGGTAAACTCGTATCAAAGGTATATGTCGAAGATGGCTGCAACATAGATAAAGAATTCTACATTAGTCTTCTTGTTGATAGAGCAACAAAATCTATCTCAATTATTTCATCAACTGAAGGTGGAATGGAGATTGAAGAAGTTGCCCACAACCATCCTGAAAAAATATTAAACACTTCTGTTGATCCAAAAGTTGGACTTCAAGCATTTCAGTGTCAAGAAGTTGGATTAAAACTTGGACTTGATGTCGAGAAAACAAAAAAACTTTCAAAAGTATTGATGGGCCTCTATCAAGTTTTCGTTAGTAACGATCTTGCGATGATTGAGATCAATCCTCTTGTTCTTACAAAAGAAGGTGAGTTTTTAATTCTCGATGCTAAATGCGCAGTTGATGATAACGCATTATTTCGTCATCCCAACCTGAAGCTCTTTATGGATTATGATGAGATGGATACCAGAGAGATCAAAGCATCTAAGTATGGTTTAAGTTACGTTGCGCTTGATGGAAACATCGGCTGTATGGTTAATGGTGCCGGTCTTGCGATGGCTACAATGGATATTATTAAATCCTACGGCGGCGAGCCTGCGAACTTTCTTGATGTTGGTGGGGGAGCTACTAAAGAAACTGTTACCGAAGCATTCAAAATTATTCTCTCTGACGATAACGTGAAAGGAATTCTCGTAAATATTTTTGGCGGAATCATGAAGTGCGACATTATTGCAAATGGTGTTGTCGAAGCCGCAAAAGAGCTCGGGGTAAAAGTGCCTCTCGTCGTTCGTCTTCAAGGTACAAACGTCGATCTTGGTAAAAAAATATTGAGTGAATCAGGATTAAAAATTATTCCTGCAGACACAATGAGCGATGCTGCAACTGCAATCGTAAAAGCAGTCAAAGGATAAGGTAGGGGAGTTAGAAGAATCATGAGCGTATTAGTTAATAAACATACAAAAGTAATTACCCAAGGAATGACTGGAAAAACTGGAGCATTTCACACAAAAGGTTGCCGTGATTACGGTACACAGATGGTTGCTGGAGTTGCGCCAGGAAAAGGTGGTCAAGACTTTGAAGGTATTCCACTATTTAATACAGTAAAACAAGCACGAGATAAAACCGGTGCAAATGCATCTGTTATTTATGTTCCACCTCCGTTTGCTGCAGATGCAATCATGGAAGCAGTCGATGCAAATCTTGATCTTGTTGTTTGTATTACTGAAGGTATTCCTGTTCTTGATATGCTTAAAGTTAATGCATTTCTTGAAGGCAAACATACAAGACTTATCGGTCCAAACTGCCCAGGGATTATTACTCCAGGTGAGTGTAAAATCGGAATTATGCCGGGACATATTCATAAGCCGGGCAGAATCGGAGTAGTTTCTAAATCAGGAACATTAACCTATGAAGCAGTATTTCAGCTTACTGAACTTGGGTTTGGACAATCTACCTGTATAGGAATTGGTGGTGATCCATTAAACGGCACTAACTTTATTGACTGCTTAAAGCTCTTCAATGACGACAAAGATACAGATGCCGTTATCATGATTGGTGAGATCGGTGGTAATGCTGAAGAAGAAGCATGTGAATGGATCTCTAAAAATTTCAAAAAACCGGTTGTTGGGTTTGTTGCTGGGGCGTCTGCGCCTGAAGGTCGACGAATGGGTCATGCAGGGGCAATAATTTCAGGAGGCTCTGGTACTGCTGAAGCTAAGTTTGAAGCGATGAAAAAAGCAGGAGTGATTGTTTCTCATTCTCCTGCGGATCTTGGTAAGAAGATGAAAGAGGCGATGAAGTAATTCTGAACTTCGCCCCTTTCAAATTTTGTAGGAATCCTCAATCAAGTTCTTATTTGTATTGATTAAGCTGGGCACTCCATCTGTTCACTCTTATAGGAGCCTCCTATAATTCGACCTCTTGAATCTCTATTAGAAATTGTTTAATTGCTATCAAACGCTTTTAGTAGTGATCTATTGAAGTAAAAGGCGAAAAGTAAGAAGCAGAACCAAATCGGATTTAACGTAAATGAAACTCTTTCTGACCCAAGAGCTGTTATCAGCAAACGTGACGAGATCTAAAATTACACCCACACATCATTTTTACTCTGCGATCGAATCTGACCAGAGGTCCTAAGCTCATCAAGGATTTTTAAAATCCGACGCTGTGCATCTTCGACATCAGAAAGTTTTACTTTTCCAAGCGTCAGAAAATCATCGTTCACAATTGCAGCTTTTCGTTCTGACATGTTCGTCAGGAAAATCTCTTTGACTGGGGCTGAAGCAGTCTTAAATGACATGACCAAATCCCGATGATCGATCGCTGAAAGAAGAACTTGAATCCCTTGAGCAGTTAAAGAGGCGATATCGTCAAAGTTAAACATATTGTCTGCAACTTTTAAGGATATCTGTGGATCTTTCTCTTCAATCGCTTTCAATAATTTTCCGCGATGCTCTTGTGGCATTGCTTGAAGGATTTTGGCAGCAATTGCTGCGCCGTCTACTGTTTCGTCCTCTGGCTTGGAAGTTTTCTTGCTCATATCTATATTAGATGAAAGTTACCCCGTCTGTGATGCTTTTGGCGAGGGGAAAAAATTGGAACTTGTTGAATTTACAGTGTTGTTTGCATTAAAAAGGGCTCCTCGTTTATACTTGCCCCCTGCAAATTTGATATGGCGGCGTAGCTCAGCTGGTTAGAGCGTGGGATTCATAACCCCAAGGTCGGTGATTCGAGCTCACCCGTCGCCACTCTTTTTTCGGACTAGTGGTTTTTTAGATTAGTGGTTCTAGCGGGCGTTATTGCAGTAAAGTTATACCAATACTTTTCCGATCTTATCCTTATGCATTCACTTAGCCCGTTCCCTATTCGACTCGGTACCCATAACACAAGTTCTCAAAAGTCTTCTCTATTCCACTTTTCATTACTGTGCCTTTTCTTCTTCCTCATTTTGTTTTCACAAACTTGTACCGCTCAAATTAAAGTTAATCCAAAAGTTATTGGCGGAAGCATCGTAAATCCTTCTAACTATAGCGTTGCTGCATTAGTAAGCTCTCAGGGAGATTTATGTTCAGGATCTGTCGTTTCAAGAAGATCAATTTTAACAGCTTCTCACTGTGCGTTTATCGCAAGTAAGGCTGGTTCATTCGCGTATATACGAGGAGTTAAATATCCATTACAGGGTGGAAGGAGAGCACCTGGTGGAATCGATGTAGGTATAGTCAGAACAACTGTTGATATAAAAGCTTCCAGATTTGAAGTTCCGCAAGGAATCAAGGCTCCTATTGGTCAACGATTTTTACTTCTAGGTTTTGGCGATCCAAATCCTGGCAGATTGTCACAAGGATATATGACAGTTTCTAGCTATCCGAATTCAAATGAGTTCATAGCTTCATCCTACAAGGGTCAAAATGCCTGTCCAGGCGATTCAGGTGGCCCAGCTATTGTCTCTTATAGGGGCAGGGCAAGTATTATCGGAGTAGTCAGTCGAGGACCCCAAGGTTGCCGCTCAGGTAATAGTGTAGTTTTTCCTATGACAACTACTGATAGAATGGCCCGTTGGATACGTCAAAACGGCTAATTCCTTCGAAAAAATCCTATTATTTCAAGCTACTTAAAATAATAGCTATTCCCTTTCGAGCAAAGATAGCTTACTGTTCCCGCGTTAAAAATTTAAGATTTTTCTGGTGGTTCGAATACAATGAAGGGTGCAAAAACCAAAAAAACTGAAGGCAAAGATCGTGATGTTGAACTTCTTGAGATAAAAGATCTTCTCAATCAAGAAAGACTTCGCGTAACTACTGAACTCAAAAAAACAGAGAGTCGTCTCGAAGTTGATAGAGATGAAGTAACTGGTGATGATGCTGATATTGCATCAGCTCAGCTTCAATCTGCTGAAGCAAAGAAACATGGTAGCCGTCTTTTAAAGCTTCTCAAGAAAATCGATTATTCTCTTTCTAAATTTGAAGATGGAACGTTTGGTGTCTGTGAATTGACAGGAGAGGATATCCCTGTCGCGCGACTTCGAGCACGTCCAACAGCATTGTATACTGTTGAAGCTAAAGAAGAGTTAGAGCGTAAAGAGAAGCGATTCCGTTCAGGAGAAACTGACGAAGACGGAATGGATTTCGATGATGATGCTGAATAGTTAGGATTTCGTTTCTTAATCTATGATTTATCAATGGCGCTTTTATGCGCCATCATCATTTTCTCTATTTTGAGATCTTAGTCCGGCCTGATTGATGAAGAAAACACTTCTTTTAAGACTTACAATCCTATCAATAAAATCATTGCATTCGGCTGTTTTTTCAGTGCGTGGGAAGCGTTTCTGAATGGAATCTATATTAGTATCCAAAAGAAAGCTGTTTGATGGATCAAGATCATTGCTAAGCATGTCATCATAGAGAATTGTTCTTAGCAATTGCATAGCTTCAGTTGCTTCTTCTGTATCGCCTTGTGCAAAAGCGCAGTAGGAAAAATTAAGAAGTGAATTGGAAACATGAAGAGGTGTTCTGAAAAAAGAAGCTATATTGGATATGGGTTCACTATGTTCTTGGGAAGGAAGAAGTAAGATATACGAAGCAATCATTACATTTTGATTAGTTGAGTCTGTAAAATCTAGCTTTTCTTCGAGCCGATTAAAATATCCGTTTAAAAATTGCCTAAGTACGGAAGGCTTGGCAAAACACTCTTCAAAACCCCAGTGATGCTCAATAGTTTGCAATGCAATAGTAGCGTTACTGAATTCATTCACAAGAGCAACTGCGTTTTCTGGACAAGCAGATAAAATATCATCCGCGACAGCTTGACCTGCCCATTCAAAATAGGAAGTTTTTTTTGTAGCAGGAGAATCTTCAAAGGGGTTATTTTTGCTATGCCACAACGCCCAGCCAATTTGATGAGCAGAAGGAATTCCAGTATTAAGAAGATTTTTACTGAGAGATATTTTTAAATATGGACAATCAACACGAAATACATAGTCTGTAAGGATCGCAGTAAGTAATCCTACTTGACCAATCTTAGTTCCATAGGGCTTGAAAAGGTTTGGATTTTGAGTTTCAGAGAAAAGTGTCGCAAAGCTTTCAGCAAAATAATCAATTTCTTGATTATTCCAGGATTTTGGATCTAGATTTTCCAGAGGTAGTTTTTTGTCAGCTGCAACAGACCGCCCAAAAGGTGGTACCTCAAATAATTCGTTAATTTGGTCTAAGATTTCAACTCTGATGAGTGTTATATTCTTTTGAGTTGAGCCTTGTATTGCTGGATCACGAGAGAACATGTCTAATTTATTGTATTTCCAAACCGTATTCTGAGGGATAAAGTGCCATTATTATGAATCTTAATCAAATCAAAGAAATCACCCTAGACCTTATCATGGATCCTACATCTGGGTGGGAAAAGCACAGATCTGATTTTACAAGTGAAAATCAGATCCTGACCCAGTTTGCTGTTCCGCTTATTGCGCTTGGAGCCCTCGCTGGTTTTGTGAAGCTCGGTATCTTTAAAGGTGCTATTACAGGCGCTCTTGTTTTATCAGCAGTGCAGTTAATTGTTGGGATTGTTGCTTTATATATAGCTTCTTTTGTTGTGAAGTTTATCGCTGAAAAGTTTGATGGTCATCCAACTTCTCTAGATGCTTTTCGATTTGTCGCATTTGGTAATAGTGTAGGTTGGATAGGTGCAATACTAACAATTGTCCCTATACTTGGCGCTTTGGCTAGCC
Organism: Bdellovibrionota bacterium; assembly: GCA_044356295.1. Lineage (GTDB taxonomy): Bacteria > Bdellovibrionota_C > UBA2361 > UBA2361 > JBIKWN01 > JBIKWN01. The sequence goes on from JBIKWN010000026.1 coordinate 6,213, forward strand.
TTGGTCTAACGCTTTATGGGATCTATGTAATGTTTAAAGGGATTACCCCTTGTATCGGAGTTCCACAAGAAAAACGAATGACCTTCTTCATTGTTACTGGTGCAATTCTTATGATTATTTCAATTATCTTGGCTGCCATTATAGGGCTAGCAACGGTGAGTGTGCTTGGAGTTGGAATGCTTGCTTAAGAGCTGTACGGTTGAAGTTTTTTTCGTCATGCTTTAGTTATCTTTAATACTCTTGAATATCGTTCTTCCCATGCTTACACGTAGAGCATGGATATTTCTAAATTTACGATTAAATCGCAGGAAGCGCTTTCAGAGGCTCAAAATGTTGCAGTTCGTCTGAATCATCAAGAAGTTGATGTAGAGCACTTGTTGCTAGCGGTTATAGCACAGCCTCAAGGTATCATTCCGCGGGTGTTTGAAAAACTAGCAATTTCCCCTGAAAATTTTCAAGAAGCACTCAGAGCCGAGCTTTCGAAACGACCTGCAGTCACTGGTAGTGGTTTTGAACCTGGTAAAGTTTTAGTCACGCAACGTTTAAACCGTTTAATGCTCGCAGCTGAGGATGAAGCGAAACGATTAAAGGATGAATATATCTCTGTTGAGCATTTATTCCTTGCAGCTCTTAGTGAGTCTGATAGAGGAGGGCTTGCTACTCTCTTTAAAACATTTTCAATAACGAAAGATAAATTTTTAAAAGCATTAATTGATCTTCGAGGAAATCAGCGAGTACAAAGTGCCAATCCTGAAGAAACCTATGAAGCATTGAAAAAATACGGCAGAGATCTCGTTGAAGATGCAAAAATAGGAAAAATTGATCCTGTTATTGGACGAGATAGTGAAATTCGAAGAGTCATACAAATCCTTTCTAGAAAAACAAAAAACAATCCGGTTCTTATTGGAGAACCAGGAGTTGGTAAAACTGCAATTGTTGAAGGGCTTGCCCAGCGTATTGTTCGTGGCGACGTACCTGAAGGATTAAAAGATAAAACTATTTTTGCACTCGATATGGGAAGCCTAGTAGCAGGGGCTAAATTTCGTGGTGAATTTGAAGAGCGCCTGAAAGCAGTTTTAAATGAAGTAAAAAATTCAGATGGAAAAATTATTCTTTTTATCGATGAACTTCACACCATTGTTGGTACTGGGAAAGGAGAGGGATCACTTGATGCTGGAAATATCTTAAAACCTATGCTTGCTCGAGGGGAGCTTCACTGTGTTGGAGCAACAACTCTTGATGAATATCGTCAGTATGTTGAAAAAGATGCAGCGCTTGAAAGACGGTTTCAGCCTGTTCAGGTAGATCAACCCTCGGTTGAAGATACCATTTCAATTTTACGCGGTATCAAAGAGCGATTTGAAATCCACCATGGTGTTCGCATCCTTGATAATGCACTTGTTGCTGCAGCAACTCTTTCTGATAGATATATCTCTGACAGATTTTTGCCAGATAAAGCAATTGATTTAATGGATGAGGCTTGTGCTCGTATCCGAACAGAGATTGATTCCATGCCAGCTGAACTTGATGAAGTTACCAGACGATTGATGCAGCTTGAAATTGAGGCTGCTTCACTTCGAAAAGAAAAAGATAAGGCAAGTGCTACTCGTTTAGAAGATTTGGGCAAAGAGATAGGTGATCTTAAATCCCAAAGTACTGCTATGAAGGATCAATGGGACGCAGAAAAAAAAGCAATCCATAGTCTTCAAGGTTTACGTGAGCAGATTGAAAAAGTACGACTCGATATACAAAAGGCCGAGAGAGATTATGATTTAAACCGTGCCGCTGAATTAAAACACGGCACGCTGCCTTCACTTGAAAAAAAACTTCAAGAGGAAGAAGTAAAAATTGTTGGAGAGAGTGGGTCAGGGAAACGATTAGTTACTGAAGAAGTTAATGAAGCAGAGATTACCGAAGTTGTCGCACGTTGGACAGGAATCCCTGTTACGAAACTTGTCGAAGGAGAGCGCGAGAAATTATTAAAACTTGATTCCATACTTCATGAACGAGTCATAGGACAAGATGAAGCGGTTCAACTTATCGCAGATGCAGTGCTTAGAGCTCGAAGTGGAATTAAAGATCCTCGCCGTCCAATTGGATCATTTATATTTTTAGGTCCAACTGGAGTTGGAAAGACTGAACTTGCTAAAACACTCGCTGAAAGCCTCTTTGATAGCGAAGACAATATGATTCGTATTGATATGAGTGAATATATGGAGAAGTTCTCTGTATCTCGCTTGATTGGTGCACCTCCAGGATATATTGGATATGAAGAAGGTGGACAACTCACTGAAAGTGTCAGAAGAAAACCGTACAGCGTGATACTTTTCGATGAAATAGAAAAAGCGCATCCAGATGTATTTAATATTCTTCTTCAAGTACTTGATGATGGAAGAATTACAGATTCTCAGGGTCGAACTGTCGATTTTAAGAATACAGTTATTATTATGACCTCGAATATTGGTTCGCATTTTTTACTTGAAGGTATTTCCAAATCTGGTGAGATATCCGAGTCTGCAAAAAGAAATGTGATGGAAGAGCTCCGTGGAAAATTCCGACCAGAGTTTTTGAACAGAGTAGACGAAATTGTATTGTTTAAACCTTTGCAACTAAAAGAAATTGTCAAAATAGTAGATCTACTTGTTTCGGACGTTAAGAACCGTCTTTCAGAACGTCAGATTCAATTAGTCATTACTGATTCTGCTAAAGAGATTATTGCTCGTCTCGGGTATGATCCAATATACGGAGCACGACCGTTAAAACGGTTTATACAACGCGAAGTTGAAACTAAAATTGCACGTGCAATTATTTCAAATCAGATTGTAGAAGGCGGAAGCATTTTGGTTGATGGGAATGGCGATGAGATTAGTGTGGAGTTATCGCATTAAATCCATTTTGAGTAACGCGAAGGCGCGAAGTACGCGAAGTGATTAATTGTTTTCTTCGCGTACTTCGCGACCTTCGCGTTACAAAATTTAATTGGAAAAATTATTAACTCTTCTTTTTAGTCATAACTTTTCAATCACTTAAAGTATACTCAATTTTCTTCAGCGGTGAGTAATTTAGAAGTGTATTACCAGCGTTGCCCCAATAGAGAAAGGATCACCAAGTTGTTTATACAGTTTTGCTGGATAATCAGGAGGTTCTACACCAAAATTAAAACCACGAATGGCATACTGTTTATCGAATACATTTCTCGCCCAGAGTGAAAGTGTATACCTATCTTGTTGATATCCGATTTCAGCATTTACAAGAGAATAAGGTGTTGAGCGTTGATTGAAAGAATCATCAAAATAAAATGATCCCATTCCTGTCACTTGTACTGCCGAATAAAGTGCATCAGTGAAAAAATATTTAGGCATAAAAGAGTATGACCATGAAGGTGCATGTGAACGTGCTCTGTTTTGTAAAAGTCCAGGTGTGTTTGCATCCAATTCAGTTTGCAGTAGTGATGTTTGAGCAGTCACTGAAAGTCGATCTGTGAGGTGTGAAGAAACTTCCCATTCGACACCTTTTGAAAAACCTTCAGCAGCGTTATCAGTGATGTAGGTAAAAGTCAGCGGATCTTTTGGATCAAGTTGATACGCTCCTTTGACTTGAGCATTTCGAGATTGCTGTAGAAAAAACGAAAGATTCGAAGTAGTTTTTATCTCTTTAAAATATGACTTTGTTCCAATTTCATAGTTCCACAGTGATTCATCATCAAAGGTTCTTTGGGATGGTTGGATGTTTAGCCCAGTATTAACTCCGCCTGCTCGAAATCCTCGAGACACAAGAGCATATCCAGTGGTTGAATCTGTAATGGCATGATTTAAGGATACTGAACTTCCAATCATTGTGTCTTTAGGATCAGCATCTGTTTGTCTTGAATCAGTGTAACGAGCTTCTTTTTGCTCTAATCGAATGCCGGTAGAGATTGAAGTATCATTCCAGAGAGGTGTTTCTCTCTCAGCATATATGGCTGCGGTTGTGGCGCGGTAGGAAGAGTTGAGTTTATCGTATGAAACGTTATCTTGAAGGTTATTATTCGAAGAATCTTCAAAAAATCGATTCAGGTATCCTGCAATAAGATACCTTGAATCTTTACCAAGTTTATAGTCGGCATTGTTGTCAGTAAATCTAAGATCCTGCCAAAATGCATTACGCTTCCTGGTGCTTTCATAGGAATAATCATAAGGAGCATTCACCCCCCAGAATGGATTATTGCCCCAGTCACCATCAAAACTGTAATCTGTTTTTGCGCCTGTAAAACTTGTAATAGAAGTTAGCTTCCAATCTTTTGAAAGCACTTCTGTATAGCGAGCACTAGTACCAATAATATTTAGTGAGTCGATCCCAGGGCGATCACTTTCTGTTTGAAATGAATTATCAATTGTAAACGCATCATATCCGTTGTCGGTATTTATATTTAAAAGGCTGAGCACAATTGAAGAATCATTAGAAAAATCATGTCGAAGTTTAAAGATTCCCTGAGATGTTTCACGACCATTTGTATCATCACGATTGAGGAAATCATTCGACCTAAATCCATTCTGGCTTTCACGAAACAAACTCATTCGAGCTTTTGTTTTACCATCTGATGAGGATCCTAATAATGCGACTCCGGTATTATTTAAATCATCACTTCCAAAACTAAATCGGGCTGCTTGAGAATCATCAAAAGCACCTGAGTTTAAATGAATGATACCCGCCAGTGCATTTGCACCATACGCAGTTGGTTGTGGTCCTCTAAGGATCTCAAGCGAATGAATATCAAACATTGAAACTCCACCGATCCCGCTCAGATCAATATCATCAAGAAAAAATCCTACACTGTAATTGGGAGCTCCTTCATATTGTTCGAGTTCGCCGATACCACGTATTTGGAAAAAGCGTGGGGTATTTGAACCACCTGCTGAATTAATATTAGGCGAAAGAGAGAGCGATTGTTGTAGCTGTTGGCTTCCTTGATTTTGCAGAGTACCAGATGGAATGACGCTGATACTTGTTGAGAAATTTTGAATAGGGCGTCCTATAGGATCCGCATTAATTATAATTTCGTTTGGAGAGCTTAATTCTTTTGTCTCTGCGAACACTTTATTGGGAAGGTTCGACAGCGAAAATATCGATATAAAAATAAAGATAGAAGAGTGGAAATAAAACAGAGAACGAATAGAAAACATAATAACTTCCTCGCGCCGGTATTAACCGGATCAGGTTCGATGGGTATTTCTCAGGCGTCAAAAAGAAAATCTAGACACCACCCCAGTTAGCGTACTTAGGTGTATCTAATTTTATTAATTAAATCAACTAGCTCTTTATTAATATGAACAATGTCTTATTGACGAACCGTTCTCATCCAGTGCAGGAGATGTCCATTTTTAAGCCCACGGATAGGGGTGATATCAATTCCACCACGACGTGTAAAACAGCACATAACAGAAAGTTCTTCTGGTTGACATTGCTGGTTGATATCAAAAAATATTCTTTCGCAGCAAGCTTCATGGAATCCTTGGTGTCTTCGAAATGACGCGATATATGCATGAAGTGCATCAGGAAAAATCTCTTTCCCTCTATACATGACAAAAACAGTTGCCCAATCAGGTTGAGCAGTTACGGGACAAAGGCTTCTTAAATTATGAGAAAATAGAATCTCGTCACGATCCATATTGCCGGTCTTTAGAAGGGAAGGAGATATTATATTAAATTCAGGATTACGAAGGGTGTGAGTATCAATGCAGTATCCTTTTGGATGGGTTTGAGGAACAAGGTTAGGCGCATCCTGTGAAAATAAGGTTACTATTGGCAAAATTCCAAGCCCTGCTTTGAGATCTTTTTGTATGGTTTCAACTGCAACAGCGGATGAAGCAAGTCGTTCAAAAGCAAATGAGTTCAGATAAAGTTTGAACGATTTTGACTCAACGATATGTGTGGACGAAGCAGGAATGTCTAATCTTACAATCCCTGTTTCGGGAGACCCTCGCTCATCAAGCCAAGAAAACTCGTAAGCATGCCATACATCTGAACCTTCAAAGTGAGTGCTTGGGTATTGAGTTCTGCTGATGCTACGGGGAATAAAATCGAGCACTTCAGGTGTATATGTTTCTGGAATAGATGAGGTATTACCCAATTTTGTTTTCATATTCTTTGCCAGTATAGAGGATTCTCTACTAATCCTAAAATAGAGAATAATATACTACACAATGTATGCACGTGGTGCAGTGTCTGTGAGCCTCAATAATTGAGTAATACCAGAAAAATTCTTAGAAAAAACCCAGTGAATTCGTAGGCTATTTTTTACTTAGATACCACACTTTTCCCCAGTCTTTGTCGATAACATATATAGAGTTTGTTGCTAAACGTGAATCGACGAGTCGTGATGGAAAAAAAAATCAGATTAAATAAGCAAAAAGGAGCATCACTTGTAGAGTATGCGCTCACTGTAGCTCTTATTTGTGTAGTCTCAATCATATCCATTAATTCTGTAGGTGAATTAGTTACAGAAAGATTTGAGTACGTTAATAATGAATTTAATGCAGGCAACTTGCCTCCTGCTCTTATTGACCCTGGTCCCTAAAATTACTGATTCAGAAAATCGAATCCCAAAATCCATGATCTGTTGATCGATTTCGCTGCTGTTCTTCATATTCTTCTGCAATACTTCTTGATCGACTAGGTCGTAATTCTTGATCTGAACTTTCAGTATTTTCAAAACCACTATAGCTATCATCATCAACAGGAGGAGGAAGGTTAAGCTCCTCACCACTACTACATGTAGTTTCAGGTTCAGTACCTTTCAGGAACACTTCAGGTTTTTCATTTCCTGAAGCAGGGCACGCGGGATCAATAACTCGGTACGTTGCTGTATCAATCGTACGAGTAACAACGGAAGGAGGGGCTAAGAACTGGTTATCTTCTAGATATGGTTGAATGCATTTCATAAAAGAAGTCCATATTGGAACTGCTGCAACGCCACCAGTAAGACCGATCTTTTTATTATCATCAAAACCAACCCACACACCTGTTGCAAGATTTGGAGTAAACCCAATAAACCAAGCGTCCCGTGCGTCATTCGTAGTTCCTGTCTTACCTGCAGCTGTGCCAGAAAACCCACCTGAACGTATACCTCGTGCAGTACCACGCTCTACAACACCTTGCATGATATTAGTAAGAATATAGACAGCACCTTCGTCAGCGACAGTTTCTTCTTCAATTGGTACTGACATTGAAAGCTGCCCATCTCGGCTGATGACACTCGAGAATAATCGTGGATGGACATACTTACCACCATTGGCAAGTGCGCTGTATGCTGAGGTAATACGAAGGAGGGTGGTATCAAGTGCACCAAGTGCTAGCGAAGGCACGGGATCAATACTATTAGAAACATGAAATCGTTTTAATACATCAACAATATTTGGAATTCCAACTCTTTGAGATAAATATACTGCAGGAACATTTAAAGAGTTCTCGAGTGCATAACGAACAGTAACATCGCCTCTAAATTTTTTATCGTAATTTTGGGGTTCCCATGCGCCACCAGGAACTTTGATAGATATTGGTTCATCTCCAAGAATACTAATCGGCGTAGCAACTTTATAACTATTAAATTCAGGCGAAAGTGCCGTCAAATACACAAATGGCTTTATGGTTGAACCAATCTGTCTCTCAGCTTGGCTTACATGATTAAATTGGTTTTTTGAGAAATCCCTTCCTCCTACCCACGCTTTTACGAGACCACTAAAAGGTTCAATAGAAACTAAACTTGCTTCCAGAGGTACATCTTTTCTTTTAAGAGAGGGATGATTTTTTTCAAGAGCAGCAACTCCTTCACTAATGGCAGTTTCTGCACATTGTTGATATTCACGATCGATTCCAGTAAATACAGAAATTCCTGAGGCAATAGCACCCTCCATATCAATAGCTTTAGATAACTCTGATTCGAGTTGTGACATAAAGTGGGGGGCGATTTGACGATGTTGATTCACTGTTGAGACAACAATTTTTTGAGCTTTTGCTTCTTTTGCTGCATCAGCAGTAATAAATGAAGCGTCCATCATTTCTTGAATGACTACATCGCGACGTTCAAGTGCTTTTTTTAAATTTTTTCGAAGTGCGTACGTTGAAGGAGCTTTCACCATTCCAGCTAACGTTGCGGCTTCTGATATGGTTATATCTTCGATTTTCTTATTAAGAAATGAAGAAGCCGCTTCACTAACTCCGTGGACTGATACAGAACCATCACGACCAAAGTATACTTCATTGAGGTAGAGCTCTAAAATTTTATCTTTTGAAAGATGTCGTTCAAGAGAAACAGCAGCAAATGCTTCTTTGATTTTTCTAGTCAGACTTTTTTGAGAGGTAAAAAATAAATTTTTAGCGAGTTGTTGAGTTATCGTACTACCGCCTTGGACAAACCTACGTGCAGCGATATTCTTCATCATTGCTCTGAAAATTCCGAATGGATCGATACCAAAATGTGAATAAAACCGCTGGTCTTCAATTGCAAGAAATGCTTTAGGAAGGAACGGGGGAAGCTCTGTTAGTTTTTTATAACGACTAGCACGGACCTCTTCACCTCCAAGGCTAGCAATGGGGATTGGCTCAAGAACAAGCTCCTTTTTTAGAAGATCGAGCTTATTTATAATTGAACCAGATTGAAAATTATACCAAATGAGAGCTGGATCTCTGGTCTGTCCATTAGGTTGAGTAAAAGAGCGAGTAAAAATTTTTAAAACAGAACCATCAAATTTGTATTCACCGATCTCTTTTGGGTCTTCAAGGGACACCCCATATTGCCGTTTCGTCAATTGTCTACGAAGCGCATCTTCTGAGGACTTTTGTCCCTGAAAAATCATAAAAGGTTCTGAATAAATTGCAGATACTTTTGAAGAGCCAAGCGTTGAAAGATTTTCAACGACAAGCTCATCGGTAGCTTTATAAAGATACACAAGACTTGCTGTTCCAAAGACAGCAGTAAAAGTGGTGAGTAAGATGAGAATAACTTTAAAGTTACTACGAACAGGTACAGCCTTTTTTTTTGACGGGGCTCGGGGGACTTTAATTGATCGGCGTTTGGTTGGTTTGTTCAAAGTAATTGGGGATTATAGTATATTTGAAATATCGCCGCCATTTACCCTGAAAATGGTAGTTTGTCTCTTGGTGACCATCTAAAGAAGTACTCAAGAAGGATTCCCACAGATCACAAAAGAGGTAACAGTAGCGTTTTGCCCCGACCCGTTATCAATGTTTCTGAAGTTACACCTCCAGAGTTGAGGGCTATCATCGAAAGGAAACGTGCTTTTAATCGCAACATATTGAGAAGAAGTGCATCCGCCACCGAGAGATACTTTGCCGGCAGGGCATGCTTGATCAATCGTTACGGCAGAACCAGCAGGAAAAAAAAGGAACTGTCCATCATCATAGTGAACAGTTCTTGAAAGTGCTGGAGCAGTAAGCCCTGAAAAAAAGCTAAGGAATACGAAAAATCCTTAGTATTCCTCTAGTTTGCTAAATTCTCTTTATAAATTTAGCTTCAGAATCTTTAATTGCCAAACTAATTCGACGACTTTATGTACGTGATTTTACTAACTTACCCCTGGTTGGTGAGTAGTAGCTTTACGCACAAGGATTGTGTTTTAGAAAGCTTATTGGATGAGTGGTTTTTTTTCGTTAAAGTCTAACGTCGCTTCACTTAGAGCGCAGCGACAGGTTGCAAACGCAACTGATAAGCTTTCATCAAGTTATGAAAAGCTTTCTTCTGGATTGCGAATTAACAAAGCAAGCGATGATGCTGCAGGGCTTGCAGTATCATCAAAACTCAAAGCAGATACACGAATATTCACACAAGCAGTAAGAAATATTAATGACGGCGCAAGTACCCTTGCAATCGCCAGTGGCGCTGTAGAAAGTTTATCCAATATCGTAACAAGGCTCCAAGAACTTGCTGAACAATCAGCAAACGGAAGCTACAGTGTCAAGCAGCGCGCTTCTATGGATGCAGAAGCACAAGCTCTTTCGAAAGAATACTTTCGAGTATCTAGAGCCACTACATTCAACGGAATAAATCTTTTTGATGGAAGCACTCAAGGCGTTTCAATTCAAGCCGGTTATGGTACTGGTGGTTCGATATCTTCTTCGCTTGGAGGGATGCTTGGTACTGGGAGTTTTAAGGAGAGAACAACTTTTTCGATGGATGCTGTTGCTTTTTCAGTGGTCCTTGGAGATGTAAACGGTGACGGCATTCTTGATATGGTGTCAACAGATTTAAATACCAACAGCGCCATAGTTTTTCTTGGAAATGGAGATGGTAGTTTTAAAGCAAAAATGTCTTTTGCTTTAGGTACGACCGATACATCAGCTATACTTGGCGATCTTAACGGGGATGGTATCCTTGATATTGTGACATCAGGAGGTAGTAATAATTTCTCGATACTCCTTGGAAATGGAGATGGTAGTTTTAATGCTATGAAATCTTTTGCTTTAGGAAGTGTTGTTAACTCTCTTATCCTAGGAGATGTCAATGGAGATGGAATTCTTGATGTGCTCACAACGGATTCTATCGATAATACTTTCTCAGTTATGCTTGGAAATGGTAATGGAAGCTTTAAAGCAAGAACATCAACTCAACTTGGCAATCAGCCTTTATCTATTGCCGCTGGCGATTTAAACGGTGACGGTATTCTTGATATCGTGACAACAGATACATCAGATCATAACGCATCAGTACTTCTTGGAAATGGAGATGGTAGTTTTAAAGCTAGAACTTCTATGTCCACAGGGTTCACTCCGGGTTCTGTTGCTCTTGGCGATCTGAATGGGGATGGGATACTTGATATTGTAACAGCAGATAGTGATGAATATGCCACTTCAGTTTTTCTTGGTAACGGTAATGGAAGTTTTAAGGCAAGAAGCTCTTTTAGTACTGGTCCAACGCCTCTTTCTGTGAAACTTGGAGATCTAAATGGTGACGGTGCTCTTGATATTGTAACGGTAAATCAACTTGACAATTCTACCTCAATTCTTCTTGGAAATGGCAATGGAAGCTTTAAGGCAATGGCTACCTTTCAAATAGGTAGTATCGCTTACGGCTCTGCTCTAGGCGATCTAAATGGTGACGGTGTTCTTGATATCGTAATATCTGATAGCGACGATAATACTGCATCTGTATTGCTTGGAACTACCAAAGACGGCATCTCACCAATTCTTCCTTTTTCACTAAAATCTATCGCAGATGCAAGACAAGCAATGTCAATTTTTTCTAACACTGCAAATAACCTTGGAATTCAAAAAGGAAAACTTGGCGCATTTGAAAGTAGGCTCTCAGTCGCTGTAAAGGTCGTACAATCAACTGTTTTGGAATACCAGGGAGCATATAGTCGTATCGCTGATGTTGACGTCGCAGAGGAAAGTTCACGCATAGTCAGCACAAAAATTCTTCAGCAATCAGCTGTTGCTGTTCTTGCTCAGGCTAATCAAAGTCCTGCATTGGTGCTTCAACTACTTGGATGAGATGCAAATAAGGGTATCCAGGGGGACGCTCACCTTTATAACCAATTGATTTTTATCGAACTTTTCATCATTTCAACAACTCATACAGGTGAGCGTCCCCAAAATGCTAATTCGAATTTAGTGCACATACCGCATGTGCTGTAATAGTTGCGTTAACAGACGTACCAGAAATATTGCGGAATCCACAGAAATAGGAGTAAAAGCTTGCAGTTTCATCCGGATATCCATAGTAAACTACAAGACGAGAATCTGAGCTTTCACATCCACCGCCGGTTGGTTTTTTGATACCAGAGCAAGTGACAAAGACCCCAGTAGTTGCTCCACTTGCAACAGTTACAGTATCTGAACTTTCTTCAAGAACTCTTCCAGAAATACCATTTGAGCCCGCCTGACCTTGAGCTCCAGTATCACCTTTAGGCCCAGTTGCGCTCGAAGGACCGGTTTCTCCTTTTAATCCGAGCTTGGAAAGCACAGATACACTTGCTTTTTTAAAAGGAGAGACGCATTTTGAGGCAATCCTAAAATTTCCTTTCGAATTAACGCAGAGCACTTCCGAGAATGAATCAGATGTAAGATGAAAGAAGAAAAAAGTTGCGAGTAAATAAGTTATCGATATTTTCATATTCATATCTACAAACAGTAATTTAATAAACGAAAAATGTCACTCTCAAAATAAACCCATTTTTTGATTTTCTTCTTTTAAGTTATAACCACATCATGAGTGGATTAAATAATCGGATAACACTCTCTGCTTTAACTGCTCTTCTATTTTGTCAAGTAAGTGGAGGACCTAATGGTTTAGAAGAAATTGTACAATCAAGCGGTGCACTTGCTTCGCTTATATTAATCCTGATAACTCCATTTATCTGGGCAATTCCTGCAGCACTTGTTACTGCAGAGATGAGTACTGCGATTCCAAAAGAGGGAGGGTATTATCATTGGGTAAAAGATACGTTGGGACCGAAGTGGGGTTTGTTAAGTGCTCTCTGGATGTGGATCTACTCTTGGTTTGATTGTGCGTTGTATCCAATTATATTTGCAGAGATAGTTATTCATTCTTCAATTCTTGCTGGATGGTTACCTCAAGAAGCATCCTCTCACATGGAGCTAAGATTTCTTCTGTGTCTCGTGTTAATTGTTCCTTTTACTATAATCAATATCATTGGTGTTAAAAAAGTTGGTCAATGGGCGATTGTTCTAACTACGTTAATTTGCATTTCATTTACATTTTTAATTCTCTGTGGACTTTTTAGTTTTTTCAGTAATCCAGTTCCATTAGTTACGGTGCTATTGAATGATGCCGTTGCTCCAAATTTTATAGATTCATTAGGTGCAGGGCTTTTAATTGTTATGTGGAATTATCTCGGATGGAGTGGGCTTTCAACTATCACTGCTGAGATCGATAATCCCAAAAAAATATTCCCGAAAGCATTACTGTATTCAATGGTATTAATTATTGCTCTTTATTTTCTTTCTGTCTTTGCTGGACTTCAGGTATATCCTGATAAAACTAAATGGGAATCTGGCGTTTGGCCCACAATCGGTTATCACGCAGGCGGGAATTTACTTTTTATATTTTTAATTATAACGAGTATCGCCAGTGCCATGTCTCTTTTTAATGCGCAAGCGCTTGCTGCTTCGCGGATACCGTATGTGCTTGCTCTGGATGGATATTTGCCAAAATGGTTTGCTAAACTGAATCCAAAGAGCGAATCACCTGTTCGAGCAATCTGTTTTTGTTCTGTTATTTATTCTCTTCTTTGTTTGAAATCTTTTTCAGAGTTAATAACTTTAGACGTGTTCTTATTCTCAAGCACATTACTCCTCCAGCACATAAGTTTTGTTGTTTTTAGATTAAAAGACCCAGATAAAGAGCGTCCATTCAAAGTACCTGGTAATTTTTATGTCATTTGTACTATCGCAGCAGCTCCAATTATTCTAGCTATGGTTGCTACTTTAAATGAGATGCGAGACCCCGACCAATTGAGCAGCGTCATTATCTCTCTAAGTATCATTATTCTAACGAGTTTGTTTGCATATTTTTCTAGGGGACGCTCACCTTTATAAGTACTTAGATCTAGGTGTCGTGATTATCTATGATCAACTAGTTATAAAAGTGAGCGTCCTCTAGTGATGCTACAAAAGTAGTAAGAAATGCATTAGCCTGCACCCCATCTAAAACCCGATGATCCAAAGTCAGTGAAACGTATACCATTGGACGAATCACCATCTGATCTTTCCCATCAACCTCTTTAACAATAACTCGTTTCTCTAACTTTCCAATGCCAAGAATCCCCGATTGTGGTTGATTAATAATGATCGGAGTCGCAATTAAACTTCCAGTCATTCCATGATTGGAAATTGTAAAAGTTCCATCTCGCACTTCTTTTGGATCAAGGGTTTGTGTTCTAGCTTTTTGAGTGAGCTCTTGAACGAGGGATGCAATTTGAAAAAGATCAAGGTCGGCAGCATTTTTTATAACAGGAACAATAAGTCCACCTTGTTCAAGTCCTATCGCAAGTCCGATATTGTGAAAAGGAAATAGTTCAAGCGAGTCATCATGCCATCTGCTATTTAATTGAGGAACAGCTTTTAGTGCTTTAACAGTTGCTTGAATAAAGTAGGGGGTCAGTGTGAGCTTCACACCCTTCTTAGCGAATTCTTCCTTATGAGCATCTCGATGTTTTATTACTTCAGTTAAGTCACAGTCGAAAACGCTGGTAACGTGCGGAGCAGTGTGCAGCAGACTTTGCACCATATGTGAAGCGATACTTTTTCGCATCTGATTATGCGGGATTCGTGTTGATTCACCTGCAGCAGTAGTACTCGCAGCTGGTTTATGAGACTGATGAAAGTTCTCAATATCTTCAATAAGTATTCTTCCCCTTGGTCCTGTGCCTTTAACATCAGTTGCAGAGATTCCTTTTTCTTTAAGGAGTCTTTTTACAGCAGGAGTAAGTTCTAGTGCTGCATCTGTAGATCTAGAAGAATCGTCATTTGAAGATGCAGATTTTGTTTTACTAGCATTTTTTTCTTTTGATGTAGTTGGAGTACTAGCAGAGGAAGCATCGCTTAGCTGAATTCGACCTAAAATTTCACCAGGATGAATATCTTCATCAACAACTTTTATTACTTCAATCAGAATGCCCGAAGCAGGTGATGAAATTTCAAGGCTTACTTTGTCAGTTGTCACTTCGATGAGTGGTTCATGCTCTTTAACATGTTCTCCAACTTTCTTAAGCCAAGTGCTTAAAACAGATTTTGTTCCTTCCTCTTGTTCAGAGGTCATTTTAATTTCAATTATCTCAGTCATAGAAATTTCAGTAACTAAAAAATTTAGAAGTTTAATAAATTTGTAATCTTTTGTGAGATCTGAGAAGTGGAAGGAACAACACTTTCCATCATAGGTACATTATAAGGAATAGGGATGTCTTCAACTGCCAATCGATCAACTGGAGCATCAAGGTGTAAGAAACATTCATTCGCAACGACTGCAGCTATCTCACCACCAAAACCACATGTCATACCGTCTTCATGAACGATTAAACATCTTCTGGTTTTTTTCACAGATGTAATTACTGATTCTTTATCCCAAGGGCTAAGCGAACGAAGGTCTATTACTTCAACCTGAGAATCAAACTCTTTTGCAGCTTCTTCACAACGCTCAACCATTGCACCCCAACTAACCACTGTAATCGCAGATCCCTCTTTGGTAATAGTTGCTTTACCAAATGGCACAACATAATCATCCCCCGGATACGGTCGCCGTGCCCAAAGCGCATCATACATATGCCTGTGTTCAAAAAAGATAGTTGGATTATTGCTTCGCATTGCAGATCGAAGAAGCCCAACTGCATCTTGAGCATTGGACGGCATCACAACTTGCCAACCAACGGCATGAATCCAAGTCGTTTCACCAGAAACGCTGTGCCATGGATCGCCACATTTTGCAAAACCACCAGCAATTCTGACAACAAGAGGTGCAGCAAATCGGTTTGCTGTTCTCCAACGCATTGTTCCACAATTATTTAATTGTTCAGTTGCAGGATCTGCATATTTTCTAAACTGAATCTCGACTACTGGCATAAGTCCAGCAACTGCCATTCCAACTGCGCGTCCCACAATACCTTCTTCAGAAAGGCTTGTATCAAAAACTCGATCTTCTCCAAACTCTTCTTGAAGACCAAGAGTCACTGCATGCACTCCACCTTTTGGTCCAATATCTTCACCAAACACTAAAACTTTTGGATTTGTTTTTAGTTCATGAGACAAAGTTTTTCGAATTGCAGTAACGAGGTTAATTCTTGTAGGTTCTTCATTCGGAGTAGTAGATGATTTTGGGAAAGTATGTCCCTCATAAAGAAGTCCACCCTGTAATTGTACTTCTACATTGCCATCAGAATCTGTTTCAGAGAACTGATATTTTTTTACATCGGCAATTGAAGGATCATTTCTATTAAGTGCTCCTGTAAGTGCAAGATTTACATCATTCGCTGCTTTCTCACGAAGTGATGACCATTCAGATTCAGATATAACAGCAGGTACAAGATATTTCTCTAATGAGAATATTGGATCTTTATTTTTCTCTTCTTTAATAAGCTCTTCTTTTTTATAAGCTTGTGTATCTTGCCCAGAATGTCCCGATAGTCTTGGAACAACAAGCCTTACAAGTGCTGGACCAGTTCCACTTCGTACGAAGTCTGTTGCTTCAGAAAGAATTGCAGAAGTTTCTGCTAAATCAGATCCATTGCCATCAAATATTTTTAGATTTTTAAATGACGCTAAATTGTCTGCAATATTGCAACCAGGAGTTTGGAAGTGAGAAGGAACAGAGAGCGCATATTGATTATCTTCAATATAAAAAAGCATCGGCAGTTTTAATGTTGTTGCCATGGTAAGTGCAGACCAAAAACCATTCGTTGCAACTGATCCTTCGCCCCCAAGAACAACAGAGATACATCCTTTAAAATTTTTATCCTTAAGAGTTTGTGATCGATACACAATACTCTGTGCCCAACCAGCTGCAGGTGTATATTGAGATCCAACGTCACCCGACATTGGCAAAACTATTGCGCCTTCTTTTTTTGGAAGGTTACAAACAACACCGATGTCTCGACCATCACTAAAGCCACCGCTTTTTCCCATCGGTCCAGCAAATGCATCTTCGAAAGATAGTCCAAGTGATAAAAGCAGAGGTCGAGATCGATAATAAGCGCTTGCTGAATCACGCTTACCAGTTAGCAAAGATCCAAGTATAATTTGTGGGACATCGTGTCCCCGTGCTGAGAACTGATACAGAATTTTTTTTTCAGGAAGTAATTTTGTTTCTTCAACTGCATCAATTGCCCGTGAAGCAAAGACCAGATAGGCGACTTTTTTCCAGTCAATTTGAGGATTCAATCCTAAAGAATCTGCTACTTGGCTCATTGCTGCTACACCCATAAAATGCCTCTAGAGTTACTATACTTTGAAGACACCCTTGTCTCATTAAGAGCGAGTAAATGTCAAATCAAAAGTTCTTCAATGAATTGATATCATTAGGTTTTTCCGATGCATTTCAATTCATTTAATGATAGAAAGAGTTGTTCAAAAAATTGCTGCTACGGTTGCTACTGATAACTACTCGGAATTCTTCCTTGATTTGGTACTTTCGTGGTAAAGAACTCATGCAAAACAATTAACAATCAAGAGAAATACTTGTGTCTGAATTTAAAAATATTCTGTGTGAAGCTTCTGAAGGTGTTTTAGAGATAACACTCAATCGACCTGATGTCCTCAATAGTTTTAATCGAGAGATGTCATCTGAATTACAGATTGCTCTCGATCAATCAAAATCAAAAAATATTCGAGCAGTGCTTTTAACTGGGAAAGGAAGAGGCTTTTGTGCAGGGCAAGATCTTTCAGATGTAATACCTAAAGAAGGTGAGACAACAGAGTTAGGAAAAATAGTTGAAAGTTGTTACAACCCAATTATTCTAAAAATTCGGTCAATTGAGAAACCATTTATTTGTGCAGTAAATGGAATTGCTGCCGGGGCAGGTGCTAACTTAGCACTTGCTTGTGATATTGTTTTTGCAGCATCCACTGCATCGTTTGTGCAGTCATTTTCAAAAGTAGGGCTTGTGCCTGATAGCGGAGGGACATTTTTTCTTCCACGACTTATTGGTTTTGCACGTGCAACTGCCCTTACGATGTTGGCAGAGAAAATTACAGCGGAAGAAGCACTAAGAATTGGAATGATTTATAAAGTGGTGTCAAGCGAAGCGCTGTTAGACGAGGCAAAAAGTATTGCCAAGTATTTAGCAACGCAACCTACAAAAGGGTTAGGACTTATTAAGCGAGGATTGAATCGATCGCTTTCAAATTCACTTGAAGACCAATTGCTCTTAGAAAGAGATCTACAGGATGAGGCAGGTAAAAGTTTAGACTATGCTGAAGGCGTAAAAGCATTTGTAGAAAAACGCGCCCCACAATTTAAAGGTGAGTAACATGAAGTTAGATTCTACAACAATTGTTGGAGTTATTGGTGCAGGTACGATGGGGCGGGGGATTGCTCAGGTTGCAGCAAGTAATGGGCATCAAGTGATTATTTCAGATGCTAACGAAGTAACCCTTAGTAACTGTAAAAAAAGTCTGAGTGAAACATTTGAAAAATTAATCGCAAAGAAAAAAATTAGTAAAGAAGAATCTGAACAGATCCTTTCTAGGATATCGTATGCAACAAATTTAGAATCACATGCTACGTGTGGGATAATTATTGAAGCAATTATCGAAGATCTTGGAATTAAAAAACAGCTCTTTACCTCTTTAGAAGCTATCGTCAAAGACACATGTGTTCTTGCAACTAATACGTCGTCTCTTTCGATTGCGTCGCTTTCAGCTGCTTGTAAGAAAAAAGAGCGAGTTATTGGAATTCATTTTTTCAACCCAGCGCCGCTGATGGCACTTGTCGAGATTGTTCCGTCATTGTTAACAAATCAAACTATTACTGAGTCAGTTGTTGAACTTATTTCATCTTGGAATAAAAAAACAGTTCTAGCAAAAGATACACCTGGTTTTATTGTTAATCGCATTGCGAGACCGTATTACGGTGAAGCGCTCAGAATATACGAAGAATCAATCGGTTCATTTCAAGAAATTGATGCTGCAATGAAACAACTCGGTTCGTTTCGAATGGGTCCTTTTGAGCTCATGGATTTTATTGGCAATGATATAAACTTAAGTGTTACAGAGACTGTCTTTAAAGAGTTCTTCTTTGATCCTCGGTATAAGCCCTCGTTTACTCAGAAAAGAAATGTTGAAGCTGGGCTTTTAGGCAGAAAGACTGGAAGAGGTTTCTATAATTATACTGATTCAAATGTAAATGAAGTCTCGCAAAATATTAGTTTTGATAAAGAGCGAGGGGAGATAATTTTTCTCAGGATCCTAGCTATGCTTATTAATGAAGCAGCCGACGCATTATATCTTGGAATAGCTTCGAGAGATGATATTGATTCCGCAATGACGCTAGGAGTGAACTATCCAAAGGGATTACTTCGTTGGTGTGATGAAGTTGGTCTTGATACGATCGTAGGAGTGCTCGATGCACTTTACGAGGATTACCGAGAAGATAGATACCGCGCAAGTGTATTGCTTCGAAGGAAAGCAAAAGAGAAATCTAATTTCTATTCGTAAATTTATTGAGGAGTATTCGAACGTGAATAAAAGTTTTATTATAGATGGTATTAGAACTCCGATTGGAAATCATGGAGGATCTCTATCACCGATTCGAGCCGATGACATGGCAGCTCTTGTTATAAAAGAGCTTATCAAGCGAAATCCATCAGTACCGACTTCAAAGATAACAGATGTTATTTTCGGATCTGCAAACCAAGCTGGAGAAGATAATAGAAACGTTGCACGTATGGCGGCACTTCTTGCAGGGCTTCCTGTCGAAATTCCAGGTGAAACTGTAAATAGATTGTGTGCTTCTGGAATGAGCGCGGTCATCAATGCTGATAGATCGATTAAACTAAGTCAAGCAGATTTTATGATCGCAGGTGGTGTTGAAAGTATGACACGGGCGCCGTATGTACTTTCAAAAACTGCAACTCCTTTTGGTCGTGATGCTGAGCTTTTTGATACCAGTATCGGTTGGCGTTTTGTAAACCCACTGATGAAAGAAATGTACGGTACTGATTCCATGGGTGAAACAGCTGAAAATGTTGCAGCTCAGTTCTCGGTTTCTAGAGCTGACCAGGATCAGTTTGCAATGCAATCCCAAATGAAAGCATCTGCGGCACTAAAACGGGGAAGGTTTGAACGAGAAATTGTTTCTGTTGAAATCCCAAAAAAGAAAGGTGAAGTACTACATTTTTCT
Source organism: Bdellovibrionota bacterium (assembly GCA_044356295.1). GTDB lineage: Bacteria > Bdellovibrionota_C > UBA2361 > UBA2361 > JBIKWN01 > JBIKWN01. The sequence continues at coordinate 26,059 of JBIKWN010000026.1, forward strand.
GCTGATGAATTTATTCGCTCAGGAACAACTCTTGAAACCTTATCAAAATTAAAACCTGCATTTCGAAAAGATGGATCCGTAACTGCCGGAAATTCATCAGGTATCAATGACGGTGCATGCGCACTGCTTCTTGCGAGTGATACAGCAGTAACGTCATTGAAACTTAATCCACTAGGAAAAATTATCTCTTCGGCTGTTGTTGGAGTTCAACCAAATATTATGGGGATAGGTCCAGTAGCTGCATCTGAAAAAGCATTAAAAATTGCGGGACTTACCATCAAAGATATAAATATTATTGAACTTAATGAAGCTTTTGCCGCACAAGGTATTGCCTGCTTAAGGTCACTTGGACTTTCACAAGACGATGAACGAGTAAATCCAAACGGAGGCGCAATTGCTCTTGGGCATCCACTAGGAATGTCTGGAGCACGATTAATCTTAACTGCGCTTCATGAACTCAAAGAGCGAAATCAAAAATATGCTTTGTGCACAATGTGTATCGGTGTTGGGCAAGGAATGGCTTGTGTTGTTGAGAATAGCAATGGGTAATATTTTTGAATTCAACGGTTTTCAGCCAGTAATTCACGAAAGCTCTTTTATTCATCCCAATGCAACTGTTGTGGGTAATGTTGTAATTGGAAAAGATGTTTATGTCGGACCAGGAGCAACAATTCGTGGAGATTGGGGAGAGATCATTATTGAAGATGGTTGCAATATTCAAGAATCTTGCACAATACATATGTTTCCAGGTTTGACTGTCACACTGAAGCAATCAGCACATATTGGGCACGGTGCTGTTATTCATGGAGCCACAATCGGAAAAAATTCCCTTGTTGGTATGAATGCTGTAGTCATGGATAATGTTGTTGTCGGTGATGAGTGCATCATCGGTGCTCTTTGTTTTGTACCTGCAGAGATGATAATTCCAAATAGAAAAGTTGTTGTTGGAAATCCCGCGAAAGTTGTTAAAGATGTAACCGATGAGATGCTTGATTGGAAAACTGAAGGGACAAAACTCTATCAATCACTTCCAGAATCACTACGACAAACACTAAAAGAATGTGAACCACTCAGGGAAATCCCAAAAGATCGCAAAAAAATGGCTTCAGATTATAAGCCGTGGAAAACAATTGGAAAAGAAAATAAGAGTCAGGAATAAAAAACTATGAAACCACAAAGTTACGCACAAGGTGAATGGCATACTGGAAGTGGCAAAAGCATGCCGTTGTTCAATGCGGTCACAGGAGACGCAATCGGCGAAGTCATTAGTGGAGGACTCGATTATCAAGGGATGCTCCATTATGCACGCACTGTTGGTGGAGCTGCACTGAGAAAGATGACTTTTCATGATCGTGCCAGACTCTTAAAAAAACTTGCACTCTATCTTATGGAGCAAAAAGATCAGTTCTATAAGATCTCTGCATTTACCGGTGCCACAAAAGCAGATTCATGGATTGATATTGAAGGCGGTATCGGTGTTCTTTTTACATATGCAAGTCGTGGACGTAGAGATTTTCCAAATGAAACAGCATATGTTGATGGTGCACTAGAGAATCTTTCTAAAACTGGAAGCTTTGTTGGGCTTCATGTGTGTACTCCGATGTTAGGGGCAGCGCTTCATATCAATGCATTTAATTTTCCGGTCTGGGGGATGCTTGAAAAAATTGCTGCTAACCTTATTGCCGGAGTCCCTGCAATTGTAAAACCTGCAACAGTGACCTGTTATTTAGCAGAAGCAGTTTTTAAAAGTATGATTGAATCAAAGATATTTCCTGAAGGTTCTCTGCAACTTATTTCAGGAAGTGCTGGTGACATATTTGATCATTTAGGATGCGAAGATATCGTGACCTTTACTGGCTCAGCAGAAACAGGCAAAAAATTAAAAAGCCATCCAGGAATAGTAAATAATTCTATTCGATTCAATATGGAAGCTGATTCACTCAACTGTTCTATTCTTGGAAGTGATGTGACTCCAGATAGTGAAGAGTTTGAGATTTTTATTAAAGAAGTTGCACGCGAAATGACAGTGAAAGCTGGACAGAAATGTACTGCTATTAGACGTACAATTGTACCAGCATCTTTAGTCGAACCAGTAACAGCAGCACTCAAGAAAAGATTAAGCCAAGTAAAGATTGGAGATCCCCAAGCAGAAGGGGTCCGCATGGGCCCACTTGCTGGATTGGATCAGTTAAAAGAAGTTAGAGCAAAAATTTCAGAGATTCAAAGCGGTGCACAAATCTTACTAGGCGCAGAAATAGATTTTGAAGTTATAGGCGCCGACAGGAATAAAGGTGCTTTCATATCACCAACTTTACTTTACTGCGATAAACCTTTTTCAAAACTTCAACCGCATAACATTGAAGCGTTTGGTCCGGTTAATACAATTTTGCCGTATGCTACAGTGGATGAGGCAATTGAATTGGCTCAGATGGGTAAAGGCAGCCTTGTAGGGTCGTTAGTAACAGGGGACGACACTATCGCTAAAAAAGTTGCTCTCGGTGTTGCTCCGTATCACGGACGCTTAGTTATTCTAAATAAAGAGTGTACAAAAGAATCAACTGGACACGGATCCCCACTTCCACAGCTTGTTCACGGTGGACCAGGCAGAGCCGGCGGTGGAGAAGAAATGGGTGGAGCAAGAGCAGTTATGCATTACATGCAACGAACGGCACTGCAAGGATCACCGACAACCCTTGGAAAAGTTTGTAACGAATGGCTTAAAGGTGGTGTCGAGCTTCGCGAAAAAATTCATCCATTCAGAAAACATTTCGAAGAGCTACAAATTGGTGAAACCCTTATAACTGAAAAAAGAATAATTACAGAAGAAGATATCTTAAAATTTGCAGCACTCAGTGGCGATCATTTCTATGCCCATATGGAAGATTCAATCTCTAAAGAATCTATTTTTGGTCAACGAGTTGCGCATGGTTATTTTATTGTTTCTGCAGCAGCGGGGCTTTTTGTAGATCCTGCTCCTGGGCCTGTTCTTGCAAATTATGGTTTAGAAGGGCTTCGCTTTACTAAGCCTGTTTTTGTGAACGATTCAATCTGTGTTCGATTGACCTGTAAAAAGAAGACTGCAAAGGATCCAAGAGAAGGCGAAATTCCGCAGGGAGTTGTTGAATGGGATGTCGAAGTTAAGAATCAAAATGATGAAGTTGTTGCTGTATATAGTATCTTAACATTAGTGAAGAGATTGGTTCATTAAATGATGATTAAATACAATAGATTAAGATTCAGTATGAGTTTTTTCGATAATTTTTTAAGTTGATGTCCTTCCCTATGGTTAGTACAATTGAAGTAACTGATTCGAAAAGTAAAGAGTCATAGGTATATTATGGAAGAACAATCACAATTAGATAATTTTGAAAAACGGATTGCTTCTGGTGAAGTAATAGAGCCTAAAGATTGGATGCCTGAAGCCTATAAAAAGCAACTTATCCGAATGATGTCCCAACATGCGCACTCTGAAATTGTAGGAATGCTTCCGGAAGGAGAATGGATTACTCGTGCTCCATCGCTTCGCAGAAAAAAAATCCTTATTGCAAAAGTTCAAGATGAAGCAGGGCATGGGCTCTATATTTATAGTGGTGTAGAAACCCTGGGTTCTGACAGAGATCAATCAACTCGCGACTTGCTCGCTGGCAAAGCCAAGTATTCAAGTATTTTTAATTATCCAACTTTATCATGGGCTGATATCGGTGTTATCGGATGGTTCGTTGATGGTGCGGCAATTGTAAACCAAACAATGCTTGCCAAGTGTTCATACGGTCCCTATGCACGTGCGATGGTAAGAATTTGCAAAGAAGAAAATTTTCATAAAAAGCAGGGCTATGAATTAATTACTGCCCTCATGAACGGAACCGCTGAGCAAAAAGCAATGGCGCAAGATGCAGTCAACAGATGGTGGTGGCCATCATTAATGATGTTTGGACCAAGTGATAAGGATTCCCCTAACACGCCACAGCTTTTAAGGTGGCAGATTAAGAAAAAAGGCAACGACGAGTTAAGGCAGCGATTTGTTGATTTAACTATTCCTCAAGCAAATGCAATTGGGATTACTCTTCCTGATCCTGATCTGAAATATAACGCAGAGCGTAAATCTTGGGATTTTGGTCAGATTAATTGGGATGAATTTAATAAAGTTGTACGAGGCGACGGTCCTTGTAATAAAGACCGTATACGAACACGGCAAGAAGCCTATGATAATGGTGCTTGGGTACGTGAAGCTGCTCTAGCCTTCGCCCAGAAACATGAAAATCAAAGGGACGTTCAACATGTCAACTAATACTTCTGAAATAAGTAGTGAATGGCAGTTATGGGAAGTCTTTGTTCAAAGTGAATATGGTGCTGCCCATGAGCATTTTGGATCAGTAAGGGCACCTGATAGAGAACTAGCACTTCAAAATGCACGAGACCTGTATGCTCGCAGGGGGACGGTTCTTAGTATGTGGGTTGTTCCTTCTAATGCTATTACAGCAAGTACACCTTCCGAGAATGGGATTTTTTTTGATCCATCAAATGATAAGCCGTACCGCAGCACTCAATTTTATACAATTCCTCGAGGAGTGAAGGGCTTGTGATAGATAATTCAGCAGTATTTAAATATCTATTAAGATTAGGGGATGACAGGCTAGTCCTTGGGCAGCGTATTTCAGAATGGTGTGGTCATGGTCCAGTGCTTGAAGAAGATATTGCTCTTTCAAACATTGCTCTTGATCTGATTGGACAAGCGAGTTCCTTTTTAACATTAGCCGGAACTTTAGAAGCAAAGGGTAGAACCGAAGACGACCTTGCTTTTCACCGAGACTCGAGCCAGTTTTCTAATCTTCAATTAGTCGAACAACCACGTGGTGATTTTGCAGAAACTATTGCAAAGCTTTTTCTTTTTAGCTCATTCTCCTTATTATTTTTTAAACATCTTAGTGCCTCGAAACATCCAGAAATTGCTTCACTAGCAGAAAAAGCAGGGAAGGAATACCAGTATCATCTTCGTCACAGTTCTGAGTGGATAGTACGGCTTGGTGATGGTACTGAAGAGAGTCATAAACGAATTCAAAATGCATTGAACCACTACTGGCAATTTTGTTCTGAATTATTTTATATGGATGAAATTGACGAAAAACTAATTCTTGAGGGTATTGCCCCTGATATCAGTGCACTAAAAATAGAATGGACCTCTTCAATCAATCAAGTCTTAACACGTGCAACGCTGTCTGAAACTCCAAAAGATATCTTTTCAGAATCGCAACAAAAAAGAGAAGGAAGAAAAGGTATTCACACAGAATACCTACAAGAGATGCTCTCTGTAATGCAAGTACTTCCCAGAACATATCCAGATGCTCGTTGGTAATGTCATCATATGATACCTACCGTTGAATCAATTTTTGAAATCTTACATGAAGTAAAAGATCCCGAGATTCCAGTCATAGATTGTATTGAACTTGGTATTATCCGTAACGTTAAGATAATTGAAGATAAAGTTATTGTTGATATCACTCCAACCTATTCAGGATGCCCTGCAATGAAAGAGATTGAAGATGATGTGAAAGCAACACTTCATAGGCATGGATTTGTGAATTCACAGGTAAACTTAGTATTTTCTCCGGCATGGACAACTGATTGGATTACAGAATCAGGTAAACAGAAATTAAAAGAGTATGGTATTGCTCCTCCTAAAAAAGTAAGTGATGAACCACAAAAATTATTTCAAATTGGTAAAAAAAATACCCAATGCCCATTTTGTAATTCAATGAGTACTGTTCTGAAGAGTGAATTTAGTTCAACTGCTTGCAAGGCGCTCCATTACTGTAACTCTTGTCAGCAGCCGTTTGAGAGGTTTAAGAGTCTCTAAATTTTGTAACGCGAAGGTCGCCAAGTACGCCAAGGAAAAAAACAAATACTTCGCGTACT
>JBIKWN010000027.1:0-31777 GCA_044356295.1 Bdellovibrionota bacterium
GTTGAGCAATTAGTTTAAGGGCAGGGGATATCGAATTGGCACTTTTCTAGCCGACATAGATTTAAAGAGAATCACTCATCATAAGGAATAGTGGAAGGTTCAGTACTAGGAGGAGCATTGGACTTAAATGGTTCAGGGATAGTCCAAGCAGGAATACCAAGATTTTTAAGAAGCCTGTTAATTTCGTTAGAATTAGTAATAAAAGAGACAACTCGCATAGTGGAACTACACTTTGGACAAATCAGCGGGTCAATCTCGAATACACGCTTTATGAGGGAAGCCCAGGTGTAAAGGTTCACCGGAAAACGAACATTTTATGTAAACAAATAACCTACTATTCTTATGGAATTAAGAAGGAGAATAGAAATGGGAAAAGTAATAAAGAAGAGAAATTACTATACATCGGAGCAAAAGGTTTCAATCTTAAAGAGACATCTGATAGAGAAAGAAGAAATATCATCAATCTGTGAAGAGTTACATCTTCACCCGACAGTATTTTATGAATGATTTTATGAATGGCAGCGAAAGTTTTTCGAAAATGGCGTCAAAGCTTTCGAGTCTGAAGAGAAACATGCAACAAAGAAACAGCAAGAAAAGATAGAGTTTCTTGAAGCAAAGCTAAAGCGTAAAGATACGGCATTAGCTGAGCTCGTCGAAGAGTTAATAGCAGAAAAAAAAAGAGCTGGGGAAGACTGATGAAGCGTTGGGTAGAGCCGCATATCCGAGATACTGTAGTAGACTTTGTCCAGTACTGGGAAAAGCGAGCAGAGCTTAAAAGAGGCTTATTTCTTCATTCTCTTGGATTAAGACGCAATAAGTTTTCATCATGGGAGTCTCGTTACGGTAAAGACAACTTTCATAATGGTAAGATTCACCGTGACTTTTGGTTAGAAGACTGGGAGAAGGAAGCTATTATTGAGTATCATAAAAATCATTCACAAGATGGCTACCGATCAGTTACCTATCAGATGATGGATGCAGATGTTGTCGCAGTATCGCCTGCGACAGTGTATAGAGTGCTAAAATCGTATGGATTCTTGAATAAATGGAATGCATCAAAAGTGTCACTAAAAGGCACAGGATTTCACCAACCACTTCATCCGCATCAGCATTGGCATGTAGATATCTCATATTTGAATATCTGTGGAACATTCTACTACTTCATAGCAGTACTTGATGGATGTAGTAGATTTGTCATTCACTGGGATATTAGAGAATCAATGACTGAGCGGGATGTTGAACTGGTAATTCAAAGAGCCAGGGAAGTTTTCCCTGGGGTTACTCCACGGATTATCAGTGATAATGGTCCGCAGTTTATATCAAGAGATTTTAAAGAGTTCATCAGAATCTCTGGTATGAGTCATGTAAGAACTTCACCGTACTATCGCAGGCAAATGGGAAGTTTGAAAGATTTAATAGAACTATTAAGTCAGAGTGCATTCGTCCCAAGTCTCCAGTATCACTGGATGATGCAAAGCGGATCGTAACTACATTCATTGAGGAGTATAACACCAAGCGTCTTCACAGTTCACTTGGATTTGTTACTCCTTATGATAGACTGACTGGAAGGCACTTACAGATTTTTCAAGCTCGGGATGCTAAATTAGAATCAGCTCGCGCAAGAAGAAAAGCTGCTAGAGAAAACGTTCTCTTGGCTGCTTAAACATTAACATTTAAATATGGGAATTGTAGGTTATAGAAATACTTAAATGTTCGTTTCCAGCTGAGGCGGAACAGGACAATACATGATATGCAAGCAGGATATTTTACAACAGGCAGTCGTTTTATAAACGATTTATTATCTGGAGCTTTTACAGGATTAAAACTAGGTTGGATCATAGCAGCTCTTTCTGTCCCGTATAATATTATAGGTTTAATTATTGGTTATTTTATAACTAGATATGTAAATGTTAGATACATAAATTGATAATCTTAGGCTGCTTAAAAAAAATAACTACAAGTAAATTTATGTCACATTTGATATAACTGTCATATGAATTTAAAAAAGCAAGAAGATATTCTAGCAGCCATGCATCAGGTTATCAGCGAACATGGCCCTTGGACGGCGCATAATATCTGCCTAGTTGATGATCTGTATACGATAGGTGGAGGGATGCAAGCAGAGTATCCAGGATTAGTAGATATAATCAAAGATTTTATCAAAGAAAAACTAGAAAATATTAAAGTACTAGATTTAGGATGTTTAGAAGGAGGACATTCTATTACATTTGCTAGGCAAGGTTGTTCTGTACTTGGAATAGAGGGAAGGGCTTCTAATATAGCAAAAGCAAACTTTGCAAAAAATTGTAATAATTTAGACAACGTTAAGTTTCAACTTGAAGATGTTAGAAATTTAAATTGCATTAAACATGGATATTTTGATGTTGTTATTTGTTCAGGTATTTTATATCACCTGGATACCCCAGATGTATTCGAATTTCTTCAAAATGTTTCAGCTTGCTGTACAGGTATTGCATATATAAATACACATTTTGTAATTGAGGATGAACACTTAAAGACAGATAATTTTCCAAATGTTCAAGAAATTAAAACAATTACATATGCAGGCAAAAATTTTAAAGGTGCAAAATACATAGAACATCCTGAAAATTTAACTGAGCAAGAAAAAGAAGGTAATTTATGGAGCTCAATTGGCAACAATTATTCTTTTTGGCCAACATATGACTCACTTGTTGATATGATTAAATTTTCTGGATTTTCAAGGGTTTATCGTATTCTTGATGTAGCGCAAAGCCCAAATAGATGTTCATTTATTGCGGTTAAATAACACAGGTAAATACTTGAAATTACTAGTATAAATAATAGTATAGTTTTATTAGCAATAAGCCGATCTATTAAGTGTGTGGAATATTCTGAGCAGATTAATTGATTTTATTAAACTCACAAAACGAAAGTATTGTGAGTTTAAGACAAAGCGCAAAAGGCTTAAGAATGTCGATCGCACGCAAATATATCCCCTTTGGTAGCATTCCTCCTAGCATTTATGCTGGATGCTCTAGTACGAGCTGGTGTTCGACAGATTCTAAAGAGAATTATTTAGTAAGAAATCCTAAGTCTTCATACAGTGATAAAGATTTTGAATATAGATTCAATACATTAGGATATCGTTGTCCAAATTTTGTATCCTATAAAAATGATTTAAAAATTCTATCACTTGGATGCAGTAATACTTTTGGTGTAGGAATAAAGCAAGAGGACTTATTTCATGAAATTGTTGCAAATGATCTAAGTAATAAATCTAATAAAAATGTAGTAAATTGGAATTTGTCTATTCCAGGTGCAAGTAATGATTATATTTTAAGAATGCTTTTACTTGCATATTCTACTTTAAATCCTGATCTAGTTTTAATTAATTTTACTTTTGCTAATCGTAGAGAATATTTTAGCGCAGATGGATTGATGCATAGATATACACCTGTTTCGAAAGAATTAGTTGAGCCTGCATTTAGAGAAGTTCATCAAAGACTATGGGATTTAAGTAGTGATTATGATGATGAAGTTGTTTTGTTTAGAAACTATAGTGTTGTAAAAAATATTCTAAAAGATACGCCTTGGCTATGCTCGTTTTGCATGAAAGACCAAACAGACTTAATTAAAGATCATATAGATGATAGAACATATGTTGGAGAAATGGAGTTTTGGCCAAAAGTAATTGATCTAGCAAGAGATGGGCAACATGTAGGCCCAAAAACCCATAAAATATTAGCAGATAAGTACATTTCAAAGATCATAGAAGAGTCTGTTATCGAAAAAATCTTAAATAAAGGTGATTCAAAATGAATCATGAAATGCTAGTAAGTAAAATTTTAGAAAACTTATCAGCATTACCTTATGTTAATGCAGTGGTGTTGATAGGATCTTTTGCTGAACCAAATAAAGCTAGATTTGATGAGTATTCTGATATTGAGATACTAACTTTTGTAACACCTGGAACGTCTGCTTTAGCCGATCAAGATATTCAAAATATTAATTTCTGGCTAAATGGCGAAGTTGTTTTTATTTATTATAAAGACATAGCTGGCTGGATTGGTGTAACTAAAGACGGAATCAGATTTGAAGTTAAGTTTACACAGCCTGAAGACAAAAACTATTTTCTTACAAAATTAAAAGGTCCAGCTCCTGGTGCTCATCAGGTGTTATTTAAAAAGCCTGGATTTAATATCCCACTAGCACCTCAACCTAGATATAAAATTTTATCTAAAGATGAACTTTTGTATCAAATAAAAGATTTTTTATACATGATTCTTCATGCATCTCAACATTTTGCTAGAAATGAATTATGGATTCCAAGAAAAGTAATAGAAGTACATGTACATAAGATATTGCTTGTATTGCTTAAAAATATTTCTTACCAACATCAACTGCTTTATCCAATGGATGATAGACTAGAATTGGTAGTTAAGTGGGAAGATAGAGCATTTTTAGGAACTCTTGCTACAAGATATGATAAAGATGAGATTAGATTAGCTCTGATAAAATCTGTTGAAATATTAACATCATTTGTAGATAAGATGAAAAATAATGATATCGATGCAACAGAAGAGCTAGAAGCATTAAAATCTCAATTAATGCCTCTTGTTATGAAGAACTTATTTAAAGGAGCTCTTTATAATGAAGAATTCAACTGTTGATAGCTTGACTGGATTTATTGATGAAGTATCAATAGATACTTCCTTAGGAAATAGTTATGTCAAAGTTTCAGGCTGGGTAATGAACCTAGAAAGAGCATGGATTGATATAAAAATAGGAATAAAAAATAGCGACAATCTTCACTCTGTTATTAGATGTAAAAGGCCTGATATTCAAAATAATTATCCGCATATTGCCCATAGTAGGGATTGTGGTTTTGTAGCATATATACCTGTTGCGGATGGAAATACTTTTAAGTACTCAAATATTTGTTTAATTATTCAGACTAAATTTGAAGATGGAAGTAAACTAGAGAAAAAAGTAGAGTTAGCTATACCTAATAATGATTGTGATAATTCTTATTCAATTTTTGATAATTCTAATAAAAACTTTTTAAAAGATATTACTGAAATTAGAAATCAATCGTTTAAAGATGCCTATAAATCATTCGTAAAATCTGGATATAGTTTAAAAGTTGGATCAAATTGTACCAATCCAGATTTATCTGTTTGTCTTGTAGCTTACAATCAGGCTCATATGACGTTAGCTTGCTTAAAAAGCCTTGCAAGCCACTGCGATGTTTCTTATGAAGTTATTCTTGTTGATAATAATTCAGATCAAGAAACACAAAACTTTTATGGGCAATTAAAGGGTAACATAAAGATTATTCGTTTAAAAAGTAATGTTCATTATTTATTGGCGATGAACCATGCAATTAAAATTGCTAAGGGCAAATATACATTATTGTTAAATAATGATGTTCAACTTGAACAAAGCTGCCTAAATGTAGCTATAAATAAATTATCTACTGAAAAAGATCTTGGTATACTTGGTGGAAAGTTAATTAGACCAGATGGATTATTGCAAGAAGCCGGATCTATAACTTGGAAAGATGGCTCTACTAGTGGATATGGAGTGGGTCAAGATCCATCATTACCTGAATTTAATTTTACAAGAGAAGTAGATTATATTTCTGGAGCATTACTGTTTTCTTACACTAATTTACTAAAACAGATAGGATTATTTGATCAAAGATTTGCTCCAGCCTATTACGAAGATGCAGATTTGTGCATAAGGGTTAAAAAGCTAGGACTTAAAGTCTTATATGATCCAAAAATAATAGGAGTTCATTTTGAAAAAACAAGTAGTAAAGGAAGTAACTTTGCCAAAGAACAAATAATAAAAAATAAGAATATTTTTTTTACAAAGCATCAAGATTACTTATCTAATCGCGTAATGCCTAATCCTTATTACGAATTATATATGCGCGAGTCTTTGCCTAGAAAAAACCGAGTTTTATATATTGATGATTTCATTCCAAATCCAAAACAGGGCCAAGGCCAGCCTAGGATGCTCTCTGTATTAAGTACATTGCATAATTTAAATTTTCAAATAAGTTTATTTGCGACTAATTCTGAAATTTCAACAAATAATAATTTTTTTAGTCATGAATATGTAGAAGTATACGCTTCGAAAGAAAAAAAAGATCTATATTCCCATCTATTTGAGCGTGATAAATATTATGACTTTATTGTTGTTTCTAGACCTCATAACTTACAAATCTTATCTGACTTCTTTGATTTATTTAATGAAATTGAAAGACCAATTATTATTTATGACTCTGAAGCAATTTTTGCATTAAGAGAGATTTCTAAGAAGCAAGTTTTAGAAAATATTAATTTTACAAGTAATGAATCCAAACTTATTATTGAAAAAGAGATTATACCTTGTTCGATAGCTGAATCTATAATTACTGTTTCAGAATCTGAAGCCGATATTATTAAATCTATGACAGATATACCTGTTTTTACTGCAGGATGTATTTATTCTCCAAAAGTAACTCATTCTCAATTCCATGATAGATCTTCAGTTGTAAGTTTAGGGCCAATCTTAACTTTAGACTCACCTAATACAGATTCACTAAGATGGTTTTTGAATAATATACATCCTTATCTAAATGATATTGATTACTTTCATATTGGAAATGTAAATCAAGAAATTTTAAATTCAGAATTTTTAGAGCATGCAGATTTATTTGTCGGAGAAGTCGATAATTTAGATATCTGGCTATCTAAAGCAAGAGTATTCGTTGCGCCTCATAGGTATGCTGCCGGTAAACCTTTAAAGGTATTAGAAGCCACTGCGCACGGTCTTCCTTCGGTAATTTCTCCGTTGCTTGCAAGGCAACTAGGCTGGGATCATGAAAACCAAGCCTTGATAGCAAACACTAAAGAAGAGTATTTAGAGCAAATCTATAGGTTACATTCTTGTCAATTAACATGGCAAAAACTTAGAGCCAATGCTATGAAAGATTTATTAGAAAAATATTCTGCTGATAAATTTCAGCAAGAATTTTCTTTGCCTTTTAAATATTTTTTACAAAAATCTGTTTAATTTAATAATTTTAATACAAGTCCAGGTTGCTGATTAGCCTGAGCAAGAATTGATATACTTGCTTGGTTTAGTATCTGATTTTTAATTAAGTTTGCTGATTCTTCTGCAACATCAATATCTTGAATTCTACTTAATGCTGAAGAATAACTTTCTCTTGAGGATGAAAGATTATTTAAAGCAGATGATAGTCTGCTTGCAGCTGCGCCTAGATTTCCTCTTTGAGATGCTACGTATTCAATTGCATTAGTGACAGCCTGCAATGCTGTGCGGGCAGCAGCTTGTGAGTTAGATACAGAGTCAGAAATCAATGAATATGTTAACGATGAACTACCTGTACCAGCTAATGACATAGAAGATAATGTTCCTTGAACTTGGCTAACTAGTATTACTGATGATGAGGTTCCATTAAGCCCAACCTGCAATCCGATTTGACTAATACCGCTAAGAAGATTTATCCCATTAAACTTAGTGGTTGTTGACACCCTTTCTATCTCAGAAGCTAATGCAATAAATTCATTTGATAACGCCGACCTTTGCGTATTTGAATATGTTCCATTGGCAGATTGTTCTGCTAATTCGGCCATTCTAGAAAGTACATTAGTAACTTCGCTTAGGCCTCCGTCTGCAATTGTGATCATTGATACGCCATCATTTGTATTTCGAATAGCAGCTGTTGATATTCGAATATCTTTTTGCAATGACATGGCAATAGATAGTGATGCAGCATCATCTGATACCTTATTTATGCGCATGCCCGAAGAAAGCTTTTCAAAAGTGTTGGTAAGGCCTTCTTGTGCCTTAGCAAGACTTCTTTGAGCCCTTAAGGAGGACGCGTTTGAGAAGATCGTATTACTCACACCACCACACGTAAAATACGAATTTTTCTTACTTAATTAAGTAAGAAAAAATTCACTGCATATATGTAAATTCGTAAAAAGTGGGTATTTTCTTTAAAGCAATTATAGCTGATTGGAACGATACGATCTGACGAGCTAAGTAATTGATAATGCTATGCTTTTTGCGTTACCAAGGTACTTTAGTAATTATAGTTTAAGCTTTTAGTAAGATAAAAAATAAAATATGAATTTATAGTAAAATTTTTTTGTTCATATGTTTAATAAGTCTAAAATGTATTTTTAAATTTTCTTATCACTGTCGAAGATGTATTTCTTAATGTATCGTTATTTAGATTAAATAAAAGTCTATTTAAAAAGCTGATGACTATGAATGCAAAAAACTCTTTTATTACTTCGTTATTTGTTATTCAGTTTTTAATTAATAGTTTTGTCACTGATAGTTCTTGGTCTGATGCAGCACCAAAAGTAATTTGCGCAAATAAAAAAAGTGGAAAGCTTTCTTTAAAAGTAAAATGTAGTAAGTCCGAGACTTTATTAAAAAACCTAACTCATTAGGTGATGGTTCAGGTGGCGGAGGTGGAGGATTTGTACTTCTTGCTTCTGCAACAAAAATTTTAGTTGATGGAGATGTCGAGGTAAAAGGCGGAAACGGTGGTACTGCGGGTGTACTAGTTGCTCAAGGCGGAGGCGGTGGTGGTGGAGTCATTTTAACAGTTGCTCCTATTGTAATTTTAAATGGAAACGCAATTAATACCGGCGGACAAAATGGATCAGAAGTAGGAGCAGGAGAAGTTTCTTCAAATCCTAGATATAGCGGCGCAGGTGGTGGTGGATCTTGTGGGGACGGCGAAAATGGGGGAATTGTAAACGTAGATGGTTCAACTGATAGTTTAAATGCTAAAGGGCAAGACGGGTGCAGCTATACCGAATTGGCCGATCCTACGTCATTATTATTTTAGCACATCAAATTTCTATTTAGCCTTGAGCCTGTCTTGCTTAGAGGAGCTAGTTTCATTGCGGCGTTTAGGGCTTCTTGTAAGGCGATTTTGATCAATTTTTTACCCTTACTGTTATTAGGACTCATAATCTTTCTACTCAACCTGATGTGCGTGATTACTCTTGGTTTAGGCTATATTATTTTTATCCCTCTCAAGTTCGGGGTTGTTTTTTTTGCTTCTAAAGAGATGATAAATTGTGACGCTACTACAGAGTCGCACCACCGTTTTCCCGTTTCCTCCTAAAGTATCGAAATTAAACCTTTATTTGCGCCTTAAGAAAAATATTTCATTCATTTCTTAAGCCACACACTTAGCCACTTACCTATAACTGTAAATACGCACTCAAAAGGGCAATTATATGACATCGATTCGTTCAAGCGAGCCATCTTCAGGATCGGTATCAGAAAAATTTCCCATGCAAACTCCGTTTAATCAGAAACAGGAATAATCCTTGAACACTTTTCTTTCTGAAAAAATATAAAGTTCAAATTCTATGGCACAAGTATCACAAGAAACATTACGTTCATCGTACGAACGAGTTTATGGTAAAGATACCATTCGTGAATCAATAGACTCAGATCTGTTACAACCAGCTTTTCAGACAGTTAATGTTGGCGATGAGAATCTTTTGATTCAGTGGTTAGGTTTAAAAGGAACTCTTTATTTAAAAGAAGCACTTTTTTCAAACTGTGCGAAAGGTGTTTACCGCCTTGAATCGGAAGGTGACCTTTTGAAAATTGCTGGAAGTAAGGATGCGATCGGGATGTTTATGAGAGCATTTCATCAAAGGCATACTGAATCTTCAAACTATCACATGCGCGGAGTTGATAAATCGGACCATATTGAAGTTTTATTCGGGACGCCGCTCCATGAAACCTCTTTACATATTTTATTATCCCTGATGCAGAGAGCTCTGGTTGAAGAAGTTCTACCGATTCTACCTATTGGTAAAAATCGAATTGAATTTCGTGCATACTTCCAAGCACGAAATACTGATTCTCCAAGCTTTGAACTTATGCTTGCAAAAAAGTCATCATCGAGTGTCGTTGGAAATGTTTCTTCTGGTGGAACGTATGTTGATGGTAAGGCTGCTCTTGAAGATCTGACCTGTACGTTTGATCTTTCGGCAAGTGACATTATTGAACTGGCTATAGCTCAAGCTACGGAAGCTGCAGCATGTTACGTCGGTACAGGTTTAGGTCGAACTATGGCTCTTCAGATTCCTGAAGCACCTATAATTGAACAAGGGTTGCGAGATTTTGCTGTTGATTTTGTACCTTTAGATCCTAAGCTCACGAGCAGCCATTTTGGCTTGATTGAAGTCCAGCCACTTCCTGATTTAGACACTCCTTTAAAGCTATTTCCGAGTAGCGTGTCTCGTCTTTTTAGCAATCGTAAGACTTTAGAGAATCAAGCAAGGTTATCTTGTATGGCAAATAGATTGTCATAACCTAACCCCTCGTTCTTTTTAAGGATTTCACTTTTTGTCAGGGTTTGGTAGCGTACTACCCCTATGACACTATTTCGAAATCGCAAAGCTCTCTCCATCTCCTTATTAATATCTTTTATCCTGTTGGTGAATTTCTCTTCAGCCCAAGATCGATATTCTATTTCATCTATTCAAGTCCAAGGTAATAAACGAATTGATACTGATGCAATCATGGCACAGATAAAATCTAAACCTGGAACGGTGACTGTTGATCAAGTGAGTGAAGATGTTGCAACAATTTATAAAACTGGTTTTTTCAAAACAGTAGATGCAGCAGTTGGAGATGATGCTG
The DNA here is from genome assembly GCA_044356295.1 of Bdellovibrionota bacterium. GTDB lineage: Bacteria > Bdellovibrionota_C > UBA2361 > UBA2361 > JBIKWN01 > JBIKWN01. The sequence continues at coordinate 10,681 of JBIKWN010000027.1, forward strand.
GAAGTTCTGCCCTTGTTTTTAAATTGGTTGAAAAGCCAATGGTTAGAAAGATCTTTACCAAAGGAAATGAAGCAGTAGGTGAGAGCGACCTTGTTGAGATTATAAAATTTGGTGAGAAACGATTTTTTGATAGAAACAAAATCGATTCGTTACGACGAGCACTCGTAAGTTTTTATCAGACGAAAGGTTACAACGATGCTTCTATTACGGATAGCGAAACCGAAGTAGGTGAGAATCAAGTCGATGTTACTTTTATCATTAACGAAGGTCGACGTTTTAAACTTCGTAGAATTGAATTTAATGGCATCAAGAATTTATCAGCATCTGATCTTCGTGATGTGATGCAAACAAAAGTATACAAATGGTATAGCTCTTGGTTATTTGGAACCGGTAGGGCGAGTGATGATGTATTAGAAGCCGACAGAAGCGCAGTACGTCAGTACTTTATGGATAATGGATACCTCGAGGCAACAATCAGCGATCCTAAAATTGAATCTAACTCTGACACTGCAGAGGTTAAAGTTTCTTTTGATATTAATGAAGGCAAACAGTTTAAGATTGGCTCTATCTCTGCTTCAGGTGATCTTATTGATAATTCGAGCAGTAAAACTGTCGAAGATATCGAGTCTGAAGCTGGTGAGATATTTAGTGCAGCAAAAGTAAGAAAAGATAGCTTTACTATCTCGGATAAATTTGGTGATAAAGGATTTGCTTTCGCAAACGTATCAGCTGCAACAGATCTAAAATCAGAAGAAGGAATCGTTAATCTTATTTTTCAAATAGCAAAAGGTAAACCGGTGAAGGTGAACCGTATTACTATTAAAGGTAATGAAAAAACTTATGATAACGTCATACGAAGGGAGCTTCGCGTACAGGAGCAACAACAGTATTCAAGCTCTAAAATTAAAAGAAGCCAAGCACTTCTTGAACGGCTTGGTTATTTTGATGAAGTATCTATTACTAACGAGCCAGTTGTTGGTAAGGATGATTTAGTAAATCTCAATGTGAATGTAAAAGAAGCTCAATCTACTGGTTCGTTCAGTATTGGGGCAGGGTATTCTACTTCTGATGGTGCTATTGCTAATGCGAGACTTACTGAAAATAATATTCTTGGAACTGGGCGACGGGTTGATCTGAACGCCGATGTTGGAACACAGAGAACAAATATAAATCTTGCCTTATCCGATAGAAGAATTGCAGATACTGATATTTCTGGCAGTGTTGAAGGGTTCCGTTCGTCAAGATTATTCCGAGATTTTGAAAAAGTACTTACAGGTGGTGCTGTTTCAGTAGGATATCCTCTTGAATCTATTTTTGGAGAGGCTTTAGATGACTTTATGACAAGTATGCGTCTAGAGAGTGGTAATGCTGACATTCAAGATGTATCGCAAGACGCAGCAACTTTGATCAAGGATTCTGTAGGCTCTCTTAGTTACACTTCTCTATCACCCTCTATTCAACGAAATACTATTAATAATCCCTTAAATCCAGTTAAGGGATCGAATCAATTAATTTCATTTGAATATGCTGGTCTTTCTGGAGATGCTGAGTATACGTTGTTTGAAGCAAGAAATACTGTCTATGCCCCGATAGCACGATCTGAAATCGGTGAATTTGTTTTTTCGAATAGGACTCGTCTTGCATACGGTGAAAGTCAAAACGATGATCCATTTCCTCTTTTTAAACGATTCTTCCCAGGCGGTATTAACTCTGTTCGAGGATATGACGCACGTTCCTTAGGTCCTGTTGAAAATGGGTCAGAGTTCGGAGGATCAAAACAATTTATAAATAACGCTGAAATTATTTTCCCTTTGATAGAATCTGCAGGAATTAGGGGTGTTATTTTTTATGATGTAGGACAAGCATTTGATGATAATACGTCAATTGATTTTGGCTCACTTCGTCAATCGTGGGGTGGTGGTATTCGTTGGTTGTCGCCGATGGGTCCTCTACGATTTGAGTTTGGCTTTCCTATTAATAGAGAGCCTGGTGAGGATTCTATGCAGCCGATGTTTAGTTTTGGAGCGCCGATGTAGTATTTTTTCTTACATTTCGAAGAGAAAATATTAATTGTGATTTACCAATAATAGGAAGATAATTTCTATATAAAGATTTGGGGCCTCACCCATAGGATAAAAAATGAAAAATATCTCACTTATTTTTTTGCTTTGTACTATTTTTTCAGCATCAACTGTTTTTGCATTAACACCAACTCCGACTCCTACGCCCTCAGCTTGTCAAAATCTGCAAGCTTGTGTGTCATCTGGTGTATCTGCAACGCTTACAAGTTGTATAGCTGATAATTCAGCATGTACTTTTAAAAAGCCCGGAAAGTTTGCTGTAAGTGCTTCTGATCTTAGTGAACGTTCAATTGTAAGTTCTAAGTGTCGAAATAAAACTAAAAAATCTGCATGTAATCTTTGTTATAACCTAGCTAAGATACCTCTTAAGTCTAGATATGACGGGTCTCTCTTTCATGGATTATTAGCTCAAGCTGTATCAATCATCGAGTCTGAGCGTAAGTCTCGTTGTTCAGGTTTGTAGATATTTTCTGCTAAAATCAGAATTTCTAGAAAATCATTTTGACTCCTAACTATCTGATAATATTCGATATATCGAACCACTTTTCGATATGATTCAAATAGAAAAAAGATGCATTTTTATGCCACCTTACATGCATTTTTAGCATATCTATATGTAGACAGGTATTTAAGAGCTAAAAGGTTATGACACCAACTTCAGGCGCCAATACAAGCACCAATTCAAAACGATCACCGCGGTCGCTTTCTGAGGTTACGATTGTTCTTGATGCAGGGCATGAACATAAAGATTCTGGTGCTGTTGTTAATGGTGTAAAAGAAGTCGATTTCACACGTAAACAAACTGCAGCTATAAAGAAAGAACTAGAGTCACGTGGATATAAAGTAGTAATCGCTTCAGATCGATCAGTTGATAAGAATGGTGATGGAAGTGTTTCGAATGAAGAGCGAGCGCTTTTTGCCAATAAACACCCGAATCCTCTATTTATCAGTATTCATGCCGACTCGGGATTAAAAAACGGAACAACTCTGTATTATCCAACTGAAGTTGATGCTTCTGTTAATGCAAACAGTCAGTTCTGGGCATCTGGGATTGCTAAAGCTCTTGGTTCCTCACTGGGCACTGAAAATCAAACAGGCAAAGGTGCTAATGGTGGGCTTACGAAATCAAAAAATCTTAAATCCGGAAGCGCAATATTCCATGTTGAAGTCCTTAATTTAAAAGATCCCACAGATAGAAAAAATGCGCAGTCGCAAGAATTTATTGATGGATTTGCAAAACGATTTGTTGATGCTCTTGTTTCAACAGGTAGTGGAAACGTAGCACTTCCCAAAATTCCACGTTCTGATGTTCAAAAAGATAATAAAGAATCTAACAATGTTGATACTACTTCTTCAACTAGTCAGAGTGTCAGTTCAGGTATTGATCTAAGTGTTATTGCTTCAATCGGTGCAGGAAATTCCAGTTCATACATAAAAGCAGGAAAAACTGGTGTCGAAGTTGTTGAAGTAAAAAAACTTTTAAATACCTGGTTAAAACAACAAGGACGAAGTGAGTTAGTATTAACTCCTGATTGCGATGCTGAAATGGTACGTGCAATCAAAGATTTTCAAAAACAAAGTGGCATATCAAAAGAATTAAAGCTTTTCACAAAAGGTGGCTTAGTTGTCGATGGAGTTGTTGGCCCTTGGACATTAACTGCTTTATTGAAAGCAAATGGAATTGAAGATCCTCAGGCTGCTCTTGCCCAATATAACGGTTCGAATTTTGATCTTGTTGCTGTTCTACAAAGCGTTCGTGGAGGAGTGTTTGTTGATTCGATTTCAGGTGAACCTGACTGGGATGCATTAGCAGATCTACAATTCAATAATAACCAAATACCGGTCTCTGCTAATCCTTTAACTGATGCCGAGATTGCTTCACGTGATGCCCCTAAAGCTGTCAAAGATGCTCTTGATGAAACGTACCAAAAATTTAAAGACTTTGATTATGGTTGGGGCGCTACTGGAGAAAATGGTCGTATTGATTGTTCAGCGTTTGTATCTTGGTATTTAAGGAGATTAGGCTTAAGAACTAAAGATGGCAGTTGGAGACAAACTACTCTTGGGCTTATTGATGCTGAATCTGTATTTCCAGGACAAGTTAAAAAGATTGACCACAATGAACTGAGAGAAGGCGATTTTATTGTTTGGGTTGGTCAAGGAGACAAAAGACATACTGGTGTTGTTGGACCTGACGGTATTATTTATCAATCTGCTTCAAAAATGGGCGGTGGAGGTGTGAATGACAATGTATCGGTTAGTTCATTTATCGCAACAGCTTCTAAATACAAACAATGGGCATGTTTTAGACCTATTGTTGCGGGCGAAGTAGTTGAAAGACCAAGTAATCCAGTTTTTTCAGCAACCAATTTTCTTGATTCAAGCTCTGTAAATTTTAATGGAAAAACTTTTAGAGTTTCGTCTGAGTTTAAATCTAATCTTGCATCTTCGACTGCAAAAGAAGAACTTGGAACAGAAGGTTTAATTGATTGGAATGCATCAGAGCCTGCTTGGGCAAGTTTGGGTATTATGCATGCAACATGGGGTAAGGATGGAACATTTGCAGGTAATTCATTCTCAGATTTTATTGAATTTGCCAAAAAGAAAAATGCACCAGGAATACCTTCATTCTTAACTTCAAATAGCGCCAATCCTTGGGCGAGCCGTTCTGAGTTTTTATCTGCAAAGAGAAATAACGATCCGAGAATGGTTGAACTACAGCGATTCTTGGAAAATTCAGCTGAATTACAAACTGACTTTATGATAGCTCGATTTAATGGGTTTTTAGAAACACAAGCTCCAAAATTGAGTGCTGTAGGTAAAGAAAATTTATTAAAGTTGTTGCAGTCTGAGCAGGGGATTAAAGCTGCTATAATGTATGTTTCATTTAAAGGTGAAGGTACACCAGGTTCATCTACTTCGTGGGGGCTAAGCAATGTTCTCGAAAGAAATAATTTTGGAGCAAATCCTGTCGTTGCGTTTACCACTAATGCTAAAGCGGTACTTGAATCTAGGCATCCAAAGTATACCCAGTACGCGGGCGGTTGGACGCGTCGTCTGTCTGGATGGAATGTTAATCAATCTGAATTAGTCGCTACGACGTAGTATGTTGTTGGTGTAGTTGAAGCTTCTTCTCAACATGTAAAATTCCTGCTTCGGTAAACTGCTCTCCAAACTCACAAAATCCAAGTTTTCTGTAAAATTCAGCTGCACTTACCTGCGCATTGAGTTTTATCTCTTTTATCCCTGACGCTTTGGCGTCTTCTATCATCGCTTTTGTTATCATAGCTCCAATTCCTGTGCCTCGAATAGATTTTCGAACAGAAGTGCCATATTAAGCTTTTGTTGATTTCTCGCAATAATTATACTGGGTTAATCTTGATTCATGACTGCCTCACTTTTTGTAATGCATCACGGTATTTCATCATTGATGAAATAAGTTGAATCTGATCTTTTTTCGATAACATTTTGAGTGCTCTAGAAAGAAAGTGATTCGTTTTTTCATCAAGCGTTTTTAATGACGTTTTGCCGTGGGACGAGAGCGAGAGAATCTTTGCTCTTTTATCGATTGGATCACTGGTGATCCGAATATATTTTGATGCTTCAAGTCGCGAAGCCATGCGTGATGTTGTTGATTGGTCTAAGAGTAGGGACTTACTGAGCTCTTTTATTGATACTTCACCATGAGCTTCGATCTCTTTTAGCGCGTGCCCCTCTGCCAGGGTAAGGCTTTGGGCTCCGAGTCTATCGGGGTGAAGGGCTCCAAGTTCACGGATAAGGCTCCTGGTAAGCGCTCGAAGGGAATCCATAGAAAATTGTGGTGTCGTCATTTATATGCATAGTACACATAGATATATGTACTATGCAAGTATTTCTTGTTTTGCTCCGAGCAGCTGAGCTGTTTGTTCGTTGTGAGTTGTAAAAATGAGACTACTGCCTTTCGCGATTTTTTCTCTTATTTTCTCATGAATAATACTAAAAATCGCAGGCGATAATGGATCGAACAGTTCATCAATGACAAATAAATCGTGATTTGTTTCTAGTGCAGTTAAAATAGTAACAGCACACTGCTCACCGCGTGAAAGCTGACAGAATAAATAATCCTGTTTTTTAACAAGCTGTAGTTCCTCGATAATCTTAGAACAAGAACTTTCCGCAACTGATTTCGATGAACCATTAAGCATTAAGAAATGAACAATATTTTTATGCACTTCTAGATTGCCATACATCATAGGGCCCGCAAAAAGGAGCGGGCAGATTGTTCCTGGAACCTCTAAGGTGCCACTCGATGGTGCATAAACTCCAGCAATAATTTTTAAAAGCGTTGTCTTTCCGGATCCATTTTTCCCAACAATTCTCGTACTAGTACCAGAGGTAATGTGAAGTGAAGTATCAGAAAAAACATGTATTGATAGTCTTTTTCTGAGTCTTCCTGAGAAAAGCGAAACAAATGATTGTTTGGTAAAGGGCCGTTCGAAGGTCTTTGATAGATTTTTCGCTGATAGGTATGTGCGCATCTTATTGTAGCTCCACGAGCTTTGCTCGATTTCTTTCAGTTATCAAAAGCGCACAAACTGCGAGTATCAACAGTAGGAGTGTTTGAGGAATAACGGTTAAAAACTGTATCTCACCACGTGCGAACGACAGTGCAGGAACAATAGGATTATATGATTGTAAAGATCCAAGAATAGGATTTTGTGGTTTGTAATAAAAAATTGGTGTCAAAAAGAATCCAATACGAAGAGCAAGCCCCCATAGCCTTGAAGTATCATTGAGCTTTGATTGAAACCAAACCAAGACGACTCCTAATAATAGTGCCAGTGGTGTGGTGAGTAATATGCTTAGTACGAATAAAAATAAGTTCGAAAAAGGTGCTCCAAAAAAAAGATACAGTAATAGAAAACCTATCATTCCTTCCAATATACTAATCGCTGTTTGCACCAAAAGAGACGCAGTCATTAGTGTGGTAAGTTTGATAGTGCTACTATGTAAATATTGACCACGAGTTAAAATAATTAATCCAAGGGTGCTCGTCGTATTCGAAAAGAAATTCCAGATAAGTATCCCAGTAAGAAGATAGACTGCATAAGACGCTGGAGCATTCTCAGCTTTATTAAAGAAGACACCAAAAAGACTTAAAAAAAGCAGCAATGGATTTATAAGAGTCCAAAAGAAACCTAAAAAAGTTCCTTGATCTCGAAGCAAGAATTCAGTTCGAGCAATTACTACTGCCTGTCTAAGATAGTTCAAGTTCATTGTGTCTTATCCAGATAGTCTAGTAATAGTTTTGCATTACCAGCGGTATTATTATTTTGATAGAAAACTACTGCTTTGGTTTGTTTGCAAATATGAAAACCGATCCAGATTCTTTTTATGATAAGTGGTATTCGAGAGAAAATAGATCGAACTCCATTTTTTAAAAAGAACTCTACTACTTGTGGTAGTCCGTATCCAATTACTAGATCTCGAAATAGTAATTTTATAAGACCAAATTGTGATAAAGGTTCGATGCGACTATTTGCTTCTTTTGTAAATTGAAGAGAAACAATATCTGAAAGAGGATTATTAGAATCAGACCATTCAATAATAGATGAAAGTGGAGAGATAAGAACTTTGTCGCTTCTAGCCGTACGTTTAAATACACGTAATTCGTTCTCTGGAATAGTGTGAAAGGAAGTATCTTTTGTGAAGCCGAGTCGAATCTTAAAAGGTATCAGTTCAACCTTGTCATGCTGTAACGAAAGAAGCGGAGCATCATCTGAAATGAGTTTGCACGCGTTGTTTTTTAAAAGCTCCCATCCAAGTGTACTTTTGCCCCCTCCACTTGGTGCCATGCCAAGAATGGTTCTATTTTTATAATGAACTCCAAATCCATGAATTCGAAAAAAACCGTTTTTTTCAAGTTTGTCTCCTAAACGACTTAACAGAAAAAGATAGAGTTTTTCATAGATGCCATCTTGGTTATCACCCCAAAAATGAGCATGTTCTGCGGATGAATCCCAGATACAAAAAATGCCATTATTGTACTCGATAAGCTCTTCAGCGTTAGATTTTTGTCCCCGCAAGATTTTAAATTTTACCCCAGAGTTTATCCGACCTTTCTCGTCACCAAATTCATATCCTGCTGGTTGAGCTGAGGTAACGGTAACAGAGAGATCTGGTTTATTATGAGCTTCATGATTGACATCAACACCAAAGTCGAAGGAAGCTGCCTCAATGACGGATTTGTACTCGGATTCTATTCGAATATGAATACCGTGGAGTGAATATAAAAGCGTCGAAAACACCTCGGAAGTATCACATACCTCTATTATCTATGCATCCACAATTGAAGAAAGGTATATCTGTTGTGATTCCAGCCCTCAATGAGTCGCATACCATAGCTCAAACCTTGGAATCTGCTGTTGTCTGTCCAGAAATTAATGAAATTATTGTTGTTGATAACGGTTCAATAGATGGGACTGCTTTGGTTGCTCAAAAATACGGTGCCAGGATTATTGAAGTACTTCCTCGAAATCGGTCACGTGCACGAAATGCAGGTCTTATAAATGCTTCTTCCGAGATCACTCTCTTTCTCGATGCAGGAGTCACATTTGATCCATCTGCTATCTGCGCAATCATAAAACGCTTCGAGTTAGAACCCGAGATTGCTGCAATTCAGGGAAGGATTGTACCTCGTGCGTTTCAAAATAATAATGAGCTGATTAATAATCCAATGTTCACTGATGAGATTGATTGCAATTCCCATCTTGGTGAGCGTTACACGGATACTAAAGCGCTCGCAGTGCAAACCCAAATTGCAAAAAAAATCTCAGGATTTGATGAGTGTTTAAAACGGGCTGAAGATATTGATTTTGGTTGGAGGTTGAATCTTCTCAACTATAAATTTGTACTTCAAAATAATGCAAAGTTTTATGCACAAGGTTCGTCATCAATAAGGGCTTCATTGCAAAGAGGGGCTCAAACAGCATTTGCATTAGTTGCCCTTCATGCAAAGTGGAACCCGCAGAACCGCAGAACTTTCCTCGATGTTTTTTGTTCTTTCATTATCATTGGCAAAAGACAGATTACTCATACAGAAATTCTTCCGTTTAAAGAGAGAGTATGTTCATTACTTGATGGAATGGTGACGTTTCTTTTGTATTTTTTAATAAGACCAATACGTGCTTTTAACAGGCTCTTCGCCTAATAGAGTGGAAACTAAACCCCCGTGACCATGACCGTAGGCGTGAGCGTGACCGAAGAAGACTCAACAATTCATAAATTTGCTTCTCCCTATTCTTGGTTGTATTCCTAAAAAGAATAGAGATCCGGTTGACCAACTAAACATAGAGTAGCTGTAAAAATGTACCAAATTGCTTCTATGCTTTCTAAATTAATCCTGAGATAACTTCGGTCACGCTCACGCCTACGGTCATGGTCACGGGAAATCATCTTTCCACTCGAATAGGCGATGAGCCTTTTAACAATGAATCAGTTAAAAAATGAACTATTCCGCAAATTTATCACCGGTCAGAAAGTAGCTTTGATCAGTTAATCCTGTTAAAATCTGAGGTCTTATGGAAGGAATATCAGTAACAGTCCCTGTATACAATGAAGAAGATAATGTTGTTGCAGGATACAACGAAATTAAAGAAGTGCTTGTCTCTACTGGCATGCGTCATGAAATCATCTATGTTGATGATGGATCGCGCGATAAAACTGTTGAGCGTTTAAGTGTACTTGCAGAAAAAGATCCTTGCCTTAAAGTGATTCAGTTTCGAAAAAACTTCGGTCAAACTGCTGCGATGGCAGCAGGTTTCGATGCAACTCAGTATGATATTGTTGTTGCTCTAGACGGCGATTTACAAAACGATCCACGCGAAATTCCCCAGATGGTTGCAAAACTAAAAGAGGGATACGACATGGTCGCTGGTTGGCGAAAAAATCGTCAGGATACATTCCTCAGCCGCAAACTTCCTTCAAAAATAGCTAACTGGATTATCGGTCGAACAACGAATGTAAAACTGCACGACTATGGTTGTACTTTGAAAGTTATGACCGGAGAAGTCGCTCGTGGCATCAAACTCTACGGAGAAATGCACCGTTTTATCCCTGCACTTGCTGAGGAGTTCGGCGCAAAAATTACTGAAGTACCAGTTAATCACCGTGCTCGAATCCACGGTACATCAAAATACGGAATTTCTCGAACAATTCGTGTAGTACTTGACCTTCTTACGGTAAAATATCTTTTGGGTTATTCAAAGCGTCCAATTCATCTTTTTGGAACTACAGGTATGCTCGCAGGCGGTTTAGGTTTCCTAACGCTTCTTTGGTTAACCTACCAAAGACTTTTTATGTCTGTACCAATGGGTAATCGTCCACTTATGATCCTTGGTGTTCTGCTTATGCTCGTTGGTTTGCAGTTTCTAGTATTTGGTATTCTTGCTGAAGTACTTGCAAGGACATACTACGAGTCTCAGAACAAAAAGATCTATGTAATCCGTAAAGTGATTACTGCAGCGGCTCCGACAGTCGTTAAAACTGCTGCAAATCTTAATTAATGTAAAAGTTCTTTTGAACTTTTGTTTCTTTTTCTCTGTATGAATGTAATTCAAGCAGTAAACATTGGTGCACCGATACTGGAACATGCCCCAGTGCGTATTGTTAAAGTTTTATTTGATGCTCGTAAAATCGAAGATGGTGGTATTGGAATGTATATCCGGAACCTTCTTTCGGGCTTACGAACTACTGCTTCGATTGAAATTACTGCAATTGTAAAACCTGGTGAAGAGTCAGTTGCTCTTGCTGCTGGCGCAGATAAAGCGCTTCCATGCTCGGTTCCGTTGTATTCTAGAGCGGAGCTGTTTTCTCTTTCGAAGCTGTTTAAATTTTCTGAATATGATGTCTTCCATACACCGCATTTTGTATTGCCGTATGGAATCTCTATACCGACAGTGGTTACCATTCACGATATAATTCAGATCACGCATCCTGAAAAGTTTTTTTATCCCTATATCGCAAAGATGCTGCTGCGTTCCGCATTAAAAAGAGCTACGAAAGTTCTTACGGTAAGTGAATCAACGAAACGTCAATTACTTTCACTGTCTCCAAACTCTGAGCAGAAAATTGAGGTTATTCCAAATGCGGTTGATCCCCAGTTTTACCTCATTGATAAAGCTTCACCTCCTTCAGTTGGCGGTGATTTTCTCTTGTCTATTTTTTCAAATACAAAACCTCATAAAGGTTTTGAAGATTTACTTGCAGCATTTAAAATTTTCAAAGATAAAACTAATTCTCCCTCGAAGCTTGTTCTTGCTGGGCTTGGGATTGAAGGCAAGACGCTTCCCACAAACTTACAACACCCTGATATCGTATGTATTGGAGCCGTAACGCAGTCACAGCTCAAATATTTACTTCGTTATGCAAAAGCTCTTGTCGTTCCAAGTAAAGCCGAAGGTTTTTGTTTGCCAGTTATTGAAGCGCAAGCGTGTGGAACATCTGTTATTGCTCGTCCTGCACCAGCAGTACTTGAACTTATGACGACCAATGATCATGTGTGCAAAGATTTCAGTGTTGAATCACTGTCGAATGGACTCTCTGATTTTCTTACAAAACGTGCCGAAGCTCCGGATCTACTAGAGCGAGGCGTTCCACTTTCACATATGCAACGGTTTGATAGGGCAGAAGTGAGTCACGCACTTGCTTCCTGTTATCAAACAATTGTAGGAGCTTCTGCATGAAAGTTGCTCTAGTCCATGATTGGTTAACTGGACTACGGGGCGGAGAGCGATGTTTGCTTGAGTTTTTAAAAATTTTTCCTGATGCTGATATCCTGACCTTAATTCATTTGAAGGGAAAAACTGATATTGCGATCGATGATCGAGTGAAGCAACAAAGTTTTCTTGGTTCTCTGCCCCAAATAGAGAACTACTATCGTTACTTACTTCCAATTTTTCCTCTTGCCGCTTCAACGTTGAACCTCAATGGGTATGATCTGGTAATTTGTTTGAGTCATGCAGTTGCAAAAAATGTAACTGTGCCTGAACAAACATTAAAAATCTGTTACTGTTTTACTCCGATGAGGTATATCTGGGATCAAGCTGATCAATATTTCGGAAAACACACTACTCTTTTGCAACCAATTCTTGCATCACTCCGTTCTTGGGATAAACGTGGTGCAGTTTCAGTAAATCGATTTATTGCAATTAGTAAATTCATCAAAGCACGCATTCGACTTTTTTATGGCAGATCGTCTGATGTGATTTATCCACCAGTTCGTACTGATTGGATTCGTCCAATCGTTAAACATAAAATAGGAGATGCATTTCTCTATGCTGGTGCATTAGTTCCCTATAAACGCCCCGATGTCGTTGTTGATACTTTCAATAAGCTTGGTTTGTCACTTGTTGTTGCAGGCAGTGGTCCAATGGAAGCAGAGCTAAAAAATAAAAGTAAAAGTAATATTATTTTTACTGGTGCTGTTTCAGACTCAGAGATGTCTGAGCTTTACAGAAATGCTCGTGCGCTTGTTTTTCCTGCTATTGAAGATTTTGGTATGATTCCTGTTGAAATACAGGCTGCAGGAAGACCAGTGATTGGGTTTGATAGAGGCGGGCTTCGAGAGAGTGTCATCGGAGTTCGAATCGGAGAAAAAATCCCTGAGGATGCTACAGGAGTTTTTCTTTCGTCTCGAGCTGAAAACCCATCAGATGAACTGAAGCGCGGGATAGAATTTTTCCTTGCGCATGAGCAATCATTTTTGCCAGCATCTTGTATTAAGCAAGCGTCTCGGTTTGCACCAGACCGATTTGCAACTGAAATTAAAGCTCTTATCGGTACTCTTTATGCTTAAAGAAAAACGACGTGCATTTGAGATCCTGTTTGTTGGGGCTGACCTTGTCGTTGTAACGCTTGCCTGGTTTGTCTCATATTGGCTTCGTTTCCAAACTGATCTTGTTGAAATTGACAAAGGAATTCCAGATTTTAGTAACTACGCTTCAATGACAATCGTTATATGGTTTATTTGGGCGACTGTTTTTCGTCAAACGGGTTTGTATCAACCGATGCGAGGCAGCCGTCGAACCAAAGAAGTTTTAATGCTTTTTAATGGTAATGCTCTAGCGCTACTATTGTTTATCTCTTTTACATTTCTTGTTCGAGAAAAAAGTATTCCATTTTCACGACTGGTATTCGTTTACTTTGGTGTTTTATCTGTTCTTTTTACAGTCATTGAACGATCGGTTTTAAGAAAATTATTAAAAGAAGTTCGCCGAAGAGGATATAACCTTCGCTATATGTTGATCGTTGGTGCAGGAAAAGTTGCACAAGATGTTGCACATCGAGTCAGGACTCATTCAGATATGGGGTTTCAGCTTGTCGGTTGCTTATCTGCTGATGGCACAACGGTTGATTCCAATGACAAGCTTACTATTGTTGGGAAATATAACGAGTTAAAAACTATCATAAAAAAACGAGAAATTGATCAGGTTATCATGGCACTTCCTTTAGAAGATAATAAGGAATTGCCAAATTTACTCGGACAACTGAGGGACTCAACAGTTGATGTAAAAATTATTCCTGACCTTTATCAATTTATCTCTGTAGGCGGTTCGATAGATGATTTTGAAGGACTGCCAATTATCAACCTGCAAGAAAGCCCTCTGGAAGGATTTCAACTTTTTTCAAAAAGAATACTTGATATTGTCATAAGTAGTATAAGCCTTGTCGTCCTATCACCACTTTTTTTAATTCTTGCAATCTTAGTTCGTTGTAATGGAAAAGGGCCGATCCTTTATACGCAAGAGCGAATGAGTGTCGATGGTTTTTCATTCTCAATTTTGAAATTTCGCACGATGAGAGTCGATGCAGAAGAATCGGGTCCAGGATGGACTACTAAAAACGACAATCGAGTAACTAAAATTGGGGCATTCCTTCGAAAGTATTCTTTAGATGAATTACCACAGCTTTGGAATGTGCTTATGGGAGATATGTCAATAGTTGGACCAAGACCAGAGCGCCCTGTTTTTATCGAAGAATTTAGAAAAAATATCCCTAGTTACATGCTTAGGCATAAGGTACCTGCCGGAATTACCGGTTGGGCTCAAGTAAATGGCTGGAGAGGTGATACCTCCATCGACAAACGCCTTGAGTATGATTTATATTATATCCGAAATTGGTCGCTGTTTTTTGACCTAAAAATACTGGTTTTAACAGTCCTTAAAAGTCTTCGCGACAAAAACGCGTACTGATTCGTTATAGTAATAGGAATAAAATATGGAAATTGCTGTCGTTGGCTCAGGTTATGTTGGTTTAGTTGCAGGTGCTTGTTTCGCTGAAACAGGAAACGATGTTATCTGCGTGGATATTGATGAGAAAAAAGTTGCACGCCTTAAAAAAGGTGATGTTCCTATCTATGAGCCTGGTCTAGAAGACCTCCTCAAGCGAAATCAAAAAGAGGGGCGTTTAACATTCACTACTGATCTTGATGCAGCAGTGAAGGCGTCTAAAATAATTTTTATTGCTGTTGGTACTCCTCAAGACGAGGATGGTTCTGCAGATCTTACGCACGTTCTTTCTGTTGCTGAAGGTATTGGTAAGGCGATGAATGAGCCTAAGATTATTGTTGATAAATCTACAGTGCCTGTTGGTACTGCGAAACTTGTAAAAGAAAAAGCTCAATCATTTACCAAATTTGAAGTTGATGTTGTTTCGAACCCTGAGTTCTTAAAAGAAGGGGCTGCAATTGATGACTTTATGAAACCTGACCGTGTTGTTGTTGGTGTATCTTCTGAAAAAGCGGGACGTGCCATGAGAGAATTATATTCTCCATTTGTACGTACCAATAAACCAATTCTTGTCATGGATGTTTTATCTGCAGAGATGACAAAATATGCTGCAAACGCAATGTTGGCTCTTCGTGTATCGTTTATGAATGAAGTAGCCAATCTGTGTGAGAAAAGTGGCGCAAATATAAATCATGTACGTGTTGGTATTGGAACAGACGAGCGAATTGGGATGAGTTTCTTGTTCCCTGGATGCGGCTACGGCGGCTCGTGTTTCCCAAAAGATGTTCAGGCACTTATTAACACTGGCAAAACGTTTGGCATGAACATGTCGATTCCAATTGCTGTAGAAGAAGTTAATAAAGAACAAAAGTTATCAATAGTTAAAAAAGTTATTTCTCAGTACGGTGAAAACCTCACGGGGAAAACTTTTGCAATGTGGGGCTTGGCGTTTAAACCAAAAACAGATGATACGCGTGAAGCACCCGCTATTACTATTATTAGTGAGCTTGTAAAGCGTGGAGCAAAAATTCAAGCATTCGATCCAGAAGCTATCGAAAGTTTCAAAGAGAGAATGGGTGATAATAAACACGTTTCTTATCTTGATAACAATTACGATGCACTTAAAGGTGCTGATGCACTTATTGTCTGTACCGAGTGGAATGCATTTCGCCAACCTAATTTTGAAAAAATTAAAAAAACGCTTAAGACTCCAACTATTTTTGATGGAAGAAATATCTATACCCGTGATGATATGACTCAGTACGGATTTACGTATTACAGCATTGGACGTCCTCCAGTGAATGCAGGATAAATTATGAAACGAATCGCGATTACCGGAGGAGCTGGATTTATAGGCTCACATTTAACTGATGAACTTTTGGCTCAGGGCAATGAAGTTATTGTTGTTGATAATCTCTTTACTGGGACAAAGAAAAATTTTGAACGACACCTCGGTAATCCTCGATTTGAGTTTATTCGCCACGACGTGATTGAGCCTCTTTTTCTTGAAGTAGAAGAGATCTATCACTTAGCATGTCCTGCTTCGCCTATTCATTATCAACATAATCCAGTTAAAACAATTAAGACCAATGTTTTAGGGACTATTAATACATTGGGTCTTGCAAAAAGAGTTGATTCTAAATTTTTGTTAGCTTCAACCTCTGAAATTTATGGTGATCCATTAGAGCACCCACAGAAAGAAACGTATTGGGGTAACGTCAATACGATTGGTCCACGCTCTTGTTACGATGAAGGTAAAAGAGTTGCTGAAACATTGACATACAACTACATGGGACAAGAACGTGCGGTTGATGCAAAAATTATCCGAATTTTTAATACGTATGGTCCACGAATGCTTTTCAATGATGGACGTGTTGTTTCTAATTTTATCGTTCAAGCATTAAAAGGCGAGGATATTACCATTTACGGCGAAGGATTACAGACACGGTCGTTTTGTTTTGTAGATGATCTTGTAAAAGGTATTATCGCTGCAATGAACTGTGATGGTAAAAATGGACCATGGAATCTTGGAAATCCAAACGAGATGACTATTCTTGATGCTGCTCAACTAGTTATTTCTCTCACAGGGAGCAAATCAAAATTAGTTTTCAAGGCCCTTCCTAAAGATGATCCAATGAGACGTCAGCCCGATATTACAAAAGCCAAAACTGAACTTGGATGGATACCGAAGATTAATTTTGAAGAAGGTCTGAAAAAAACAATTGCAGACTTTGACAGTCGGTTGCGTGCAGAGTGAATCGAGATTTAATTAGAAACTTCAGCATTATTGCCCATATTGATCATGGTAAGTCGACCCTTGCCGATCGTTTACTTGAGTATACTGGTGCCTTAGAAGCACGAGAAATGCAAAGTCAGTTTTTAGATAAACTAGACCTCGAGCGTGAGCGCGGTATTACGATTAAAGCTCAAACTGTTCGCTTAAGTTATAAAGCAAAAGATGGCAAAACATATCAATTGCATCTGATTGATACACCGGGTCATGTCGATTTTCACTATGAAGTCAGTAGAAGTTTAGCTGCTTGTGAAGGGGCATTACTTGTTGTTGATGCTTCACAAGGAGTAGAGGCGCAAACACTTGCAAACGTTTACATGGCAATTGAAAACGATCTTGATATCGTTCCTGTCATAAATAAAGTTGACCTTCCAAGTGCTGATGTTGAACGAGTAAAAGCAGAGATTGAATCAGTCATTGGTCTTGATGCAACTGAAGCTGTGCAAATCAGTGCAAAAACAGGACTCAATATTGGGGATGTTTTAGAAGCTATCGTTACAAAGATCTCTCCTCCTAAAAGAGGTGATTTTTCAAAACCGCTCCGAGCCCTTGTATATGATTCTTGGTTTGATTCATATCTAGGTGCAGTCGTTCAAATGCGAGTAATAGATGGATCGATTCGCCCAGGGGAGCGTATCAAGCTTTCGAGTACTGGTGCTGAATATGAAGTCTATAAGTTAGGGGTTTTTAATCCACATCCTGTTGAAGTTGCACAGCTTGAAAGTGGAGAAGTAGGATATTTTAGTGCTTCAATTAAAGATCTTAGAGATATAAAAATCGGTGATACCGTAACCTCTGCTAAGGCTGTAATTACTGATCCTCTGCCTGGATTTAAAGAAGTAAAGCCGATGGTATTTGGCGGTCTTTTTCCAGTCGATGCTGCTGATTACGGTGACCTGCGTGGTGCACTAGAGAAACTCTCGATTAATGATGCTTCGTTTACTTTTGAACCTGAATCTTCAGCTGCCCTTGGATTTGGATTTCGGTGTGGATATTTAGGACTGCTCCATATGGAGATTATCCGTGAGCGTTTAGAACGTGAATTTTTGCTCTCACTTATTTCTACTGCCCCTTCGGTTGTCTATAAAGTTTTAACGGTAACCGGTGAATTGCTGCATGTTGAAACGCCAAATAAACTTCCTCCAACAACTGAGATTGAAACAATCTCAGAGCCAATCGTCAGCGCAACGATTCATTGCCCGAAGGAATATGTTGGTAATGTATTAAAAATCTGTGAAGAAAAACGTGGTCGTCAGGAGTCCATGAACTTTCACGGTGAGCGTGCAGTGATCATATACGCCCTTCCTCTTAATGAAATTGTTATGGATTTCCATGATAAGTTGAAAAGTTATACGAAAGGGTATGCTTCATTCGATTACGAGGTGAAAGAATATCAACCATCTGATCTTGTAAAACTTGATATTAAATTAAATGGTGAAAACGTTGATGCACTTTCCATAATTGTTCACCGAGAGAAAGCGTATCCACGTGGTAAAGAGTTAACTGAAAAACTCGAAGAATTAATCGACCGTCAGATGTATGATGTTGCAATTCAAGCCGCGATTGGTGGAAAGATAATTGCCCGAAGTACAGTCAAAGCTCTACGAAAAAACGTTATAGCAAAATGCTATGGTGGTGATATTTCTCGAAAAAGAAAACTTCTTGATAAGCAGAAAGAGGGAAAGAAAAGAATGAAACAGGTAGGAAAAGTTTCAATCCCTCAAGAAGCTTTCTTGGCAGTACTCAAGATTTCGTCGTAACATGAATGAATGTTCCAAGGCGACTCAACACCACCTATTATTGTAGCCTCTCAAACGGGAAGGCTTTTTGTTTTTGGTGATATCCATGGATGTTTGAGTGAACTTGATGTGCTTCTATCGTACCTAAAAAATGAGCTTTCTATAACACAAGAAGATCAGTTAATTTTTTTAGGGGATTATATTGATCGAGGTCCTAATAGCGCAGGCGTTATTGACGCTTTAATTGATCTGAAAGCACATTTTCCTAAAACGATATTCCTTCGTGGCAACCATGAACAGTTTTTACAGGCTGCATCTGGATTGTCTGGTACGGTGAGTGATAAAGCCCAAATTGCATGGTTAAAAAGCGGTGGAAAAGAAACTATCCTTTCTTACGGCTCAGATCTTACGGTTGCATCAAATCTAAAGGCGATGCTCCCTGAATCACATCAACAATTTTTACTATCGCTTGGACGATATGTGATTGGTCCTGATTATGTTTGTGTTCATGCAGGCCTTGATCCCCTTAAGAACCTGCTTACTCAGCCTGATGACGTTATCTATTGGATTCGAGAACCCTTCCTTCATTTCCCTCATTTATTTGAAAAAACGGTTATTTACGGTCATACCCCTGAAAAATCGATTAAGTATGAACCTCCATTTCGCCTTGGAATTGATACAGGGATAGTGTACGGCAATAAGCTCACAATGATTGAGTTCACCCAAAAACTCGTTTTTCAGGTAGCTGCTTCCTCAAAGTCAGTGATATCATCTTCTTTCTAGAGCCTTTTCAAGCAATTGAAGTAGGCACTACAACTGGAAATTATATTTTTTGGATAACGTCATATGTCTGCTTCTTCAGCTGGTTCACTTGCAATGATTGGTTTAGGTGTTATGGGAGCAAATCTTGCTCGTAATATTGAAAGCCGTGGGTTTAAAGTAAGTGTTTTTGATAGAAGCACTGATAAAAATGATGCATTCAAAAATAGCTTCAAAGGTAATTTTTATTTTGCAAAAGATCTTCCAGATCTTATCTCTTCAATGCCTGCACCAAGAACTTTATTTGCGATGGTGCCTGCTGGAGCACCGGTTGACTCTGTTATTAATGACCTTATTCCACTCATATCGAAAGGTGACACCATCGTTGATGGTGGTAATTCATTCTTTAAAGATACTGAGCGTCGAGAAAAATTTTGCTTAGAGCATGGAATTAATTTTTTAGGAGTAGGCGTATCTGGTGGAGAAGAAGGAGCACTTCATGGTCCAAGTATTATGCCAGGTGGTCCAAAAGAAGGATGGGCAAGAATCCAACCAGTGCTTGATGCAATCTCTGCTAAAGTTGATGGCGAGTCTTGCACGACGTACATAGGAAGTGGCGGTGCTGGACACTTCGTCAAGATGGTTCATAACGGAATCGAGTACGGCGATATGCAACTTATTGCTGAAAGTTATGATCTCTTGAAACACCTCGGTGGTTTGCAGCCAGAATCATTAGCCACTGTTTATAAAAAGTGGAATGAAGGTCGACTGAACTCTTTTTTAATTGATATCACTGCTTCAATCTTCACAAAAAAAGACGATCAAGGTGGTGCCGGTTACCTTGTTGATAAAATACTTGATAAAGCTGGACAAAAAGGAACTGGTAAGTGGACTTCTCAAACTGCCCTTGATGCTGGGATTGCAATTCCAACCTTGGCAGCCGCTGTTGATTCACGCTGTATGAGTGCACTAAAAACTGAACGGGTTAATGCAGAGAAAAAACTTCTCTCACTCCATGAGGCACCAACGGATATTGATGTTAAGAATCTAGAGTCTCTTATTGAGAATGCTCTTTATAGTGCAAAAATTTTAGCGTATGCCCAAGGTATGCGTTTAATTAAAGAGTGCTCGGATGAAAATAAATGGGGAATTAATCTCAGTGATGTAGCAGCTATCTGGCGAGGTGGATGTATCATCCGTGCTAAATTTTTAAATGAGATGCGAAAAGCATTTAAAGATGAATCACTGCCAAACCTTATCCTTGATCCTGCGATGAATAAAGCTTTGCAAGAGGGGATTCCTGCATTAAGAAAAATAGTATCGTTGGCAGTAACAACTGGGATTCCTGTTCCTGCACTTGCATCTGCAATTGGATATTACGATCAGTACCGTCGTGCAACATTGCCATTGAATTTAACACAGGCTCAAAGAGACTTCTTTGGTGCCCACACCTATGAAAGAAATGATAAACCAGGAGTATTTCATACCCAATGGAGTTAGGTGTTCCCAAATTTGATACGTATCCAGTGCTTGGGCGTTTAAAGGAGAGGGGGATTTTGTATTCTTTTTTTGAACATCCAGCCGTTTTTACGGTCGAAGAGGGGAAAGAGCTTCTGAGTCACATCCCTGGACAAGGTACGAAAAATCTTTTTATCACTGATCAAAAAAAATCTCAGTTCGGCTTAGTTACTGTTTGCGAAGAGAAAAGAGTTGATTTGAGACAACTTGGTGAGCAGATCGGATTCGGTCGTGTTTCGTTTGGAAGTCCTGAGCGATTGAAAAATCTTCTTGATGTTGAGCCTGGTTCAGTATCCCCACTTGCTATCTTGTCGCCCGGGGCATCACCAGTACAGTTTTTTCTAGATGAAGATCTTTTGTTATTCGATCAGATCCAAGCCCACCCGTTGAAAAATACAGCTACTGTCGTTTTTAATCCTAAAGAAGTTTTTCTTGATTTAT
>JBIKWN010000083.1:0-9359 GCA_044356295.1 Bdellovibrionota bacterium
ATTTATTTCACTGACTATCATTAAACCCTCCGATTTCAGTGAAACGATGTATACCTAAATACTTGAGATTCTTATTTTTTACCCCCTTCGGTTACCTTTAATTTGGTGCAATTCGCTTTAAACGTTATACGCATAAGTCACATAATACAAAAACTATACATAACTCATTTTGTATTTATATTGTTTAAAGGTAACATGGCTGAAAGCAGTAAACATATTAAACCAATCAGCAAAGAGTTGGCACATGAATCTTTCGGGCTAAGCCAAACACCCGGATTCGATGAAATAGAACTTCTGAGATCACCTCTGAATATAGACCCATTTATGAGAGTTATAGGACACCTGGATCAAACGCAAAGCTTATCCAGTGATGAAGAGCCATATGTACATCCAGGTTCGAGTATAAGCGAGCTTGAGCTAGAAAGTGAAAGTTTTAATTTAGGTCAACATGGAATGCAAAGCTTATCCAGTGATGAAGAGCCATATATACAGCCAGGTTCGAGTATAAGCGAGCTTGACCTAGAAAGTGAAAGTTTTGGTCAAAATCCAGATCGAGCGGAAGCAAAATTAGGCGAAAAACAAGGGGTAGGTATTGAAATTGCCGGTGAACTAAGTCCCAGATTCTTCCTTAGCTCACTCTAAATTCAATCTTAAAAAGTTCTAATATCGTATAACAATCAACTCAACCAGATTTTTACGCCGCTTGAGTAGGTCGTTGATTAGAGAGATTATTCTGGCGTGAAAACTGGTTAGTTTTTACGTTATGCTTTCAAAAAGTCATTCAACATGAGTATGCAAAAAACTTTAAGAGATAAACAAGGACGTTTTCTTAAAACAAAGCAAAAGTTAAAACCAGT
This sequence comes from Bdellovibrionota bacterium, assembly GCA_044356295.1. Taxonomy (GTDB): domain Bacteria; phylum Bdellovibrionota_C; class UBA2361; order UBA2361; family JBIKWN01; genus JBIKWN01. The sequence goes on from JBIKWN010000083.1 coordinate 858, forward strand.
GAAAGTAAAATCCAATGATTTTGAAGCTGCTGGGATTTTATTTAAATTAGCATTATACTTAGTCGGTATTTTAGTATGGTTGGCGGTAGTTGTAATTATCTTTGATACAGCTTTGTCAATATTGAAGAGGTTTTTTAGTTAATTTCAAATCTATGGTTTGTCCCATTAATTGTCACTACCGTTGATAGGGACCTTTTTTGTAGTTAAGCTGGGAATAAATTAAGTTGTACTGGAAACGAGCACAAAAATTTTGTGAAATTTTAATTTGATATAGTTAGTTTCCAGTACGCTGTAAACTTCATCATGCACCCATCAGTTATGAGGATAGATCGTGAATTTTATTTACTTGCTCAAAACTTTATTGAGTCTAATTTGCCTTTAACCTCTGGCATTTATAGTATCCCGCTTGGATATGGACATACGAACTTTCGTGCACCTGCCATCTACGTAACTATTCCTTCAGCATCAACCGACGATCATACCGAATCCTTTTTTGCATTATTTCATGAATACGGTCACTGGCTTGAGATGGAATCTTGGATCAAAGCTAACGCAACCGGTGGCGACTCAAGAAGTTGCGCCCTTCAATACAATGATTATTTAGAAACTATCGGGGTATTAGGCACACCAGGTATGCCTGAAAAAAAAGATTCAGTACTTCGAAGTGAAAGAAATGTGCGACTATTCGGAAGAGACGGCTTGCAAATTGGCAGCTGCTTCCACAAAGGGCTAAGGGATTTCGATGCACAACATTCAGATCCGCAGGGGAAACTCCTACAATTATTTGAAGACTATTCTGATAAAATGTATCAGACGTACGTTCAATCAAGTGAATAACGAGTCAAACAGAATTACTTCTGCTATAGTTTTTCGGTATCTTAGCGTGCATTGGAAGTGAACTAATGCATCCTATCTTTTTGCATTCAAAGTATTCCAAGCACTTCTGATAAATGAGAGAATTTATAAATGTCGTTTATCTATGTTGATGAAAGTGGTGACCTTGGATTTAATTTCGACAAAGCAGGAACTTCTAAATATTTTGTAGTTACGTTTCTTTTTTGTCCGAATCATAGGTCGATTGAAAAAATTATAAATAAAACCTACGACGCATTATCGGTTAACGAAAAGAAACGTCATTCTGGGATATTCCACTGCTACAAAGAAAAACCAGTGGTTCGTCAACGGGTTTTGAGGCTTTTAGCCGAGCGCGATGCATCCGTGCTTGCTGTTATCCTAAATAAGCAAAAAGTTTATACGAAACTACAAGACGAGAAGCATGTTCTTTACAATTACGTAACTAATATACTTCTTGATCGGATATGTACTCGCAAATTAATCCCGATTGATCAGCCGATTACGCTTATAGCATCGCGTAGGGAAACTAATAGATACCTGAATAGCAACTTTACCAGTTATCTTGAAACGCAAATTCGCGACTCCCACAAGATTGATTTGACGGTAACTATAAAGAATCATTCTGAAAACAAAGGGCTGCAAGTTGCAGATTTTGTTTCTTGATCGATTTTTAGAAGATGGGAAATGAATGATTTAACATATCACAACCTTTTTCAGAAAAAGATTGTCGAAGAAAATCCGCTTTTTCCATAGCAGAAATACAAAACCCTATGCGCTTTTAAGAGGAACCATCCGGAGCCCCACGCATAGGGAATTACTTGTATTTACTAGTATAATTAATATCGGATGACTATTCAAGGAACTTAAATCATTCCATGCATAACAAAAGGATCGAACAGATTTTGCACCATGAAATCCAGTAGTTAGACTAAGTTTTATTTTGGTGCAAAACCGCTCATCCAAACGTTATGCCGTTAAGACTTTCATATCAAGAAGAAAGAGAGTGGAGTGTAATTCTAGAAAAGACCGAGAAGGCTGAGGCACATCTTCACACTCTTCAAGCTAAAACCTCTGAAGTGTTAACTAGCGAGGAAAGTGTCGCTCTTTATCGAGCGATGGGGGAGGCTAATGAAGCAGTGATGAAGTTAACAGAGCGCTGGGAGTTATACCTTTCCAATCTTCTCCCGAACTTCAGAAATCCTACGCCTGCTCACTGGAAACACATCCCCCGACGATAGTTCGCAAACATAGCCCTCTTTAGTTTTTTTAAGTTTGGTTATCTGTGATAGTGCCACCCAGTGAGATCGATGTATTTGAATTCCGCTATCAGGATCCAGTTCCGATATCGCATCTCTAAGATTGTAAAGTAGTAAGCCACAGCCGACAGTGGTTCTCACGTTGACGTAATGAAGTTCTGAGGTCATGGAAACAAGTTCGCCACCGATGGATTCCCTTACCAAAGAGGGGAACCTCCGACTTTCAGGTTGAATGTCGGAGGCAGATTTTTCAGGGGGAACAAGGATTGCCTCTTTTTTCTTAGTATAATCGAGGGGAGTAGGAATGAAAGACAACTGAAGTATCCAAGGCACATTCAAGCCGATCCAACTGACGGTTACCGGCACCACTATTGCAGAAAGTTCATCCAGAAGATCCAAAAAAATGTTTCCAGTGCTATCGTCTTCTGGAATGCCGAATAAGAAGTCAAGCCCAAACGCAATCGGCGAAAATATGACACTGCTAATTAACCCTGCGGCCATTGTCAGAAGCCAAGGGTTACGGATGCTCGACTTGCTCAGGTTAGTGGATAGAAACTTTTGAACGAAGATAAGCAGTGGAATCAGTATCAAGAACTGAGTTATCCAAAACACCACTCCTTTGAAAACTCCGATACCTGAGGCGCCTTCCGGCTCTAACCAAGCGAACACTATAGCAATGAAGAAACTTGATACAAAAAAGTATCGCTCTAGCGAAATCTTGGTGTCGCTGATGTGATGTTTTTCGTTTTGGGTATCTGCTCGCTCCATCGCCTGAGATACTAACAACCGCTCGTGTAAAATATCAACCTTCCGTGCATATTCAAGGAGTTACAGGTCTTTTGCTACTTGGCATTTTGCCAATCGTGTGATTACCTTTGGGGACATTTTTTTTACACTTATTCAAAAAAGGAAGGTCCTTATGTCAATGTCATTGTGTTCAAGAGCGAGTTGTAAAGTGGTTTTGTTTGTTGGGCTATTTTTAAGCACCGTGAACACCGGAGTATGTCAGGATCAGAGTGCCAGCAAAGATCCATTAGTTCCATCGCCCTCTATATTTGACTTCACAGAGGGAAGTGGCTGGGGATTTGCTGTTGGCGCTTCAGTGGAGGGCGAAAATGCTTATGACGGCTCGGATGAGTATGAAATCAGTATTGAGCCAGCAGGAGTAGTACAGTATCGGTTAGATAACACGATTTTCTTCTGGGAAGGCACCGAAGTCGGTGTCAAGGGACTTGCGAATGAACGCCTGTTACTTCAAGGCGGTGCAAGGTACGAGGCCGGACTTGAACCAGACGATTCCGACGATGGACGGTTAGATGGAATCAAAAAAAGAGATGCCCATATCGTAGGTTTCCTTGAGGCCCGCTATGCCCTTGACGAGAACTGGAAAAACTGGATAGCAGCAAGAACGCTTGTAGGTGAGAGCGATTTTGGTTTTCTCGGTGTTTTGGCGGCTGGACATAGATTTGGTAGCACCAAAGATGGATCAGGTGCTGAGGTTTATGCGTTTTCTACCTTTGGAAATGGAAACTTTATCAATAAAGATTTCGGTATTCCTGCTTCAGATGCTCAAACCTCGGGACTCGCAGAAACCGATTTGAGTGGTGGCTATAGGTCGACGGGTATCCAAGGTATATATCGTCATATCTTGAATGACGACTTCCAACTTATTGCCAGCGTTGGTTGGGAACTATACAGTGGAGCGATTGGCAACAGTCCGCTAGCTAGAGAAGATTTCGAAACAGAAGTTGCCTTGACTGCTCTTTACACCTTCTGAAGATTTTTTTGATGCGACCTTGTGAAGGGGGAGTGGTCAATGATCTATAAAAAATAGTGTTGATTACAACACGTTGCTATAACACTTTGGAATGAGCGAGGTCAGTCTCTTCTCAATATTCTGAGCATCAAGAACAGCATTCGCACCGATGTTGTTGGCGGTCGACATATCCGCCAACAACTTTAATGCGTTATCTATGAGATTTACATTATTGAGAGCGCAAGGAAGGGGCAAATAGGCACAAAATTAATGGCGTTTGCCGAAACTTTCTGTAGAGATTTAAATCTTAGATTTTGTAGAGTTTTACCCAATCCAATTGATCAAGGACTTTCACTTGAAGATCTTCAGATATGGTATCAACGACTTGGATATATCCCCTTGAACGATGGTACAAGGGAATACATAAAAGAAATTAGGTTGACGGGGGCGGCCTAACAACAGGATCGAAAAGATTTACGCCCACTTAACCTTTTGACTTGATTAAGATTTGTTTGGGCGTAAACTTTTCATCCAAACGTTATGCCTTTTTTTCATCTCTGAAAAAACCAATTTTCCTGCGATTTGTCTCAACTGGATTTTCAAGTTGAGAAATTAAAAATCGAATTTCCTGTAACTCTTGTTCATGTTCCGCAAATCCAAGAGCCAATCTTTTCTCTATCTCTTGCAACCTCTTTTTCAAATCTGAGTGTTCTGAAAAAATCATCCTCATTTTAACGAAAGTTCGTACGAGCATGTTGCTTGCGTCAATCGCAACCGGACTATTCAATACATTTGCAGCCATGACTGCCCCATGTTCGGTGAACACATACGGTAACTTTCGCCTTCCACCCCAACTTGAGGTCGCAATTTGCGACTTCAAGTTGGTAACCTCTTGAATTTCCAGTTGAAACATGAAATCTGAAGGAAATCTTTCAATATTACGCTTCACCTGTTCATTGAGTCTTTTAACGGTAACGCCATAGAGTTCGGCTAGGTCGCTAGCCAATATCACTCGATGACCACGGATAGTTAAAATTATAGATTCTAGTTGTATTGTCATAAAAACTCTTTCTCTGTATGTCGAAAGTTTTTACTCAAAGTTTCCGGCAGGTCAGGGATAACAAAAAACGCCACACAGAATTGTAACCCATGGAATTTTTTGAATGATTAGAAGTTTCGTTTGGGTTACAATCTGGTGCGTTTAAACATTATGCCCTCAAGAGTTCTTGAAAGAACTGTGCCGGAGTTATAAAGCGAATCTTTTTATACTTCTTTAAAACTAAAAGATCCTGGTCGCCTGAAATAACAAGCTCAACTTTTCCAGAAAGAGCACAGGCGATGAATTTATCATCGTCAGGATCTCTGCAGATTGGAGGACTAATTTTTTTAGTACGTACTATTTCAAGTTCAACAGCTAATAGATCGATAATAGTGGCAGTTTCTAATGCGGGATATGTCCGACCTAGTCGTCTAATAACTTCAGCGTATTCATGAAAAATTTCAGCTGATGCAACTAGTTTAATTTTCCCATCTTTCCACATTTTTAATAGGCGTCCAGGAAGACCACCAAAAAAGATGCCGGAAACTAGAACGTTTGTATCGATAATAATTCGCACAGACTATTATCCGCGGTAGCCTTTTATGGCTTTTGCAATATCAGTCTTTTTCATTCCGACGGATTTTGCTTGCTTGCGTGCTTTGTTGACGATTCTATCAAAGTCTTTCATTGAAGGAGTTGAAAGGCTTTTTAAGATAATGACATCTCCTTCGCCGAGCACTAGGAACTGTACTCCTTCGCCTAATCCTAATCGATTTCTAATTTCTTCAGGAATGACGACCTGACCTTTTGATGACATTTTTGTTGTTGCATTAACAGCCATAGGGGACCTTATATTATTAATCTTACTAGTAAGATTGTAACATATGAGAGAGGACTATACCAAGGACTATAACTAGAGCTGGGCATAACAAAAAAGTCGTACGGAGAAACGGGTCGCGGAATTCTGTGGCGATTTCAATTGATTAGCCGCCTTGTTTCCCGCACACTTAAAACGTTGTACGCTTAAATTTTTCTACCGAAAGACTCAGGTCTTCTTTTCAGATGAAAAATAGATAGGATAACTATTGTATCGTCAAACAATTCAAAAATGATTCCAAATGGAAATCGTTTTACTAAGACTCTTCTCGCATCACCAATAATTTTAGGATAAAGCATTGGAGTTCGCTTTACAGACTCAAATGCAGCTTCGACAGCGAGCATAAATTCGGATCCGAGTCCTTTGCGTTGTTCTTCATACCAATTTGATGCGTGTCCAAGTTCAGCTCCTGCTCGAGGAGTTAATCCGAATTTATATTGAGACATTTTCAAAGACCTATTCGTGCTTTTACTTCATCCCAACTAACTAAAATTGATGGGTCTGCCAAATACTCTGCACGACGTCTTTCAATTTCAATCTTTTGCTCGTCAGTTAATTGAAGAGATTCAGGAACTTCAGCAATACTGTCCCAGATATCTTGTACCAGCTGTAGCCGTTCAGGGACGCTTAGTTCTAAAATGTCAGTAAATAATTTCTTATTCATGAATCTAGCATAGCATAATTTAATGCTGGATGTCGGTAGCACTTCTGCGTCCAACAAAAAAATCCACCAGATTTTACCCCCACCTAACTAATTGGTTTGATTAAGAGTTCTATTGGGGGTAAAACTGGTGATTAGGACGTTATGCGTCAAAATCGTGCCTAAAATTTTTGTAGACAATAGGCACACATTGTCATAAAATTAGATAGTGAAGGAATTTCGCTGGAACCCAGATAAAAATGAAACTCTAAGACTAGAAAGAGGAGTTTCATTTGAAGAGATAGAGCTTGCGATTGAGCAAGGCAACTTACTCGATATAGTTAAGCACCATAATCACAAGAAATACCCTCACCAGAAAATGCTCGTAGTTCGATTGCGAGAGTATGTTTATCTCATTCCTTATGTTGAGGAACGAAATTATATATTTCTGAAAACAATTATTCCTAGCCGTAAGGCAGTTGAGTTTTATTTTGGTAAGGAGTCCGACAATGAAAAAGAGTAAACTTTCCTCTGACGAACAAGAACTATTAGATTCTTATGAAAAGGGTGAATGGCAATCTACAAAGCCATCTGCCGCGGAATTAAAAAAGTTTCAAAAGGCAGCGCGAGCGAGTCTTGCGAAAGATAAGCGAATTAACATTCGCCTGCCCTCTCGCGTCCTTGAAGATATTCAGTTGAAGGCCCTTGATGAGGGTATGCCTTATCAAACATTGATATCCAGTATTTTATTTAAGTTTGCAAGCGGCAGGCTCGTAGACCAGACGCATAACAATAAAGTCGTACGGAGAAGGCACTTCACCCGCAAAAGTTGACACCTTAGTATAACAAATTAGAGTAGGTGATCATGGCGAGAAGATTAGAATACCGTAGATACACGGACGAGTTTAAATCGACAGCAGTTCGACTAAGCAAAGTTTCAGGAGTTCAATCAAAGGACGTAGCGGAAGCGTTAGATATCCACCCATTAATGTTATCAAGATGGAGAAAGGATTTTCGGGATGGAAAGATCTCAAAGAAAGGTAAACAGATAAACCTTGAAGATAACCGAGTAAGAGAATTAAAGCGTCTTCAACAGATAGAAAAAGAGCATAAACTTCTCCAAGAAGAGCATTTGCTTTTAAAAAAAACTATCCAGTTCAAATTGGAACGAAAAAAGAAGCATTTGAGTTCATAGAACTTCATAAGGACGAACACGACATTAGCGTGATGTACCGTTCGCTAAAAGTAACAAGGTGCGGTTATTACGCTTGGAAGAAGAGAGACAATAATAGATACGCTATCCAGGATGAACTCTTAAAGCCTGAAATTAAGAGTATTTTTGAAAAGAGCCGTGGTACATACGGAAGTCCTCGAATCCTTCAAGCCCTTAGACAGGAAGGAATACGAACCTCAGGAAAACGAGTAGCCAGATTAATGCGAGAATTAGGCTTAAGAGCTCGAAGTGTCAGAGTGTACCGACGAGAACCTGGAAGACATAAATACTTTACCAGTGTTCCAAACAGATTAAGAAAGTGTGATGCAATATTACCAAACCAAGCATGGGTTGGAGATATTACGTATGTTCGAAGTGGTGGTAAAAAGAATCAGTGGAGCTTTCTTGCTGTTGTGATGGATAGATGTTCAAGAAAGATTATTGGCTGGGCAATGAGTAGTAAGAGAGATGTGCATCTAACCCTTAAATCTTTAAATAGTGCAGTTAAAAATCGAAAGCTTAAGAAAGCAGAAGGCTTAATATTTCACTCTGATAGAGGCAATGAATACGGGGCACACATCTTTCGAAAACGCTTAAAGCAACTTGGTATTATTCAAAGTATGAATCGTCCCAGAAGAATGACTGATAATGCTAATATGGAATCTTTCTTTCATTCCTTTAAGAGCGACTGTTATCACCAGGCTCGCTTTTCTAATTACAGACAGCTAAGAGCGGCTATTAAAAAGTACTTACCTTTTTATAATCAAGAAAGAATTCATTCTAGTATCGGATACTTATCTCCGGTTCAATTTGAAGCCAATTTGTGTTAACTTTTACCTGTCAACAAAAGTGGGTGAAGATCCTTT
>JBIKWN010000118.1:0-2602 GCA_044356295.1 Bdellovibrionota bacterium
AACCTTCCACTATTCCTTATGATGAGTGATTCTCTTTAAATCTATGTCGGCTAGAAAAGTGCCAATTCGATATCCCCTGCCCTTAAACTAATTGCTCAACCAAAGTTCAATAGCTTAGATACGATAGTCATTTTCTAACCTTCTGGTAAAAATCAACCAAATTGCTTCAATCGCTGAATGTACGATACTAATGTGGCTTCTTCTCTGACTTTCCACGACCCTGAACTAGAATTGGCCTCGGTTGGAGTTTTGATTTTTCCTACTCGTGGAAGAGGAAGATAAGTTAGAAATTTTCTTTTGTAAGATGTTCCTGAGCACCATGTCTCACATGGAGAACAAAGACTGTTTGAGCTTCTACCGAAAAAAGTATCCGGAATTTTCCGTACAACAGACATCGAATTTCTTGACCAACATCTTCAGATTCGGGAGCAACTGGACATCTTTCAGGTAAAGAATCCAAAGAATCGATAGCATCAACTAGCCCTTCAAACCAATTATATGCGTTTAAAGGAGAAGATTGAACGATCCACTCGTAGGCGCAATCGGCTTCTGTTTCTGCTTGATAGGTGAATTCGACGTTGTATTTCATGAACGTGCAGGAATCTTATGTTTTTTACGCATAGATTCAAAGACCTGAGAAGCTGGCTTCATTTTTCCATTTCGGGCTTCATCAAGACCCCGACGAATTCCGGCAACAGCCTCTAAGCGATCAATATAATCAAGGATCTTTTGATAAGATTCGGCATCTTGAACGATAATTTCTGACTTGCCATTCACTGTTAAAATTTGAGGTTTACCAGAACCTTTGAGGCGCTCAATATGATCTTTAGTGTTTCGCTGAAAATCAGAAAGAGAATGGATATCGTTAAGATCTATCATAATAACCTCATTCGGTAAATTAACTGTTAATTTCATGTTATCAAAACACCCCCTATCTAGTCAAACTCTATTTTTAACCTATGACCAAAAACACTAGGTTTCGGCCAGTAGGCTTTTACCCCTAAAATACCCCTACTTTTCAGTGTTTTTACCTTCTAAATCCTAGGGGGTTTTTGGCCAGGGGTGTTTTATGCGTGTTGGACTATATGCAAGGGTATCAACCCACGATCAGCAGACTCTAAAGCTTCAGCTCGATGCCATGAGGAAATATGCAAAGAGCAGGAAGTGGCAAATCACCTTAGAGGTAAAAGATATCGGCTCAGGTGCAAGTGATCGCCCAAAGCGTGAAGAGTTACTACGCGCAGCGCGTCGCCGTGACATCGATGGTCTGATTGTATGGAAGCTAGATCGCTGGGGTCGCTCTCTTTAGGATCTCATTGGGACATTAAAGGAGCTCTCTAATATTGGAGTCGCCTTTATATCTTTAACAGAAGCAATCGATCTTACAACTCCGTCAGGGCGCGCAATGGTGGGATTTTTATCAGTGTTTGCAGAGTTTGAGCGCGACCTATTAAAGGAGCGCGTAAAAGCTGGGCTCTCTCATGCAAGATCTGAAGGAAGAATCGGAGGAAGACCAAAAACCTCCGCTCTTCGTGCTGATGAGATCCGAAAGCTCTCTAAAAAAGGACTCTCTAAATCTGAGATCGCTAAAACTCTTAATATACCTCGCACCAGTGTAAGAAGAGCACTCGATGCTTAATCTTCTCGCCATGAGAAGATATTTTTTACATTTTCAGAAAGCTCATGCGTATCAGCGTGAGATAAGATCCCAAGATACGATTGAAGAGACTGGTTTAATCCCTCCCCTGTTACCTTACCTTGATAAAATTCATCGTGTCTGATGCCTAACTTTCTAAACATTCTTCTTTTTGTAGTGGCTCTCATCACTCTGTGATGCGGAAAGGTAACGTATCCAAGAAAATCAATTCCTTGGTGAAGTGGTCTTAAAATAATCTTATCAGGGTGAAGCCTTAGTTTTAGATGCTCACCTAAAAACTTTTCAATCTCTGGGATTAGTGCTTGAAGCTCACTCTTTTTATCAGATAGAAAAAGCATATCATCTGCAAACCGCAAATAATGCTTCACTTTAAGCGAGTGCTTTACAAACTGATCGAGTTCATTAAGGTAGATATTTGTAAAAATTTGGGATGTAAGGTTTCCAATCGGTGCCCCCTTGCCCTCAGCTTCTTCAACGTGAAAGCTACCAATCACATTTTTCAGCAACGAAAAAACACGATCATCAGTTCAATAGCTTAGGAACTTTTACGTATTTTCAAAACATCCACTGAATATTAAGCAATTTGTATCAACTGATGAATACTCGATGCTAATGAGACTTTTTAGATGACTTTACACGCACCCGGACTATGATTGCTGTTGGATGGGATTTTGAATTTTCCTATCCATTTTTCCTATCCATGACCATTTTCTCAGCGAGCGTTTCAAGGAGTTCGGCATAGGCCACTCGACCCTGCTCTTTCAGACGTCCAGGAGAGATAGTATGCAGCCCATAGAGCGCATGCCCAATTATCCATCTATCCAAACTCATCGATTAGTTCTCCCTTAACTTAATGGCCGTGGGTACAGGGTAACTTGTTTATTTAATCTTAAGTCTTTGTAAATATTATATATTCAGAGTTACCCTGTACCAGTTTAACTTTTC
>JBIKWN010000119.1:0-2590 GCA_044356295.1 Bdellovibrionota bacterium
GAGTGTTTGGCTCAGTTTTATAGAAAACTCATTTAGTGCAGATATATTAGAAGAAAATTTCTCAGTATCGGATCTGAAAACAGCATTAAGTTTACTTAAGGGGGCATCACCTATTACAACTGATGAAGATGCCAAGAAATTAACAGACTGTCTGTCGCATGTACTATCTCAGATTGAACCTGATCAGATACGATATTTCTTTTCAATTATTTCAACGTTACTTCCTGATATTCCATCTGTGCTTTTCCTTGGAGATCCACATTCAGCCCAGTCAGAATGTGATGCTCTCATTTCACGTTTTCGAACTGCCAGTATGATGGGTGAGGGAACAATATATAGTTGGAACCTTAAATCCCCAAAAACGTTCCCATCTACTGGATTGGATAATTTGGAGTATGAAGCATTAGAAATGAAAGCATTCCCCGTTTCATTTCGTGAAGCCTATCCTTTAAAAGCTGAAACTCAACAAAAAATCTTTCGGGAGCTTTTTTCAAGTCGAGGTCAATTTAGTCGATTCGACCCATTTGAAGTGGGATATTCACAAGAACAATTTCATATTGAATTGCTTGATGCAATTGTTCAAGTCAGACAAAAAGATTTGAAACAGCAACTTGATTCAAAGGATGATTTTGTAGTTTTAGAAGCAATTGAAGAACTAAAAGAGATTTGTAACCACACTGCATCTCTTCTTATTTCTCGAGATGAGGATCTATTTTCGTCTGATTCGAAAGTATTAATTGATTCACTTTCATACTTATTAAATGTCATACTTATTAAAGAGAATCTTGAATCGTTAGATGACGTGCTTCAAGACGAAGAGCTTTCAGAAGTTTTAGCGCTTCATGGTTGCATACACGAATTAAAAAAGTTGCGAGCTCAATCGCATCTAGCGTTTGATAGCTTTGCGTTCATGCAGCCACGTTCTTCTAATCAAAATGATTCACGAGCGGAAGATTTTCAAAAATTTGTAAATCCCAAAGCTCAAAAAGAGTCTATTCGCCCTGCGATACTTCAACAATTAGAGACTAAATATAGTCAATCTGAACCAAGAAGTAAGAATGTGCAATCGAAAAAGGAAGCAGAAAATAAAAGTTATGATGTCTATGCACTTTTACATGAGCTTTCCATTCGCCCCGTGAAAGAAGATGAACTCGATTCTTTGACAGGAAAAGTTGTAGAAGAATTCCATCCGTTATTTTTTGAAGATAAAGAATCTGCAGAAGCATTTTATAAGTCGCTTACAGAAGCTTCAAAACGGGAACCAAGTCAATTTTTTACAACCGTAATGATAGAACGGCAGCGTGCATTTTTTAAATCGATGCAAATTCATCTGAAACGTCATATGAGACAAAATTTTCCAGAGTCTATAGTCGAAGAACAGGATGAAAGAATTTTTCATGTTGGTAAGAAAATAAATCGATCTGATTCAGTCGATGGAGCATTGACCAATATACTGCATCTGAAACTTTCTGATGATCTATCTTTTTTTACTGAAGCGAACAAAGATCGTGGGAAGTTACATGGGTACCTACAATTATTGACGTATCGTAGAATGCTTCAAGTCATCGACCCAGAAATTGACAATGAGGATTCAGAGCAATTTGTATTTTTTGAAAAGAAAATTACTGACAGATCTCGAGCTCTATTCAATGAAATTATCCCATTCTATTTACGTTCCCGTCTTCCAGATCAAGGAAGGATTGTAAGTAAAATTGGTGTTCATGGTACAGATTCACTCTCTAAAAAAGCAGTTAACCTTTTGAACGTATCAAGTGGACTTCAAGATTGTTATGAGGATCTTTTGAGTGAGGATCTTTTTGGTGAATTTTCTGCTGCTCTGGATGAGCGTAATCAGAAGCTTAGAATGTTGCTTAACGAAGTCGCAATGAGCTGGAGTATAGATCGAACTCCTGGAGTTGATCTGTTCTCAGCTCAGATACCATCAACATTATTTTCTGATGATCATGCTCGTGACGGTAAAAAATACTTAGGTATATTTTTTATGGACAAAAAAAGACCCGTAATCATCGCTTATTCTCGTTCGTTTGAGAATCCACTTGAAAAACTGGTATATTCACCTGTAGGCAGATTAATGCTTGAAGGAATCCAGTAAGGATAGGAACCAAGAATTTTCATGACAAAAGACGATGATTCATCAGGATTAGATCTTGGTCTTCAAGAGATCTTACATTCCCTTACTGAGAGTAAAGATGCCGATACAATTATTAAGCAAGAGCCTTCCCCGGAACTCCATTCAGATCTTTCTTTGAAAATTATTGAAATACATGACCAAATTTTGTCTTCTTCATTGAGTGAAATACTCATCGCCCCTGTTTTTGCTGAGTGCTTGAGTGTGCCAATTATTTCATCTGAAGAGAGAGGGCTACTTCTTTCTTGCGGAAACTTGTTACTCGAGCGTCTCAAAGAAAAAAAAGAGTTTGCAGTAGGAGCAGCACTTGTGAAGGAGTTACTGCATAAAGATACTGATAAAAAGTATACTGAGTCGTATCGACTCTTTTGTCATGCAGCACTTGAGGGCAGCCAAAATAAATCTTTATCTCCTCACGAGATGAAAGAATCCTTACTGTTC
>JBIKWN010000005.1:0-97402 GCA_044356295.1 Bdellovibrionota bacterium
AAGTATTTCAAAAAGATCTTAATGATTTTTTGGAACTTCATAACGTAATGGGTTTAGTGCTCCTGAGCGAAGAAGGTATCAATGGCACAATCGCAGGAACAGAAACAGGAATTGTAGCTACAAAAAGCTTCCTTCAATCGATTCCTGAGTTAGGCTCGATAAATTTTAAAGATAGTTCCTCTTCATTTATCCCTTTTAAAAGATTAAAAGTTGATCTTCGTGAAGAGATAGTGACTTTGAAACGACCTGATATCTTCCCTGATAACACAGATAACCATCACCTGTCTCCAAAGGAATGGCATGAGGTCTTAACGAAAGAAGAAGATTTTGTCTTAGTTGACACAAGAAATTTCTATGAAGTAGAGATTGGAAAGTTTAAAGGTGCAATCGATCCTAAAACAACTCACTTCTCTGAGTTCCCAGATTTTGTTGCACAACAAAATTATCCTAAGGATAAAAAAATATTAATGTACTGTACCGGTGGGATTCGTTGCGAGAAAGCTTTAGTGCATATGCAACAAGAAGGATTCAAAAACGTTTATCAGTTAGAAGGCGGAATACTCAATTATATCAAAGAATATCCTGAAGGAGCATGGGAGGGTGAGTGTTTTATCTTTGATCATCGTGTGGCGCTTGATAAGAATCTTGAACCATCCAAGATTTATAGTTTATGTCCTCACTGTGGTAATCCTGGTGATGTTGCCATTACTTGTAAACAGTGCGGAACTGAATCAGTAATATGTAAACATTGTCATCCTAAAGAGTACTTAGAGACATGTTCGAAAAACTGTGCACATCGACTCATGCGATTTACAAATCGTGCAAAGGGCGTCTCGACAATTACGAAACCTAAGAAAGTAGCGAAGAAAGATCAACAGATTGATAGCTCGAAGGCTTTCTAACTTTACCTGAACTGTCCTTGCCTACAGCATAATAGGCTTGTCCGTATTGAATAATGAATACTTGAGTAACCTCTTTAGGCCAGGTTATATCAGCATTACAGCCCCATTTCTCTTTTGAAAGTTCACCAAGTGGAGAAAACTTTTGATCGACAAGGACAAATTTCTCTAGATTATTGTCACACACAAGTGAAAATGCTTCTTCTAATGGAGCGCCAAACATGACGGAGTTCCAGAACATCGTATAGGCTACATCGGATAAGCCATCAACCATTTCAAGTTTTGATGGAGTCTTTTCTGCAGAATACGAAAGAGCATTTGCATCGGTAATTTGTGTGGCATTAAACGTTGGAATAACACCAAGACCTTTAATAACATACTCAAGCGTTTCAGATAGTAACAACTGAGCACCTAGTTCTCGAAGTTTTTTATCACCTTCGATGAATTGTGATGCGGGCGATTGCCCTGCAAGTGCAATAAACTGACGTACTTTTTTATCATCCATAACGAACTTTTAAATTAAAAATAACTATTGAGTAAAAAAACTAGATTGAATCCCAGAGTTCAATTGCATCAATACAATCTGAAAGTGAAGGTACTAAGGCTATTCGGTAATAATCAATACTTGATTTTCCAAAGAATTCACCAGGACTTATAACGAGACCTTTTTCAAGCAATTTTTCAGCGTACGTTGTTCCGTTATAACCTTTAGGACTTTTTAACCAGAAATAAAAAGTAGAATCGCTCTCAACATATTCGAAACCTTTCTTTGCGAAAAAAGTTTTAAATAAAGCACGTTTCTTTTTGAAGATCTCTCTTCGTTCTTCTGCATGAAGATCGTCACCCCATGCGGCAGCAGCAGCAGTTTGAGTATAAATCGGGGTAGCAACCCCTAAGGTGTTTCTAAAGTTACCGAATACTTCAATGATGGAAGCATCCCCCGCGATAAAACCGCTTCGATATGCAGTCATTCCACTTCTCTTAGATGTTGAATGAAATACCAGTACATTATCAATTGAAACTTGAAGAGCACTTGGTGGGGTTGTGTCACCATAGTACATATCTTGGTAGCACTCGTCTGAACAGAAAAGAATATCGTATTTTTTACATATTTCTATTTGAGTTCGTAGGTAATCTAGATCTATCTCAGCTCCGGTAGGATTATGAGGATAATTAATCCATGCGATTGCAGTTTTCTTCAAAGTGCTTTCAGGTAATGTCGCTAAATCCATTCTGAAATTATTTTTTTCATTCAGCTCGAAGCTTAGGTACTCTGCTCCACACATAATGGCACTTCGTTCGTAGACAAAATATCCAGGAGTAGGACCAATAATAATATTTTTTTCACATCCTGGCTCAATCAATAAAAATGCAACACTATAAATTGCTTCTTTCGAACCAGTTGCTTGAATAATATTTTTTCCAGGAAGGGTAACGTCGAAGCGTCTTTTGAGATAACCTTGTATCGAAACAATTAACTCGTCGCATCCTTTTACGGTTGGATACTGAGAAACTTCAGGAACTCCTTTTGTTACGGCATCACGAATAAATTTGGCGGTTGGTTCGATAGGGTCGCCGGCTCCAAAATCAAACAGTCGCACTCCTTGCTCTTTGAGTTTCTTCTTACGACCTGCAAGGGTAGCACTTGGGTATTCTGCAATTTTTTGGACTCTGGAGCTTATTTTCATAGATATTTTACTGTTTACCACGAGGCGGTGTAAAAATACAGGTAAGATGTTGACCTTTTTACTGACCGTTCTCCCTAAAAACTACTTAAGCTTTATAACTGGCTTTTTTGCCCATATCCCATTGCCCTATCCTTTTAACCGTTACTTAAATCTTTGGTTCGTTAAAAGATATAAAATTAACATGTCAGAGGCTGAGCATACGATTGATGAGTATAATTCAATCGGTGCTCTTTTTACTCGAAACCTAAAAGTTGGGTCACGTCAGATCGGTGAACAACCCATTTCGCCGGTTGATGGAACTGTAAGAACTATATCAAAAATTAACTCTGATCACTTGGAGCAGATCAAAGGTAAAGATTATTCATTAGCTACTCTACTCGCTGATGAAACAGAAGCATCGAATTTTATCGATGGAACAATCGCTAATTTTTATCTGGCACCTCACAACTATCATCAAATCCATGCCCCCTATTCTGGCAGAGTTACAAAACGAGTTCATATTCCAGGTACTTTATGGCCTGTCAATGATTGGTCTTTGCATTCGATTGAAAATCTTTTTTCAATTAATGAACGTGTTGTCATCTATTTTTCGACCCCAAAAGGTAAAGTAGCTGTGATATTGGTTGGAGCTACCAATGTTGGGTGCATATCCCTTTCGTTTGATTCGCTGATTACCAATCAAAGGCCCTGGGAACTGAAAAAAGTTGATACTATGTTATTCGATCAGACAAATAGCTGTACTATGAAAGCTGGTGATAAACTCGGAACATTCCATCTTGGATCAACCGTGATTGTGCTGTTTGATAAAAATTATTCAATAGAAAATTTATATCCGTTGGATTGGATTGGAAAGGAAGTTCAATTCGGTCAAAGCTCGAAATAAGCTTCTCTCACATGAAAACTACTCCTCTTCTATCGTACTCATCATGAAGTGCTCTTTCTGAGCTCTTTTCTAATTTTCTTCATAGAGGGATACTAGTAACACATTTATGCGAGAAACCTTATGAAGCTATTGAGACATCTGTTTATTGTTCTAACCTTAACTTTCAATTTTGTTTCTTTGTCACACGCAGACGAATTAGAAAGATTGGAAAATGAAATTCATAGTGCAATTGAAGACTTACGACTTCGCCGTCACTCAGTTGAATCAGAATATAATGACGATGGTGAAGTAGTTTTAAAAGGCTATGTTTCGAGTCAAGAAGATAAAAACCTAGTGGTTAAGAGGATTTCTTCGATCTCAGGAGTAACAAAAGTAGAGGATTCCTTGACAGTTAAAGCTAGTGAAGGTGCCATTGATTCTAGTAATTCAAAAGTTAATTCTGAAAATGATCTTGTTCGCAAAGAGGCCCTCCTTGCAGTTAAGAAATTATCAAATTTAAAAAGTTATGAAGTCGATGTTTCGGTGGGTGATAAAAGTATAGAGGTTTTAGGGAACGCGACTGAACCTGTTGATATTACAAAAATTGGGAAAGCCATACGAGAAGTTGCTGGAAAAAGAGTAGTTGAAAATAAAATGACACTCAGAGCTCGTCCTTCTGATTCTGAACTAGAAGCTTTGCTACGAAGAGCTCTCAGTGAAGAGAGTAATCTTGATTGGCAAGGTATAGATATCTCTGTTCATCAAGGGGTTGCTATGTTTGAAGGTACAAAGCCAAGTCATAGAACTATTGATAGAATACTTTCAATTGCGAATATGGTTGATGGTATTGATCGAGTTGATAGTAAAATGACTGTTTCTGAGTAGTGCTCGATATTAATAGTGACCAATTATCTCAGATTCATGCTGATAGAGAGGCCCTACGAGAGCCATGAGTGAGGCTTCAAATCTCTTCACTCAGATCTGATTCATGCGATGCAATATCATATCTATAAATCTCTTCTAAGACTGCATTGGTATCAATTGTTGTTTGCTCATGTATCAGGCCGGTCTCCATATCATACACCCAGCCATGAATTGTTGGAGCCCTGCGGTGATTCCAGGAATTTTGTACAATAGAACTTTCTGCGAGATTCCGAACTTGTTCATGAATATTTAATTCTACAAGTCTTCGGTATCTTATTGTAAGGTCAGGAATATTATTGAGTTCATCTGCATGAAAGCGATAAATATCTTTAATGTGTCTGAGCCATTTATTAATTAATCCTAGATGTTTGTTACTCATGGCATTCTGAATACGTCCGCAACCATAATGTCCACAAACAATTACATGCTTTACTTTTAGTATTTCTACAGCATATTGCAGAACACTTAACAGATTAAAATCAGTATGCACAACAAGGTTGGCAATATTTCGATGAACAAAAAGTTGTCCTGGTGTGCAACCAGTAATCTCTTCAGCAGGCACTCTACTATCAGAACAGCCTATCCATAAAAATTCTGGGGTTTGTGTATCAGAGGTATTTTTAAAGAAGACAGGGTCAATGCTCAGCTTCTTAGCTACCCATGCCTTGTTTGCGTCAAGAAGACGATTAAATTCTGTCATACTATCGCTTTGGGAATTTCTATAAAATTAAAGAGGCTTACTAAGTTTCACTGAGTACCACAGTGACTGAACTAATTCCAGGGGTATCACTGGTTTTAATGAGCGAAAGGTTTCCTGAAGAGATATTGCCACCTTTTTCTAGGTCTTCACAAACAAGATGTAAAGCTTGAATTGATGTCTCATCCGCAGTAACTGTTACTTTTTCAACAGCCCATTTTAAAGACCGTTGTTGTTCTGTTTTAGCTCCACGAATTTTTCCAATTACTTCAATTGCAAGAGGGAGGGTATTATCTGGTGCATCCAGTACCAACCCATTGATTTCAGTGATTGCTGGCCATTGTGTGGTATGAATAGAACTATCTTTACCTGAAGATGAGGAAAAGCCCCATGACCAGATCTCTTCTGTAATATATGGAAGTACGGGTGCGAGTAATCGCAGAAAGGTTTTAAGAGTTAATGAAAGTGTTGCAAGAGCAGAAGCCCGGCCGGCTGTGGCATTCTCTTCATAACTTCTAGCTTTTACCAACTCAAGATAATGATCGCAGTATTCCCAAAAGAGTTCTTCGGTAATTTGTAGGCTCTGAGCATAGTCAAATGAATTCAGACTTTCAGTTGATTCTTTTACAACATTCATCAATCGAGCCACCATTGCTTTATCAAGAGGAGCAGTGATTTCACCAATTTTTGTTGCATTAGGATCAATTCCAACTCGATCAAATTGCATTAAAACAAACTTACTTGCATTAAATAGTTTCGTGACAAGTTTGCGACCAATTTTAAAAATGCCTTCATCGAATGCAGTATCTGCTCCTAGCCTAGCCTTTGCTGACCAATAGCGTACTGCATCAGCAGAGTATTCTTCGAGAAGTTTTTGTGGAGTAATCGTATTACCCTTAGATTTACTCATTTTTTTACGGTTGGGGTCTAAAATCCAACCGCTGATGACAGCATTTTTCCATGGAATTTCATCTTCATGCATCCACGCTTTTACAATCGTTGAGAAAGCCCATGTTCTGATAATTTCATGTGCTTGTGGACGAATGTCACTTGGAAAAAGTTTTTTATGACGAGCAGGATCTTTGCCCCAATGGCTTGCAATTTGTGGGGTTAAAGAAGAAGTAGCCCAAGTATCCATAACATCAGGATCACCATAAAATCCATTAGGCTGACCACGTTGTGATTCAGTACATCCAGGAGGGACATCACTGGTTGGATCAATTGGTAACGTATCGGGAGCAGCAAATATTGGTTTGTCATATTGTACCATTCCTTCGGCATCGATTGGATACCATACTGGAAATGGAACCCCAAAATAACGTTGTCTGCTGATACACCAATCTTGGTTTAATCCTGTCACCCAATTTTCATAACGAACAAGCATATGTTCAGGGTGCCACTTTACTTTACGTCCTTGTTCAAGAAGTTTTTCTTTATGATCTAATGTTTTAATGAACCACTGTCTTGTTGTAATAAATTCAAGTGGTCGATCGCCTTTCTCGTAGAATTTAACAGGATGTGTAATTGGTTTTGGTTCGCATCCAAGAAGCTCTACAATTTTTTTCTGAGCCTGCTTAACAGTTAATCCTTTTAGTTGATCAAAATTCTTTTGTGCTTCGTCGCAGTTTTCAGAAGTAAAATTACCTTCACCAAAAGTAATTGGAAGAATTCTGCCATTCAAAGCGATAATTTGTCTTACTGGAAGTTTTGATTTTTTCCAATACTCAACATCCATAATGTCACCAAATGTGCACACCATAAGAATTCCACTTCCTTTTTCTGGATCTGCGTGTTCTGCAGGAAGGATAGGGACAGGAGCATGAAAAAGTGGAGTAAGAGCAGTTTTTCCAAATAGGGGCTTGTACCGCTCGTCATCTGGATGAGCAACTACTGCAATACAAGCGGCAAGAAGCTCAGGGCGAGTTGTTGCAATTTTAAAATCTCCACCACCTTTTACAGTGAAAGTAATTTCATGGAATGCTCCTGGGATTTCTCTGTCTTCAAGCTCGGCTTGTGCAACTGCAGATTGAAAATCAACATCCCACATTGTTGGTGATTCGATATTGTAACAAAGATTTTTCTTAACTAGATCCAGAAATGAGGCCTGCGAAATCTGTCTACAATGGCTATCAATCGTTGCGTATTGTTCAGTCCAATCGAGAGAGAGTCCTAAATGACGCCATAATTTTTCAAAGTTCTTTTCATCTTCAACGGTAAGAATTGCGCACGCCTCGATAAAATTCTGGCGCGAAACTAGTTCAGCAGCTTCTTTAGTACCAGGTTCTGCAGGAGTCGGTATCCAATTGCCTTTATAGGTAACAGATGGTTCACAACGAATGTTAAAATAGTTTTGTACGCGTCTTTCTGTCGGCAGTCCGTTGTCATCCCATCCCATCGGATAATAAATATTTTTACCAGTCATTCGTTGGTAACGAGCTATGACATCTGTTTGTGTATATGAGAAAACATGTCCTACATGTAATGAACCTGAAACGGTTGGGGGTGGTGTATCAACAACGAAGGTTTTTTCACGAGGTTGAGTACTATCCCAGCGATAAATCTGCTTTTCTTCCCAAGCTTTACCCCAAGCGGCTTCAATCTGTGTATGGTCGTATTTTTCAGGCAGAGTTTTCTTCATATGTGGACCCAACTGTAGCAGGATCTGTCATCGGAATATATGTAGAAATCGATTATGTAAGTAAATTTAAAGCGAATTATGTGGTTATGCTGAGGCGATAGGTCGTGGTAGAAGGAATTTTTTAAATGATAATTAGTCCTCTTTTTTATCCTTCTTATCACCATGTAATTTTAAGAGCTTATCAAAGACTCGGTGGCTTTGTCCTTTGTATCCTTCTTTTGAAAGGTGGGGCAATTTTTTACTTATAATTTCATCAGGAACGTCTATATCAGTACTGGTAAATGGTTCAGAGTTATTAGTTACTTCGGCAAGTTTATCTATGTAGTCTTCGTGCAGGTTTTCAAATTTACGGGCAGAATCTTTAAGATGTTCTGAGAATATTGTACTCATATCTTTTTCTTTGCCACGTTTTTTCTCTAGTGCAATTTTATCAACCTCCTGCATAAGGTAGTCGACTACATCAGTAAGGCCACCTTTTATTTCTTGATACTCTTTCTCTAGAAAATATGGCTCAATGATCTTTATTAAAGTGTCCTTATCTTCTTTAGTTCCTTGCAGAGAAATAATTGTATCAAAACCTTTGATTGCTAAAGAGTTGCGATCAAAATTCGGCGGAAGATGAGGGCGGAATTGAACAAATAGACAAAAAGAAGTTTTATTTAATTTTTTATAATCGTTAAAAAATGAATCAACTTCAGCTGTGGGAAAACTATCTCCAATAAGACAAAGTTGAAAATCCATATCCATATGATATTGAATTGCCTTGTGAACGGTATTTACAACATCTAGATATTCAAATGTAATTTCAGGTTGCATTGATGCTTCAAGCTCTTCAAGAGCAGACATGGAAGAATCAATGATAAGGGCTTTTAACTCTATTGGCATAAACGAACAAATTCCATCTCTATAGATCGTCTAGAAACGGCAAAAACTTGTTATGAAAAGAGATAAAGTTATTTTTTTTCTTTTTTATCGCCGTGTATATTCAGTAACTTATTAAAAACTCTATGGCTTTGCCCTTTATAGCCTTCTTTTGTTAGGCCTGGAAGCTGTTTGGAAACAACGTTTTCGGGGACGTCTAGTTTTGTTGTTTTAAAAGCCTGGGCGTTATCTGAGGTTTCAATTAGTTTTTCGAGGTAATCCTGTCTTAAGCCGTCAAATTTTTTTGAAGAATCTTTTAGGTGGTCTGAAAAAATAGTACTGAGATCTTTATCCTTGCCTCGCTTTTTTTCTAAGGCAATTTTATCAATTTCACCCATCAGATATCCAACTACATCTGGAAGTCCACCAAGAATCTCTTCGTATTCTTTTTGATTCCAATACTCTTTCAGGGCTATTTCTAGAGCATCTTTGTCATCTTTTGTTCCATTTTTTGTAATGACAGTGCTAAAACCAATATTTTTTAAGGACGTTCTTTCAAAATCAGCATTGAGATGATCACGGAATTGTACAAAAACACAAACAGATTTTTTCGCTAATTTTTCATAATCAGCAAAAAAAGATTTTAATTCCTCTCTAGGGAATTGCTCACTAATTAAACAGATCTGAAAATCCATATCCATGTGATACTGGATAGCTTTATGGACGGAATTTACAATATCCAAATATTCGAATTGGATCTCAGGTTGCAAAGCAGCATCGAGCTCTTCAAGAGCAAACATCTGAGTATCAAGAATAAGACCGTTTAAAGTGGTAGTCATAAGGAAAAGGTAACCACTGGGAATGTCGACATATTTAGTGAAAAACTTTTCATAATAAAATCAAAAAAAAGCCCTCAAAAATGAGGGCTTAAATTATGTCTAAGATACTGAATTTATTAACTTTAGTAAGATATAAAGTAAATTTAATCAGTTATATATTTGTTAGGAAAATATATAAATATTGATTAACGTGCAGTATCAAGACGTTTTGCAACATCATTCCAATTGATGACATTAGCAAAAGCATCTATGTAAGCTGCTCTGTTATTTTGATGTTTAAGATAATAAGCATGCTCCCAAACGTCTAATGCAAGAAGGGGGGTAACAACCCATTGTCCAAGATCTTGGTGTTTTTCAGCGGTAAGAATTTCTAAGTTTCCAGTCATCCAATTTTTGCAAAGAATAGCCCAACCAGAGCCTTCAACTGCGGTTCCAGCTGCTTTAAATTGATTCCAAAAGCTTTCATAGCTTCCAAAATTTTTCTCAATCGCTGTTGCTAATGAACCTGATGGTTTGCCACCGCCTTTAGGCGACATATTTTCCCAAAAAATACAGTGAAGGAAATGTCCAGCGCCGTGGAATGCAAGTTCGCGCTCCCAATGTTTTACAAGTGCAAAATCATTTTTCTCTCTGGCTTCTTTTAATTTTGCTTCAGCGTTGTTGAGGCCAGTGACGTAGGCTTGGTGATGTTTACCATGATGAAGGCGCATTGTTTGTTCATCGAGGTGTGGTTCAAGTGCGTTATAGTCATAAGGAAGTGGGGGGAGTTCATGTGTCATATGGGGGTACCTTTTAAAAAAATATCGTAAAGTAATCAATTGTGGGGGACTCTATATCCCTGTAAAGTTTATATCTGATGGGCATTTCTGACAAATTTTCTAGACTTGTAATCTTACTTTCATTAGGCAGCGTTATTGGTGGTGCTAAGGCTTGCCGTGAAGATTATTGTGTTGCCTGTAATGCAACGGTCGGAACGATCGCACCAACATCTACCACCACACCAAGTGTAACGCCCACAGGCTCGATTACTCCAACCGTTACTTTAACTTCGATACCATCTGGTACCTTAACGCCTACTCCTACAGGTACTATTACGATTACGCCAACCCCATCACCTACTGAAACTGATTCAGCAGAAGCCTCTATGAGAGGAGCACTTAGGAAACTCTCGCAGGAATCTGCAATCGGATCGGCTATGACACAAAAAGCGTTTGGTAATTGGCTTGGTTCAATCGCACAAGATGATTCAGACTCTGACAATGATGGATATACTGATTGGCTTGAACAGAATTCTGGATCAAATGTTAATGATGCTTCAAATACTCCAAGATTAAATCTGAAAAAATTTCTCAGAACTGCTGATCATGATGGTGATGGATTATCGGATAATGATGAAACGTTACTTGGTACTGATCCTAAAAAAGCTGATACGGACGGAGATGGTTGCAGTGACGGTGCTGAATACCTTTCAGGTTCCCAGCCAACGGTAAAAGATAAGATTCAAAACGATTCTGATCAAGATTGTCTTTCTGACGAGATTGAAAACGAACTTGGAACAAGCGCTATTGCAAAAGATTCAGATACTGACGGACTGAGCGATACTTTAGAAATAGCGATAGGAACAGATCCAAATCGAAAAGATACCGATGGTGATGGGATACTAGATCGTAAAGAAATTGAACTCAGTACAAACCCGCTTATCAAAGATGAGTAACCCACGGAAGCTTTCGCATCAAGCCCATATACGGGTCATAGCCCCAGCATCACCTGCAAAAGATTGGAAGTCGTTTCAATCTGCAGTTGATCAGTTAAGAGGTTTTGGATTTACAGTTTCGTTTGGTAAAAATTTCAGAAAGAAACAAGAATATCTTGCAGGCAGTGATACAGAGCGGCTCAAAGATCTGCATGATGCTTATAAAGATAAAACAGTCGATGCAATTTTGACGTTACGAGGTGGATACGGAACGACTCGACTGCTTGATAAAATCGAGTACTCGTTAATTAAAAAAAATCCAAAACCAATAATAGGATTTAGTGATATTACAGCTTTGCACTTAGCCATACTTACCATGACGGGAGTTGGATCGTATTCTGGGCCAAATTTATTTTCGATGTTCTCAGGAAAATCACAGTATTCCTTTCATCACTTCTTACGAGCAGTACTTGCAACTTCAAAAAAAATAGATCTCTTAACTCATTCTAAAAAAGCACTTCAAAAAGCCAAAGTGATTCGCCCTGGTACAATAAAAGGGAAATTAGTCGGTGGAAATTTAAATCTTATGTGTTCTCTCCTGGGAACAAAGTATTTTCCAAAATTAAAAGGAACGATTTTATTTTTAGAAGATGTCAATGAAGCCCCGTATAAATTTGATAGGCTTTTGACTCAACTCCTCAATGCTGGTGTATTAAAGGGAGTGCGTGGAATTCTTATAGGACAGTGTCATGGGTGTGATAATTGGCAGCCTATAGCTATTGAACGATTAAAACCACTTGGCATTCCCATGGCTATTGATCTTCCCTTCGGTCATATCGATGAATTCATAACATTACCTATCGGTTGTGTTGCCTCAGTAGTAATAGGAAAAGAAATAAAGATTACAGTTTGATTACTCTATTTATAACACGTCACGGTCGTACTAATTTCAATGAAAAAGGATTGACCTCAGGGTGGGATAATTCTGAATTAATTGAAGAGGGAAAATTACAAGCTGCAAAGATCGGAGAGCGTCTTAAAATCATTAAGCCAGATTTTATCTTTTGCAGTACTCTACAGCGAGCAATTGATACTGCTTCTATTATTCAATCAATCTGTGGCGGAGTTCTGATTCAAAGAGATGAGCTTAAAGAAAAAAATCTTGGCAAGTTTCAAGGAATACCTGAGACTGAATATCAGGCGTTTTTAAAAAAAGTTTCGGGTGATCTAAATCTCTTTAGACCTGAAGGTGGTGAAAGTCGACAAGATGTTAAGGAACGTGTTGCTCCGGTAATTTCAGAGATCGAGAGAAATTATGAAGGTAAAACTATTTTAATAGTAGGGCACCATAGTACTAATCGATCAATTTTGAGCGTTTGTTTAGGTGGAGATCCTTCGACGTATACCCAAAGGAATGGTTCTCTTAGCTTACTTCACTTCCAAAATGAGCGCTGGATAGAGGACTATCTTGATACGTATACATAGATATTGTTCTTGAACTTATTTGTAGATTCAATATTAAAAATTAGTACTTCCAGAGAAACTAGGTATTTTTTGCCGTCTTCTGTTTGGAATTAATAGCCAATTTAATAAATCACATTAAGTCTTTTTTACATATTGTCGATCCATCCATGAAGAGAATCTATGGAAGTGATCGACCTTTTAATACAACGTCCAAAAGAATCAAATTTTTCAGTTTCTTCCGATCCGATCCGTTCGCTGTTGGCTGGCTCAGTCATAACAATTGAAGTAGCTACAGATCCACAAACTGGAAAGCTTGGGATAAAATTCAATGACACATTCTATCCTGTAGAGTCTCTGACAGATTCAAAAATCGGATCATTCATTAAGGTTATTGTTCAATCAAACCTTGATCAAATTGTGTTAAAGATGCTTGATAATGGGTTTATTCAATCACATCAATCTTCAATTGACTTAGGAAATAGAAATCCTCTGAATAACATTTCATTGGAAGATAAAAAGATATTGAGGGAAGCGCTCTCGAATGTTGAGTTGCCTATTAAAAATATTTTACATCAGACAACTGGGGTCAAAGAAATTATCCGAGATGAACTAAAAAATAATCTGATCAATAGAAATTTAGATCGACAAGTGCTAACGCAGAAAATAGAAAAAGAAATTATTCAATCCCCACAACAACTCCTCAAAAGTAATGATGAAATATTAACAGATAGTAGTAAGAAAAATCTCTTAATGCCTAAAGCAACGTTGATTCAAAAAAACGTTCCTGAGTTCCAGAATACAGAGCTTTCACAAACATATCCTCAAAGTTTGAAATCGGTTCCAAGTACTTTGAATGCAGCAGAGATCATTAATACACAAAAAGTAAAAGTAGCTGTAGGTAGTAATCTTACTACAGAGCAACAAGAAGTTCTTAAAGGAATCTTAAGCACCGTAACTAAACAGCTTATAGCCCAGCTGTTTCCAATTTTGCAGAATGCATCAAGGGAGCAATCAAAAGTTTTTGAGTTAATAAAAGGTCTCATCGATCAGCAAATGAGTCGTATTGTAGGAGTTCAAAAAAATCCTTCTAGTGATGAATCAACTGTATTAAACCCTTTGTCTCTAAAAGACCTCCCTATTGAGTCAGAAAAGACCAAAATTTTGAATAAAATTAAATCTGTTGCGATATCAGATCAAGTTGCCTTAAACAGTAATCAAGATGAAGTTTCTTCCTTAAGAATATCAGATCCGCTCCAACGAATGGTTTCCCAATTAGTTGCAGCCACAGATACCTTACAAAGGATTCACACACTACAACCTCAAAAAAAAGAGGGCACCTATTTCTTACTTCCCGTATTGTACGGTAATACAATGCAATTTTCTCAGTCGTATCTTTTAGATGATGATACTGAACCGAGAAAACAGAATAAAAAACGTCCACAACTAATTAAAATAAAGCTTGTACTTCCCTTCATTGGAGAAATTGTCGTTGAGGCATTAATGAGTGAACTTCATGTTGAACTTAGTTTGTATTTAGAGTCTGAACAGGCAAAACAAAATTTTAATTTAGTAAAAGAGTCTATTCTTCAGGGATTCAGTGAAAGTGGCTTAAATGCAAAATTAACAAATGTTTTTGTTGCACGTAAAAAATCAATTGTCCCAGAATGGATAGCTAAAGAGCTTGGTGTTCAGCAATTGGCCTAGACTCGCTTTCGGCGGGTCAGTCCTGAGAGTGGATGTTGATTAATTTTTTTGCTCACGCCTACGCTCATGGTCAGGTTCACGGGGGGTTGTTCGTCAATTAACAAGTTTGATTAGGCTCTACCTGGCATAACCCTTGCCCTACTCTTTCACTATGAACACAAAAGTACAAAATTTTGACACCAAATTTGCGTCCGAAGAGCGACCTTATGACAGAGGTATTATTATAGGTGCTTCTATATCGTTTCTACTTATCGTGGTTGGACTTATTGCTGGTGGCAAGTTGTCAGCAGCCTTTAATCCGATGAGTTGGTTGATTGTTCTTGGTGGAACATTTGGAGCAACACTGGTTCAGTATTCTTGGTATGACATTAAGCATGGTTGGGATTGTTTCCGTAAAGCTTTAATGACACTTGATTTACATCCTCGGGAAAGAATTTCGTACATTGTGAATTTATCACATGCAGTAAGACAAAACGGTTTACTAATCTTGGAAGATGAAGCGCATCGCACGTATGATCCATTTTTAAAGTTAGCTCTTGAACTGACAGTAGATGGACAACCAGCAGCTGATATTAAAAGAATTCTAGAAACCGAAATGAGAGCTTCGCAGGATAAAGCACATCGCGGTTCAAATATCTTTCAAACGATGGGGACGTATGCTCCGGCACTTGGATTGATAGGTACCATTATTGGAATGATGCAAATGCTTGGTGATATGCAAAATGCTTCAAATATAGGTCCAGCTATGGCAATTGCCCTTACGACAACGCTGTACGGAGCAATCCTTTCAAATCTACTTTTTCTTCCTATTGCAGGTAAATTAAGAAACCATATTGATGAAGAGCTATTAGTGAAAGCTATAACTATTGAAGGGATTCTTGCTGTTGGAAGACAGGAAAATGCCTCAATGGTAGAGCAGAAATTACAAGGCTTTTTACCCCTTATTCCTAGTGTTTAGAGTTTTTTTCTTGAGTGAGTGATGCTACCGAATAAATCTCAATGTGAGCATATAGAGGAAGGATTTTCTCAAAGTTTTGCTTTGCAATTTATCTCACTGGTATTATTTATCTTAATATTTGTTGTTACTAGTAACTTCTCAAACAGTAATTCAGATATTCAGACTAAAGAAGAAGTACTAGAAGTTTCGAATGTACTGAATATAAAAAATTCTGTCCAAGATAAAGTCATCTTTGAGCAGCAATTAACACCAGAATACTTTTCAGCAAACTATAAATCCTTACAACTTTCAGAGTGGCAGCCCTTATTTGAAATGATCAAGGATCATGATCTCTCTGTAGTCGTTACGCTTGCAGCAGATTCATTATCAGAAAAATTATCAAAAGCTGAATCTACCTATTCACTATTACTTGAAGCTGGAGTTCCTACTGAAGCACTACGTGTAGAGACTAGTGTGAAAACAGAAAATGATTTTATAAAACTTATTGAAGGAGACGTCTCATGGTAACTGAGTCTTCTCGGGTCAATCACCAACAAACTCCTCATGATGTACATGGGACATGGCTTATTAGTTTTGCTGACCTTCTGGTTCTCTTGCTCTGTGCTTTTATTATGTATTTTTCTCAGAAGAACGATTCAGAGATTCTCAAACAGAATAATTCTGGCATCAAAGTTGCCTCTTTGGTGAATGAAGTACCAACTGAGCAACTTGAGTTTTTTGCAAACGATATTTTAGAAAGTAGTGATTTACTGACCCAAGAAAGTATCAAAGTTGTAAAAAAAGCAGTGGATCTAGGGTTTTACGGAGGGGAAGTGGTAACACTTTCAATTTGTAACGGGGCGAATGCGAATAAAATAGCATCTAATTTTTTGACACTCTTTCGGGAAGCTATGGTTCCTGAAGAGCGTTTAAAGGTACGGTTTTTTGGCACTGAGTGCAGCACTCTTGGATTTAGAGACAAACCAAAAGGAGCACTCGTTGCAAAGATAGAGATTTTGAAAAATGGCTGACGACGATAAAGAAGAAAAGAAAGAGGAAGCACCGCCTGCTAAAAAGAGTAAGTTGATGCTCTTTATCGGTGTAGGTGTTGTCGTCTTACTTATTGGCGGAGGAGCAGCTTTTTTTCTAATGAAAGGAAAGAAAGAAGCGAAGGAAGAAATTGGCGCTGATGCAGCACAATCTGAATCTGGTCTTACGAGTGAAAGTGCAGTTGATGCTGAAGAACCACTTGAAGAAGGTGAAGAAGCATTAGGTGCAATTTTTCCGTTAGAGACCTTCGTTGTAAATCTTACTGGTGGAAAATATGTTCGTGTACAAATGCAGCTTGAATTTCAAACACGAGATGTACCAAAAAGTTTCCTAGGAAAAATTGTAGCAATTCGTGATCTAATCATTACAGCCCTTAATAAAAAAACAGCAGATACAATTCTTGCAGAAAATGGAAAAGAATCAGTCAAAAGTTCAGTGAAAGACATCGTAAATGAAGTCTTGAAGAAAGAAGCAGTTAAAAAAGTTTATTTTACACAGTTTATCGTCCAGTGATGAGAGTATGAACCAGGTATTAACACAAGAAGAGATCAACTCACTCCTTCGAGGACTTTCAGATGGAGATGTAGAAACCGATTCAGTAGAAGCGGTACAAGCTGGCCCTCAAGCGAAGAAATTTGATCTTGCAAACCAAGAACGAATTATTCGTGGTCGAATGCCGACGATGGAACTTATCCATGATAGGTTCGCACGTCAGTTTCGTTCAGTACTTTCTAAGTTTTTAGGCCGAACCTGCTTTGCAAACGTAGGTGGGATTGAAATGGTGAAGTTCGGGCTTTTCATGAAAAAGCTTCCTCTTCCATCTTCACTTCATATTTTTAGAATGCCGCCACTTTCTGGATACGCATTAATGGTTGTTTCAGCACCATTAGTATTCGGAATTATTGATAGCTTATTTGGTGGTAGTGGACAGGGACGAGTTAAAATCGAAGGTCGGGAATATACTCCGATTGAAACACGCCTTATTGGTAAGATCGTGATGCAAGCACTTGATGTTCTTAAAGATGCATGGGCACCGATTCATCCAGTTGATTTTGTTTATGTACGTTCTGAATTTAACCCATTAGCAATCGCAATAGTTCCGCCAACGGATGTGGTGATTATTGTTACCATTGAAGTTGAGCTTGAGCAGGAAAGTACAACGCTCACATTGTGCACACCAATTTCAACTATTGATCCTCTCAGACACAAGTTAGCTGCTGGGTTCCAAAGTACGCGCCTCGAAATAGATACAACGACGGCTAAACGTATGGAAGCAAGTGTACGTCAAACTATTACAAATATGAGTGTTCAATTGGCAACAGGTACCATCAAAACAAAACAGTTTTTGCAATTATGTGTAGGAGATGTTGTTACTATGGAAACAAATCCTTCAGATGAGGCAATGCTTATGGTGGAAGGTGAACCGAAGTTTTACGGATACGTAGGAAGTTTTCGTGGGAATAGGGCGCTTAGAATTACGCGACCAATTCCAGGAAGAGATTTAATTAACTATCGAAACAGACAGGAGCTAGTGAAAAATGGCGGGTGATGGCAGCGAAGAATTAGAACAGGTAGCGCAGGCGGCTTCAAATGTTGCTGCTGCAGCAACAGGTGCAGTAGCAGGCAAAAGAAAACCTCAAACATTGGATTTTATCCTCGATGTCACCTTACAGGTGACAGTAGAAGTAGGGCGGTCTCGAATGACCATTCAGGATCTTCTACAACTAGGACAAGGTTCGGTTGTTGAGCTGGAAAAGCTGGCTGGAGAGCCGTTAGATATATATATCAACGGTAAACAGGTAGCACGGGGTGAAGCGGTAATCGTCAACGAGAAGTTCGGTGTGCGATTAACGGATATCATCTCTCCAGAAGATCGAATAGAGTCATTGGGGTGAGATACTATCTTTTAATAAAGACCCTATTCCTCTGTTTTCTTATTAGCTTTCCTTTGATGAGCCTTGCTCAAGATGCACCGCCAGCGTCTGATGCGAAGCATGAGTTATCAAAGCTCGAGCGTGCAAATGTTTTACGCGAAATCCAACTTGGGAAAGGAGCACTTGCGGAGCCATTACCAAGCCCTGATCAAGATTTAACTTCAACAGCATTAAGAATGTTCCAGAGTCTGGGAATTATTCTTGGATGTTTTTTGATTGGTGCATGGGCATATAAGAAATATATTTTGAAAGAGGTAGGAGGTGTGTCTGCTTCGCGAATAAAAGTCTTAGAAAGAATGTCGGTATCAACAAGGGGTACGGTTATTCTTTCTGAGATAGATGGTAAAAAAATATTAATTGGAATTACTCCGCAGTCTATTAATTTTCTCGATCTAACATCAGGATCTTCTCAACAGAGCACTTTTAATTCCTCTTCACCCTCATTTATTCAAACTTTGACTGAGGAGATTAAATGAAAAAATTATTTCAAATCCAACCTCTCTGTATTTTTTTAATTGTTTGTTTTATTACGCTTCATGCAGCATCAGCTCTTGCGCAAGATCCAAGTGCTGCTCTTCCTAATCTATCAATTGCAATAGGTGATACTAAGTTGGGCGCTGATGGAACTGTTTCATCTACGATCAAGATTATGCTCCTTCTTACGATGTTGTCGTTTGCGCCAGCAATGGTGATGACGATGACTTCTTTTACGAGGATATCAGTAGTACTAGGAATGGTTAGAACAACTCTCGGGACTCAGTCGATGCCACCAAATATGGTTATTACTGGACTCTCATTGTTCCTGACGTTTGCGATAATGCAGCCTGTAATGCAAGACATGTATAAAGATGGAATCGCTCCGTTCATGGAAGGAACTATGTCACAAGAGGAAGCGCTTCCAAAAACATTTGCACCATTAAAGAAGTTTCTGGTTCAACATGCCCGGGAAAAGGATCTTGCCTTATTTTTAGAGATTTCAAAATCAGAGATCCCCGAAAAGCCAGAAGATGTGCCTATCTATGTTGCAGCACCGGCTTTTGTTTTGAGTGAACTCAACCTTGCTTTTCAAATTAGTTTTATGATTGCACTTCCATTTCTAATTTTAGATATGGTTGTTTCAAGTGTATTAACTTCCATGAGTATGATTACACTTCCGCCAGTAGTCATTTCACTACCGTTGAAACTGATGCTTTTTGTAATAGTCGATGGATGGCACTTAATCATTACTTCGTTAGTGCAAACGTACCGGGTATAAAATCAAAGGAGGATTATTATGCAACTTGGTGACTATATGAGACTTGCGCAGGTAGGGATAGAAACAGCCATTTTGGTTTCTGCTCCAGTGCTTGTCATTGGACTGGTTGCTGGATTACTCGTAAGTATTTTTCAAGCAGCGACTCAGATTAATGATGCATCTCTTGCTTTTATTCCAAAGATCGGAGCAGCAGTTGTAGGTCTCTTGGCTTTTGGCCCTTTCATGATCAATCGAATCTCTTCATTTACAATCTGGGTGTACACTCAAATCCCACTCCTTGCTAATTAAAAAAAGTCGGATTTTTTCATGGGTGACGAACTAGGGTTCATGCAGAATGCTACTAAGATTCTTTCGAATCTAAATCTTGCATTCACCTTTATACTTTTGTTAACTCGTTTTTCTACAATGTTTCTTTTAATACCAGGTATTGGTGCAGCACAACGAGGTATCGCTGCAAAGTATTCTGCAATACTTATGTTCTCACTTGTATCAATGTATTCGTCGGCAACCGTTCCGCTGCCGACTAACCTTGCTCTGATGGCAGGAATGATACTTTCAGAGATGGCATTAGGTGCTTGTATCGGTCTTATCCCTCTTTTAATGATTGCAGCTTTACAAAATGCTGGGCAGATTGCCAGTACTTCAATGGGTCTTCAAGCAGGTGCTGTTATGGATCCATCTACAGGGATATCGGTATCAGAGCTTTCCAAAATTTTCGGTGATCTATTTATGATTGCTTTTCTTTATGTGAATGCACACCACGTATTGATTATGGCTGCCTCTGGATTAAACGGCAGGCTCATTCCTGGGAGCTTTCTTATTGGTGAAAGCTCACTTGAGTTTGTAATCCAACGAAGTGCTGATATTTTTATGTATGGTCTCCTCTTTGCTTCTCCTGTTGTTGTTGCGCTCTTGCTTACAAACTTTGTGATGGGATTAGTCTCAAAAGCAGTTCCTACAGTGAATATATTTATTGTTTCATTCCCTTTAACAATTGGTATAGGGCTTATTCTGACTCTTCTGATGATCCCAGAGCTTATGAAAGCTAATGAAAAAGTGATAACATCCACGGACAGCAGTGTTTCGGTAATACTGCAGGATGCAACACTAAAATAATGACGACTACAAAAAACGCTATTCAATCTGGGGTACGTAGTACTCTTCTTGGTGCATTCATCAATATTCTTCTTGCAGTAATCAAAGGATTTGCTGGTGTGTTAGGGAATTCATTCGCACTTGTTGCTGATGCAATAGAGTCGCTGTGTGATATTTTTAGCTCATTAGTTGTGCTTGTAGGTTTGAAAATGGCGGGCAGGCCAGCAGATACTAATCATCCATATGGTCACGGTAAATATGAACCACTTGCAGGAGTTATTGTTGCGATGGTTTTATTTGGAGCAGCAATTTTTATTGCTATCGAAAGTGTCAGAGGAATCATTACACCACATCATGCACCGGCAGCATTTACGCTTTGGGTTCTCTTGGTCGTTATAGTTATAAAGGAATCACTGTTTCGTTTTGTGAAAGGTATCGGCGATCAGATACATAGTTCTGCCGTGAAAGCAGATGCCTGGCATCACCGTAGTGATGCAATTACATCAATGGCTGCTTTTGTTGGAATTTCAATTGCTTTGCTTTGCGGACCAGGATACGAGAGTGCCGATGATTTTGCTGCCCTTATTGCAGCATGTATTATTTTAATAAATGCAATGATACTCCTAAAACCAGCACTGTTTGAATTGCTTGATACCGCTCCTGATCCACAGCTTCATATGAGAATTAGAGATATTGCTGTTAACGTTCCTGGAGTATACGGAACACATAAGTGTCATGTGAGGAAATTAGGTTTTGATTATTTTGTTGACCTTGATGTTTTGTGTGATCCAGATGCGACTATTCGTCAAGGACATACCATCGCCCATGATGTTGGAGAAGCCATTCATGCTGCACTTCCAGAGATCACGAAGGTACTTGTCCATGTTGAACCCAAAGATGATTTTGGAAGACGTGACCGTGGCTAATTTTATATAAATCGATCCTTTATAACTAATTGAATTTACTATATAAAACTAAGTTTAGTTTTACCAACTAAGTTTAGATTTCTTTTTTCTCTGAACCAAAGCTTCTTTAGGATAAGATAGGTGAGCGTAATCTTTATCCTCTAAGGAAAAGTAAAATGTCAGAAGAGATTGTTGGTCGATTATTTGGTTCATTTAAAGTTCTTGAAGACGCCATTATCAATGCTCGTGAGAATCTTTCTTCTAGACCTCACGTTAAAATCGAAGTACTTGATAGACTTGATTCTTATACAACGCTACTCAGTAAACAGCGTACAGTTGCTTCTGAACTCACAACCCTCATAGAGCAAGGTCTTTGGCAGGAAGTTTCACAAAAAATTGCTCTTATTAATGGACTTCTCGAAATGATTCGCACTGATGCACGTGATGTTTTAGCTTCCTTAAATCGTTCATCTTCTGAAGAAATAGAATCTGATAATGAAGAAGATTCTATTATCATCTGTTAATTTCTAAATAATAGTTTGATACCACACATCTCTAGCTAATAACCGGCACGCCTATTGCATTTTATAGTTCTGACACCCTTTTTGCGTCAAAAAAATGTCAGAAGCATCCGCCCCAGAAGAACGTACCGAGCTGCCTACCGACCGTAGGATGGGTCAGTTGCGTGGAGAAGGAGCTGTCCATTGCTCGAATGAGGTTGTTCAAGTTGTCAGCATGTTGACAGCGTTTTATGGACTGACCTTTGTATGGCCTATTTTTTTCCAAAGATTCAAAGATGTATTTGCTGGTGTTTTTAAATCTATTCGAGATCCAGAACCAATGGTTTTTGAGAATCTCTACCATGGGTTAATTAATGTTATTCTTGCGTTTGCACCGCCACTCATTTTATTTGTTGCCGCTATTGCTACGACGACAACGTTAGCAACTTTTCTTCAAACAAAATGGAATATAAAGAAAAAGTGGATCAAATTTGACCTTGGATTTCTTAATCCTATATCAGGAATTATGAAGATTTTTTCGATACAAGGCTTTATTACAACTGGTAAGGCAATCCTGAAACTACTTTTCATACTTCCTATTGCATATCTCATGCTTCGAGCAGAAGCAGATAAAATGATTCAGTTAGTTCACACAAATTTAGAAGAAATATTCCATTTTGCGAATACTGAAATGTGGGCACTCTTTTGGAAAATTATGTATATCCTCATTGGAATTGCAGTATTTGATTATTTTTATGGGAAGTTTCAGTGGTTTAAAACTAATAAAATGACAAAAGATGAAGTTAAAGATGAAAGAAAATCCATTGAAGGAGATGAAGCAACAAAAAGAAAAATTATTAATAAAGCGATGAGTCGCGCTGCATTTCGTATTCGTAATGCAGTAGCAAAGGCAAGTGTCATTATTACTAACCCAACCCATTATTCTATCGCGCTGCAATATGACAGGAATAATATGAAAGCACCTGTTGTTGTTGCTAAAGGAAAGGGATTTATGGCTTTAAAGATTAGAGAGATTGCAAAAGAATACGGGATTCCACTTGTCGAAAGAAAACCTGTAGCGAGGGCTTTGTATGCATCAGTAGAAGTAGGAAGAGAAATACCGTTTGAACTTTATAAGGCAGTCGCTGAGGTTCTTGCGTATGTCTATAAGCTCAAAAATCCTTATGCGAATCGAAATCAAGAACCGGTGCAACAAAACAACAGCCAACAAAGTATGAGACCTTAATTATACTAAAATGGTAACAGGGATGTAACAATTGTATGGCAACGAATTTGAAAGGTAACAAGTTACAAAAGTTTATAATTCATACTTCAATGCCTGTGGCGTTGATCTTTATACTTGGTATTCTAGTTTTTCCTATACCGACGAGTGCCCTTGATGTTTTCTTAGCATTAAATATTACTATTTCACTTATTGTTCTGTTTGTTTCACTCTATATTGACAGACCTTTAAACTTTTCATCCTTTCCGGCTATCTTACTTATTACAACACTATTTCGACTTGCAATGAACGTTGCAACTGCTCGTTTGATTCTTCTTCATGGTCATAATGGAACAGATGCAGCCGGACATGTTATTCAAGCTTTTGGTGAATTTGTTGTCGGCGGGAACTTTGTCGTAGGTTCGGTCATATTTATCTTGATTAGTATTGTAAACTTAAAAGTAATCACAAAAGGTTCGGGACGTATTGCGGAAGTTGCTGCCAGGTTTACTCTTGATGCAATGCCAGGAAAACAGATGGCGATTGATTCAGATTTAAGTTCGGGAATGATCAATGATAAAGAAGCTAAAATTCGAAGAAAAGAGCTTTCGATGGAAGCTGAATTTTATGGAGCTATGGACGGAGCTGCAAAGTTCGTAGGTGGAGATGCTATTGCAGGTATTTTTATCCTCTTTATAAATATTATCGGAGGATTTCTTGTTGGTTGCTTCATGAAGGGCATGGACTGGCAAGAAGCGATTCGAGTGTACATTATCTTAACGATTGGAGATGGACTCGTAAGCCAAATCCCATCAATTATTATTTCAGTTGCATCCGGTTTAATTGTTGCACGTGCAGCTTCAGGTGAAGATTTAGGGTCTGATGTTATTGGACAGTTAGGTGCTTCGAGCAAACCTCTCTTTCTTGCGTCAGCAGTTTGCGGAGCTTTTGCAATTTTACCTGGACTTCCTTTTTTACCATTTTTTGTTTTATCAGGTCTTTGCGTTACTGCTGGTTATTTTAGAGATAAAATAACTTCACAACATAAAGTCCTAGAAGATAAAAAAGCACACGAACATAAAGAAGAAGCAAACAAACCTAAACCTGGTAGTACTGAAGAAGTAACAGGGCTTTTGGGTATTGATACTCTTGAATTAGAAGTTGGTTTTGAATTGGTAAGCCTTGTTGAATCAGGCGATCTTGTTGAGCGTATTCGTTCAATTCGTAGGCAATTTGCTCTTGATTATGGATTTATTGTCCCACCGATTCATATCAGGGATAACGTTCGAATTAAATCAAATGAATACAGATTTATGTTGAAAGGTGCGGTCATTGGTTCGTCTGAACTAAAACCTCATCATATGCTTGCAATGGATCCAGGCAATGTTTCATCACCAATTGATGGAACTCCGACCAAAGAACCATCATTTGGACTTGATGCTCTTTGGATCAATGATACCGATAAAGAACGAGCACAGTTTTCTGGTTATACCGTAGTAGATCTCCCAACTGTTATTACTACTCACTTAACAGAATTAGTCAGGGCAAACATGGCAGAACTTCTTGGCAGACAAGATGTTCAACATTTATTAGACACTGTTTCAAAAGAAGCTCCAAAAGTTGTTGAAGAGCTTATTCCTTCACTACTAACAGTAGGACAAGTTCAGCAAGTGCTTCGATTGCTTCTTAAAGAACAAATTAGTATTCGAGATCTTAAAACTGTTTTGGAAACGCTCGCTGATTGGGCTCCAACACTGAAGCATCCTGAAAAGCTTTCTGAATTTGTAAGACGTCGTCTTGCACGATCGATTACCAGCAAATATTTGTCACCAGAAGGAACACTTCCATTGGCGAGTCTAAATCCTGGCATAGAAAGAACACTAGGGGAGGCAGTACAGCAGACTGATGAAGGATCGTATCTTGCATTAGAACCTGGATATGCTCAGAGACTGATCAATCGTTTGACACAGATCTCTGAGAAATTTATGGAGCGTGGTTTAACGCCAGTGGTACTCGCTCCAGGTCATGTAAGAGCTGCTTTAGCCCACTTTATTGATCGATTTACCCCTGGCATCGCGGTGATAAGTCACCAAGAGATCGCACCGAATACTCGGGTTCAGTCCTTAGGAATCGTAGCGATCGAAGAGTAACGATAGACCGCGAGATTTATAGGTTTACAAGGGATTATACAGATGCGAACAAGGATGTTTCGCGGGACAGAAGTCTCGTCAGTGATGACTCAGATCAAAGAAGAAGTTGGAGATGATGCGTTTATTGTTTCTATGACAGAAGCATCTGGTCGAGTAGAAATTGAAGTAGGTGTTGATGATGGTCTCCCAATGGTACGTCTGGAGCATCCAATTACTGACGCAATTTTAGAACCTACAGCCGACGTTACTCATAAAAATGATCTCATGACGCTCCTTCTTGAGCATGGTGTTTCTAAAGCCAACGCTCAATTAATCATAAAAGGCGCAAGCCCGGTAGCCAAAACAGAGATGTCTGCTGATAGAAGAATTGGGCATGGACTTGATACCATTCTTGAATGTAATTCATTACTTCCACAGCGTTCAAATGTGATTGCAATTTGTGGAGCAACAGGTGTTGGAAAAACTACTACGATTGCAAAAATAGCAGCTCGTTTAAAGCAAAGCTTTGAAATGAAGATTGGTTTAATCGCGGCAGATACATACAGAGTAGGTGCTGGATTCCATTTGCAGACGTATGCATCGCTTATGAATATGCCGTTTCGTCAGATTCAATCATCCGGAATCAAAGGCGCAAAAGAATTAAAAGACGCAGTCGATCAGTTTTCACAATATGATTTAGTATTGATTGATACATCAGGATGTGGACCTCGCGAAAAGGGCAGGATTGAAGACTTAGAAAAATCACTTTCTCTGATTCCTCAAGCAGAAAAAATGCTTGTGCTTCCTGCACCGTCGAATGATTTCGATCTTCATGCTGCCGCTCGATCTTTTGCAAAAATTGATTATAGCAGAGTTATTTTATCGAAAGTTGATGAAAGCGGTTTTATCGGTCCAGTTATAAATACGTTGATAGGATTAAAAAAGCCTTTGGCTTTTATTGCATCAGGGCAACGTGTTCCTGAAGATATTGAACCAGCGTCAAATCGACGACTTGGATGGATGCTCACGAGAGCAATGCAATAGCAGTTAGGGGTAAGGAAAAAGTGTACAAAAATGTACATAAAATCCTTGAAAAATCAGTAATTTGAATAATCAAAGAGAAAGCCAATGAATTTAAAACAGTCACTAAAAAAAGGTGGAACGGGAAGT
Source organism: Bdellovibrionota bacterium (assembly GCA_044356295.1). Lineage (GTDB taxonomy): Bacteria > Bdellovibrionota_C > UBA2361 > UBA2361 > JBIKWN01 > JBIKWN01. Next base: position 26,467 of record JBIKWN010000005.1, read on the forward strand.
CGACCGCTCGAATCATATAGAGAGACGAGTATTAGACCGCAGCCGGCAGTGCGAGCCGATCAAGCTGAAGGTCTTCGTCGTTTAAACGTTCAAAAAAAGACTCCAAGTGGCATGAAAGGGATTACAAGAGTTATCAGTTTCACAAGTGGCAAAGGTGGAGTCGGAAAGACTCAAACCATTGTGAATACAGCTATTGCGCTTGCTCGAATGGGTAAATCTGTTTTATTGCTTGATGCTGATCTTGGATTAGCAAATGTAAATGTACTTCTTGGTATAAATCCTAAATACACACTTCAAGATGTTTTCAGCGGTGCTAAATCGCTTCGAGATATTTTAATAACTGGTCCAGAAGGAATTTCAATCATTCCTGCTGCAAGTGGTGTTGAATCAATTTGTGAACTCAATACTCACCAAAAACTCATGTTGCTTCAAGGTATTGAAGAAGTAGCACATGCTTATGATTACCTGTTAATAGATACACGAGCAGGAATCAGCAGTGATGTTATGTATTTTAATACTGCATCATCTGAAATTATATGCGTCATCAATAATGAGCCAACATCGCTCACTGATGCATACGCAACAATAAAAGTTCTTTCAACAAATTACGGCGAAAAACGGGTTCTCGTTGTCGCTAATAATGTCAGTGATGAGCGTGAAGGTATAAAAGCCTTTACTCGATTATCTCAGGCAGTTGAAAAGTTTCTACACATCGAGGTGACGTACCTTGGGTGTATTCCACGGGATGGGGCAGTATCACAGGCAATACAAAATCAGCAGCCGGTACTAGAGCTATTTCCTACATCACCTGCGTCACGTGCAATTGGTAAAATTGCATCACGCATTGATGAGGAGTTCTTACAGTATCGAGTTAAGGGGGGCATGCAGTTCTTCTTTGAGCAGATTTTAGCGGTGGGGTAACGGACAGTGGCTGAGACCAAGCGGGTCATCAAACGAGTAAGCTTTGTATTTATGCAAAAGCTTGCCGCGGCAGTTTCGCTCCTTGCTTTAGTAGTAACTACTTTGGCAGGGATTATGGGAGGCGCAAGGATCATCACCATTACCTACCGAGCAGCACTGGTGATCGTTGTCGTCGGAACACTGACTAGGATCATTATTAAGATTCTAGAAAGTTATGAGGAGATGAATAGTGGTAAAGGCTAAAAAATCGGCAGCAGAAGCATACAAAGTAAACACCCCAGATCCACAAGACCGTGAGGAATTGATTCGTCAATACTTGCCACTTGTGAAGCGAGTTGTACATCGACTTTCTGGAAGACTACCTAAGGATATCGACATTCGAGAGATGTTGAACTCTGGTATTATTGGGTTGGTGGATGCACTGGAAAAATACGATCCAAAACATGAAACAAATTTTGCAACGTATGCACAGTTTCGAATTCGTGGTGCAATCTTAGATAGTTTCCGATCACAGGATTGGTTACCAAGATCGCTTCGATTCAAGTCTCATAAATTAGAACAAGCATATCAACGTATAGAACAAAAACTTGGGCGTCCCGCTACTGATGAAGAAGTTTCAATAGAGTTAGGAATTCCGATTGAAGAATTACAAAGTATGCTCAGCGAAGTTGGAAGCATTGTAATGCTTTCCTTTGAAGAGCTAGGATTTGGTCACGGTGAAGAACGATTCCAAGCTGACGATGTTGTCGCAAGTAAAGGACAAGATCCATTAGGACAAATTCTTGGAGCTGAAAAAATTAGTTTAATTGCTCGTGCACTTGATAGATTACCTGAAAAAGAGCGACTGGTTATAAGCCTTTATTTCTATGAAGAACTAAACTTGAAAGAGATTGGTGAAATTCTTGGAGTAACTGAGTCACGAGCATCACAAGTTCGTTCACGTGGATTAATTCGTCTTAAAAACTATCTTAAACACGCAATGTAATCGAGAAGCTGTATGGAAGAGCAAGGCTGCCCTCCAGTCAGTAACAGAATAGAGCAGATACTATTGCTAGAACCTTCTGCGCATGAAGTAAAGCATGCGCTCGAAGGTATTGTTGAACAGTTGCCACATATCTCACTGACAGAGGTGACAAATTTAGAAAGTTATAAAAAGCAGGTTAGTTCTGCTGATTATGATGTTGTCATTCTTGACTATGATATATCTGGCGACCAAGCCATAAATCTTATCCATGAATTAAAGTTGAAAGATTATGAACCAGCTGTATTAATTGTTTCTTCTCATATTGATTCAAAAATATTTACAGAAGTTTATAATCAAGGACTCTATCGATACATTATTAAAGACGGAAAATGGCGAGATGAATTAGGTCCAGCGTTAAGGGCATTGCTTCGGATACGGCGATTAGAAAACGAAAATAGAACCTTGCTCGCAAAATTAACGGAAGCAAACGCATTGCTCAATGACAAAAATAGAAGGCTCGACGAGTTTAGTGCAACACTTGCTCATGATATTCGTGGTCCTTTGGGTGGTATCTGTATGAAGCTTGAATATATTCTTGATTCATATGGCTCCGGATTTGACCCTAAACTTTTTGGTTTATTGGATAGAGCTCGAACTGCAAGTGAACGGCTAACATTAATCGTGCAGGCAATGTACGATTTTGCAAAACTCGGTAGAAAAGCTGCCAGAATGGAATCTGTAAATCTTGTTGAACTCGTACGACATGTTAGTCAGGACCTTTTATTTGATGAAGCGTTAGACATCTCATTGATAATAGATGAAAAATTACCAGTTGTTTGGGGTAATCGAGAATTATTAACAAGGGTATTTCTAAACTTAATTCAGAATGCAGTGAAATATACCGATAAAGACAAAATCAAAATTGAGGTAGGGCTCTCTTGTATTGAATCAAAGACATTAGGCTCTTTTGCACGTATATTCGTGCGTGATAATGGGATTGGTATTCATCAAAAAGTACAGAATGAGATTTTTAATATTTTTTCCCGCGGCATACAGAATGCGTCTCATAAAAAAGAAGGGCTTGGATTAGGATTATCAGTTGTTCAACGTATTATCGAGCTTCATTTTGGAAAAGTTTGGGTAGAGTCTGTTGTTGGATTAGGCAGTACGTTTTATATGTTACTTCCAATTGATGAGATTAGTTTTATTCGGTAACTGGTTACTGACGTAACTTAAGCAAACAAAGTGTTTCAACATGTGATGTTAGCGGAAACATATCGAAACATTGTGCTTTTTCTATCACATAGTCGCTTGTCAGTGACATCAAATTATTCACCAATGATTCTGGATTACAGCTAGAATAAAGAAGCATTTTTGGCTTTTTAAGAGTTAAAAAATCAATAATATTTTTACTTAGTCCTCGTCGTGGTGGATTAACGATACATGTATCGAAGTCGAAATCTGACATTGGATCATGTGCTTCAAGATCCAATGTTTTAAAAGTAAGGTGTGGTATCTTGTTCGCCTGGGCACTCAGACCTGCAGCTTTTATTGCATCTTCAGTGATATCAATTCCTAGGCTTTTTTTACTGTGCGAGGCTGTAATAAGACTAAATGCTCCTGCACCACAATACAATTCAAGAATAGAATTTGTTTCTGTTAACGTCAGCCATTCATTAGCTGTTTGGTAAAGTCTTGAAGCAATGAAAGGGGTAACCTGAAAAAAACTGGTTGGAGATAATGCAACTTTGATAGAGTTATATTCTTCCCAGATAAATTTTTCTTCTGACAGAAAAATTTCATATTCACCATCAAGTGATGCTTGATGTATAGGTTGAATTGAAAGAGCAAGAACTTTTAATTCCGGAAAATTCGAAAAAAAATTATTTTTTATTTTTTTAAATTTTTCTTCTAGAGCACGACTTCTGAGGATAATTCTTACCGAAACTTGGATTTGCGCTTGATTTGATGCAATCACCAAACCCTTTACTTCCCCTTTTTGTGTTTTTAAATTGTAAGGAGCCAAATTTTCCTTGATAACCTGGTTCTTAAAGAAGAGTAAGAATGCGTTGATAATTGGTACGTGAAGTGGACATTCCTCTAATGACTGTATCGATTCAGATGCATTGAAAAATCCAATACAAGGATCTTCTACTGAGCCTGAAATAGCAATTTTTGCCTTTGTTCTTGAATAAAACGGATTCGAAAGAATTTCTATTGGGATTAATGAGACTTTTGGATCTACAATCTGAAGAGATTTCAATACCGCTTGCTCTTTTTGTTTAGCAGCTTGAATATGACCAAGCGGCATCAAGTTGCATGATTGACATTCTTTTCGTTGAAAGTAATCACATAAATTATTCATCTTGAGCTAAGGACTCGCGAGAAAGAATATCTTTTTGTAATGAACGATTAGGTGGCTCAGTACCGAGCCAAATACGAAGCACTCCAGTTCCAAAAGTTTTGTCGTTATCATGGGTAAGTAATTGGTTGTTTAGGTTAACACTTATACCAGTTTCGCCGAAAATAATTTCAAGTTCATCATTTTCGGAAACGGCAGGAAGCATGCTAGAAAGTTCGTTTATTTTTGATAGAAAGTGAGATTCGGGATTGTTATCCATGAAGTTATCAGTAAAAGCCTCTTGGACATCATCCTTCGAAACATCTCTAAGAAAATGTATTCTTAAACGCTTTTCAGTATTCATAGCGAGTATTTCATGGGCGTTTTCAGAAGGAATGTGCAAATAAAGTCCTGCAGCGTAGACTTTGATTTTAAATAAAGTCACTTTCCTATAGCCAATACCATTCAAGAAAAGATCTGAACCTGAAGAATTTTTGATTACTTTTGGGAATGAGACTCCATCCTCAGTGATAATAGACTGAGCAAAGCAGATATTAGTAATAAATAATTGTGAGAGTAACGCAACAAGGAAGGGTTTTAGCCACATATTGCTATAGTATGAAAGGGAATGCCTTGCATGCAAGGTTGAAAACTAAGAAAGATTACTTTCCATTTTACTTATAAAACAAGGTAAATCTGCAAATGATTCAAGAACAGCATCAGCTCCCGCTTCAATGAGATCTTGAAATGTTGCTAGACCGGTTACAACTCCAACGACATACATTCCAATTCTTTTTGCAGATTTTACATCATCAACACTGTCACCAATGACGAGACATTCTTTTGGATAAACCCAGAGGGTAGAGCTTGCCTGCTGAAAAAGAAATTCTTTATAAGCGCCATTTGAGTATGGATCTTGTCTAAAAATTGTTGCATCAAGTTTACTTAATAAAAATGTTTGCGATAAATGCTCAAAGAGTACGGGACTATGTTCACGAGCACAGCAAAGTGCTATCAGGAGTCCACTAGATCTAAGTTGATCGATCGCAGGATCTATATTAGATAGAAGTGGATTTAGCTCTTCTCGAAGTTGCCCAAGCTTTTGATAACATACATGATGAAAATATTCACGATTACATGATTGACCGTTTTTGCTAATAAAATAGTCGTTAACAGCTTGAAAAAGATCTTCAATTCTTTTAATTAAATGATTGTCAGGAATTATATTTGAAGGACAACCAAAGAATGTAGCTATTTTTTTTGCATATCTATTGAAATCTTTATGATCCGGTTCAATGAGTGTCCCATCTAGATCGGTAAGTATGGCCTTAAGGTTTTTTGGAAAAAGAGTTTGAGTAATAGGCACTGAAAATGAGAGTTGGTTGAAGAGGGAGTTACCTAAGACTGCTGTGACTGTCATTACAAGAGGTAATATCTCAAATATCGCACCTCTAACCTAGAAATTTTACTCGTGCGTTATCAAGAACATTTTTGACAGATCCCAAAGAACTCTAATATATGACCAGTAATTTTGAATTTATGTTTTTTTTGTATACTTTTTTCTAAAGAATCAAGATCATTTGGCATCTCAACACATTGAATATATTGGCATTTTACGCAGACCAGATGGTGGTGATGATGATTTGGATCTGTTAGTTCATATCTTTTTTGACCTTCAAGAAGATCGATCTCGTTAACAACTGATTGTTCTTTTAAAAACTGTAATTCTCGGTAGACAGTAGTTTTGTTAACGTCTCTTCCATGTTTTTTTAACATCAAGATTAGATCACTTGCAGCAACCGGAGACGTAACCTTAGAAAGATGGGTAACGATAAGAGTTCTGGTTTTTGTTGTTCGATGACCATTCTGCTTCAATGTTTCTAAAAGCGTTTTAGCTTCTAATTGATTATTCTTATTCATAAAGATTCAATAATAGTGGGGACGTTGAGCTGCTCATGAAGTTCTGGAAAATCAAGGGTAAAATGTAATCCTCTACTTTCTTTTCTTTTGAGTGCACTTTCAATAATTAATTTTGCGACAAGAGTTAAGTTTCTCAGTTCAAGTAGATCAGGAGTGATTTTAAAATCCCAATAGTAGCTTTCAATTTCTTGAGCCATTAACTGTACTCGATGTTTTGCACGTTCCAATCGTTTGGTAGTTCGAACAATTCCAACATAGTTCCACATAGCCCGACGTATCTCATCCCAATTTTGTGAAATAACAACTTGTTCATCACTATTGGTCGCTTCACCACTGTTCCAAGCTGGAATATCTTCTCGTATTACCATAGAAGTGCAGTTTTTGACGGCATGTATTGCTGCTCGTTTTCCAAATACTAATCCTTCTAATAATGAGTTTGAAGCAAGTCGATTAGCTCCGTGAAGCCCTGTATAGGCGGCTTCTCCTGCAACATAGAGTCCTTCGATAGTAGTAGCACCGTGTTCATCAGTAACAACGCCACCACAACAGTAGTGGGCAGCAGGAACAACTGGTATGGGAGTAGTCGCGATATCAATTCCAAATGAAAGGCACCGTTCATACACAGTTGGAAAATGCTCTTTCAGATATGAAGCAGGCTTATGTGTAACATCGAGAAGGACATAGTCTTCTCCATGTGTTTTCATTTCATTATCAATAGCTCGAGCAACAATATCCCTTGGAGCAAGCTCTTTAAGGGAATGATACTTACTCATAAACGCTTCACCGTTTATTCTCTTGAGGATACCACCTTCACCGCGAAGAGCTTCAGTGATAAGAAATGATTTAGCCTGAGGATGATATAAACATGTTGGATGAAATTGGAAAAATTCTAGGTTAGCAACCGAGACACCAGCGCGAAAACACATTGCGATACCATCACCTGTAGCAACATCAGGATTTGAAGTATAAAGATATACTTTTCCAGCTCCACCTGTTGCAACACATGTTTTTTTTGCAAAAATACTTTTGACAGTTCCTTTTTCATCTAATACATAGGCACCGTAACAAGTGTCTACAGGAGCAGATCTATCAATCTGCTCTCGAGTTGTTAAAAGGTCTACAGCAAAATGATTTTCAAGAAATGTAATATTTGAATTTTGTTTTGCTGTATCAAGGAGGGTTTTAAGGATAATCCATCCGGTAGCGTCACCTGCATGAAAAATTCTTCTTCGAGAGTGTCCTCCTTCTTGGTGGAGGTGATACTTCCCATTTTCTTTATCAAAGATTGCACCAAGTTTTATTAGCTCATCAACTCGGTCGATACCTTCATTCACTACTATTTCAACAATTTTCTTGTCGCTCAGATTTGCACCTGCAGTGATGGTGTCTTGAATGTGTAGTTCTGAACTATCGTCTGCCTCAGTTACTGCAGCAATGCCTCCCTGTGCCCAAGAAGTGGATGTCGTGGTGAGTTCTTTCTTTGAAACAACTAAAACTTTACCATGCTTTGCTGCCTCAAGAGCAAAGGTAAGCCCTGCAATTCCAGAACCAAGAACGAGGAAGTCAGTTTTAATCATTGGAAGATACTATCATTGAAACCTACCTTTTGCAGCTATATCCGAGGCTTTGTATCAAGAGTTTGTTGATTTCAGGATGAGTCCTTGCAACCAGTTAATGGAAGTCTAATACTTAGGACTCTATTCCCTGACAAGTAGGTTATATTAAATAAAATGAGTAACAGTTCACAAGAATTTTACATGAGAAAAGCCCTTTCTCTTGCAGAGCAGGGATTTCCTAAGACCCGCCCAAACCCTATGGTTGGAGCAGTATTAGTTTCTAAAGATCAAGAAATCATAGGTGAAGGGTTTCACAGAGCTTATGGTGAACCACATGCCGAAGTTGTATGCCTAAATGATGCTCAACTAAAAGGAGCATCGGCAGATGTTATAGCTTCTTCAACACTCTATGTAACGTTAGAGCCTTGTGCTCATTCAGGAAAGACGCCACCGTGTATTGATACTATTATTTCTCATAACATAAAAAAAATTGTTGTGAGTACTCTAGATCCGAATCCATTAGTAAATGGAGAAGGGATTGCTGCCCTTCAACGTGCGGGTATTGAAGTAATTACAGGTGTATTAGAGAAAGAATCACAGTTACTCAATAAACGTTTCTTTTGTTTCCATCAAAAGAAACGTCCCTATGTTATTTTGAAATGGGCTCAAACCATCGATGGTTTTATTGCTCAGGAAGACGGGACCTCAAAATGGATCTCTGGTGAATCAGCACGAGGGCTTGTCCATAAATGGCGAGATGAAGAGATGGCAATCATGATCGGGACGATGACTGCAATCTTGGACAATCCATTTTTAACTTCAAGATTAGTTGGTGGAAGAAATCCTGTGCGGATTATTCTAGATAGAGAATTAAAAATCCCAACAAGTTTTAATGTTTTTGATGAGTCTGCAAAAACGATACTTTTTAATGAGCTTGAGGATTATAACTACGGAGCAGCAGAGCTAGTTAAAATCCCTTTTGACGCGGATCTTTTGCCTCACATTTTAGATATTCTTTATCAACGAGGATTACAGTCATTGATTGTTGAAGGGGGAAGTAAGCTATTGCATTCATTTATTGATCTGAAGCTATGGGATGAAGCCCGTATCGTTGTAAATGAAAAAAAATTTCTTAAAGGTATTCCTGCACCAAAAATGACGCTTCCTCATGAGCCTACGATGAGCTTTCTACATGATAAGGATAAGCTCTATATTATTTCATAATCTCTATGTACTGATTGATTCATGAACATTATCAGAATTATCTACCTATTGTTTTACGGTATTATTGGATGCCACTTGCCATATTATCCGCTTTATTTATCCTCGATTGGATATTCTACTTCTGAAATTGGATTTTTTGTTGGTTTGCAAGGCATATCAGTTTTAGTAATGCCACTTATCTCTGGATTCTTTTCTGATACTTTTAAGGGAGCTGCACTTTTTCAAAAAAGATTATTTGCATTTGGATGTTTTGTTTTTCTAACGAGTATTGCATTCGTTGAATCCTTCTTATTGCTCAGTATTTTCTCATTTTTACTTGGCATTTGTATGAATCCGCTTTTTAGCCTGATAGATACCTGGGTGATGCAAAGAATGAAATACCATGAGTTTGAAATGGATCGATTTGCGTCTTGTCGTGTCTGGGGCAGTATCGGATTTATTGTTCCCACTGCAATTTTTTGGTTACTGAGTTTTTATTATCAACTTAATTATCAACTGCTTTTATTAATGGGCTCCGCTTTTGCTTTATGCCTTTTCTTATTTTTGTTAAATAATAAATTAAATTTCCCGATCAATGCCATAGAGGAGACCTCAGTACTAAAGAGAAATCCTCTTCGACTTGCTCTTACTGCTTATACACATAAAGAACATCGACCTGTTTTCTTTGCGACATTTTGTATTGCAGCAGCAATGGGGGTGTATTATTCGATGTTTTCTTTGTTGTTGCAGTCGCTACATCTTACTCCAGTTGCGATAGGAATAATGTACAATCTAGGTGTTGTTGCAGAAGTCTGTTTTCTTTTTATTATCCCTCGTTTTAGTCAAAGAATTTCATTAACTCAAGGTATTACCATTGCAGCAATTGCAACATTTTTGCGGTTTCTGATCTTATCTTCTACTGAAGCAGTAGATGTTATAGCGATATCACAAATAACTCATGGCTTTATCATCTGGGGAATTGCAGTGCTTGCTAGTATGTATATTAGTTCGATAGCAAAAGATGAAAATAGATACTCATTGTTTTCTTTGTATCAAATGATGCAAGGGGGAGTTGCTCGAGTTGTTGGAGCTTTCTTGGTGCCTTGGCTTGTGGGTCTTTTTGTGACCGATCCTCATGCAGTACTGCATTATTCTATGCTAGTTGCCAGTTTGATTGCTTTGTTGGGTTTTGCCGCATTGCAGGCAAAAACTTAGAAATTTTATAGAAATAATATACTTTATTGAAATATCTTAGGTTGTACGATCAAGATATTATAAACCTTGATGGAATTTGATGGACGAAGTGAATTTGATAATTCTTTGGGCAAAGAATCCCTTCGTGTACCTATAACATATAATTTTCCTAAAATAGCACGCGCCTCTTTCATGGTGGAGGAAGTTCACGAGTCATGCGAAAAAATAAAAACATTAATTCTTGATCGAGAGATACCGTATTTCCTAGCATCTTTAAAGAAAGTTTCCCCTGATTTAGCAAAAACCTATGAATCGCTTTGTATCGATAGGCAAGGCGGGATCAATCCTATACCTCGTATTGAAGAGTTTACGAAAATTATTTATGAACCTTTAAAAAGAATCTTACTTTCAGGAGAAGATTGTGAAGATAAACAGCGATGTACATTTTCGCTACATCGATTTTTTGAACTTCAAAGAGTTTATTCACAGTTTTTGAGAAAAGGTCCATTGGTTACTTTGTATCAAACAGCCAAACGATCACGAGAGCTTATTGATCGTTCGCCGCCTAACTTGCCTTATGATGAATTCAAATTGAAAGGGCAACGATCTGTTTATTTACATAAAAATTGGTTTAGCACTGAGATATTTGTACCAATTGCAAAAAAAGCTCTAGCCTTTCAAAAATACTCCCCCCAGCAGCTTCAAGAGTTACTTTTTGCCGACAGTCTGGAATCAGAATTAGATATTGAATTAAGAAAAGCTTCAATTACAGGAATAAGAGGAGTCCTCGGTGGAGGACATTTCGATACACGCTTATCTCAATTATCAAAATTACCTGGAATAGATGCAAAATCTGGAAATACTTATATTGTTTGTTCTGATAAGTATACAAAAGCAATGGTTCGTAGCTATCTTGATTCCATAAATCCGAACGGAGTTATTACCTTAGTGAGTAGTGCCGACGAGCAAAGAGCTGAGCTTACGGATGAAAAGATATTTAGTAAAAAATCTAATCTTATATTCTTTGGTGTTGGTCCTTTGACTATTCCGTTGTTTGAGAGGATTGCTCAGAGTGACACTGCTAAAGAAAAACCTAGAATTACATTTCTTTGTTTTAGTAATTCTCCTGATGCTTGGACACTGAAAGAGAAATTAGGCGTTATTCCGTTTTAAGAAAATATATACCTGCTTGACCAAATCCTGCTGTCATTGGGAATTCTTGTGGGAATTTCATCATCAACGAACTCTCAAGGACTGCGGCAATAGAAGGTTTTATTTTACCAAGTCCTTCAAGTGAAGCTCTAAAATGGAAATCAAGTTCTTCTGCACTCATAATGAATATCTTTCCATGTTCAGGATCAGTTTTTTCGTGTCTACGAGTTGTGCTTATTATTGTAGAGCTGTTCTCGCCAGCAGTAGAGAGGGGCAATCCCATTCTTCGAGCATAGAGTTGAGAAATAAGTGCAATTTCAAATCCAATAGCAGTTTGATCCTGTGCAAATTCATTTGGAATTCCTAATACAATACCTTGTTGTAAGTCTGATTCATCAGCGGATTGAAGAACACGCAGTGCTCTTTTACCCCATACAGAAAGCCCTGAATGTTCTTCGAGGGGCTGATCTTCAACAATTTTAGCAGAGTAATGAATGATTAACTCACCACATAATTTTTCCAACTCAGGTTTTCCGAATCTTGAACCCTTATTTTCACGTTGAGTTCTAATCTTTTTGAATTCTCTATATCCTTGTGATTCATTTGAGCCATTCGAAACAGGTGTAAGAAGATCGCAAAGTGAATCACTAAGAACGCTACGAAATGCACCAGCTATCCCAACTGTCATCAAAGCCCCAGCACAAGCAGAATCTTCTTGAATAAGATTTCTAAGTGCAACTTGATAGGCAGCCATTGGTGAATTATGACGTCTGGCAATTTCACCTAAGACCCTTTTGGCTGCTTTTTTAACGAGATCGGGAATATTTTGATTATCAATCTTAGATTTTAGTGAAGAAATATCATTTTCAAATTTTTTGTTCACTGAAGTATCAACAGAGGATCCTTTCCAAAACAGTAATCCTGCATCCCCATCCCCAGTATCTACGGTGACTGGGTCAAAGCCATTTTTAACGAGTCTTGAATCAAGATCTTTTTCAACCTCAAAAGGTCTTTCTGACTGCGAAAAGCCGGTATAATGTATTGATGTAAGATTACGCATGATATTTAAGACGTTATGGCACTAAAAAAAGAAGTGTAACTTATTGAAAAGTTCCCAGAGCATCCGCTACGGCTTGTAGGTCTTTTTCCTCAACCATCACCATAAGATCTGTCCAGCAGCTCATTTCTTCAAGTACGTTGATATTATGCTCTGCAAAAAGGCGATACACAAAAGCTATAACCCCTGGAATCGTCTCAATTTTTCTTGAAAAACGCATATGCACCCTTACAAGGTCCTCGCTAATGCGAAGAATTCTTCCTTTAAATGCTGTTTTTACTTCACTCAGAAGTGTTTCTGAGATGATGAGGGTCACAACATCTTCCCCTTCAATTAATGAAAAAGTACTCCCTTCATCGTTTGCTTCGTCTCGTAGCACTGAAAGCCGTTCAAAGCTCCTTGGCTTTTCAATAATAACGACAGCCATCTTCGTTTGAAGATTCACACTGGATCTCTTCATGACTTGGAGGATTGTTTCATCTTTACCGGATTTTTTTGGTCTCCGTTTGATAATCCTTCTGCATGCCATAAGTACTGCATCAAATTGTCGGATGTTTGCTTGACTACATATAAGTCTCGCTAAAGCAGAATAATTTACAAGCCCACGCTGAGCACAATCGGCAATGCTTTGGTTGTCTGCAAGGAATTTTCTAATAACTTTGGAAGTCGGTTGCATAGATATGTTCAAATTTGAACATTTTTGTTTATAAATGTTCTTCTTGCAACATTTTTTTAAGGGATCCCTCTTACAGCAAATTTTTAATCTGGTACCCTTTATTAATCTTGAAAACTGCTCTTCGAATCGTATCTCAACCTTTTCCCTTAATAACTGTCCAAAGAGCGACTGCTGATCACTTGTGCTTTGTTGAACAGATCATTGAGCTTATTGCTCTATCAGCTAAAGAGCGTGGGACAGGCAGAGGCATAAGAAGCTACGAGGAAATTGCGGGTAAAATTAACAAAGGCCAGGCAGTTATATCAATCTCGCCAGAAGGTAAATTTGTTGGATTTTGTTATGTAGAAGGGTATGACGAAGGGAAGTACTTTGCGAATTCTGCCCTTATTGTCTCACATGAATTTAGAGGCTTCGGAATATCTAGACAGTTAAAGATCGAAGCATTTCGCCTTGGAGCAAAGATTTTCCCAGGAGCAAGCCCAATATCAATTACCACAAGTGCACCTGTGATGAAGTTAAATGGAGAGCTTGGGTATAAAGCAGTTACTTTCTCTGAAATTAGTTCGGATCCTAAATTCTGGGAAGGCTGCAAGGGATGTGTTAACTATAGCCTTCTTACCAAATTAGATGGCAAGAACTGTATCTGTACTGCGATGAAGGCAGAGCCACCAAAAGCAAAAAGTGCTTTGTCTAGACTGCGTTCTGTTAAAAAGAGCAGCTAATTATTTAAAATTTATCTTTATTATTTCTATTTCTTCTATCGCTTTAGGAGTACGAAACTGTGTGGCATCGCCTTCTTTAGCGTTCATTCACACTGTACCAGTTCTTGCGTGAAGGGTTATTGCTGTTTGAGCATTGGGTGAGGCTCTCTGAAATTTATTGGATTAGCCACCAAAAAGACGGGATACTACTGAGCTGTAGTATCATGACGCATCCAGCTTTCTCCTATTCTAAATTGCCCACTGATGAACTAAATGGCGGGCAAAGTGTTTTTAGTTCTGTATTAAAAAGTCTAGCTGAGGCTGAAAAGTTTGATGCGCCCCTTCTTCTATTAACACTCACTAGGTTGGCGGCAGTTATATCCGATGAGTCATCATCAAAAATTGAGGCAGCCCGTTGTAGTGCAATGCTTGGTTACATTCTTAGTTATGTAACCATGAAGATAAGTGATCACATTAATAACGTTGATGAAGATAACGAATTTTTTGAATTAAAAAAAATCTGTACGCTGTTGAATGAGCAATATAGTGCAATGTCTCAAGATTCTGAAGGCTTGCTTTTGGCGGCACTCACGCCGGGGGTTCCTGAAAGTTTTGTTAATTATTGTGTAAAAAGTATTTTTTCTTCATCTTCTTTTTATTCAAACAAGATAAATACAACAAGCGTCGTTCGTGCATTTTCATCTGAATGGAGGGTTGCATTTGATACACTACGTTCTGAAGAAGCTATGCCTATCCAAGTGGGGCTTGCATTGGCTGTCAGCATGTTGAGTGAGAATATCGACAATCATACATTCATTTTTAGTTTGCTCCATCAAAAGTGGAGGAGTCACCCTTTTGTCATCTCAATATTGTTTAACACTGAAAGCAACGCTCATTTATCATCCTATCCACTGACTTCAGATTCTAAGCACAGTACATTCCAAATTGTTAACGAACGTTTGGCTGAAATTGTTTGTGATTCAATTCGGCAAGATGAAGACCCTCGCAAATCTGAAGCACTCATTCCTTTATTGCAGAAAACCGACTCAATGGATGAGTATTCACTGGTATTAAATGGAGCACGTATTGCCGGTGCACCATGGCTCAACCGTGCTTTGGTCAGTGCGATTGGTAACTTCACGCAAGCGAGTAGAGAGCTTTATAATGCCATCACTGCTTTAACTGATCACGGTGGTCCAGAATGTGTTGAAGCGCTTCGTATAGGACGATCACATTACCCGAAAGGTGATGAACGTTGGTTTTTAGCTACCTTGGGTATGGCGCAACATGATGATCCTGAGGCACTTGATCAGATTTCCAAAGCTGCAGCAAAGAATTCCATGAATCTTTGGGCATCCATAAACGGTGAAGAGTTTGTTGAGAAAATTGAAAACGATAAGACTGGTAAGCTTACCAACGTGCTTTGGAATGGTATCTATAAATGTGGAAAAGCGCAGTCTGAAACTATATTGTTCGCACTCTTAAATAAGAAAATTGATGATCAATTAATAATTCCACGTGCTGAATTAGAAGAATATGTTCAGAAGATATTATCTTCGAAAAAACTTCAACCCTTCGAACTATCGATTGCATTGAAAATAGGAACAGTATTTCAGATTAGTCTATCAGACGATCAGCTTAGCGCAGTCATATCAAAAAAATATCGAAGAAATGATTTGATTTCTTCGATAAGTAGTTTCTTAGTGAGTAATCTTAATCAAAATTATCCTGAAACATTCAAGATAATTCGTGCAAAGTACCCTAAACTTATTAGGACTGTTGAAAACATCGAACTCATTAAATCTGGTTCACTTTCTCCACTCATGTTACCTCTCAAACTAACAGCTGACTTCAGTGTTTATAAGGCTATTTTATCGGATTGCGTCCAATTTGCTTCTTATGTTGTTTTGCCTGCGTTAAACGATGAGGTATTAGAAGCAAACTATTTAAATTCACTTTTCTCAAATAAGGCGAATCGTGAAGAATTCTATGAGGGCCTTGAAGAGGGAGCCCGCCAATTAGAGAGTCAAGACAAACGAGATGATGCTTTTCAATTGCGCACATACCGAGAAGCACTTATCACCTCTCAAGCGCTCGGAATTAGTAAACCTTTTCGATTTAAGCCATCGGAGCTACTTCAATTAACTCAGGCAAGGATGCATCCAAAATCTTGCCAAGGAAAGCCAATCGTCGTTATGTGTTTTGCATCGTTTGATTGGAATGGTGCTTTCAGTAATCTTAGTTCGATCCTTAAGCCGTACTTTGAAAACAATTATGCGGTTTTATACTATGAAATTAAAGAGAAAGAAGAACTTGTAGACGCTCTAGAAGAAGTTCGAGTTGAATATCATCAGAAGGCATCAGCGATTTGGATCGCTGCTCATGCGGCGCCACAGTCGTTACAATATTCAAAAATGAATCCTGAACACGATCTCACAACAGAAGATTCCCAGATCCTCCGTAACCTCTCTTTGAATCGAACACTTGAGCCAGGTGGACAGTTAATTCTAAAGGGCTGTTCGACGAAACGACCTCTCGCTGGCGCTTTAACAATCGGAAGTTCATTTGAATTTGCCGCATCAAGCGTTAAAGATGTTGAAGTGGTTGCTTCAGAATTAATTACCTATACAAGTATGTTTTCCTTTGCTTTATCCAGTGATAAAAAAGTCAGAGTATCGCTTCCGCGAAGAGGAATTTCAGGCGGTTAAGGTGTTTAGAATTTCGGCCAATCGCTCGCGATTAAGTGATCCACGTTGTATAAGAGTCTAGTTTCTTAAATCACTTAAACTGTATCTTAATAATCTCAATCTCTTGTATCCCTTTTGGAGATCGAAATTGAATAGTATCTCCTTCTCGAGCATTCATTAACGCTGATGCCAGCGGGCTTTGCCAGCTAATTTTACCCAGAGTAATCTCTGCTTCATCAACACCAACAATTTGATAAGTCTTTTGTTCGTCGTCTTCATTACAGATCGTGACAGTTGCACCAAAGCTAACGATATCTTTTTTAGAAACGGCGGCAGGATCAATTGCTTCAGCACTTCGAATCCTTTTACCAAGAAACCCAAGTTCTCGGTCAATTGCCCGAAGCCTTCGTTTGCCGTATTGATAGTCAGCATTTTCGGATCGATCTCCGTTTTCGGCTGCCCATGAAACAGTTTTTACTACTTCGGGGCGTTCGCCGTATTTAAGCTGTTTGTAACGTGATTTTAAGTTTTCAAGACCTGCTGGGGTAATGTAGTTTTTACCTTGAAGTGTTGGGGAAACAACTTTTTCATCTTCGAAGTCTTCGTCTTCGAGGTAGTCGTCTTCTTTGGTAAAGGCTTTGTTCATTTCATAACGAGTATAGCTAATGTTGGGTTATTGTAGAAGTTTTAGATTCCTTGCGCTTTGCTTGTAAATATTTACTATAGGAAACTAGTTTCAGTAATGTAAGCATAGTGAAATAGAGGTATCATTTCGTATCTATTAGTTTCAGTACCTAAATGAAAAAGAAAAAAAAACCAGAGCGTTTCGGACTCATTTATAAAGGCTTCTCGTTTGAAGAAGCTGAGAAAGCATCCAAATCTTTTTGGATTAATATGCCGTTAGCCCAAAAACTAGAAGCAGTTACTCAAGTTATTCAAGATACCTATCTTTTAAAAGGAATTGACTTTCATGCACTCAGACTTCTTAGAACTACTGCTATTATTAGAAAAGCATAAAGTAAAGTACTTACTGATCGGCGGATATGCAGTTGGTATTTATGCCGAACCAAGAGCGACTAAAGATTTGGATGTTTGGGTTGATGCTTCCTTAGAAAACGGTCGTCGCTTACTGAAAGCATTAAAGTCATTTGGTGCTCCAACTGATAATCTATCAGAGAAAGATATTCAAATACCTGGACTGTTATATATCTTTGGGATTCCTCCTCTAAGAGTAGATATTCTCAATCGTGTTGGAAAAGAAGTTTTTAAAGAAGCATATAAGAAAAGGCATATCGTTCAGATCGGTAAAGTTAAGGTTTCAGTTGTTCCAAAAGAAGTACTTAAAAAAATGAAGAAAGCTGCAGGTCGTCCGCAGGATAAAGCTGATCTGAAGAAATTACAGTAATTTTTTTAAAGATTTAAAATTTATATCGCTTAGCCTGATATATACTAAGTCTGCTGATTACTACTTAGTGTCTTAGGCAAGAAAAGAGTACACTACCAACAATGAAAGTACGAGCAGAATCCCTAGCAATCGGCGGCAGCATGGTCTGTTCGAATACCGATCCTGAAGACAAAAAGAAAATTTTTGTTCCATATCTAATACCTGGTGAAACTGCAGAAGTACTTATTACTTCCCAGAAAAGCTCACTTCAAGAAGGCAAAGTTGTAGAAGTCATAACACCAGATAAATCCCGAGTTAAACCTCCGTGTGATGCATTTACAATCTGTGGTGGATGCCAACTCCAGCATATTGCTACAAAATCGCAACGTGATATCAAAATTGAGATGATTCGAAGTTACTTTGATCGTCAAACAAAACTAAAAGATATTCAGGTTATCAATGCATCTGAAGGACTTCCTGATTACGGATATAGGAGGAGGGCAACATTTCACCTTTCACATGAAGGGCTTCTTGGATTTCATGCTGGAGGTACACGGTCAGTAGTACCAATTCAAGATTGTCTGATTGTAGAGCCGGCGATTTCAAAACTTATTCCGACGCTTCAAGCAATCGCTCAAAAATTATCAGACCGAGTTACTACTATTGAAGTTTCAATAGGCCATAAAAACTCAATCGTTTTTATGGTACGAGACCGCACTCATCCAAAAGATTTACAACGAGAACTCGAGCAGTTTCAGCGTAAACATAAAGAAGATATCTATATTAAAACGAAGCAGCAGACATTTTTTCTTTCTGCACATGGAATAATCCCAAGTCACAGTGATCATGGGCACTTTTCACAGGTTAACCGACTCGGAAATGAAAGGTTACACGCAGTCGTATCCGGCGCGGTGGCGAAGCAATCATCAACTGCCACTGAGCTTTATGCAGGAAGTGGTAATTTTACATTTGAACTTGCTGCGCGTGGATATCAAGTTAATGCAATTGAATTGGATGCACAACTTGTGAAAGCAGGTCAGCAAAAAGCAATGGAAACAAAAAACGGTAAAAAGATTACTTTTTATCAAAGTCCATGTGAAACATGGGTGAAAAAAAATGACCTTTCTGAATTAGTTTTACTTGATCCGCCACGTGCTGGCGCAAAAGATGTAATCCGTCTTGCAAGGTGGGAACAGGTAAAACAAATTATTTATATAAGTTGCAGTTTGCCATCATTTGCAAGAGATGCTGAATCCCTTGTGACTGGGAATGGCTTTACTCTTAAAGCTGTGTCTTTTGTAGATATGTTTCCTCAAACACATCATGTAGAATTAGTCGGAGTATTTTCTCGGGACTAAAGCTTAATGAATGCATACGACGACCTTCCTTACGCAAGTAAAATCAATAGAGCTCGCCATATTGATGCATTGGGTACAATGGCAAGGCTCTATGGATATCTTCCGGCTGATCCGTTTGGAGCTCGAGTTTTAGAGATCGGTTGTTCTACTGGCGATGCTCTTTTCCCTTTAGCATTCGAATATCCACAAGCAACTTTTGTTGGCATTGACACATCGAGTAGCCAAATTAAAGAAGCACTAGAGCGAAAAAAATATTTTAAAGAGCATAAACTAGACAATCTTGAATTCATTCATGGCGATGTGACGGTTGAAGCGCTCAAAGGACGACGGTTTGATTATATTATCTGTCACGGTGTGCTCAGTTGGATCTCAAAGGAGGATAGAAGTGAGATTCTAAAAAGTATTCCATCACTCTTATCAGACAAAGGGGTATGTTTTCTAAGTTATAATTGTGCACCTGGTGGTTTATTGAGAAAAGCTATCTGGGATGGATTAAAGAAATTTGTAACTGCGCACAGTTCAGATCTAGTGGAAATAAGAAAAGCAATCACAGCATTTCAAGAAACAATTGAAATCGACTATGAAAAACCATACCAGTTATTTGTTTACCAAGAATTAGACAGAATTCTAAAAGAGCCAGATCAGTATTTAGTGCATGAAGTCTTTGCTCTACAAAATGAACCACTCTACTTTAATCAACTTGTCGAGGATTTGTCAGGACACGCACTTAAAATTATTGGCGATGTGCGTCCTCACAGGACGGGATTACAACGATTTTTATCTGCTCACCTTGCTGCATCAAGTTATACAGCATTGTCGCAGTTACAAACTCATTTTAATTTCTCGGCTGAAAGTATCTCTGATTTCTGTTTTGGTACTCCTTTTCGTGAATCGTTGATTATGAAAAATCTGCAGGAAGGATCACCGCATTTATCGAAAGAATTATTTCATTCACTTTCTTTCTCTCATACTGGAATCGGTATAGATGAGAAAAGTTCATCAGTAGAAAAATTACTCCTCGATCACTATCCACATTTTCTTACATTTTCAGATTTAACTTCTTCAGATGCTAATGCATTGCATGGTCTTGATAATGAAAAAGTATCAGCTGATCTGATGCACTGTTTTATTCAAGACAGAATAGTAGTTTCGTTTTACCCACCAGAGGTTTCTTCAAAAGTATATGCATTTCCAAAAACTTCACCTTGGATTCAGGACCAAGCATCTCGGCAAGAAATAGTTACCAATTTACAGTACCGATCTATTGAGCTTGATTCTCTGGCGAGGGGACTTCTTGCGCATTTAGATGGGAAAACTTCGAGAGAAGAGCTAGAAACTGTTGCTCATCAGATGGTCAAAAGTGGGGAGGGTGGTATTAAGGAAAATGGGCAATTGGTGGAGGATCCAATCCATGTCGCTTCTCTCATTCCAGAGCTCGTAGAATCAGCGCTTGAAACTTTAAAAAAAGCAGCAATGTTGCTTCCTTGAACGAATTTTAGCAGTAATAGAGTTCTTGCATAGTTATCCAAGAAGGCTATCATTACCTAGATGAAAATTAAGGTAGCAATGCACCCACTTCTGCGACAGATTTTTTTACTTTCTTTGCTACTCAGTATGAGTAGTGTTGTACATGCTGGACCTTCTCCAAAGGTAATGACTGGACTTTCATTTAATGAAGTCGTCAAAATTAAAGGATTTCCAATCTCAACTGACACCCATGAAACAAGCAGAATTGTAGTTTGGAATTTTAAGCATGGCCCGATATATTTTAAGGACGGCAAAACTGTGCCTCGACCCAAAAATTGGAATCAAGGTCAGATTAAGCCGAAACAAAATAGTAGTACTGTACTGAATAGACCTATTAGTAAAAAGAGCAACCTCAGTCAGACAGATGTTGATGAAATAATCTCTGCAATTCCTAATGATAAAGGTGGTCCTGCAAAACCGAACCAAGATGTAGCACCGGATTCGGATGCTGCTTCATCGTCCAATTAAAAATCAAAATGAATGCAGCAATTGAAACGATTAGTATTGATTGTACGCAAACTAAAAAAGGTAGTTATTCAGTAGCTATTGGTGAAGCGGTACTTGATGGATTAAAAAAACTTATTCTAGAGAATAAATACTCCTCTGTTGTTGCTTTTTTTGACCCAAATGTTGTTCGTCATCCTCACTCTGAATCAATCCGTTCGATGGTTCAAAGCAGTGTCATACTTCCTCATTTTGGTGAAGCAATTAAAAACTTTGAATCATTACAGTGGATAATTCAGCAGTGCATGCAACATCGACTTGATCGTAAAAGCGCAGTCATTGCAGTGGGTGGTGGAGCAGTCGGAGATGCAGTTTCGTTTGCGGCTTCTCTTTATATGCGCGGTATTGCTGTCATCCAGATTCCTACAACGCTTCTTTCTATGGTGGATAGTAGCGTTGGTGGAAAAACTGCGATTAATGTTGGGCCGGTAAAAAATTTAATTGGTTCTTTTCAACATCCTGAAGCAGTATTTATTGAGCCTGGATTCTTGAGCTCGTTACCAGAGCGAGAATTTCTATCCGGTACTGCTGAAATTATAAAGCATGCATTTATTCGAGATGCTGAACTGATTCCGCTTCTTTTGGATCAACGATTAAAGGAGTCTGATAGTAGTACCCTGACATCAATTATTTCTCGTTCAGTTAAGACAAAAAAAGAGATCGTGCAAGAAGACCCAACAGAAGAGCACATTCGAAAGATTTTAAATTTTGGACACACTGTTGGTCATGCCCTTGAGCGCTGTTCACATGAAACAACAACACCTCTTTTACATGGTGAGGCTGTATTTCAGGGAATGTTACTGGAGTCTCTTATTGCTTCTAAGTTAAAGAAAGAGGTTCGGGATGTTTTTGAGGAACTTGTTCGATTGTATCGTTTTCAAGGGGTTTCAACTGAGATAAATGAATTGAATGAAGATAAGCTCATTAATGCTATGCTACTGGATAAGAAGAATCACAGTGGAAAACTTCGTTTTTCTTTGTGTTTTCAAAAAGGTCATTGTGAGTATGACCAAGAGGTTTCGCGAGACCTTGTTTTGGATGTCTACCGAGAAGCCTTACAGGATCGTACGCTGCTTTTCTGAAATTTAGTTAAGAGTTCCTTATGACGTTTAAAATTTGTATCCCGTTTTTTGATTGTTCCTTGAAAGGAATTGATGAGCAAAGTATTCAAGAAGCCGATATGCTCGAACTCTATATCGATTCGCTTCATGCAGATACAGAAGAACTTGTATCATTTGCTCAAAGTGTCCTCCAACAAGACAAACAAATAATTATTACTTTAAGGCGACCACAGTTTGCTGAACAGAAAAATACATTTACTCAAAGAATAGAGCTGCTAAAAAAATTTATTACTCTGCCTGTTTTGTTTGATCTAGATATCTATAAAGAAAAAGAAGAGATACTTTTTCTTGTTGAACAAGGAGTGAGTTCTCAGTTAATTGCGTCCTATCATCATTATGCATCTACTCCTAGCAGTGAAGAACTTTCAGTTATTCGAAAAGAGGCTTTGCAGTATTCACCAGGATTTATTAAGTTTTCAACTATTGTTCATACCGAGCAAGAGATGCACCGCCTCGTCTCGTTGTCGTTGGAATGTGTAACTTCTTCAATGCCATGGATAGTTAGCCCTATGGGACGATTCGGAAAGCAAGGAAGAATCATTACTGGGCTTTTAGGTTCAGCATGGACGTATGCTAAAAGTGGTTCATCCACAGCAGAAGGACAGCTTGGATTAGAAGACTGTGCATCAATTCGTGCTTTGTTAAGTCGTTAATCGAGCTATGACTAGTTCTCTTTCGGGTTCGATATCATTTCAAAATAATCAATTTGAAATTCGGTTTCGATATAATACTGATATCTTCAAAAAACTTACTGCTCTTGATGGTGTTTCGTATGATAAAGAAAGAAAGTGTTGGCTTAGTCCACTTCGAATCGCTCCACTGATATTTTCGCAAAAGCAGTTTTCAAAACAATACTTTCGGTATGATTTTGATGAAGCAGAGATTGCAAAAAAAATTGAAACACTTCAAAAAGATATCGAATTAGCCCGAGTTCGAGCACTTGCCGATCCATTTTGTGTTCGAAAGATTGATATAGAGCTACTTTCATTTGACGTTATTGCTCGAGAAACTGATGTTGAACGGGGATGGATAGAGCTTGGTATTTCAAAATCAAGAAGAGCTAAAAAAATTCTTTCAGAGGCACGTGGTGTTTTTGCAATTGGAAAGAAAAAAAAGTTTCTAACCAATGCTTCAGTTTTTCCAGAACTTTTAAAGATTTTTCGGGAGCAGCAGTTATCTTTTGCAGTAGAAGAAGAGTTATCGCTTAAGTTGAAATCCACCAGTTCACTCCGAAGTGAAACTATACGAACTGGGATTGGTGCTTCAAGAAAAGATCTTGAATGCAGTTTTTTGTTACCTTATTGGGATATCAGTACACCAGGAAATAAGACAGTAGATGGAGTAGGTTTTTTTACAGAGCTTCGAAATAAAATTATTCCATCTAAAAAAGGACAACGTTTAACCAAAGTTGATCCCACTACTTCATTACAAACACTATATAAGGGAAAACTTTTTGGAATTCCTATTTTTCAAACTAATGATGCTTCAAAATTAACCGCGAAAGTTTTAGAAGAGTTCCAAAGGGATTACCAAAACGACCAAACCCAGTTTGCTGATGAATTATTACTGTCTTTACCGTTTCCGTACTGTTGGCGTGTTGATGAAGTTGGAAAGGGTGGTTTGCATATTTCAAATCAAGCGAGCTCGATTCTGCAAGAAAATGAGTTTTCTCATGTCATTAAAGAATTTGATATACTCGTTAAGAAAATTGGGAATTTTGGGTTTTTTCTTGAGCCCAAAAGTCATCAATTACCGCATTTTATAGAGGTAGTTAAAGTCTATTTTAAAGATCTACAAAAAAAAGAAATCCCGCGATCAATACAATTTATTGCGACACTAAAAATTCTTTTAGAACGCGCATCTAGAATTGCAGCGCAGAATAAATATCAAACATTAAAAGATACCGACTTATCACTTGTGAGTGATTCAAATTTTGCCACAAGGCTGTATCCGCACCAGCGAGTTGCCGTTAGATGGATTTTAGAAAACGAATCTGGGATGTTGGGGGACGATATGGGGTTGGGAAAGACACTCTCAGTCCTTACTGCATTTAATGAATCCCTTTCTACTAAAAAAACCGATTTTTTATTGGTGATATGTCCAAATTCATTAGTTCGAACTTGGCTTCGTGAAGCGCAGCAGTGGTTTCCATCTTTATCATTACGATCTCTTCCAGATTCGAAAAAAGAGCGTGAAGGTTTTCTAGAGAGTCTCATTGAAAACCGTCAAGAAAGCCTTGATGGATTAGTAGTAAACTTTGAAGCAATGCGAATTGAAACAGTTCGAGCTGCTTTGGAAGCAGTATCTAAGTTTCGAACAGTTTTTCTTACCATTGATGAATCACAAAGAATTAAGAATCCTCAATCGAAAACATTTCAGGCATTAAAATCATTTGCACTCAATGCCAAAAAGCGGTTTCTCTTGAGCGGAACACCAACGCCACGTGATGTTGCTGACCTGTGGGGGCAAGTGTTTATTATCGATAAAGGTGAGCGGTTTGGATCAAGTTTTACAGCTTGGTTAAAAACTGTTGCAGAATTAGGCACAAAATGGAGTGAATTTGCTGTTAAACGATTTATTCCTTCTGCGGTTGAAGAAGTATCCGCTCGTACGCAAGAAATCTTGCTTCGAAGGAAAAAAGAAGATGTTGTTTCGCTTCCTGAGAAAGTTTTTATTTTTCGAGATGTCGATATTATTGGTGACCAGAAAAAACGTTTTGATCAGATACGTGAAGAGTTGTTGATTCAAGTTGGTAGCATTCAAGGTAGAGAGAAAATTAAAACAATTGAAAGCATCCTTGAAGAATACCTAAGAGCTGTTCAAGTTTGCTCGAATCCGAGGCTTATCGACCCAACGTGGGTTGGGGAACCAGCTAAATTTAAAGAGCTTGATGATATTGTTGAAAATATAGTTAAAGAAAAAAATGAGAAGTTAGTGATCTGGACTAACTATCTTTTAAATATTCATGAACTGTGTGAGCGCTATAAAGAATTCGGAGCTCTGCCGTTTAGCGGTGAGGTTCACCCGAGTGAGCGCCAGCAGACTATTAATGAATTTCAAAAAGTGAGCTCGAAAAATAAAATTTTGGTAGCGATACCTGCTGCGGGTGGAGTGGGGATTACTTTAACCGCGGCGCAAACCTGTGTGTATGTTGATAGAACTTGGAACGCTGAGCATTGGCTTCAGTCTATTGATAGAGTCCACCGAATTGGTCAAACAGGAACTGTCACTGTAATTGTTCTTAATGGTTCTAAAGTGGATGAGCTTATTGGGTATAATCTATATAAAAAGAAAAAACAGATGGATCAGTTGCTTCAGGGTGATGCTGCTTATGAGGAGTTTTTGCCGAGCGTTCAAGATTTATTGGATGCGCTTCGGTGAGATTGGTTTGTGATAGTGGTATGCTATTAAGTGATTTTTTGTAACGCGAAGGTCGCGAAGTACGCGAAGGAATTAAATGTAATCCTTCGCGTACTTCGCGACCTTCGCGTTACAAAAAAAATACTACCCAACCCGCTTCAAAACATTCCAGTAATACCGAAATGAAGCCCGATCATGAAGTCTATCTTTATAAGAAATAGGTGCCCATTGAGCATTCTTAGCAAGAGTGAGGATCTCTTTAGCAGTATCTACTTCCTCAGCGCTTGGAGACATTGCGTTTAGTATAGGTTGAATCTGATTTGGATGAATACTCCACATACGAAGGAATCCAAAATGATGTCTTGCTCGAAGTGCGTCATCATATGCAGAGTCTGGATTTTTATAATCTACGGTAACATTGTGAGCAGGGATAATATTATTTCCAAGGCACGCCGCAACAAGACGGCTTTTTGCCCTCATCAGGATTGGATGCTCGAACTGTTCAGGACTTTGAAAACATTTATCTGATAATGCACCGTGATGGAATGAAACAAAATCCATACAACCAAAATCTAAACCTCTAAGGAGCGGAAGCGAAGCAATCTGCCATACTTCTTCGACAGCTTTTGGTGTTTCGATAAGAAAATGAATCGGTGGAATTGATACTTTACTCGTATCGCATTCTTTTTTGTAAGTATCGATAACAGTATCAATAACTTTCTGTCCTTGTTCAAAAGACAAAATTTTTGGAATTGTAAGATGAGAGATAATACCAAAAAGATTTTTTGCTACAAAATTTAGGTCATCACTAAAATGAGAAGATAGGGGATCATGAATTCTAACCCCAATTTTTTTATAAACATTTTCAGAAGAAGAAATAATGTTTAAAAAAAGTTGTCTCAACGCAGTTTCTTGTCCTACTGAAGCTCCATCTTCAAGATCACAGGTAATATCGAAACTACCTTTGAAGATCTTTTGCGTTTCAATACTTTTTAAAATTAATTTTTCATGACCTGCATAATGATCACATGCAGAGCATGAAGGAAGTGGTTTTTCATTTGGAAAAAGTATTGAATCAAGATTTTCAAACATATGTAGTAACTTACTGTTAACTGTGACGATAAATACTCAACGGATTAAAATTTTTATCGTGAGCTATTCGTAAAGAGCAAAGTTGTCCGACGTGGTAGCTTTCGTGTAAGACAATATAATCTGACAACAGCTTTAAAGAATTGACGTTCTTTGATTCCAAAGCATTGGAAATCGTTTTGGATCTTTGGTGTTGATATTCTGTGAACAAGGATTGAAAAGTGCCTTGTTTGTTCAGATAACTTCCCCATTCGTGAGTTTCGGAATTTAACTGCTTCTCAATGGCTTCAAACAGCTCTAGGAAATGAGCCAAGGTGAGTCTAGGACTCATCAGGTCAGGCGAGAGGGTCGCTTCATAAAGATTTTCAGGCAGACCTTCAAAGACTTTTTCGACCTGAAAACCAACTATTTCTAGCTGATATTGTATAAGTTCTATTGAGCCCATATGAGATGCCAAATACTAGCCGAAATTCCAAGTTCCGTCAGCTTGAATTAATTTAGCCCTTCCGGTATTCTTCTTATCCGCTTGTTTTGCAAGCACTGTATGGAGCCGTAGTTCAGTTGGTTAGAACGTCCGCCTGTCACGCGGAAGGTCGCGGGTTCGAGTCCCGTCGGCTCCGCCATTCGACATCGCCGCCATTAGCGGCTTGCTCATGGCAAGTCATTCTTCGGCGAGGAGAATGGCGCCCTGAGCCCTGAGCCCTGAGCGACCAAAGGGAGTCGAAGGGAGGGCTGGTTTCATGCTGTCAGCCATTTTGAATCAGCTCAGTATTATTTGTCTCCCGATACCAGACACAATCAAAACATATATTTGTTTACTATACTGAATTGTATTAGCCTATTTTAAGGCAGTCTCAGTGATAAAAGTAGTTGATAATAGTTGCGATCTTTCGGATTTGTATGGTCCCGACATTGGTTTTGCATGTGCACATCCTGAAATGACAGGCCTTGTCCCATATCCTAGTAAAACTTCTGAAACATCTGAAAACCAACCTGGAATTCTTTTCGAACCAAAGATTGAAGTACGTCGCTGTTTAATGATAGGCGATTCATTTAACAGAATTGCTTCAGAACCTGGATGTATCGATAGATATCTGCATCACCGGTTTCAGATTGAGGGAACAGACTTTGATCAATTAGCGTTAGCCCTTGCCGGTGATCATCAAAGATCTCCATTCAATAATAAGAATCTCGCTGAAATTATTTCGCCCTTATCTCAAATTTCTGCAGAGGGTCAGGGTTGGATAAAAAATCAAGCAGGGTTTCGAAATGCAGTAGGAAGATCTTACTGTGTTAAACAATTGAGTAAAGTATGTGGGGATTTAGATTCAGAAATTCAAGAATATTGTAATGCACTATCTACAGTTGCAAATGAAAATGATTTTTTAATGATTCTTATTGATGGATCAAGACTTTCAAATCAATCGCAAGCAGTAAATCCTCGGCCAATCAGAAACTATCAACAGTTGTTAGCAAATTTAAATGCAATTCCAGGATGGAAGTGTATTTTCGATCTGTCCCTAGAGTGTGGCAATTTAGCAAATGCTCACATGGAAGATATTGCAAAAAAATCAATCGAGATGGACCGCACTGCAGTGCTAACGAGTGTTGCCTATCAACAAGAGCCAACATCAATGCATACACAAACTATATGGGACTACCTTGTGAATACAATTTTATTTGGAAGGAGCCTAAAAGAGATTCGTTTAGCTCCATTAATTAGTGAAAATGCAGCCTCACCCAAAGCAGTGCCACTTATTCCACAGATACGTTCGAATTACTCTGTCGCGTTGTGATAGGGGATGCTCACCTTTATTAATGCATTGAATTTGTTCAAATTTAATTTTAATTGTGCTTAAATTTAAAAATATATATATATATAATCATATATATGAATAACAATTTGAATATACTGAAAAAAATTGCTACGAAAAGTCTAAAAACTGAAAAAAGTAGAAAAATCCCTGTGTATCTTAAACTTGAGGAAGACGTAGTAAACTGGTTCAAGAATGAAGGTAAGGGGTATCAAGAAAGAATTAATTCGCTACTTAAGGATTATGTCAGCGAAGTAGTCATGGCAACTACGACAAAAGTTTCTAATGCACAGAACCTATTCGAAAAATATTATTCACAATGTTTCTGGCATTTGCGAAGAGATATCGTTATTAAAGAAGAGCATATTCCACTGATCATAGAAGGGCTTAAAAAACATGGTGGACAACAAGGTTATCTAGAGTCACAAATCTTATGCCAGTAACAAAATTTCAAAAAAAATTCTTAAACTTTTGTCACAAAACCGAAGCCCCGATAGCTATGTTGCAGGGCTGCATGTGGTAAAGATCCAGGATTTACCCCTGAATTAATTCTTGATTGCATAAGCCGAAATGCTCGATTAACACCCGATATACTCGCTTTAGAAAATCTTACTTCAGCTATAGATCCAAAAAAAATTAAGATGCAATGGATGGAATCTTTTCAAAGAGCTCAATTAGAGATTTCTAAATATCCCATTGATTCAATCGGATCACTTTTTCTCGATAAGCAAGGCAATACAGTTCATCGACCGAAAGATTTCTCAAATTTAATAGTTCATAAAGGTAGTGTAAGGGGTAGCTGGCCCTTTTCTGAGAGCGTGTAGGAGACGCTCACTATCATCAGAGAGATCGAATTAATTTGAAAAATTCTTGGTATGGCAATATCTCTACATCATTTATTTTTCTTGATCTTTCAGCAGTACAAACACAGATTTTTTTCACTTTTTGGTTAATTAATCTAATAGCATTAAAACCAGCTTCATAATCAAGTTCAATCGGAGTATCTTTGGATTTTATTTCTACTGCAATCATTTCACCTGAAGGCGTTGTAATTATTAAATCAACTTCTACATCTGCCGCTGTTCTTAGAAATGAAAGTGAAAGATCTTTACGAAGATAGTGCGAAATTCTTACTACCTCATTGATAACCCATGTTTCAAAATAGTTACCATACTCGAATGTTTGAGGGCGAATATCAGTATTGAGGCGTTTTTGAAGTGAACGAAGTACGCCAGTATCAAAAAAGTAAAATTTGGGAGAAGTTTTAAATTTCTTCCTTTCAGAATGATTCAAAGCAGGAAGGAATCTGCCTAAAAGTGTATCTTCAAGGATTTTAAAATATTCTTTAACCGTTACTGAAGAAAGAAGAACATCGCGGGCTATGTTAGAAAAATTTATTTGTTCGCCGTTACATTGTGCCGCAACTTCCAGAAATCTAATAAAGCCTCCTATATTTCTTGAAAGAGCTTCAGCTTCGATTTCTTGTTGAAGATACATTTGAGTATAGGCTCTTAGATTTTCTTTTGCAGAATCTTTATCAGTTAAAATATTTGCTGGAAGTGTTCCAGTAGAAAGAATTTGATTTAATGTAACTGGCTTTGGTACTTCTAAGAAGGTGAGGGGGAATAATTCAAAGCTCCAAGCCCTACCGCCAAGTAAATTGGCACGCCCTCTTTTTAATTTTCTTGCACTTGAACCCGTTAGGATAAACTTTTGAGGAACTCCTTTATCAATTAAATACTGGACTTCATTTAATAGATCTGGAACCCGCTGCGCTTCATCAATCAATACATGAGAGATTTTTTCAGATAAGGCCCAAACTTCCTCTCTTAAGCGGTCAGGTTTAGAGACAAACTGGGAATAGGTCTCAGTTTGAAGTAAATTAATTTCAGCAAGTTCTTCACTTTTAAAAGAATTTCTAATCAACGTAGTTTTTCCAGATTGTCTGGCTCCGAATAGGAAAAAACTGTTAGATTTTGGTATGTTAAGTTCTCTTTTAAGCATGCTTTAAATATCCGTTGAATAATTAAAGCATACTTTTACTTAAAGACAAATCCCCAATCTAAGATATCAATCAGGTTGATGCATCAGTGTTTGCATAAGGAACAAACCATGAAAGCTCGAATAGTCATCTGGCTTGGGTACGGTGATGAAGGGAAAGGGTCTTGGGTTGATTACTTGGTAAGAAAACACCAGGTCACTCAAGTTGTGCGATTCAATGGAGGTGCGCAAGCACTACACCATGTGGTGACGCTCGAGGGGCTTACCCACGGATTCGCACAATTTTCCTCTGGTACTTTGGTGCCGGGGGTTAAGACCCTCCTTTCCAAATTCATGTTGATTGAGCCAGAGAGTTTTTTTGCAGAGGCAGAGATGCTTTCCGCAAAAGGAATCGCTGATGTTGTTGAAAGAGTTATTATCAGTGAGAAATCACCGGTGATCACTCCTTTCAACAGATTACTCAATCGAATCATGGAGCGCTTTCGTGGAATAGAACGCCATGGAAGTTGCGGATTTGGAATCGGACTTACTCAAGCAGATGTAGAGTCGCTCAAAGATCGAGCACTCTATGTCAAAGATCTATCGTCATCTTCGACACTTCGGTCAAAGTTAAATGATCTGTGGAGTTTGAAATTAGATTTTGCTGATCGATTCAGAAATGAATCGACTGAAGATCTGTTTCATGCACTGCAGAACATTGACATTGAACGATATGTTGAACTGTTCACACGGTTCGCTGAAGCGGTAAACGTTGTCAGCGAAGAGGAATTTCAAAAACTGCTTCGTGAAAACGAATCAGTCTTTGAAGGTGCACAGGGTGTTATGCTCGACCAAACGTATGGAACATTTCCGTTCTGCACGAGGTCGAATACGACATTCGAAAATGCATTGATGCTTCTTCGTGAAGCTGGGTGGCAGGGTACTATTGAGAGAATTGGACTTTTGAGGGCGTATGGAACCAGGCACGGTGCTGGTCCATTCCCAACAGAAGACTCTTCACTCAACGTAGTACCTTGTCTTAATCAACTCAATGAATGGCAGGGGCAGTTCCGAACAGGATGGTTTGATGCAGTGTTAGCGCGCTATGCACTTGAATGTGTAGGCGATGTTGATACGTTAGTCATCACCAACTTTGATCGAATTGTTTCAGAACAAACTCTCCAGATCGCAGTTCGATATGGCAGAGTGAGTGATAGTCGTTTCTTTCGTGACGGACAGATGATTCCTTTTACGGGGGGTCTTCAAGAACTTGCGGAACGAACGACAATGCTAGCCGAAGTGGAACCTGACTATCTTGATGGTGGAGTCTATTCGCAAAACGATCCTGATTCGGTAAATCGATATCTGAAGCTCCTTGAAAAGAGTATCGGACGTCGAATTAACACTGTGTCATCAAGTATCGATTGCAAAAAGATAGAGTTCGATTGATGAGATCAATTTGGCTTTATTCTTTGTATTCTTCATCAAAAAGGGAGGGGTTCTTAGCGACGGTTCTTCATTTGAGTTTATGGGATGCACTCGAGATTACTGCAAAGGTTTAAAAGTCAAAGCAGCTCTCAAAGCATCCCCTACCTTTCAGGGGACGCTCACCATAACTTATTAAAATTTCATCACCGCGGTCTGGTAGGAGTTTAACTATTATTTTTTTTTGTAACGCGAAGGACACGAAGTACGCGAAGGAATTAATTTAATCCTTCGCGTACTTCGCGACCTTCGCGTTACAAAAAATATCTTCAATTACTTTCTACCGAGCAATAGTGACCTTTAGGGGACAGTGACCTTTAGGGGACGCTCACCTTTATAAGCCACTGTAATCACTTGGTAGGAATAAATTATCTCTAAAGATTTCAAACAGTTATAAAGGTGAGCGTCCCCAAGATTCTGATTAACTTTTTGGGCTAAGTAGTCGATCTTACGTGTGATGAGAACCCTTTAAGGGGGATCTTGCGCCTGTGGCGTATTTAAAGAGTGTGTGTGTAAAAAATGCAAAAGGAATTGCAAACATAAATGCCAATCACGATCGCTAGCAACATAGCGTCGCTTGGTGCGCAACGACAACTTGGAAAAGTTTCCGAGTCGTTAGGTAGTACCTACGAGAGGCTCTCATCAGGAATGAGAATTAATAAAGCATCAGATGATGCTGCAGGGCTCGCAATTGCTTTAAGTCTGAATTCAGATACAAGAGTATTTACTCAAGCGGTAAGAAACTTAAATGATGGTATATCGTATCTATCAATCGCTTCTGGAGCACTTGATGCCCTTTCAACTATAGTCATTAGGCAGAAAGAATTAGCAGAGCAATCTGCAAATGGAACTGTTGGCCTCACGCAACGAAAAAGTATTCAACAAGAGTCAGATGCATTAACAAGAGAATATGCTCGTATTACTGCAACTGCTACGTTTAATAATCGAAAAATATACGAAGATAATTCCAATAACTTACTATCGTTACAAACAGCCTATAGTGCGATTACATATAATCTTGGGCAGTCTCTTGCTGATTATCGTGGTGATGGGACTTTCTCGAGTGGGACAACTGTGGATAGTGCTACATTTTTGGGGCAAGTAGTAATTGCGGACCTCAATAATGATGGGAAACAAGATATTATACAGGTCAGAGGTACTGGTGGAAATTTAAGGTATCAACTCGGAAATGGTGATGGAACTTTCCAAAGTGTCATTCAGCTTAGCACTGGAAATAGTCCAATTTCAGTATTAGTTGATGATTATAATAAAGATGGTTTCAAAGATTTTGCGATAGTAAATTCACAAGGTAATCTGCGTGTTGCTTTACAAAATAGCAATGGAACTTTTGGAACTTTTGTTACTTATCAAGGTCCACTTGGAGCAAACACCATGCAGTTAACATCTGGTGATTTTGATGGTGATGGTATTACTGATCTTTTTTATCAACACGGAAGTTTTACAAGTTGGGTCTTAAGAGGAAATAGTGATGGTAGCTTTCAAGCCCCAGTGACTGCAGCTAGCACCCTTTTTAATAGTACCGTAAAAGTTGCTGATTTTAATAACGATGGAAAATCTGATTTAGTTTCGATTACATCTGGAACACTAAGAACATTTACTTCGAATGGTGATGGCACATTCGCAGTAGGCGCAACAATCTTCTCTGGAATTACCGGTTCAGTTACAGCAGATGTAGGTGATTTTAACCGAGATGGAATTCAAGATATTGTTTATTCAGATACCACATCTGGGAGGGTATATCTTGCCATTGGTAATGCAAATGGAACTTTTCAAGCTTCTATATCATTCACATCTTCAGGTGCAAACCCAGGCTCCATAACGACTGGGGATTATAATGGAGATGGATTAGCAGACATAAGTTATCTCACAACTGGTTCAACATCGTTAAGTATTCGTTTAGGTAATGGTGACGGTAGTTTTCGGGCAGAGACATCATCAGCAATAAGTACTAATGGATCATTTGCTTTTGGGGATGTAAATAATGATGGCTCTGTTGATCTTGTTTCAGTGAGATCCGATTCCAATTCTAGTGCTCTGTATCTGCAAGGCACACGAACAGAATTTCAAGCAGACTATTTATATCTTTTAGACCAAAAGAGTGCCCGAAATGCCATCGATCAACTTGAAACAATTTTTAATAAAATTTCTCAAGAACGTTCAATAGTCGGTGCTTCTCTTTCTAGAATTTCAGTCGGTATACAGACGCTGTCGGATGCAGCGCTACAGTATAAAGCTGCTGAATCAAGGATAAGAGATATTGATGTTGCAGAAGAATCATCAGAACTTACGAAACAATCAATTCGCCAACAAGTTGCTGCTTCGATTCTTGGACAAGCTAATCAGCAGCCATCTTTGGCGCTTAGCCTCTTACGATCTTAAGGGGGACGCTCAGATTTTATAACTTTTATTTTTTTTTGTAACGCGAAGGACACGAAGTACGCGAAGGAATTAATTTAATCCTTCGCGTACTTCGCGACCTTCACGTTACAAAAAATATCTTCAATTATTTCTAGCATCAATCAGCCAAATATGTTTTACCCGGTAAAAGTATAAACAATTTCAAGTGACATCGGATCTAAAAGAGCCCTCATCCAATCGGGTTGTTTCTCAATCTGCATATTTAAATAATCGATAGATTCTTTCTTGGCCGGTAGTCCTTTGCGCAATCTATATCTCTGTTCCGCGGCTAACGGCTTATTACCATCAACCAGTACATTTGACAGAGTTCTTCGAAACTGTGAAACCATGTCACTAGTACACCATGCTTGACCATGTGGTAAAAATATTGAGGCTGCTGCTGGTTCGAAGCAAGCTTCGGATAATAAAATTTTTAGTTGAGATATTTCAAAAAGATTTAAATGAGATTCCCCCAGTATTGGACCATGTAAGACTCCTGATTTATGAAATAGATCGTATGTTAGTATTTCGAAAATCTTTTTAATTTTTCTTGGATCTATATTGCTGGATTCATCTGTGTTACGTTGCATAGCAATTCCTAAAGCTATCACCAGTAATCTACGATGAGCAGAAAGTGTTATCTCACTGTCTTGAATAAGGCGTTTATACCAACTGGTATTATGAAAGAAACACGAGGGGTCTAGTTTTTCGATAACATTTGAAGATAGATCGCCTAATTGTACATACTTTTCAATCAGCTTGCGTGCATGTCGAAACCCTAAATCTCCTTTACTACGATTTACAATTTGATCTGCGGCAAATGGTGAAACGTCAAATAAACTTTGTGCATATTGTAAAGGAGTAGGTGGGTTATCCTTATACTCGACAGCAGACATTATAGTTAGTGTACTTACCCGTTGGCCAAGTTCAAGATTTGAATCTGAAGCAATATCTGGTGGAAGAAAACATAGTAAGCTTTCTGAAATATTTTGACTAACGACACCAAGTTTAGATATACAAAATTGTGTTGATTGTAGTTTGCCTTGAACAGATATATGGCTTGAGCCAAGCAAGATACTTTCGGCGTGCTTAATAGTTTTCAAACCAAAAAGTCGAAGTATAATCTCAGTATCTTTGAATCCACAAAATTCCTGGATTTCTTTTCTGAAAAGCGCGCATGCACTTCTTCTTGCCCGAGAAAGAGCCAGGCGTTTAGGATCTAAATATAATTTCTCACTAGGATTTGGATTAAGTAATACGACCATTTTGTGAGCAAATGGATGAAATGCTACTTGGTTTAAATACCTTTCGAGACGGCTGGGGCTTAAGCTTTTGTGACCATAGATTATATCTCGTGCTGAACCAAATGTTAATTCAAAGCGAAGTGCAACTTCTCGAATTGCTGAGGCAAGCTTTGGGGCATTATTACCATTAAAATGTCTATAAACTTCGAATGCAAATTCTTTCCTTAGCTCAACAATATCAGAAGGTAATTGCGAGGTAGAGTATTTTTTTGGTGATGATGGTTTGGTAGGAAAGGTTTGAGGAATGCTTTGTGAGAAAATTTTAGCAAAGGTGTATCGAGCTTCCTTATCGCTACTCTCCAGCAGTTGAAGCGATAAATTAGTTTCAAACAGATCAATTACCTCTTCACTTGAACGACTGTTACTTATACGACGACGAACTCTTGAAAGACGTGATTTATATTGAGTTAGATTTATATTTAAATGAAATGCTCCTTCTTCATCCGAAAAACCAATAATATCTAGAAAAAGAACATTTTGATCGAGCGGGTTATGTATCCCAAGTGAGGCTAAAGTTTCACGTACAAGAGCATAATGTTCTCTGTTAAAATCAAAATTAGAAGTAGATGCATGTTTGGAACTAATTGGTTCGATTGAATCCGGAGCATCCAACTCGATTGCATGTCGTGTTCTTTTTCTCTTTTCCCCCCTATGTTTATCAATCCCAATACTTTGGAAAGTACGAATCACTAAACCAGTTGCTGAGCCACCATCTTTAACTTCATGCCCATTGAGCTTAAGCCACGCTTCACCTAAAGCATCCTCAGCATCTCGTAAGGGTACACCCGCCCTTATTAAAGATTGGATACGCTTATTTCCTGAACGGAGTAACTCTTCGGCGATATCTTCTTGCATTCAAAAAACTAAGTAAAAATACGTTAATTGATAGAGAGATTTATATCAGAAGAATTATCCTTAACATAAAAAAAGAGAAAAAAATTGATTTATCACCAATTATCTTTGCGCTTTTGCTTGAGTAAGACTCAATGTACTCTATCTAGAAATCATGGCCCAATCACTCAGTCTTATCCCACAGCTCCTCATCAATGGCCTTATTACAGGTAGTATCTATGCTTTAGCAGCTGCTGGTTTGACGCTGACTTATGTCTCGTTTCGAGTGCTCAATTTTGCACACGGAGCATTAGTCATGATTGGAGCATATTTATTTTATGCAGTTTTTATTCTTCGAGACGTAACATCACTTCTGCCCATAGTTCTTTTTCTACTCATAAGTGGTTTTATACTGTCTAGGTTTATTGATAGATGTTTTATAGCCCCATTTTCCAAAGTTCATCCGATTCTTCCTTTTGTTTCAACACTTGCATTGGCGATATTAACTGAAGCAAGTGTTTCAATGATTTTTGGAGTCAATGTTCTTTCTCTTTCTACAGAGATGAGTGATCTGATAGTTCTTCCTTTAGATCTCTCACTCACTGTTATGCAAGGATACTTTGTTGTTGTGAGTTTAATGACTCTTTGTGCTTTAGCACTCTACTTAAACAAAAGTCTCTTTGGAAAACAGTTACTTGCACTTGCAGAATCACCAACGTATTTAGCTTCACTTGGTATATCTATTGACAACCGTCGAAGCGTTACTTTTTTTCTCGCTGTTGTTTTAGCATTTTTTGCCGGAATATTTTTAGGATTCGAAACAAATCTGCAACCAATGATGGGAAGCTCCATTATGATTAAAGCATTTGCCGCAATGGTATTGGGCGGTATGACTTCCCTGAGTGGAGCAATATTTGGAGCGTATCTCTTAGCAATTATTGAATCGTTAATGATCGGGTTAGATTTCGGAGCATTCTCGGTGCCTGCAAGTTACAGAGACAGTATATCGTTGGTCTTTGTTATGTTTATTTTGTTAGTAAGACCACAGGGATTATTCTCAAAAAGGGGACGTGCTGCCTAATGAATCCTTATCATACCCACATTCTTATATTGATAGAGATCTATGTTATTTTGTCTCTTGGACTTCAGATTGTTTTGGGTTGGGGAGGTTTGTTTAACCTTGCTCACATAGGACTGTTTGGAGTCGGTGCATATGTGGTGGCAGTTTTGACTACAGATTTTGCAATTTCACCGTGGACGGCACTGATGCTAGCGCCAATTGGTGCTGTTGTGATGATGTATCCAATTTATTTAGTTAGTTTGAGATTAAAATCAGATTATTTTGCTATTGGCAGTCTTGCTCTTTCACTCTGTATTTCTAGTATCTTTATTAACTGGTCATCAGTGACCCACGGTGTACTTGGAATTGCCGGTATTCCGCGAATGAAGATCTTTGGTGTAACCACTGATGAAGATCTCTTTTTTTTAATTGTTCTCAGTGTTGTGACTTTAGCTTTTATAATTTTTTCTTTAATACTAAAGTCTTCGCCATTCGGAAAATTTCTTCTCGCTCAAGCAGAATTTGAACATGCTGTCGATGCGTTAGGTGTTAGTGCAGCAAAGATGCGATCGATTGCATGTATATTGAGCGCAATTTATGCTGGAACTGCTGGTGGGTTCTTTGCGATGTATTTATCTTTTATTGACCCAACCTCATTTTCACTCTCAGAGATGGTATTTATCCTTTCAATTGTAATTTTAGCTGGACTTTTTTCGGTATGGTCAGTGATTGGGGCCACTATATTTTTAGTAGTACTACCCGAAGCACTACGGTTACCTGAAATGCCTTCATCAATTCTTGGACCAGGGCGCCAATTTTTGTATGCAATGACTTTGTATTTAGTAGTGCTGGTTCGTGGAAAAAAAATATTCATAGCTCGGCGGGAAGTATAAAACGATATGTTACGCTTAGATAGTATTGAGGTCTCTTTTGGTCAAACGAAAATTCTTCGAGGAATTTCAACTAGTTTTACTTCAACTACCGGTATCATTGGTCCGAATGGATCAGGAAAGACTACACTTTTTAATGCAATTTCGGGTTTTGTTCCAACGTTGAAAGGATCAATTAGAATTAATGATGATGAGCTTGTTGGTAAAACACCAGATGCAAGAGCAAGAATGGGACTCGGTCGAGTATTCCAAAATTTTGGAATTTTTCGAGAGCTTACTGTTATTGAAAATGTAAATCTTGCTCTGAGTGCAAAAGAGTCAATATGGAGGACTTTTATTCCTTCACCATCCCATTCAAGAAAAATTGAAAGTCATTCCGAATCATTTTTAGAAGCCGTCGGAATAGTTGAAAAACGAAATGAAAAAGCTGCAAATCTTTCAGGAGGTCAAATGAGACTTCTAGAAATTGCAAGAGCGTTAGCGATGGATGCTTCTGTTTATTTATTAGATGAGCCCACAGCTGGAGTTTCTCCGAAATTAAAAACAGAGGTAGCTCGCGCGATTAAGCTTCTTATAGATGCAAAAAAAACAGTTCTTATCATTGAACATGATATGTCCTTTATTAGGCAGTTTGTTGACCGAATCATTGTGCTTGATCAGGGACAGATTGTAGCAGATGGAGAGCCTGAAACAGTGACAGCTGATCCTAAAGTTCAAGAGATTTACTTTGGTAAGTCCTAAGTATTCCGTGCCCAAAGTTCGCTAAAACCCCTTAGATTTGCATGAGAAAATAATCAAGTTTAGACTCTTCAGTAACAGTCTTTATCCTGTGGAGCTATATTGTGAGTGAATTTAATCCTTCTTCTTTTGAATCAAAATGGCAGCAATACTGGGATAAAAATCAGACATTTAAAGTCGGAGCTCCTGGAGCAAAAAAATTTTATTGTTTAGACATGTTTCCGTATCCATCTGGTACAGGACTCCACATAGGACATCCGCTCGGTTATACAGCAACTGATATTTATTCACGTTTTAAAAGAATGAATGGGTTCTCTGTGCTTCATCCAATGGGATACGACGCATTTGGTTTACCAGCCGAACAGCATGCAGTAAATACAGGTGAGCATCCTGGAATTATAACAGAGAAAAACTGTGATGTGTTTACTGAGCAGATGAAAAAAATCGGCTTATCATACGATTGGAGTCGAGAGATAAAAACTTGTACTGCTGATTATTATAAATGGACGCAGTGGATTTTTCTTAAATTATATAACTCTTATTTTTGCGAAAAAGAAAATAAAGCTCGTCCAATTGAAGAATTAACAATTCCAAAAGAAGTTTCTGCAAAAGGTGAAGTTGCGATTCAACAATTTCAAGCAGAGCATCGATTAGCGTTTTATGCAGATGCAATGGTCAACTGGTGCCCTGCACTAGGAACCGTGCTTTCGAATGAAGAAGTCATAGACGGAAAATCAGAACGCGGTGGTCATGATGTATTCCGAAAACCAATGAAGCAGTGGATGCTTCGAATAACAAAATATTCTGAACGACTTCTTTCTGAGCTTGTTGATATAAATTGGCCTGAAGCAATCAAAGAGCAACAACGACACTGGATTGGAAAAAAAACAGGTGCAGAAATCGATTTCCTAATCGCTGGTAGTGATGATCACATAACCGCGTTTACAACTCGTGCTGATACGTTATTCGGTGTTACTTTTTTTGTCATCGCCCCTGAGCATCCTTTTGTCTCTGTAATAACGACTAAAGAGCAATCAGAGAAAGTTAAAAAATATTGTGAAGATGCATCAAAACTTTCTGACTTTGCACGAACCGTCGATAACCGTAAAAAAACAGGTGTCTTTACTGGTGGATACGTTATTAATCCAATTAGCGATGAAAAAGTACCAGTTTATATCGGTGATTATGTTCTGAGTACCTACGGAACAGGTGCCGTTATGGGTGTTCCTGCTCATGATGAAAGAGACTTTGAATTCGCACGCACTTTTCAAATTGCAATTCGTCCAGTATTAGCGCCTGAAAATGGTACGCCTGATTTTATTACAGCTCTTTTAGAAGGGGAGGTTGCATTTCTTGATTCTGGAAAAATGCTTGCTTCCAAATATAAAATCGCCGAATTGCTCAAACTAGAAGGAAAGAAAAATACCGAAGCTCAGATTTTGATCTCTGATTGGTTAGAGAAAAACCAAAAAGGTAAAAAAGTTACAAACTATAAACTAAGAGATTGGCTTTTCTCTCGCCAAAGATATTGGGGTGAACCAATTCCAATCATTCATTGGGAAGATGGTACCGTATCTTTTGTACCTGAAAATGAACTTCCGCTTGTTCTGCCTCAAGTAGAGGATTACAAACCATCTGATGGTGGTGAAAGTCCTTTGGCAAAAGCTAAAGATTGGCTCGATGTGGTTTGTTCAAAAACCGGTAAGAAAGGTCGTCGTGAAACCAACACAATGCCTCAATGGGCTGGGTCTTGTTGGTATTATCTTCGATTTATCGATCCTACAAATGATAAAGCAGCTTGGGATCCGAAACTCGAAAAATCTTGGATGAATGTAGATCTTTATGTTGGTGGTGCTGAACATGCTGTACTGCACCTTTTATATTCTCGGTTCTGGCATAAAGTCCTTTTTGATCTTGGTTATGTTTCAACAAGGGAGCCGTTCCAACGTCTTTATAATCAGGGGATGATACTTGCCCATGCGTATAAAGATTCCCGTGGTGCGTTAGTTCCAGTAGATGAAGTTACTGAAAAAGAAGATGGAACCTTCCTCCATCAGAAATCCGGTGGTTCAGTTGAGCGAATTATCGCAAAGATGAGTAAGTCATTAAAAAATGTGATTAATCCTGATTCTGTAATAGCAGAGTACGGGGCAGATACTCTTCGAATGTATCTGATGTTTATGGGTCCTCTTGATATGGCGCGTGTTTGGGATTCAAAAGCGATTCAGGGGAATTATCGGTTTCTTAAACGTGTGTGGACATTGTTTTCAACTGGTGGAGGAAGCAAAGAAAAACTTGTTGATGATGCTTCCGTAAAATTAGAAGTTAAGAAAGCAATTCATAAAGCTGTTAAGAAAGTCACTGATGAAATTGATCAGCTTAAATTTAATACTGCAATTTCAACTTTGATGGAATGTTTAAATAGTATCCATTCCGAAAATCTATCCAAGGACTTAGCAAGTCGATTTTTGAAACTAT
Organism: Bdellovibrionota bacterium; assembly: GCA_044356295.1. Lineage (GTDB taxonomy): Bacteria > Bdellovibrionota_C > UBA2361 > UBA2361 > JBIKWN01 > JBIKWN01. The sequence goes on from JBIKWN010000005.1 coordinate 68,180, forward strand.
TGTCACCGCTCGCACCTCATACAGCTGAAGAACTTTGGGAACTTCAGGGTTACAAAACTTCTGTTTCACTTGAAGCATGGCCAGCATTTGATGAATCATTACTTGAGGAATCAGTAGTGAGCGTTGTTGTTCAAATTCAAGGCAAAAAGCGAGCACTTATTGAAGTATCGGTTGATGTAACAGAAGATGAGCTTAAGTCAAAATCAATTGAGGCACTTCAAGGAACCGAGTATCAAGTATCAGGATCAGAGAAGTTTATCTTTGTGAAAGTTCCGGGTTCTGGAGTGCCTAAGCTTGTAAATATTGTTAAGTAATTCCTGGGGTCATATCTGTAACACCGCGACCTTCTGGAATACCTGCTGTTCGACAAGCATCCTTATATGAAATCGTTCCACCTTCAACGAGAAGCGCTAGCTCTTGTGATAAGAAAAATTTATCTTTTTATAAAAAGAAATACATGAGAAGGGAAGTAAATCAACGAAGAGAGATTCCTGTACCAGAAGTTATATGTTGAATCGTCAACATGCCACCTTGTTGCCTAAATCCTCCAATAAATGGATTTTCGACCATCCAAGCAGGCGTATCAAGATCATGAAAGCGGAACAAACCTGTTCCGAAACTAAGATGTGCAGAGCTTGTCATTGCAAGAATTGTTTCAACATTTCCGCCAATCATAAGTTCAATTCCAGAATCATGACAAAGCTTTGCGATATCAAACGCTTCAACTAAGCCAGCCTTCATAATTTTTATATTTACAACGGGAGCACACTTCATATCGATAAGATTTTTTGCAGTAGATAGATCTTTAACGCTCTCATCTGCAGCAACAAGCACACCACTTTGGTCGCTCACTTTTTTTAATCCATCTAGATCATTTCCAGGAACAGGTTGTTCAAATAGTAAAGGAATAATATTAAACTTTTTTAGTTCTTCAATAAGTCGTAATGCTTCATCTGCACTAAATCCTCCATTGCCATCAAGAATAAGTGGTGAATTCGGTGCTTGTGAGCGAATGACCTTTAGGCGTGCAACATCTCGGTCAATTCCTAAGCCTACTTTTGTTTTTATTACTCGGATCCCTCTGTTTTGAATTTCTTTTGTGGAGGAGATCGCATGCTCAATTGACTCTTCAAAACTATGATTACTATTTGTGGTGATAGTCATATCTGTTTCAATTGATCCAACCGAAGAAGCCTTGTCACCAAATATGGTATGAAGCGGAGAAGAATTATGACGAGACAATGCATCCAAAATGGCAATTTCAAGCGCACATCTCGCTGAGCCACTATGATGTAGTTCTTTTTTTAGATAATCGGAAATATGGCGCCAATCACGCACATCTGTATTGATGAGGGATGGTATAGCTAATTCGATAGCCTCACGTGCCATTTGTTGGGTTTCACCATTATATGGTGGCAGAGGTGCAGCTTCTCCGTAACCTATACTAGCGTCATTAAGACGAACGGTTACAAGAAGATTATTCGCACAAACTTGAGCACCACCAGAGATACCAAACGGCTCTGTCAATGGAACATTTAAATTGCAAACATGTATTGATGAAATTTTCGTATCCATTTTAATAACAATTACAAAAAGTATAGCTTTAGAAGTAAAATAATACTGAATAATACAAGATATATGAACGGTTTCATATAATTCACAGGTGACTTAAAGTAAGAGGATGCAAAGCCTTACAACGTATAAAATTCTCCTCAGAAAGAATAAAAGTGTGATGGCATGGCTTATTGCTGTTTTGATTTCAGGTTTCTTTGCTTTTTGGAACTTAGGTTCCGAATCGTATCATCCGGAGGATGAATCTTTGCACGTGTCTGTTGTTCAGCAGATGGTCTTTAATGATCATTTGCTTATACCTCATTCTGAAAAAGGTCCTTATTTCAATAAACCACCTTTAAAAATGTGGATGACGGTACCGTTAATTAAGATATTTGGCAGTTCCCCTTTTGTATATCGTTTCTGGGATGCGTTTTTTGGTTTTCTTACTATTCTTATGACCTTTTATTTAGGTAAGCATCTTTTCGATTCTTACCGAATTGGTATTTTTGCAGCACTCTTTCTTTGTAGTGCAACAATATTTTTGTTTGATCATTGTATACGTTCCGCGACGCAGGATAGTGCGGTGGTTCTGATTACTACGTTAGCTCTTTATTGGGGGTCTCAGTATCTTCACCAGACTAAAGTAGATAAAGTTATCCTATTATTACTCACTGTAACGACTGCGTTTGGTTTATTTGTAAAAAGTGTCGGCGCGTTACAAGGAATTTTAATGCTGATATTTGTCGCAATTTTATTTCGACAATCATTAAAGAAAATACTGCCCTTATTTCTTGTTGTATTGGTTGCTGCAATTCCAATTGCTTCCTATTTTTCTTGGATATCATTGTTTCATAGCAGTGCTTTATCACATGCTTTGAATACTGAAATACTCAACCGCGTGGTACGTGGTTTACAAAGACGATATGAATATTTTTTCTATCTTGATCTAATATTTAACCGAAAAATGGCAATTGATGGTTTTGCATTTCTGATAGCAATTGTAACTGTGGCTTTTAGTTTTGCTCGTTATGAAAGTAAATTAAAACAAAACATCACTCTTGTAGCAGTTTTTGCAATCCTTCCTGTTGTAGCATTCTCTTTTGTGAGTACTCGGTTAGAGTGGTACATAGTGCCTGCATTACCTGCGCAAGCTCTGCTTTGTGCGTTTGCATTATTCACTCTTTGGAACCACTGTATTACAGCTAAATCATTGGATTCTCATTCCAATTATTTTGTTACGAAAGCCGCCCTGATATCTTCATTTGGTGTAATGTTTTTCGGTCTTATCATCCACCTTCACTCAACTTCTCATAGAATAATTTTTCCTGTTGCAAAATCTTCGATTTCTCAAATTGAAACAGCACTCGCAAATGAAAATGATATAAAAGGAGTTATTGTTCCAACTCAGATATTTAAAGAAGTACCTAGTCGATTCGAACGAGCGCATTTGAAATCTTTAGCTCGGGGCAATATATATCAAGCAAAGTCAGAAGAAGATTTTTTTCAAAAAACTACCCACGACAAATCCATGTTGACAGTTGGACAACCTGAGGAAGTAATCTCTCTTTTTAAAAATGGAATTGTTAGATCGTACCGATCCTTGCCCCCTGTTATCCAGTATCCAAAACAACATCAAAGAAAACATTGGTTAACTATTATTAGTACCTCTGAATTTATTCCTAACGGTTTTACACCTGTTGTTCAGGAATACACGCTCAATTCGGAAAATTCATTTTTTCCTATGAATGATGATGTATATGCAAGAGAGTTGGGGGTAGATATTTTTGTTGTGATGGATCCTTTAGCCTCCGAAGAGTCAGTTATATTAACACTAAAAAGGCACCGTAATTCTGGTGGTTTTGATCTGCCCTGTGAAAGTAAGTCTCAAACTGAATTTGTATGCCGCGTTTCACCTGAGATCATGAAAGATGCCAGAGCTTCATTCGGTCAGGTGAAGGTAAAACAAAGAGTCGACTCTGTTCGGCAATACAAAGTACAGATCAAAATTCATTCTGATTAATGAATAAAGCAGCAAACAGCTTTATACTACTTTTGGAGCAAATGAATTACACCAACCGTTTGCAGCAACAAGTCCATTCATAAACAGTCCACATCGACCATATTCGCCTGATTGCCCTTCAACAGTTTTTCCGCCTTCTAGGTAAAGAACACATCCTTTACAATTTTGACCTGCAGCATATTTAGGGAATTTTGCTTTATCAACTTTCGTTGCATCGCTTACGTAGCCAACGGTCCCTGCCATAGTATCAGAAGCATCAATAGCCTTGTTTGGGACAGTTTGTGCGCTAGCTGAACCTGAACAAAGTGCTCCAGCCACTGGGAGTACTGCAGCTCCAACAATAATCTGTTTTAAAAATGACCGACGGGTTTGATCTGACATAAAGAGCCTTAATAAAATTTTTTTCTACAATATTAGTCTAACTCATAGATGATATTCGGCAATAAAAAGTTTTAATAAATACAGTAAAAGTTAAGATTTTTTCGCTTAATTGATGCCTTTATGCTAAGATTTGTAGATGTCTATTCTTGAACTTTCTACTCAACTTAATCCTCAAGACTTTCTTAAATCTGTAACCTCACGATCGATGATTGACCAGGGTACTGCACTGTTTAAATCAGGTGGCGTTGTTGAGTTTAATCGTACTGCACAGACGGTACGTGGAATTGTAAAAGATGGTGAAGAAACTTTTTCAGTTTCCTTGACCATGGTCGATCAAAATAAAATTGAAGCTCAGTGTGGTTGTTGTACTGCAGAGGATATGCTGGAGTTTTGGTGTCAGCATGCAGTAGCTCTTTTTCTAAAGGCAAATGAATTAGGTTTTTTTGATCCTTCAGGTGGATTTGGATCTGAAGAATCAAAAATTCGAATGAATATGTCATCTCCAACTGAGATTGCAAGCGTTATATCGGATTTAAATCATATAGAAATTACGACTCAACGCCCCGTTGCATATCATCCGAAAGTTCAGGTTGTTCTTAATTGCAATACCGACAGACTCGGAGTCCAAATAATTTTTGACGGCGAAATACAACTTCCACGAGTATTTGATGCTGGGCCTATCTCATCCCGCGCGCTTGATACCATTCTATTAAAAGTTCTTGAGGAATATGGAACATGGGATGAAGCAGAACAACTTTGGTATGTAAACTCCAGTAGGGGTATTGAAACAGCACTAGGAATTATTCAAGAGTACGATCGAATAAGTTTGATTGGTGATAAAAAAACGAAACTAGCATTTCCGCAGGAATTATTAGAGGCACTACTTATTATCGATTGGAAAGAAGGCTCAGCTGAGATTGCAATGGAGTGGGTGTTGCCTGATGGTTCACATGTTGCTCGTGTTGGAGAATTAATTGGTACTGGTCCATTTTGGACTTTAATTGGTTCGGATCTTCTTCGACTTTCTCCTGCAGCAGCAAAAGTATGTTCAGTATTCCCATATAATCGTTCTATTACAGTGCCGCGAACTCAAGTGGGCCCAATATTAGAAGAGATACGAACAGGAGTGTTTAACTCTAATTTTGTTTCTATCCGAAACGAGAAATTTCAACCGGATTCAGAAGTTAAACAACCAATACCTAAACTACTTGTATCCGTTAAAGACAATAGAGCCGAGCATTTTGCATCATCGGAAAGACTTTCTGTAGATGCTGTGCTTGAGTTTTCTTATCCGCAAGCGCCAAAAAATAAAAATGTTGTCTTTTTGCCTGATAGAGCAAAAGAGCAAGAGTATATTGAAACTCTAAAATCAATCGGTTTTGTTCAACACTTAACTGCTGGAAAGTTTACAATTCATGAAGATGACGCCCTTGATTTTATTTCTAAAGTTGACGAGCTCATTAGTGAACCGTGGGTTATTTCAGGTGTAGAAATCCTAAAAGAGCGTATCCGTTTTGCTGAACTTACGCTTTCAGTTTCAGTGCAAGAGTCAAAAGGAGCTGAGTATAAAAAAGGCTCTCAGTATTGGTTTGATGCCCACATATCGTTAACACAGAATAATGCTAATTTGCCTATCAGCACTCTTTTTAAGACGACTAAAACAGGGGCTTCTGAGAGATGGGTTCGGCTTGATTCTGGGGCTTATGCACGCGTGCCTATGGGCAGCCTCCATCAATTGAGAACAACCCTTGGAATGATCGATCCAAGTTATAAATTAAGTAATGCCATTAAAGCTAAACTTGGTACTGCTCAAGCCGTAAGTTTAGGTAGGCTCTCTGATGCAGCAGTTAAAGTTAAATTAGATAAAAAACTTACCGACCTTCAAACAAAATTGATTGAATTTAAATCAATCGATCCAATTAAAGTATCGAAAAATTTCCAAGGTAAACTTCGCTCATATCAAGATGAAGGGTTTCGTTGGATCAATTTTCTTGATGACTTTGAGCTCGGTGGAATTCTTGCTGATGAAATGGGTCTTGGTAAAACAGTGCAAACCCTTGCATTTTTGCAGCACTTAAAAACAAAAAGAGCTGCAGAGTCTAAAGGTAGTGCAAAAAATAAGAAGGGAAAACCCACACTCATTGTTGCTCCAACCTCTGTAATTACTAACTGGTGTTATGAAATTAAACGATTTACACCTGATCTAAGTTACCTATTACTTCAAGGTCCACAAAGGAAAGCTCTTTTTAAAGAGATTTCAAATCATGATGTCATAATTACTTCTTATGCATTGCTTCGTCTTGATAAACCCGAACTTGAAAAGCATCAGTTTGAATATTTCATAATAGATGAAGCGCAAAATATTAAAAATCCAAGTGCTTCTGTTACAAAAGCTGCTAAATCTATACGAGCACGAGGAAGATTAGCTCTTACTGGAACACCTACTGAGAATCGACCACTTGAGCTTTGGTCAATCATTGATTTTGTTATGCCTGGGTATCTTGGAAGTGAGGAATTTTTTAAAGCAAATATTGAAAGACCAATTTTGGAATCTGAAGCTGCTGCATCAGTGACAAAATTCCTCAATTCAAAAACACGTCCCTTTATTTTGCGACGTACAAAAGCTGAAGTAGAAAAAGATCTTCCTCCGAAGATTGAAAGTGTTGTGCATGTAGAAATGGCTTCATCTCAGGCGCAGCTCTATGCACAGGTTCTTGAAGAGGTGCGTCCAAAAGTTATGGATGCAATTGAGAAGAAAGGTGTTGGGGGAGCAAGTATTTCTATCCTTGCTGCACTTCTGAGGTTACGACAAATTTGTAACCATCCAAACTCAATCGAAGCACTGAAAGATATTCAAGGATTTGAATCAGGTAAGTTTAATCTTCTGAAAGACCTTGTAATTGATGCATTAGAAAACGGCAGAAAAATGTTAGTTTTTTCTCAGTTCAGAGAGATGTTATCAATTATGAGGCGGTGGCTTGAAGAAGAGAAAGTTAATCATCTTTATCTTGATGGGACTACAAAGGATAGACAATCACTTATTGATCAATTTAATACCGATTCGAATGTCAGACTTTTCTTAATTAGTCTTAAAGCTGGGGGTACTGGGCTTAACTTAACAGCGGCAGATACTGTCTTTATCTATGATCCATGGTGGAATCCATCGGTAGAAAGTCAGGCAGTAGACAGAGCACACAGAATTGGCCAAACCAAAGCTGTATCTGTGTACCGTTTGGTGACTGAAAATTCAGTTGAACAAAAAATTATGGCTTTAAAATCCAAGAAATCGAAAGTTGTCGATGCACTGATGAATGAACAGGGACTCTCTACAATGAAGCTTTCTAAGATGGATCTTGAAAGTTTGTTTGATCCAATAGAGTCATTTAATGCGATGAAACTAGACAAGGAATAATTTTTTATGACTAAGCCGCGCTCGAAGATTCGAAACGTCGCTAAAGAACATAAAGAGAGCATTTCTAAGCTTGATAAAATTGCAGTTGCTGTTACACGCAGAGTTGGAACAATGACTTTTTTCCTTTCTATTTTGATATGGACGGTTATCTGGCTTTCTTGGAACCTTTTGGCCCCTCAAGATTTAAAGTTTGATCCGCCCATGAGCTTTACTTTCTGGCTTTTCTTATCGAATTTAATCCAGATTTTATTGATGCCACTTATTATGCTTGGTCAAAACCTTCAAGGTGCTCATGCAGAGAGGCGTTCTGAAAATGATTTTGAAGTTAACGTGAAAGCTGAAGAGGAGATTCAAGAGATTTTAGTTGAGCTAAAAGAGTTGAAACAGATGATTCGGTTGTTATCTGAAAAGGTTAATGGAAAAGATTAAATTAAAGTCTAAAACTTATGCCAGATCCAGAGCAAGAAAATGAAGCACTTCCTAAGCTAGATAAAGTTGAAATTTCTGGTGAGGGAACACAACAGGCGCGTGATGCGGCTAAGAGTCTCGTGGAAAAAGATTCTAAAGACGCACCTAATGGAAATGAAACCTCGACAGATATTGTTGATAAAGCTCGTCAAATGGTTCAAGGTGCCACGGTAGGTGATGGAGCTTTTAATCCAGTAACATCTACTCCTTCTCCTCCTATAAACAATCAAGTAGATGAGTTAAATAAAATTACTGTTCAAACACAAGAAGCTCCAAATATTGCAAAGGCAGATCCTATTCTTAAACCTGCTGAAGATAACACAGAGATTAATAAACAACATGAACGTACCGAACAAGCAAATAAAGCTGTCGAGACACCACCAGCCCCTCAAGCTAGTGTAGGTGTGTCCACTCCATTAGCAGAGAGCCCACCTGCCCAAAAAATTGAACAAATAAAAGAACGAGTATCCGCAGCTGAGAATATCTACACAGGTAATGTCGTTGAAAAAGGAGAAAGCGCGCCTATAACTGTCACTGGAATGAAGGTTTCTGAGGCAAAAACAGTGCATACAGAAGGCGGCGGGGGCAGTGGAGGATCGGATAAACCACCAGAAGCATTTATTACAAAGCAAACTAAACCCGATCCAGACACGTATAAGGAAGGTTCTCAAAAAATATCAGATCCCTCTGTTAAAGAGTCGCATACGCCATTACCACCAACTTCTGCGACAAGCTCTCCTCTGGGTGCGGCAACAGGAAGCGTTGGAGAAAAAGCCTCCCAAGTATCAGAACCGGTAAAAAATTCTATAACTGAGCCTAAACATCCTGTTGAACCATATCAGCAACAGACCCAAGCGCTTAAATCAGATCAACCAGAAAGAATTCCTGAACCTATTTCAAAACCAATTGCTAATCCAGATGTACCAAAACAACCTGTAATAGTTGAACCCATTACAAAAAGTGCTCCGATTGAAGCTAGCACTCCTACACCAACACCCCAGCATTCAAAGTCGAATGATGATACTCCCCGCCCCATACAAAATGATAAATCCATACCGATACAAAAAGACGTAACACCTACTCAAGAGCCAAAAATTATAGATGGAGGTCTTAGCCTAGAGTCTGTTCGTCAACGTTTGCTTGAGCAAAAGCTTCAAGATGTAAAAGAAAACATTGCCCGCCCAATCGTTGAACAACGTTTAGAAAAGCAAGAATCGAAACCGATTGAGCCAAGAATTAATACTGACAGAAATGAAAAAGTAAAAACTCCCTCTGAATCTTCAGAAAACTCAACTCAGCAACGAAGAAATGTTGAAACGCAGAATACAAAACAAATTATAGAAGCGACTGCCACAAATAATTTTGTTGAAGTTGCAAAAACGATGACAAAAGGCGAGCTTGTTAAAACAATAACTGAGGCGATAAAAACTGCTATTTCCGAAGGTAAAATTACAAAATTATCAGAAATTGTTAAAGCCGCCATCATCGATCCGACTGTTCGTGAAGCAGTAAAAACAGTTCTGCAAAGTTCATCAGGAGGCTCAGGCAGTGGAAAACCTGGTCAAGTTGAATTAGCTAAAGTGAAAGCTACTGATATAGAAAAAATAAAGCTTCCTCTGGATCAAGCAAAATCCATTGATGCTATTACACAACCAGTAACGACTAAACAAGAAGCTATGCAGGTACTTCTTGGACTGGTAGTCGATGCAAGCAAGTTACAAAATCCTGTCGTACAGGCTGTGCAAGCAGAGACTGTAAGCAAACTACAAACGATTCAAAGCTCGATTGATGAACTTCTCAAGTTACGAGTAGAGCAATTTGTAGCATTAAGTTCTAAAGCCCATGGCGTAGATGGAGCAACACTAAAAATGCTTTGCAATGAAGCACTTCAAGAACTAGCCACACGGTATGGATTGACCGACGAGCAGCGAGCAATGCTTTCAAGAATTATGGTGCAGCTGCATGAAACCGACTTTACGACGGACCAAGATCCGTCTAAGCAAAAAGCAACTGATCCAAATGAACTCGAAAAACAGAATCAAAAAGATCTAAAACAACCTGAAGCTAAAGTTTTATCAAAACAAGAATTGGAAAAACTTTTCCAAGAAGAACTTGTTCAATTAGAGGAGTTCTTGAAAGAGCGTGATGAAGTTAAATTAAAACGTGCTCAGGAAAAATTAGAAGCACTACTTCAAGAAGTGACTGAAGATGGCATGAACTTTGTTATTGATGAAGATTTTGAAGTCATTAAAACGTATTCTATTGAAGGCATCGTTGTTGAGGAATTTTCAGGTACGCCAATTGCGTATACACAGATATATGCAGGGTTACTTGGTAAAATTACAACTGATATCGACGGGAAATTCGCCTTCTATAATATTCCTCAGGATACTGCCTTTATGATTGGTGCAGATAAGATTGGATATCACTTTAAGCCTGAATTGGTAACAGGTACGCTACAATCATCAGCACAGATTAGATTTATTGGTATGGCAATTAATTAGGGATCTATTTATTGAAAATATTGTTTTCAATAAGTTTTTCAGCTACCGCTTTCGTATTCGTTTCTCTGCCTAATCCTTTTGTAAAATGCCTTGAATCATGCATTAAGCCAGGTTTTTGCACAGCTTCAACGGAATTCATATCAATAAACCGAGCTCCACGTTTTTGAATTTCCTTACCAAGCTTCTCTGAGTAATGTCCAACGGAACTTTTTATTAAAGTCATTGAAGTATTTGAACTGCTGAGTAAAAAAGTAAGTGGATAATCTTTATTGAATGAAAGCATTTCAGGTAGAAAAGAATAGTCAAATTTCTTTAAGAATTCTGCATCATTGGAAGGTTGATACAGGATTCTGTCATTTCGTTCTTTATCATCTGCTTGACCACCTCGAAATGCACTGCCTTTATACACTGCTCCGAATAGAGTCGATAGTGTGTCACCAGTCATTTTTCTGAATTTTCGAGACGTCAGACTTTTTTGAATTCCCATTAACTTTAGATTTGCTAACACTGCTTTACTTATTAAATATCTTTTAATAAGAAATCTTTGTGAGTAAAGATATGGAAATCCTGAAGCAAAATAATATCCGTTTGTTCCAATTTTTGATCTAAAAATTGGTTCAGACTGCAACATATTCTCTCTAAATTGCCGTTCGCTATTTCCTGTTGTCGTTGTATTTGCTTCAGGACGTAAGTAATAGTCTTCATAGTCAAAGAAAACTACCGGAGTCCCTTTTTTAGCTGAAGTCGCAATCTGATTCTTTAGAACTAAATAATGCCAAGCGGTGTGTAGTCCTCCTGCAATAATAAATGTCGCTTTGATTGGCCTCCCATATGCTTTTGATAAATGGTTTTCGAAGCTCTTCTTGACGATGTTGCTTGCTAACATTGAATTACCAACGCATATGATATCCGGCCGTTCGCGTTGAATCTGATGTTTATATCGAGGATTAAATTTTATTGGCTTAAAGTTGCTCTCTGCCCAGAATTCTAATTTATAAATAAACAGACCAAGCAGTAGCACCAAGCAAAATGAAAATAGTATGGTGGGTGAGATTTTTTTTATCACGGCAGGTTAAAATTGAAAGTAATAAAAATCAGCACTTTGTTCAGCAGAAAATAGCATTATAAGAAGTATTGCAAAGCTATAGCCTAAAATCCTGGAAGGAAGAGCGTATCGTTTTATCGCTTCATTAACAGTAGGCCATGACATGGCAATTCGCATTCCAATAAGGGGAAGAGAAAAAATAAGAAAAACAGAAAGGGTGGCATAGATAGCCCAAAGGTAAATTGTGTTCGTAGCAATCAGTGGCTGTTGTATGTACCCGTAAAAAAGATGTAATTCTTTTGTTCTAAACAATATCCAGCCACAAACAATCCAAAAAAACATAATAGGAAGTCTCAAGATGAAACTTAATTTTGAGTCAGGAATAATTGTTATAAATCGATATAAAATAAGCAGAATCCCCCAGTACAGACCCCATGCGATAAAATTCCAACCGGCTCCATGCCATAATCCACATAAAATCCAAGTAAATACAATATTTCCTATCCATCGAAGCGTAGTGACTTTTGAGCCACCAAGAGGGAAATAAATATAATCTCTAATACAATTTGAAAGACTCATATGCCATCTTTTCCAGAACTCACTAGGGCTTGTTGCAAGATAAGGACGATCGAAATTTTCAATGAGTTCAAAACCTAAAAGTTTAGAACATCCTCTTGCAATATCAGTATATGATGAAAAGTCAGCTAAAATTTGAATACTAAAACCAATACCACCTACAAAAAGCATGAGCATTGAAGGCGACTTCAGATCAAAAATCATATTGACGTAAACAGCGACGTTGTCAGCAATCACAAGTTTTTTGACATAACCAATAAGTAATAGGTCAATACCTTGTACCACTTGAGCCCATGAATAGGATCTTCTTTGATTTACCTGAGTAAGCAGGTTTGAAGCACGCGAGATTGGGCCTGCTACTAGCTGAGGGAAGAAAGCCATAAACAAAGCAAAATCTACGAAGTTATGCTCGGCTTTAAACTCTTTTTTATAAACGTCAATTGTATAGGCTAGAGCATGGAATGTGAAAAATGAAACGCCTGCTGGTAATAAAATAGATAGATGTACTGGTAAAGATGGGAAAAAAATCTTTAGATTATCCAGTACAAAATTTGTGTATTTAAACCACGAAAGAATAGTAAGTGAGACAACGGTGCAAAGAATCAGCAGTTGTTTTGAACCGCGGGCATTTCCTTCTGCGTTCAGGCGTTCTATCCACTGTGCAGTATAAAAATGAAGTACTGTTACGCCGAGCATTAAAAATGCTGTCCATGGCACTGCCCATCCATAAAATAAGTAACTCGCTCCGAGAAGCAAAACGTTTTGTTGCCGGTGCTTAAGCATCCAATAACAAATGACAACAATCGGCAGAAAAATAAAGAAAGGTATATCAGTAAAAAACATTCTCTTGAATAGATATTCAGATTATTCAACTATCACAAAATCACGAAATTGTCCTGCTATAACAGCCAGATGTGCTACAGATGGGGCAATATTAGTAAGCTCATTAATTGATAGGATTAAAGAATCGTACGAAGGAGAGCGTTCGACAAGCTCCTTTAATTTTTCAGGGGTTGTTATTTTCTTTTGTGCTGCAATTCCTGCCAGTTTCATAAGAGATGCATCAATATCAGCGAGCGAGCTCCTTCTAAGAGCATGTTCCCATCGATTAGTTGCAACAATTTTACGTTTTACATGGGCTTGACCAGCTAATCCAAGGAGTTTCTTTAACTCTTCAACATTTTGGTAAGCAAGATTCACTGGAATGTTCTCTCGTAGGCTTAACGCATACAGATCCAGAGTTTGAGTTGCTTTTGACATAGTATTCAGACGCTTAAAGACCTGCGTATCAAGTATAGCTAATGCTTGATCGTCTAGCTCTGAACTACTGTTTATCTCTGCTGCATAGATTGTCTCAAGTGCATCAAAATACTGTTTGCCAAATTTGCTGACAGTAACATCAAGTTTCTCATAAGAATCGGGACGATACGCAAACCAACTTGCAATGCTTCTAAGGGAACTTTCAAATTGACTGCGAACCTTAATATATGATTGACACGATGAAGGAATATCTAGCTTTTGTAGTTCAATGATTACTTTTGGTGCATCAAAGACGATTAAAGCAGATAGGGCAGCATTGAGTACGACATCTGCACTAAAATTCCCACTATTCATTAATCGATGGAAGAAGCTAATACCCAATATATCGACGAGATAGTTCGTTGCTTGCGTAGCAATAATTGTATCACGAAGAGGATGGTTTTTAATTTCATTAATAAAGCGAGTTCGAAGTGCCTCAGGAAAGTAGTCGATTAGAAATTTTTCTAAACTATTACTTTTTAAAGCAGATGATTTTAACACCAGACTTTTAACCCACATTTTTGCAGAAGCGATGCATATCGCCAGCTCAGGTCTAAAAAACCCTTGTTTATTCGTAAGGCGACGATAGATTTCATCATCCTGAGGTAGTGAATCAAGTGTGCGATTTAAATACCCTTGAGTCTGTAAGAATGAGATAAATCCTTTAAAAAACTCATGTTGCACAACGGATCGCTCTGAGCTCACAGTGAGGCGATATGCATGTGCACGATTTGTAACAAGCACTTGGTCGCATACTTCATGTGCCATTTGTTTTAAAAGAATATTTCTCTCTTCACGGGTAATTTTTCCTGATGCCATAAGTCCTGAAAATAGAATTTTCAGATTAACTTCACGATCCGAAAGCCCAACACCACCAGAGTTATCTATTGCGTCTGTATTGAGTCGACCACCCAGTGCGGAAAATTCGATTCTCGCTTTTTGGGTTAGCCCAAGGTTTCCACCCTCACCTATGATTCTACAACGAAGTTCATGAGCGCTCACGCGAACTCGGTCATTTGCGGTATCATTTACTTGGGTATGTGTTTCAGTCGAAGATTTAATGTAGGTACCGATTCCACCATTCCAAAGTAAGTCCACAGGAGCTTTAAGGATTGCTTGAATAACTTCTTCACCTGAAAAAAACTTTTGATCAGATTCAATGCCAAGAGCAGATCGTGCAGCCGCAGAAAGTTCAATTTCTTTATCTGCGCGATTATAAATTCCACCACCATTACTGATGAGCGCTTTATTATAATCTAACCATTGCAGTGAAGGATTATCGAAAAGCCTTTTCCGTTCTGCAAAAGATTTTTTTGAATCAGGAGTAGGATCAATAAAAATATGTTTGTGATTAAATGCTGCAATCAGTTGAAGATTATCGTTCAAGATTAATCCGTTACCGAATACATCTCCTGCCATATCCCCGATACCAACAGCAGTAAAATTCTGCTGAAGATAATCAATTCCTAGATCATTAAAATGTCTTAGGACGCACTCCCATCCACCCCGAGCAGTGATTCCATATATTTTATGGTCATATCCATTCGAGCCACCTGAGGCAAATGCATCATCAAGCCAAAATTTTGCTTCATCGATTGCTATTGCGTTAGCAGTATCACTGAAGGTAGCCGTTCCCTTATCAGCAGCGACTACAAAGTATGGATCGTCTCCATCTTTCCTAACTACAAGCTGAGGTGGAATTACTTTTTCATTTGAGCGGTTATCAGCAAGACTTAGTAATGCTCTAATAAATTCTTTATAACTATCCTTAACAGTTGAAGGAATTGCAGAAGGACTCGAAGGGAGATTACGAACAATAAATCCGCCTTTAGCACCTTCTGGAACAATGAATACGTTTTTGACTTTCTGTGTCTTCACAAGCCCAAGCACTTCAGTTCTAAAGTCGTCAGGACGCTCACTCCAACGAAGCCCACCTCGTGAGACAGGACCCGTTCTTAAATGTACCCCTTCAATTGTAAAACTATGGACAAAGATCTCTCTCCACGGGCGAGGTTCGGGAACAAAATCAAGAGTAGTCGGATCGATTTTATGCGCAAGTGTTTCTGTTGGTTGGTAGTAATTAGTTCTTAGTGTTGCTGCGACTAATTTCCCCAGTGCTCGCAGCGTTCTATCCTTTGAGATATCTTTCTCTTTTCTAATCTCATCTTCATAGGCAGCAAAGCGGATTTTTTCAGCAGCTTTTCGATCTTCTAAAAATTGAGGATTAAATCTAGCTTCAAAATACTGCCATAGTAATTGACACGCTTTTGGATTAGATGAAAGTGCTTCCCTAATCTGATGTTTTCTGGGGAAAATATTAAATTGCCAAAGGTGGCTTGTATAAGAACGAAGCATAAGAATCTGTCTATTATGGAGTCCAGCAGAAACCATTAAAGACGTAAGAACATCATTTTCTGCATTTCCTTTTAGAATTTCTTCTAGACCAATACAAACATGAGCTCCAAGATTCTCTGCGTTTAGTTCAATATCTGTAAGTGATGAACAAATTTCGAAGCGATGGATAGAGACTTTTCCTATATCTGGCAACGTTACGTTAGTTGATCGATCCTTAATAACAGAGAATCCTGCATGTTCAAGGACAGGGAGTAGGGAACTTAAAGTCCGCTCACTTTCAAGGGTATAAATATCAATTCTTGTCGTACCGTTCGTAAAAACAGGTCTGACACAAACAGCATGAGAAGGATTAAGCGTTTGGAATACTTGGCTATCAACGATTGCTTGTTGAGGCGAATGAGTTGCTCGGTAATTATCAGAAAATGATGGAAGGTGACGAAGGACTGCTTGTCGATCTTTTACATCGGTCAGTAATTTTATAACTTGAGAATCAAACGATTCTGTAATCGCGCGTATTTGTTGATTGAGGGTTTTACTGTCGAATTCTTGTTCGGAAATACTGGCAAAAGAAATATGGTAATAGAGTCGTGCTAATCCATGTGCTGATGTATCAATATATGATTCACTGTCGCTTGGAGTTATTTGAAAAAAAGTTTGCAAGCATGCTTCTATCTCAACACGTGTAGCTTCGCTGTACCATTCTAAAGGAAGGAGTACTACGACAGAAGCACCACGTTTTGAGGCATCAAGACGAATTGAAACTTGTGAATCACTTCTGGTATAGACATCAATGGTTTGTTCAACGATATCTCGAAGACCATCGCGGTTAAGCCGAATAGCTTCTTCCTTCGGCATTCGATTAATCGTATCAGTAATAAATTTGAAATCATGACTACCAGATACAAGATCATCAGACTCTAAAAGGGACCTAAGTTTTGCACGTATCAAAGGAATAGATTGACCTTCTTGAGATGATGCCTTTGAAGAGAAAATACCAACAATGGAAAGTACTGATGTAATCGAACCAGCATCGTTTAAACCAGCTATGAACAGATGAGAAAGTCTTACACGGCGATGAACAGGTGAGAGCTCTGAAAGCTTAGAAAGCCATAAAGGTTCATTAAGTCCTTTGAAGAGTTCGATATCTTCATGACATTCTTTGAGGATATTTTTAGATAACACTTCCTGTTGAGCAAATAATCCTAGCTGATTTTTTGCTAGCGAAAGTTTGCCCGAGCCATCAGTAGTATGCTCAACGGTTCCAAGGAAAATAAATGATTCATCTAAAATCCAATCAATAAACTGCTTAATTTCTTGGTTATCAGAAGAGATAAACTTTTCGATGAAATTTTTCTGACCTGTAAATCCGCGATAACGTTCAATGACGATTTTCATTGCTGAGAAATCTTCAGAAGCAGCGATACAGCAATTGAGTAAAGTATTAATTTCTTTCTGAAATTTTATTAAATCTTCCTCTTGTGCATCGGGCAAGTAAAGATAACTTAAAGAAAAAGTAGTTCCCTGAACAGAAAAAATTGGGTGAAGAAGCCCATGAATGGTCAGTCCAAATGACTTACCAGCTTCAATAAGAGTACTGACAATAAAAGGTCGATCTTTGAGTGCAACAATAATTCCTGAAGTTTCAGAAGAAATTCGAGAAACCACTGTAGTAGGATTTCTATGTGCCTCTTCAAGGATTTGTAAGCCTTCTTCGGTAAGCGATGCAAGCTGTTCTGTCGTTAAGGTTTCAATGAGTGTTGCAGGAGCTCGACCAAGTAATTTCTCTGAGAAGGTACCAATATCAAGGAGCCTCGGAGAAGACTTTGTAATTTTTTTTGTAAGATAATTTTTTAAATCAATTAAGCGAGAAAGAAGATATTTTTTCTGAGTTTTTGAGCCTTGCTGAACTGACGATTCCGACATAAGAGACTACCTTCCAAGCCAACTAAATAAGTTGGGTGGTATTATCCTGTACTTACACAAGATTTAAAAGGGGAGCCTTTATTTTAGTAAAAATACTAATTAGTCGTATATATGGCGTTCACGTTCAAATGTTTCTTTGGTAGAGCTTATAATCTTTTCTAAGGATTCGGATAATGATTCCTCTTGGAACCCTAATAATCTGGCTATGGTAAGAATCTGCTCTTTTTTATCTGGATATCCTTCAGGATTCCCAATGCCAGCGGCATGGGCTATTAAATCTGCAAGCTGGACAACCAATGTTTTTTCTTCAAGCTCTGATTCAGGTTTTTGAGCAGGAATCGGGTCACAGTAGTGAAGGATTGCTTGACATGCATCACTTGAAAAATTCCATTTTTTAGCAACAAGTGCACCAATCAATGGATGCGCAAATCCGAATACTTCTTGTTCAGCCGTGGCAAAATCCAATTGATTTGATTTTATTTTATCAAGAACAATTTTATAATCTTTTGCTGTCGCTGCTTGAACAAGAAGAACTATTTGACCAAGACTATGAAGCAGTCCTAAAAGGAAGATCTCTTCTACATATTTCTTTTTTAAATGTTTTGCTATTGTAGAAGCAGCCATACCACTTGCCATAGAACCTTCCCAAACCATTTTTTCTATGGCTCCAAATTTCTTTTGAAACTGCCGTAATGTTGCTGCAACAATGACACCTTTTAATGATTTAAAGCCGATAACCATTATTGCTTGGCTAAGAGTTGTAATCTCTCTTTGCCTTGCAAACATTGCAGAGTTTGCAATTTTCAAAACTCGTGCCGCAAGTGCTGTATCTGTTGAAAGAATTTTTGTAAGTTCGGATGCTGTACAATCCGGATCTTCTACAAGCCCAATAGCTCTGCTTGCTACTGTTGGCATTGGAGGAAGATCGCCCACCCACGCAACAATCTCTCGCCAATCTTTGCCGCTGCTAAGGCGGCCCTCAAATTCTTTTGGGGTAGTAGTTTCCATCAGAAGAATATATCGTGTAAAAGTAGTAACTACATAACCCTAAATTAGCCTAAGATCCATATAATTATAAATATGGTGTTTTATTGTAAGACTCTGAAAATCTTCAATATTAATGGCAAAAAAAATTAGTTTTAGACCTAAAGGGATTTACTACTTTTGTCGATGTAGTAATTGTTGTTAATTTATAAGTTCTGCAAGGGAAAAAAATGGAAGACAAAGAATTTATTACTGAAATTATAGGTGATAAAGGCTACATCAAAATCATAGGAGATCTTGATAGCGAGCCTCAAGGAGAAGCTTTAAGAAAAGCTTTCAACAATGTGTATGACCGCGGAAAGCGTACTATTGTTCTCGATCTTTCAGAAGTTCAAATCATTAATAGCTTTGGAATTGGTAAAGTTCTTACCTGTTATAAACGCTTAAAAGCTGAAAATGGTGTCTTGATGGTTAAACCTTTAAACGGGTTTGTAAAAGAAACTTTTGAGCTTTTAATGCTCGATAAGTTACTACCAATAGATAGTTAACCGGTAAGCGAAAACTTTTCACTGGTATTAAAGGATAGGTGCAAACTTATGTCCTCACCGGTTACTCGCATATATGAGATTCCATCTCTCGACCTTGCACGAGAAGGATGGAGACTTGAGCTACTTCAAGAACTCTATGACGCGGGTAAGCTTGATCGTACTGGACTCCTGCGTCTAGAGTTGGCTGTTCAGGAAGCTGTTACCAACAGCCTTGAGCATGGCAATTTAGGTCTTAAATCAGAGTGGAAGGAAGAGTTCGACCGTGATGGCTCCGACCGTTTTACTAAAGAAAAATATGAACGGCTCCGTGACCCTTTTTATGCGCTTCGAAGAGTAAAAATAACTGTTCAGGTTTCTGAAGAATCTCTCGATATTACTATTCAAGACGAGGGTGAAGGTTTTCAACTATCGAATACAGCTCAATCTCTGGGGCTCGAGTCGTATGGAAGAGGACTGGTAATGATACGATCCAATATGGATGAGGTCTCTTTTGAGGACTCGGGTCGAATCATCAAAATGAAAAAAAATTTAGTGGGTAATCATGGCTTTAAAATTTAGACTTCGAGGATTGGCTGAAACATTCATTGATACCATTGAATGTCCAACCTGCGGAGTACATGGTAATGATGATGAGAACTTCTCGACTGAGTTCTCTAAAGTAACGCTCGATGGGATCGTTGTCGTCGTGCAGTGTAAATGTTGTTCAGAAATATTTGTTCCTTCAGCGCAACGCTTAGGAATTATTTCGATTGAAAAATTAAAAGAGGCTGTATCAAAAGATGCAGTTGAAACCGGAGAAGCAGTAATCCCAAATCTTTCTGCAGTGAAGCTTTCAGTTGAAAAATTAAATGCTCAGCGTAAGGGCGACATTCATTAAAAATACATTAATGAAGTGATTGCTTTATAAGTTAAGCAACAAGATCAGCTTCTTTCATTCCAAACTTACGAAGCGTAGCTTCAAGACCAAGCTTATCAATAGTACGGATAATACGAGTAGATAGATTCACTCTTACTGATCGTTTCAAAGTAGGGAGGAAGATTGTTTTGGTTTGAATGTTAGGTTTAAAGACGTGCTTAGTGCGGTTGTTCGCATGACTTACACGATTTCCAACTTGTCGATTTTTACCAGATACTGAACATTTCTTAGACATGACGGGAGCTTAGCATAAGTTCTAGTATGGTTCTAGTTTTTGGGGTGGATTTTTCGAGTTCTTAATTGTGCTTTCAGTTAAATTTGGTTACTAAAACTATTAATTAATGGTAACTAACTGAAAAAATTGATTCTTTTTTGTATTATGATTCTCTACGACCCAATATTGTGGTGCGTTTGTGATCTTAAGTATTGATGAGTTAGCTCAAAATTTTAACCATTACTGGTGATATTTAGTCGATCGAAGGTTTTAGATAACCATCCGAGCGCAGATAGTTCAGTAAATTGTCATAGAACTCGCTAATTTCAGGAACTTCTCGATAATAAGGCTCTCGTTTTGATCGATAGAATTCATCAGACCAAGCCTTCCAAGCATCCTTGTTACCCAAAAACTGTAAATCTGCATCAAGTTTGTCTATTGCTCGAACAAATTTAGCTTCACGCGTTTTACCCTCTTTGTATTCAGCTAAGGTACTTAAAAAATGAGATCCTTCTGATGGAGTCATTCGCTCAGAAATAATCATTGCAGCTGACGCTTCACGAGTCTCTTTTTCAGCCCGATTATCAACACCAGGTATAATGGGTGTGTCGCCACTCTCTAGCTCAGGCAGATCATGATAACAAATGATATCGACGACGCGACCAAGATCCAGCTTCATATCATATGTTCTCATAAACCAGCGGGCGAGTGTTAGCATCGATCCAATATGTTCACAGACACTCTCTTGACGGGTTCCAATCTGCGCGGCACGGTATACTTCCTTTTGGCCATAAGGAATCAGGAGTTGTTGAATTGTTTCATCGAAATGAGTGATTCCAGTTAAAGAGACTATTGGTGAATCTGAATTTACTCCTACTCGCATAGTTGGAATTCTATCTAAAATTCAGAGGCTAAAATAGAAGGGGTTGGTGTCGCATAAGTGGTAGCGTTACGGTTATTTTTCCTTAGGACTTCGCTGCAAACCCCTAATAAACCTTTACCTTTTATTGTGCTTTCACTTTTCATTTCTCTCATATAGAAGAAATAAACTGAAAAGTTGTTCTATGAAGGTATAATAATTATTGTACAGTCGACTCGTATTCTAGGGTATTGATGCGTATTTTGAATTAAGACGTGCTTAGATGAGGACTTTTTATTCTAACTATCTCATTATACATGGTATTTTTTTGGTTTTTTTAACCACATTTTTTTGGGAACTCGAGTTTGGTTGATTAGCGGTGAGGTTTTGGTAGGGTGTACACTTAACTGTTATCTTCCTAATAGAGCGTCCCAAAAGAAGAAGCGAGAGCTCTTAAATTCTTGTCCATTGTCCATAGAGGAAATCCGGAAATAAGACTGGCTGCAAGAAGATGTGCATCCACCCAACCGATTCCTTTACCCATGATTTTTTTTATCTCTATGAGGTGCAATACCTCTAAGTCATCAACTGCTTCAATTGCCGGTAGATGTCGGAGTAGTGATAAGATTTCTTTGCGGTTTTTTAAATTCCCGCAAGCAAGTTCACCAATAATCCAAGGATGAATTGCGACTTGGGTTTGTTCAAGAAGTCCATAAAGTTCAGAATTTGAGCGTCTGAAATGATCGACCCAAACAGATGTATCAACTAAAATCATATCTAAAAACTAAGCAGAACGTCTTCGATGAGTAGTCTTTAAGCTAGTTTCTGTGCCTCCAAGCTTTGCAAGTCTTCGACTGGATTCTTGAGTGATTAAAGCTTCAAGTCCTGCTTTAATCAAAGCAGTTTTCTCTTTAATACCAGTCATCTGGATTGCTTTTTTAATAAGACTCAAGTCAAGATTAAGTGTTGTTCGCATACATACTAGTATGCATGAATAATGCATATCATTCAATGAAATTCTATACGGAAGATAACAAAAGAATCCAAAAGATTTCAGGCCTTTAAGTCCTGTGGTTGCTTAAGATCCCGTTAGGCCTGAAACTTTTGATTCAAACGTTATACAGCAAGTGGATTTAATTATATGGAAAGTCAGAAAGTTCAAATCGAAGTTAGCGAAACAAAAACAAGAAGTTCGTGGGAATTGACCCACGTTGAAGGACTCTTACCGTCAAAAATGACCTTATCAGTCGCAAAACCATTAGAATTGGATGGCTTAAAGTACCCGATTTCATTTCAACAATATGCTGAGACTCGACCAATTGATGATGCAACACTTGAGGCAATGGGTATAACAATTGGTACAGATTCCCTTCCTGATTTAACTCGTAAATTGCTTCTCGCAGCAACAGTTACCTCTCAACAACTCGATGTTCAAGCCAGAAATCATAGCTATATTGAAGATGTATGCAGGCAAATAAAGGCAGGTCAATTTCATGAGGAAACTTCAGAAGATGTCAGTAGTATGAGAATATATTACGTAAATACTAGACGAGGCCTTGCACAATCTTTTGTTCCAACTATTGAACTGCCAATATCTTCAGATGAGATAAGCAAGCTTCAGCAAATGATAACTCAGTCTGCAAAACAATAGCCTCAATAGTGAGGCGCGACCCCGCGAGGTTGTGGTAATTTAAAAGCCTGATTTGGTCGCGCCGACATCAGGCGAAATGTTGTCCTCGTTTAAATAAAGCATTGTGATGAAAGTTGGAATACAACCTGCTGATAGATTGGGAGATGCGGTATGGATAGCATGGGGAGCGACAGGACTTCGTCACTTAGAGAGTCCCCCTGAAATTCATAGCCCGATTAAGAATCCGCTCAATGAACTCATCTGTCCTCAGCTGATAAATACATCCCCGTCTCAAAATCAAACTTATGATCTCAGTATCGGATTTCCGTGGGATACTGAAGTTTTACCTTATGGTGATCGAAAGTTAAAATTTCCATTACCTGGTTTTTATAGAAGCTCAAAAATTCAGAAAATTGAAGATGCTCCTCATTATCAATCTACGGGGGAGAAACACGTTCTCAAAGCACTTGAAAAAACGTTTCAAGAAGAATGGCCTGACTTTAAGTTGCCCAAGCTACCAAAGTTGCCTGCATATGATCTGTATATTCCAGATCAAAGTAATCAAGATATTCAAACAATAACGATCAATTTAGGAGGTTCTCGGAAAGAAAAACTTTATCCACTAGAAAAATGGATTGAAGTAATTAAAGCTCTTCGTCAGAAAAATTTTCAAATTATCTGTTTAGGCGCTGATATTGATCAACGGGAATGGGAACGATTGTTAGCGACTGAAATAAGAAAAGATTCAAATCTTCCCGAAGTTATTAATCTAACTGGAAAGACTACTTTAGCCGAACTGACCTCTCTAATAATACAATCAGTAGTTCACATAGCATCAGATACAGGAACGGGCCATCTTGCAGCTGCTCTTGATAGGAAAACAATCAGCTTATTCGGTCAGTTCAGCTTTGTTGAAGTAGGAAGACCGTATAGTGAAAAGAATATTGCATTAGAAGCACAAAGTTGGACTCCAGCGGGCATAGAGTCGAAAGATATTATTGCTAGTGTCTTACATGCGGTAGGTGATGACAGTGGGCAACAGAATAATCGAAAAGATGTCGCACGCTCTATGTATTGATTTGACTAAGTAATCTTTCGGCGCGACACTTCTCATCATAACCGTTATGCTCCTAAAGAGTCATGGAAGAGTTACTTCTAATCACATTGAGAATTTTTTTCACTATTCTTTGGGGAGCCTTGGAAGGAATTTCTTACTGGCCATTTGATTTCGGTTACGAGAAAGCCTCGGAGCGATTACCGCGATGGGTAGTTCTGTTTTTGTACTTTTTAATTGGAAGTGGTGTGGGTTGGATTTCAGTACTCATCCTTCCAAATATGTGGCTTCATAGTTCAGCTTTGCGTATTGCAAATTTAGTGATAGCACCATTTACGGCAGGGTTAATAGGGGTACTTTCTTCGAGATGGTTTTATCGAAATCGTTCCGATGTCGAACCTAAAGATCATTTCTTGCCAGGATTCTTTTTCTCTTTTGCAGTAGCTGCTGTGCGATTCGCTTTCATCGATCGAGCGGTATAACAAAAAAATTCAATAAATAATTTTTTTCTTGATTATCTGCTTTTCAAGCGTAGACTGTTACGCTCACTTATGATTTACGTGCGGAATTAATATATGAAGTTTGGTGATTTAAAAGCAGGTTCAATTTTTGCTGGAAGTTTGGCTGGTTTATCCTTTGGCCTCATGGGGTGTTCTTCTGATCCGTCTTTGGTGAATTATGAGAGGATTCCATTGACCGAAGCCACAAAAAGCCCCGCCAGCTTAGAAGGAAGATTATTTGAGATTGAAGGCAGTCCTAAGTTAGTGGGTAAAATCAATTACACAATGTCTATTCCACGTTCTGCTCCGATGGGCATGCCGACAGAACATATCATGCAACGGGTAGGGTTTCTTTACGAAGTTACGCCTGGGGTTTTTGCATTCAGCAATTCTGAGATTAATAAGGCTGGAGCGGTACGCGGTCAGTGGCAAAAAAATGATCATGTTGATCTATGCCGGGAGCAACTCAATGCAGTACCAACTTATTATTTAAATATTAATGAATTTCTTGCATCCGAATCTGAATGGCGTAAGGCTTTATAGCTAGCGTTAGTTTTCTTGGGGGCTCCCGCATAGCAAAGGCCTGTATAGTGAAGATCATGGTACAGGGTCACTTTCAATATGATTTAACCTACTAAAAGTATTTTATTATCCGAGTTACCTTGTACCAATGAGAGTTTTCTCATATATACCCCTAAAATTTAAAGAGCAGAAGAAAGAGGAGACAAACAAAGATCTTTTCTACAGAGCAGTAGCGTCACCATTAACCCTTTCTTCCAAATCCAATTGGTTTCTTTTTACTTGTAACAGGAGGAGCCATTAATTGCTGTATTGCGAATCGAACTGCCTGTAGTTCCTGTTCATTCCCGTGAAATCCGCGAGCAACTCGCTCCTCTAGTCTCTCAAGTCTTTTTTTTAGTTCACGATGCTCAGAGATTATTTCCCGCGCATGTATGAAAGCTCTCACAACCAAAACGCTAGTTTCTATTGCAACTTTGCTGTTGAGAACTGTCGCAGCCATGACTGCTCCGTGTTCTGTAAAAGCCAGGGGAAGCGTACTTGAAAATTTGAGTTTTTTAAGGTGGTCGCATTTTGCGACCACCTCCTCTTTTTCTATTTCGGTTAGCTGCAGGGTGAAATCGGCTGGAAACCGGGAACTATTTCTCTTTACCTGTTCATTAAGACGTTTTGTTTTAACTCCATATAAATCAGCTAAATCTGAGTCAATAATGACTCTTTGACCACGGATTGAAATAATATTTGCCTTAAGAGGGAGCTGATTATTGTGAACTATGGGGTTTTTATCTGAGAGTTCTTTCATAATTTTACTTCTTCTTTGGATTAAGCCTAATACTTGAATACTTAGTAATAATCGTAGAAAGATAGAAAAAAGTTTCTTTAAAAAAGGGATATAAAAAACGCCACGCAGAATTGTATTTCATGAAATTTTTTAAATGATTAGGAGTCCCGTTTGGGTTAGAATCTGGTGTGTTTAAACTTTAAACTACTCATCCTTAACCTTCTATCTCTTGAAAGAGTGGACAAATGATAAAATTTTTCGATATTGATTTTGCTTTCAACTTTGTCAGTGGTGCCGAGTTTGGGATGAATTCAGCATTTCTTTGTAGAGAAACAGGTCAAATCTATTATCAATCAGGTTTAGGTGATTCTGATGAATTACCTGAGGATGTAGATGATGGCGATCGATATATCGAAATTCCGCATAAGCGCGATTTGGATCTTGGTATCGAATTAGTCCGAGAATTTATGGTTGAGCACCTTCCCGAAAAAGCTGATCAATTTAAAACTTTTTTTCATAGTAAGGGTGCATATTCCCGGTTTAAAGAGCTGCTAGGTAATTGTAATGCATTAGAGCGATGGTTCGAGTTCGAACGAGTAAGGACCGAATCGGCTTTGAAAGACTGGTGCACTCAAAATAATATCAACATTGAAGAAGGTAACGAGGGCGGTAGAATAATCGGTTCGACCAAAACATAATCCCCTTAAAGAGTGAACATTTCCTGAAGTACTGCAATTGTCTTGCGTTGGTTTGCTGAATCAATAGAGCCAAGTTTTTTAACTAAACGCTTTTTATCAATTGTTCGTATTTGATCTAGGACAATATTACCCGCTAAAAAAGTTGATTGAGTACCTTGTTGACCTAAAACTTTTGATTTAAATCTTGTCTGGGGGAAAAAAAGGGGGAAAACAATGGTAGGAGCAAGTTTTGAATATTCAATAGATCCAGGTTCAAAGGGAGGAGTAGCTTATTATCGGTGGTATAAGTTACTGACGTACGCTTTGGTACTCATTGGATTTGTAACTGGAACATACTTTATCTTTTCCGAATACAGTTTACAGAAACGCGGTATTCTTACAGAGGCTGTCGTAATCGGATATAAAACTATCGAAAGAATGAACGACAACAGATTAGAAAAATCTTATTTGGCCAGATTTAAATTTACTGATATCAAGAGCCAGACGATTGAGGTTTCTAATCAGTGGACAAGCAGCTCGCCCTACTGGAGGATAGGTTCGAAAGTCTCAATTGTTTATGACCCAAAGGATCCACAAGTATTTCGAGTTGATGATTTTTACCATACGTATGGATTAGGTGTTTTTCTTGTCACATTTATGTTGGCATTTTTTGTTTTTTCGAGAATGTTTTTTTGGTTTGTGGACAGTAGAGGTTTGATAGGACAACAATCTAATCCAGTGGAGAAAGAAATTATCCGCTGATTTTAAACGTGACGGTCGTGACGATTACCCGTAAAATCTATGGATTTGATAAAAAGCCCAATTGGCTCAGAGAGAGAAAGTTAGGCTTTTCTACAGAGCAGTAGCATCACGATTACCTCACAATCTGCGCGCAGGATTCTAACAAGGATTTTGCTCTATTCATTGGACTTTAGAGTAGTGATAGAGTGAGGTTTACTCACTGAGCCAAATCATGAAATATACTTATAATATTTTTAAATGTAGATCGTGTGGACACTTGTTCAAAGTAAGACCCTTACTTGATTCCCATTATATTCCACCACAAAAAAAAATAGAGGTGCTAACTACCATTCCTCCTGATACTGCGGTGATATGCGAAAAATGTGGGGGCGTTAATGATAAAAATGACATCTGTTATTGGCGTCAGTTCCTAATGTTAGGTTATTGGCTCCTCATAATATTAATTCCGGTAGCCATTTTGCTTTATTTTATAGGGTGAGTCTGTAATATGTTTCCAAACGTTAGCAACTTAAAATACAGAGATAATCTTTTCATGAAAATGTATCGTCAAATATTTCTTTTCTTATTGATATTCTTATTCGGATCATTTTGCGGCGCACAGAATCATACCATAAATACATTTCGGCTTACCTCTGGTTTTGTAGCTGTTAGCGCCCCAAATACATTTACCTTGGAAAATAAGATTCTTAAGGATAAAAATGGATCAAATATATCGGCATCAAGAATGCCAATGGTTCGTGAAAATGCATCAAAATCTTTTGATGAAATTTTTAAATCGATGGCTCTAAGTAGCCGGCCTGGATTTGTATCTATGCAGGAATTATCTTCAAACTCTAGACTGATATATTCTAATCCTACATCACAAAATTTTAGTTTTACTTTAGTTCATCAAGTAAATCCTGGGGATATAGGAATTCTTGATGCTACCGGAATGCTGTCGAAAGAGAGTCAACTCAAAGATCTATTCTTGGATATTCTAAAATCTGCCAAGTGGACACCTCTCGATGAAATCGACTTGTTTGAGGGTTTGCCTTTTTTCATCAAAAATCACAAAAACTATGGGTGTTTTAGGTTTTTAGATGTAGTTAACTGTATTTCAAGTCTCGATGAGAAATTAATCCATCGTCCCTGGATTCTATTTACAACCGTAGACTCGAAATCAAATTCTTTAGATCTGCTGAATACCCAATTCGATTCTTGGGCGGGCATGCGTGATATCGTTCGTGAATCATTGGACGGACTTACTCCGAATGGTATCGATTCAGCGTTGTATGGACACGCGTATTCACTTCGTTTTAAATCGAAAGTTCATTTATATGCTGCAATCAAAAAGGTTGGGGATTTAAAAGTGATGATTCTTTGTGCACAGCCTTATGACCAAAAATTTCAAGTTAATAATTTTCTAAAGCTTATAGATGGGCTCGGGGTAAAATGAATTATAGGAAACGGTGACACGAATTGTGTTCGTTACAATCAGGCAAAACAAACTTATTGACCCCTTATAAACGGGGGGCGTCACCATTAAACCGTGCTGAGAAACAATGCACGAAATTCTGTGGTAATTTTAATTGATTAGCCGCCTTGTTTCCCGCACACTTTAAACACGTACAAAAAATCGAGCAAGTTTCAAGTAAGTATTTGTAAATGAGGGGTACGATATTATGAGCATCAAAGCGGTAACACAGGCTTTAGCAGAAAGTGGTGTTGATTTAGATCTGTCCATGCCACAGGGACTTGATTTACTAGTAGCAGCCTCAAATTATTCTCTTGCAAGGTCGGGCGGCAATCGCACCGCACTATTTGACATGGATGTAGTAGAGACCGGGCATCGACCTGATGGTTGGGATGCCACTGTGAAGCTTAATGATGATTGTGGAAATTTGGATGGCGTTTCAATTACCTATTCACAATATCCTACAGGGCTTTTGGCGACAGTAACTCTACCCAATGGTGACGTTGGACGAGCAGACATGGAGAATCTTCCTTTTCCAGAACTCCCTCAAAGTAATTCATAGAGGCGGAATGAAGATGGCAGTAGGACAATTAGTTCCCCTGAAATTGCAGCGTATCGAATGATGGCACCGTCAGCTGCAGCAATAGAAATTGGCTTCCAACTTCATGAGGTGTTCTTTGGAGGCAATACAGAGAATTTTCTTGAGGAATAGTTGAGGCGTATTACAATTCGAATCAACGAGTTTTGCTACCTTCTTAGATTAGTGGTTAATTGAATGATATTATTGGG